>DATAPP010000082.1:0-131625 GCA_036265125.1 Pseudolabrys sp. | reverse complement strand
GACCGGCTCGTGCTCGGCGGCCTCAACGAAGGCACCTGGCCGCCCGATACCCGCAGCGATCCGTGGTTGAGCCGTCCGATGCGGCTCGAACTCGGTCTCAATTTGCCGGAGTTGCGCGTCGGCCTTTCGGCGCACGATTTCACCCAAGGGCTGGGCGCCGCCGAGGTCTTTCTCACGCGCGCGGCCAAGCAGGCGGGCGCACCGATGGTGAGATCCCGCTTCATTCAGCGGCTGGCGGCGGTCGCCGGCGAAGCCCGCTGGAAAGAAGCGCTGGCGCGTGGCGCAATCTATGCGGATTACGCACGCGCTCTCGACCATCCCGCCAGGATCTCGCCTGCCCCGCGGCCGCAGCCCGCCCCACCGCCGGAAGCGCGGCCCGCGCAATTGAGCGTCACCGACATCGAAAACTGGCTGCGTGACCCCTACACAATCTACGCCAAACATGTGCTGCGGCTGTTCCCGCTCGAGGCGATCGACACGCCGCCCGGCGCCGCCGACCGTGGCACCTTCATTCATGAAGCGATCGGCGAATTCACAAAGACGTTCGCCGATGCCTTGCCGGCGGATGTCGCCGGCGAGCTTGTCGTGCTCGGCAAGAAACATTTCGCACCGCTGGAAGACTACGAGGAAGCCCGCGCGTTCTGGTGGACGCGCTTCCTGCGCATCGCGGACTGGTTCGCTGGCTGGGAACGCGAGCGGCGCGCCGGCGCGACCAAAATCTTTGCCGAACTGTCAGGACAACATGCGATCCCGCTTGGCAACGCCGAATTCGTTCTCAAGGCGCGCGCCGACCGCATCGAACGGCGCGCCGACGGCAGCTACGCCATTCTCGACTACAAGACCGGGCAACCGCCGACCGAGCCGCAGGTCCGCAGCGGACTCGCGCCGCAACTCACGCTGGAAACGGCCATCCTGCGCAAGGGTGGTTTTCCGGGGATTCCCGGCGGCTCGGTATCCGAAATCGGCTACGTGCGGCTGAAAGGCGGCGAGCCGCCGGGCGAACGCAAGACCATCAGGATCAGCGACGGCACACCCGATAGCTGTGGCGACATTGCATTGCAGAGACTCACCGGCATCGCGCAAAAGTTTCTTGTCGACGGCGAACCTTACCGTTCGCTCGTCCACCCGATGTGGAAAAAGCACTACGGCGATTACGACCACCTCGCGCGCGTCAAGGAGTGGGCCGCTTCCGGCGGCGAAAGTGAGGACGAGTGGTGAGTATTGCCCGCCAGATTCCGGACGCCGCCAAGGCCCGTCAGACTGCGGCTGCCGATCCCGAGCGCTCGGTTTTTGTGTCCGCCAATGCCGGCTCCGGCAAGACGCATGTGCTGGTGCAGCGAGTGATCAACCTGCTGCTGCGCGGCGAAGACCCTGCGAAGATCCTCTGCATCACCTTCACCAAGGCCGCCGCCGCCACCATGGCGACCCGTGTGTTCGACACACTGGCAAAATGGACTGCGCTCGACGACGCCGCACTCGATGAGAACATCAGGCTTGTCACCGGCAAGACAGCCGATGCAACGCAGCGCGCCATTGCGCGGCGCCTGTTCGCCAACGCGCTGGAGACCCCGGGTGGCCTGAAGGTACAGACCATTCATGCTTTCTGTACGCGACTGTTGCACCAGTTTCCGTTCGAAGCCGACGTAGCCGCGCGTTTCGAGGTGCTCGACGAGACCGCAACCGCACAGCTGCTCAATGAATTGACGCTGGAGGTGCTGCTGGAGGGCGCCACCGAGCCCGACGGTGCACTTGGCAAGGCGCTGGCGGCAGCCATTGCAGCCGCGGCCGACCTCACGTTCAAGGAGGTGATCGCGGAGACGATCGGCAAGCGCGACCTGATCACGGAGTGGACCGGTCGCGCCGGAAGTGTCCGGCAGGCGATCGACGAATTGACCCGGACTTTCGGGCTTGCAACAGGCGACAGCCTGACCGCGGTGCAGACGGAATATTTTTCCGGCTCGTCCATTCCCGAGAGCGAATGGCCCGCGCTGATCAAGGTCTTTTGTGACGGTTCTAACAATGACAAGGAGCGCGCCGACTCATTGTCTGCCGCGCTGCGCTCCACCGGACCCGAACGGCTCGAAAACTACCTTGACTTATTTTGTACCGGCGAGCGCAAGGGCCGCGCCAACGTCCTGACACGGAAGCTTGCCGAGGCCAATCCGCAATGGGCGGAGCGTCTCAACGCCGAAAAAGAGCGTGTATGCCGTTTGCTTGCACGCGAATTCGCGCTGCTGGCGCGCGACCGCAGCGCGGCCCTGATCACGGTCGCCGCCGCGGTCATCGAGCGCTATCAGGCCGAAAAGGACCGCCGCGGCCTGCTCGACTACGAGGATCTGATCGACAAGACGCTGATGCTGCTTCGCGACGCCTCAGCCAAAAGCACCGCAGCCGCCTGGGTGCTCTACAAGCTCGACCTCGGCATCAATCACGTGCTGGTCGATGAGGCGCAGGATACGAGCGCCAAGCAGTGGGAAATCATCAAGATTCTGGTCGCGGAATTCCTGCCCGGCGGCGCGCGCGAGAATGTGCGGCGAACCTTGTTTGCGGTCGGCGACGAAAAGCAATCAATCTTCTCGTTTCAGGGCGCGGTGCCTCACAAGTTAGCTGAAATGCGCGAACACTTCCGTGCGCTGCACGAGACGAGTGACGTCGCGTTCACGATCGAGAAGCTCGATTTTTCATTCCGGTCTGCGGTCGGCGTGCTCAACGCCGTCGATGCTGTGTTTAAGCAGCAGGCGGCATTTCAGGGGCTTACCGCCGATCCAACATGGACCGTGCATCAGGCCTTGCCGGACGCGGTGCCCGGCGAGGTGGAAATCTGGGAGCTGATCGGTCTCGACGAGAAAGACACCAGCAAGGAAGGCTGGGACGCGCCGTTCGACACCACTAGCGAGATGAGCCCATCGGTCAAGCTGGCGGCCAAGATCGCGCGCACCGTGAAGAGCTGGATCGAGAGAGGCACGCGGCCGCGCGAGGTGCTGATCCTGGTGCGCCAGCGCGGCCCGATGTTCGAGGCGGTCATCCGCGCGCTCAAGCAGGCGCAGATCGAAGTCGCGGGCGCCGACCGGCTCGTGCTGACCGAACACATTGCCATCATGGACTTGCTGGTGCTCGGCGACGCGCTGCTACTGCCGGACGACGACCTCGCGCTGGCGACCGTTCTAAAAAGCCCGCTGTTCGGTTTCGATGACGAGAAGCTTTACAAGCTCGCTTACCAGCGCAAGGGATCGTTGCGGTCGGTTCTGCGCGCCAGGGTCGATGAAGATGCCGCGTTTGGCGCGGCCTCATCGGCACTCGACGCAATGGCGCAAAAGGCGCGCGCATTGTCGCCGTTTGCGTTTTACGCCCATGTGCTCGGCGCGGGCCAGGGCCGCGCCAGGATTTTGGCCCGGCTCGGCACCGAGGCCTCCGACCCGCTCGATGAATTTCTCAGTCTGGCCCTGTCCTACGAGCAGCGCGAAACGCCTTCACTGCAGGGCTTCATCAACTGGATTCGCGTGGCGCAAAGCGAAGTAAAGCGCGACATGGAAATGGCGCGGGATGAAGTGCGCGTGATGACGGTGCATGGCGCCAAGGGACTCGAAGCGAAAAATGTCATTCTCATCGACCACACGACAACACGGCCGGAAGGAGCGCATCCGCCGCGTCTGCTGACCGCGCCGATCGCCAACGCGCCGCCAGGTGCGACCGCTTTGATCTGGGGTGTCGCCAGGGACAAAGATGCGGGCCCGATGGCGGAAGCACGCAGGCGATCGCTCGATGCGACGCGCGACGAATATCGCCGTCTTTTGTATGTCGGGCTGACGCGCGCCGAGGACCGCTTGATTATTTGTGGCGCCAAGGGTGTCAACAAGGCGCCGGGCGGCTGCTGGCACGACCTCGTGCTGAGCGCGCTTCAGCCGCTCTCCGAGGAAGCCAGCGACGACGACGGCAGGATCTGGCGTTTCCGCAAGGGCGATGGGACCGTGCCTGATGACGGCCCTCGCGCGGCAGAGAAACAAATCGCGCTCCCGTCATGGCTCACAACGAATACGCCGCCTTCGCCGCCGACCGCGACGATCCTGCGGCCATCCGATACGGCTGACGACGAGCCGCGCCATGTCACCGGCGGTGGCGACCGCGAATTGGCACTGTTACGCGGCTCGCTGGTTCACCGGCTGCTGCAATCGCTTCCGGATATCCCCGCCGCGCGCCGCCGGAAGGTGGCCGACGATTATCTCGTCCGAGCCGGCGGCAAACTCCCGGCTGAGGAGCGCGCCAGACTGGGCGAGCAGGTGATACGCGTACTCGACGATGCTGGTTTTCATGAACTCTTCGCCGCCGGCAGCCGCGCCGAAGTTCCCATCGTTGGAATGCTCGACCTGGGTGGCGAAATGGTGCCCATCGCGGGCCAGGTCGATCGCCTGTCGGTCACGCAAGGCGCCGTACTGATAGGCGATTTCAAGACCAACCGCCCTCCACCACGCCGAATCGAAGAGGTACCGCCGTCTTACGTGCGCCAGCTTGCGCTCTACCGTGCCGTGCTTACGAAACTGTACCCCGATAGGCCGGTGCGAGCCGCGCTCATCTGGACCGAAGTCCCTGATCTGATGGAGCTTTCTGCGGAGGTGCTGAACAAGGCTTTGGCCGATCACGTCGCTGCGAGAGTGCCTTGACGGTGCCGGACTGCATTCATAGCTTCCTGAGCTCGCATTTTTTTGGGGAGCGATTCTCCCCGCTCAGAAACATGAGGTAGCTGCCATGACGGTCGGCAAGGTGTCGGACGCTAGTTTTGAATCGGATGTTTTGAAATCTGCCGAACCGGTGGTCGTGGATTTTTGGGCGGAATGGTGTGGCCCCTGCCGCATGATCGCGCCGGCTCTGGAAGAAATCGCCGGCCAGCTCGGCAACAAGGTCAAGATCCTCAAGCTCAACGTCGACGAGAATCCGAATACCGCCGCCAAATACGGCATTATGTCGATTCCCACGTTGATGCTGTTCAAGAATGGCGAGATCGCCTCGCGCCAGGTCGGTGCCGCACCAAAGCAGAAGTTGCACCAATGGATCAGCGGCGCGGTTTGAGTTGCCCATAAAAGTTTTACAAACGGCCGGCTCAAAGCCGGCCGTTTTGCGTTAGCGATGCGATGATACTCGCCCTGCGCCAACCTTTCCCGCCGATGGAAGCCTTGTCCGTGGACGAAATCCCGGAGGGTATAGACTGGCAATACGAACCGAAATGGGATGGCTTCCGTTGTCTCATTTTTCGTGATGGCGCCAGGGTCGATCTGCAATCAAAGTCCGGCCGATCGCTCACCCGATATTTCCCCGAACTGGTTGCGGCGGTTGCCGCGCTCAAACCCAAACGCTTTGTGCTTGATGGCGAAATTGTCGTGCCGCACGGACAGGCATTTTCTTTCGACGATCTTTTACAGCGCATTCATCCGGCGGCGAGCCGTGTGCAACGCCTCGCAGCCGAAACGCCCGCGCTGCTGATCGTTTTTGATTTGTTGTTGGCCGATAGCGAAATACTCGCGAAGGAACCGCTCGCGGCCCGGCGCAAACTACTCGAAGGCTTTGCGCACAAATATCTCCGTGGACACAAGTCGATCCGGCTCTCTCCAGCAACCACCCGAATCACTGACGCGAAGAAATGGCTCAGTCAGGTCGGGGCGACACTCGACGGCATCATCGCCAAGCGCCGCGATCTGCCATATGAATCCGGAACCCGCCACGGAATGCAGAAGATCAAGAACTTCCGGTCAGCCGACTGTGTGGTTGGCGGCTTTCGCTATAACGAAGGCAAGAAGACCGTTGGCTCGCTGCTGCTTGGGCTCTACGACGACCGCGGCTTGCTTAATCACATTGGTTTCACCTCGTCGCTTAGTAGCGAAGAGAAAAAAGCGCTCACGAGGAGGCTCGAAAAGCTGATCGCGCCGCCTGGATTTACCGGTGACAAGCCCGGCGGGCCAAGCCGCTGGTCGACGAAGCGCTCCGCGCAATGGCAACCCTTAAAGCCGAAATTGGTGGTCGAGGTTTGTTACGATCATTTCAGTGGGGGACGATTCCGCCATGGCACGCGCCTTTTGCGGTGGCGGCCGGACAAGACGCCCCGGCAATGCACGATGGTTCAGCTGCGGCAAAAGAAAGCGAATTTGATGAGGTTGCTGAAGTAAACGGCTACTGCGGCAGCGTGCCATTCTCGCGCAGCACCTCGCCGGCCAGATAAAGCGAACCTGTAATCAGAATACGTGGCGGCGGATCGAGATCGAGCTTGCGCGCAGCGTCAAGCGCATCGGTCAGGCTGTCGCGCGTTGTTGCCGAGAGACCGATCGCGCGTGCGGTGTCGGCTATCGTTGTGGCGCTCAGCCCCGTCTCGACCCCAGGTATCGGTACCGCAATCATCCGGCGGGCGAGCCCGGCAAAATTGCTCAAGAAGCCTTCACAATCCTTGCTTGCCAGCATTCCCACGATCAACACAAGCGGCCGCGACACGCGTTCTTCCAAGTCGGCGAGCGCCGCCGCAATCGCGCGGCCGCCGTCCGGATTGTGCCCGCCATCGAGCCACAATTCACTGCCGGCAGGTGCCAGATCGACCAGCCGGCCCTGTCCCAGCCGATGCAATCTTGCCGGCCACTCGGCCTTGACCATGCCGGCGTCGTACGCGGCCGGCGGGATTGCAAATTTTTTGATGGCACGCAATGCGGCGATCGCCAGTCCAGCGTTCTCGAACTGATGCCGGCCGTAGAGCTTTGGCGGCGGCAAATCGAGCAAACCCGCTTCATCCTGATAGACCAGACGTCCCCGCTCTTCGGTCGCCGTCCAGTTCTCGCCGGCGACCTTCAGCGGCACGCCGAGCCTGGCAGCCTGGCGCTCGATCACCGTCAATGCGTCTCGCGGTTGCGAGGCAATAATCGCCGGCACACCGCGTTTGAGTATGCCGGCTTTTTCAGCCGCAATCTTGTCGAGTGAATTGCCAAGAAAATCGGTGTGATCGATCGAAATACGCGTGATGATCGTGGCCACCGGGTTGTCGACCACGTTCGTTGCGTCGAGCCGGCCACCAAGACCAACCTCCAACAGCAACACATCCGCAGGATGACGCGCGAACAGCATAAGACCAACTGCGGTCGTAATCTCAAATACCGTGATGCTCCCGCCGGCGTTCGCGCGTTCGCATTCCTCCATCGTCGCGACGAGTTCTTCGTCCGAAACCAGCTTGCTTCCACCTGGTCCACCGATCCGAAAGCGCTCGTTGAACCGGACCAGGTGAGGCGACGTGTAGGCATGCACGCGCTGTCCCGCGGCCTCAAGAATCGCGCGCAGGAAGGCGACCGTTGAGCCTTTGCCGTTTGTGCCGGCAACATGAATGACCGGGGGCAATTTTTTTTCGGGATGATCAAGCGCCGCAAGAAGACGCTGCAGGCGCTCAAGCGACAGGTCGATGCGCTTGGGATGCAGCGCTGTCAAACGCGCGACGATGGAATCAACTGAACTCATGAATGCCTCTTGCCGTCCTCCTGACTTGCAAAGCCACGGCCAATTCACCCTGCGAAGTTTTCGCTAAGCGAAAGCACCTCAGGATGAGGGGATGGGTATAGCGCGTAGCGCCGTCAGGCGTCACGCATGCGCAGGAACCGGCAATTGCTGCTGGCCAGTGGGCGCCGGCGTCCGGGTCAGCAGCCGGCACAATTCTGCAAGGGTTGCGCGCAATTTGTGCCGGTGCACCACCATGTCGACCATGCCGTGCTCCGAGAGATATTCCGCGCGTTGGAAGCCTTCCGGCAATTTCTCACGGATGGTCTGCTCAATCACGCGCGGACCAGCGAAACCTATCAGCGCGCCAGGCTCGGCGATCTGCACGTCACCGAGCATTGCGTAAGAGGCGGTGACGCCGCCGGTGGTCGGATTGGTTAGCACAACGATGTATGGCTTGCGCGCTTCGCGCAGCATCTGCACACCGACCGTCGTACGCGGGAGCTGCATCAGGGAGAGTATCCCTTCCTGCATGCGCGCACCGCCGGACGCCGCGAACATGATGAATGGTGTCTGCCGGCGCACCGCAGTCTCGAGGCCGGTGATCACCGCCTCACCCGCCGCCATGCCAAGCGAGCCGCCCATGAAGTCGAAATCCTGGACGGCGATCGTGACCATCTGGCCTTCCAGCCGTCCGATGCCGAGCTTCACCGCGTCCTGCAATCCCGATCTGGTGCGGGCGTCCTTGAGGCGGTCGGCGTAGCGGCGCTCATCGCGAAACTTGAGCGGATCGAGCGGCACCTCCGGCAGGACGATATCTTCAAACTCACCGCTGTCGAACATGGCCTTCAGCCGCTGCGGAGCACTGATACGCATGTGATAGTTCGAGCTTGGAATGACGAACTGGTTGGCCTCAACGTCCTTGTAAAAAACAAGCTGCCCGGTTTCCGGACATTTGATCCAGAGATTTTCCGGCGTCTCGCGGCGTAAGAAGCTGCGGATCTTCGGCCGGACGACGTTGGAGATCCAGTTCATGGTTCGTCTATATAGGTCCGATTCGGCAAAATTATAACCGCCGATGGGTCCGAATGTTCACATCGCCGCCACGCGGCGGGCAGAACGCATACCTTGCGCCAGCGAAGCGACCAGATCGGTGACTGCTTTGACCGTCCCGGGGGACGCCTTCCCGCTTTTGTCGAGACTATTCCGCAGCGCGTCCACCAGTGCCGAGCCGACCACCACGCCATCAGCACCTTCGGCAATGGCACGCGCCTGTTCCGCCGTGCGTACGCCGAATCCGACCGCTACCGGAAGTCCGGTGTGGCGCTTGATGCGCGCAACCGCAGTAGCGACCCTGGTGGTATCCGGAGCAGCCGCACCGGTGATACCCGTTATCGAAACGTAATAGACAAAGCCTGAGGTGTTGGTGAGGACCGTAGGCAGACGCTTATCGTCGGTGGTGGGCGTTGCCAGCCGGATGAAGTTAAGTCCCGCTTTCAATGCGGGCAGGCAAAGCTCGTCGTCCTCCTCCGGCGGCAGGTCCACGACGATGAGACCGTCGACGCCGGCCGCCTTGGCATCAGACAGAAAGCGGTCGCTGCCGTAGATAAAGATCGGATTGTAGTAGCCCATCAGGACGATCGGCGTTTCACTGTCTTCCTTGCGGAATTCGCGCACCATCGCCAATGTTTTGGTCATGCGCTGACCGGACTTGAGCGCGCGCAAGCCGGCGGCCTGGATGGCGGGGCCGTCTGCCATAGGGTCGGTGAAGGGCATGCCGAGCTCGATGATATCGGCTCCCGCCTTCGGCAAGGCTTTGGCAATGGCGAGCGCGGTATCGTAATCGGGATCGCCCGCCATGGTGAAGGTCACCAGCGCTGCGCGGCGCTCTTCCTTCAGAGCGGCGAAACGCTTCTCGATTCGCGTGCTCATTGTTTGTTGCTGCCGAGAAAGGCTTCAACCGACGCCAGGTCCTTGTCGCCCCGGCCTGAAAGGTTGACCACCATCAGGTGATCTTTCGGTTTCTTTACCGCAATCTCCGGCACCTTGGCCAAAGCATGCGCCGATTCCAGTGCCGGGATGATGCCTTCCAGTTTGCTGCACAGCTGGAATGCCGCGACCGCTTCGTCGTCGGTTGCTGAAAGGAATTTTACGCGGCCCATATCATTGAGCCAAGCGTGCTCCGGACCGATGCCGGGATAATCAAGCCCGGCGGAGATCGAGTGTGCTTCCTCGATCTGTCCGTCATCGTCCATCAGTAAATATGTCCGGTTGCCATGCAGGACGCCCGGCCGGCCGCCGGCAATCGAGGCAGCGTGCTTGCCGCTGTTCAACCCGTGGCCGGCTGCTTCGACGCCATAGATCTCGATCGCGCGCTCATCGAGGAACGGATGGAACAAGCCCATGGCATTGGACCCGCCGCCGATGCAGGCAATCAGCGAATCGGGAAGCCGGCCTTCAGTGGCCTGAATCTGCTCACGCGTTTCGCGTCCAATGATCGACTGGAAATCGCGCACCATTGCCGGATACGGATGCGGACCCGCGACAGTCCCGATGCAGTAGAACGTATCGCTGACGTTGGTCACCCAGTCGCGAAGTGCCTCGTTCATGGCATCCTTGAGCGTGCGCGCGCCGGATACAACCGGACGCACTTCCGCGCCAAGTATTTTCATCCGCAGCACATTCGGTTTTTGCCGCTCAACGTCAACCGCGCCCATGTAAACGATACAGGGCAAGCCGAACTTGGCGCACAAAGTAGCGGTTGCAACGCCGTGCATACCAGCGCCGGTTTCGGCAATGATCCGCGTCTTGCCCATGCGCAGGGCCAGCATGATCTGGCCGAGCACGTTGTTCACTTTGTGCGCACCGGTGTGATTGAGTTCTTCGCGCTTGAAATAGATTTTGGCGCCGCCGCAATGTTGCGTGAGCCGATCGGCGAAATAGAGCGGCGACGGGCGCCCTACGTATGTTGCCAGATGGCCGTCCATTTCCTTCTGGAATTTTGGATCGGCCTTGGCCTGCGCGTAGGCTTTCTCCAGGTCGAGGATCAAGGGCATCAGCGTCTCGGCAACAAACCGGCCACCGTAGATGCCGAAACATCCGTGTTCGTCGGGGCCGTTGCGAAATGTATTGGGCTGCTGAACCGTCATGCGACCAGCCCTTATTTGACCGAACGCACGATCGATGTCTCTCCCAGCTGGAGAGGCGGTGAAAAAAGCTCAGCCTCGGCCATCCGCGCAGCCCGGATGAACGCGCGGATCTTGTCCGGATCCTTTTCACCTGGCGTGCGTTCGACACCCGAAGATACATCCACGCCCGGCGCACGTGTCGTGCGCAGCGCTTCCACGACGTTGTCCGCGTCAAGCCCGCCGGAGAGCATGAACGGAACGCCAGCCTTGATGTCTTTGAGAAGCGTCCAGTCGAAGGGCTTGCCCAGACCGCCGGGCCGGGTCGCCTCTTTGGGCGCACGCGCGTCGAAGATCAGCCGATCGACGAACTGTGCATATTGGCGGACTGGGGACAAATCCTTCCGCTCCGCGATTGGCAATGCCTTCATGACCGGCAGGCCGAAACGCGTGCGCACCGCCACCACGCGGTCCGGAGTTTCGCTGCCGTGCAGCTGCAGCATATCGGGCTTGAGCGCAGCGATGATGTCGAGCAGCGTGTCGTCGTTGGCATCCACCGTAAGTGCAACCTTGCCGGCGCGGCCCTGAACGCGCTGGCCGAGCGTCCGCGCAGCCTCCAATCCGAGATGACGCGGGCTCGGCGGGAAGAACACGAAACCGACCAGATCGGCCCCGGAATCAAGCGCTACATCAAGCGCTTGCGGGGTCTTGAGGCCGCAAATTTTGATCGACAGTGGCATTGTGAGGCGCGTTCTAGCGCCTTCTCCATTTGGCCGCAAAGCGGAACCGCAGGGCTGAGTTAAGGAATTGGAGGCGGGATGACCGTGTATGGAGCCGGTTCAGCAGCCGGAGGTGATTCAGGTGCAAAACGGCGCCGGATGGCATCCAGCTCCTGGTGCAGGACACGGACCTCCCCGTCGAGCTTGCGGGCTGTTCGTCGCCACCTGGTCTGGCCGATCCAGGCCGCAATCCCACCGACCAGCACGCCAAGGATGAGGAGCACGAAAATCAGCGCGAACAACGGCAGGGTCGTTGCATAAGCCGGGCTTGTTGCAGAGAACGGATCGAATGAAACCGTCACCGACTGCCGGTTGGCCACCGCGAAGGCGATAATGACTACCGCAAGCGGAACCACGATCAGCATCGTGACGATTCTGCGGAGCACCGTTAGCGGCCTCTGTCCAAAAAGCGATGGCCGGGACGAACCCGGCCAGACCATAGCATTTTGGCGGTAGCAGAAACCAGAAGCCCTAGATCGCGCCTGGCCTGTTGAGCCGCTCACGCATTTCCTTGCCGGTCTTGAAGAACGGCACCGACTTTTCGTCGACGGCAACATGAGCGCCCGTGCGTGGATTGCGGCCGGTACGGGCTGGCCTGTGCTTGACCGAAAAGGCACCAAAGCCGCGCAGCTCGACGCGATCGCCCTTGGCCATCGCACTGGTGATCTCACCAAGGATCGCGTTGACGATGTTCTCAACGTCGCGCTGATAAAGATGTGGGTTCTGGGACGCAATGCGCTGGACGAGTTCTGACTTGATCATCGGCACGGCTACCCCCATCAGTTGGACGTCGGAGGGTGCCAAAGCGCCAGGAGACCGTCAAGGTTGAGTCGCTCCACCGCCTGCACGGCACCCCATTCCTCGATGCGGTGCGCAATGACGTTCAGTCCCACGGCCTCGAAGGTCCAAGCGGCCACGTGAAGGAAAGACAGCTCGCTGAAGCGCGGTTGCAGCGAATAATCGCGCACTGGCGTGCTGGCCGGCACTTTCTTTTCCTTTTCCAGCCAGTCCAATGCAGCCTTCTCGTTGCCGAGGCCGTCAACGAGCTTGAGACTGACCGCCTGTCGCCCGGTAAACACCCGCCCGTCCGACACTTGCGCGAGCAGCTGGTCGTCCATTTTGCGGCGATCTTTGACCAGGCCTTTAAACCAGGCATATGAGTCGAGCACGACCGCCTCGATGGCGGCACGCGCTTCCGGGCTGGTCGGCTCGAAACCGTTGGGCGCGGCCTTCAGCGGCGAGGATTTCACCTCTTCGACCTTGATGCCGATCGTCTTCAGTACGTCCGTGAAATTTGGATACTGAAACAGGACGCCAATCGAACCGACCAACGACGTTTCCTGCGCCACGATGTGCTCGGCCGAAAGCGCAGCGATATAGGCGCCGGAAGCAGCGAGCCCGTCGACCACAACGACCATGGGCTTCTTGCTCTGCAATTCACGCAAGGCGTCGTAAAGCTGCTCGGAACCGGCAGTGGTTCCGCCGGGACTATCAATATGGACGATCACCGCACGCGCGCGGGACTTGCCGAGCCGAACAAGCGCCTCGACCCGACCCTGATTGCCCCGGATCAGGCCCTGCACCTGGATGCGGGCGATATAGGCGCCTTGCGGCATAAGCCGGCTGCCGGGCACGAGCACAAACGCCGTGCCAATGATCGCAAGCAAGGCGATCACCAACGCGCTGACGCGCCAAAACGTAAGCTTGCGCCGCATCCGGCGGCGATCGACGATGGCATCTGCATCGAGCGACATGGCTTCGTTCCTCTTTCTGGGACGTGATCCTACCCGAAAATCGGTTCAGGTCCCCGATCACCTCAAACGCTTTTGACAAGGCGATGTCAAAAAAGAAACCCCCGGGGGGCGAACCCCGAGGGCAACCAAGTTCGTCCATAAGGCGCCAGCTGCTTACTCCTCGGCCTTTTCGGTTTCGGCTTCGGGCTTGTCACCCGCCCGCTGCTTGAGCGCCGCGCCCAGGATGTCTCCGAGGGATGCGCCTGAATCAGCAGTACCATACTGGGCAATCGCCTCTTTTTCCTCGGCGACTTCCAGCGCCTTGATCGAGACCGAGACCTTGTGGGTCTTGCGGTCGAATTGCGTGACCCGCGCGTCCACCTTCTGGCCGACCGAGAAACGTTCAGGGCGCTGGTCGCCGCGCTCGCGGGCTAGATCGGCGCGCTTGATAAAGGCGACGAGTTCGGTACCAACGATCTTCACATCGATGCCGGCCTCCTTCACTTCGGTCACCTCACAGGTCACCACCGACCCCTTCTTGAGATCGCCCGCAGACTCCATCGGATCGCCGGCGAGCTGCTTGACGCCGAGCGAAATACGTTCCTTCTCGACATCGACATCGAGGACCTGGGCCTTGACCACGTCACCCTTCTTGTATTCCTCGATCACCTGCTCGCCCGGACGTTTCCAGTCGAGGTCGGACAGGTGGACCATGCCGTCCACGTCGCCATCGAGGCCGAGGAAGAGGCCAAACTCCGTCTTGTTCTTCACCTCGCCTTCGACTGTGGAACCCGGCGGATGTTTCTCGACGAACACTTCCCACGGATTGCGCATGGTCTGTTTGAGGCCCAGCGAAATACGCCGTTTCACCGGATCGACTTCGAGGATCTGCACTTCGACTTCCTGCGAGGTCGACACGATCTTGCCCGGGTGAACATTCTTCTTCGTCCAGGACATTTCGGACACATGGATCAGGCCCTCGATGCCGGGCTCAAGTTCCACAAAGGCGCCGTAGTCCGTGATGTTGGTGACGCGTCCCTTGAAACGGGCGCCGACCGGATACTTGCCTTCGATGCCCTGCCACGGATCGTCAAGCAGCTGCTTCATGCCAAGCGAGATCCGGTGCGTCTCGTGATTGATCTTGATGATCTTGACCTTCACCTGCTGGCCGATGTTGAGCACTTCGGTCGGGTGATTGACGCGCCGCCATGCGATATCGGTGACGTGCAATAGTCCGTCGATGCCACCGAGATCGACGAAGGCACCGTAGTCCGTGATGTTCTTCACAACGCCGTCGATGACCTGACCTTCTTCCAGATTCTGCACAAGCTCCTGACGCTGTTCGGCACGCGTCTCTTCAAGAACGGTGCGGCGAGAGACCACGATGTTGCCGCGGCGGCGATCCATCTTCAGGATCTGGAACTGCTGCGGAACATTCATCAGCGGGGTGACGTCGCGGATCGGGCGGATATCCACCTGCGATCGCGGCAAGAACGCGACAGCGCCGTCGAGGTCGACCGTGAAGCCGCCCTTGACCTGGTTGAAAATGACGCCCTGAACCTTCTCGCTGCTGTTGAAGGCCTTCTCGAGCTTGCCCCAGCTTTCCTCCCGCCGCGCTTTGTCGCGCGAGAGTACTGCCTCGCCGAGCGCATTCTCGACGCGCTCAAGATAGACTTCGACCTCGTCGCCGAGCTTGAGACCGGTCTGCCGCCCGGGCCCGGTAAATTCCCGGAGGGCCACGCGTCCTTCGGTCTTTAGACCGACGTCGATGACGGCGAATTCCTTTTCGATGCCGACAACTTTGCCCTTGATGACGGAACCTTCTTGAAGATTTCCGCCGCCAAAGCTTTCGTCGAGCAGTTTGGCGAAGTCTTCACGCGAGGGTGCTGTAACGGTGGCCATGGAGTCTCCTGTTTGCGGCGCGCCGGGGGGTTGGAATGGCGTTCCAAATGCGCGGGCCGAAGGTCCCGCAGACCAACGGCAGCCCCCCGGAATCCGGATGGCCGGCGCTCAATACCGTGCTTTCGGAACGATGGTTCGGTCAGGCGCGCTTTACGCAAAGGCTCGAGCGGGGCTTTGTCCTCCAACACGAGGGGCGGTTAGCCACGCCCTCGGCCCGCTCGGGTGGCCTCGACGATATCGATGGCGGCCCGGATGGCCGCGTCTATATCCAAATGTGTCGTATCGAGCAAGTGCGCGTCCGGAGCTTGTTTCAGGGGGGCCGCCGCACGGCTCTGGTCGCGTTGATCCCGTTTGCGAATATCGGCCAGCACGGCCGCCTCGTCGATATGACGGCCTTGCGCCTGGTATTCGGCGGCGCGGCGCTGAGCCCGCACCTCGGGCGTCGCGGTCACGTAGATCTTAACCTCGGCATCGGGACAGATGACGGTGCCGATATCGCGCCCATCGAGCACGGCTCCCGGCGGCCTGGCAGCAAATTCGCGCTGGAAGGCGAGTAGCGCGGTCCGTACTTGCGGGATGGCTGAAACGATCGAAGCCGCCTCACTGATGCTGTGGGCCTTGAGGGCGACCTCGTCGAAGCGCGACGGGTCGAGCGCCTCGGCGGCGCTTGTCGCGGCCGCAACGTCGTTTGGATCGCGTCCCGCATCAATCAAAGTCTTGGCGACGGCGCGGTAGATAAGACCGGTGTCGAGATGGCGCAGACCATAGTGAGCGGCAAGCCGCTTGCCGAGCGTTCCCTTGCCCGACGCTGCCGGTCCGTCGATGGCAACGATCATGTGAGGTCCGCACCGATCGAACGCATTAATTCGACAAAGCCAGGGAAGCTGGTGGCGATGAACGCGCCATCATCGATGCGCACCGGATTGCCGGCGCCCAGACCCATGACCAACGCAGCCATCGCGATCCGGTGATCCATGTGCGTCGTTACCTCACCGCCACCGGCAGGGCGGCCTTTACCCTGAACGATCAGGTCGTCACCTTCAATCTCCACGACAACCCCGTTGGCGCGCAGCATGTCGGCGGTCGCGGCCAGGCGGTCGGATTCCTTCACGCGCAATTCTTTCAGGCCGCGCATCCGTGTGATCCCTTCCGCAAAAGACGCGGCCACCGCCAGGATTGGATATTCATCGATCATCGATGGCGCACGTTCTGCCGGCACGTCGATGCCCTTGAGCGCCGACGCGCGCACGCGCAGGTCGGCAACTTCTTCGCCGCCGTCATCGCGCTTTTCCAGCGCTTCGATGCTGGCGCCCATCTCGCGCAACGTGGTCAGCAACCCGGTACGCAATGGGTTTGTCATCACAGCATCGAGGATCAGCTCTGAACCCGGCACGACAAGCGCGGCGACCAGGGGAAATGCTGCCGAGGAAGGATCGGCCGGCACCAAAACATTCGCCGGCTCAAGTTCGGGCTGACCTTGCAGGACAATACGCCGCCCATGCTCGCCGAACGGCTTGCTGCTGATCTTCGCGCCAAAATGCTTCAGCAATCGCTCCGTGTGATCGCGCGTCGCCTCTGCTTCGATCACAGTCGTTTCACCCGGCGCTGCAAGCCCCGCCAGCAGTACCGCCGACTTGAGCTGCGCGGATGCCACCGGCGGCTCATAGACGATTGGAATTGGCTCGGCAGCCCCTTGCAGCGTCAACGGCAGTCGTCCCGACTCCGCCACCTCAACGACGCGCGCACCCATTTTTTTCAGTGGGTCGAGGACGCGCTGCATCGGCCGACTTCGCAGGGATTCATCGCCATCAAAAGTCACCGTCACGGGTGCGCCGGCTACGGCACCGATCGCAAGTCGGCAGCCGGTGCCGGAATTGCCGAAATCGAGCGTGCCCACCGGTTTTGCAAACCCGCCAACGCCGACACCGTGAATGCGCCATGTGTTTTCGCCGGCAATCTCCACCCGTGCGCCGAGTGACCGCATAGCGTCGGCGGTATGCAAGACGTCCTCACCTGTCAGGAGCCCGCCGACCGTGGTTTCGCCGACCGTCAGCGCCCCCAGGATCAAGGCGCGGTGGGAAATCGATTTATCGCCCGGGACACGGGCACGACCCTGCATAGGGCCACCCTGGCGGGCCGTCAGCGGCGTCAATTCGGCAGGGTTCACCGGGTGGTATCCTTAAAATCTGCGCCGTCGTACCACGCAGCCGCGCGTGCCGTCATCCCGCCGCTTTTGGAAGGGCCCTTGGAGCGGGCTAGCGCTATTGACAGGCGCTCTGCAACTAGCCAAGTGAAGCACCGATTTTAACGACCTGTCCCCGAGGAACCTCGACTGTGGCTAAACCCGATCTCGGCACCAAGCGTGTCTGTCCCGATACCGGTCGTAAATTTTACGATCTCAACAAGACGCCGGTGATTTCGCCCTACACGGGCAAAGTTGTACCGATTGCAGCGCCGGCGCCTCCTCGCTCACGACCTGAACCGGCGGCAGCCGCACGGCCTGCGCCGGTGGCCCCAACCGAGAGCATTGTGCCGGAGACCGCAGACGCGGAATTCGTTTCGCTCGAGGACGCCGAGGCCGAGCAGCAGGGCAAGAAGCCGGCGGCCGCCGACGCGAAGGCCGAGGCAGGCGAAGAGGAAGAAGTCGAGATTGGCGACGAAAGCATGGACGATGCCGCGTTCATCGAGGAACAGGAAGAAGGCGACGCCGATGTGACCGACATCATCGGTGAATCGATCGAGAAAGAAGAAGAAAGCTGACACACCCGCCGTTTCCCAAGACGGCTTTCGATTTGCGATTGGGGCCATAGCTCAGTTGGGAGAGCGCGTGAATGGCATTCACGAGGTCGGGGGTTCGACTCCCCCTGGCTCCACCAATTTTGGCGGCAAGCCGTTGAACCAAAAATCATCTTGCCGCGAGGCGGCTTTTTGTTTCCCCGTGCTGCGGTGCTGACAAGTCCCTCCACAACATTGCATGATGCAACACGAAACGGGGAGCCACCATGCAGGGCAAGATCGCGCTTGAGGAACACTTCGCCATCGAACCGACGCTCGGCGATTCGCAGGTGTTCGGTTCGCACGTATGGAAAGATTTGAGCCACCGCCTGCTCGACATCCAGGAGACGCGGCTGGGCGAAATGGACAAGCACGGGATCGAAATGATGATCCTGTCGCTCAATGCTCCTGCGATTCAAGCGATTCCTGACCTGAAAAAATCTGTGGCGGTCGCGAAGCAGGCAAACGATGTACTGGCCGGCGAGGTGCGCAAGCGACCGAACCGCTTTGCGGCTTTCGCCGCACTCCCGATGCAAGATCCAGATGCCGCGGTTGCCGAACTTACCCGCTGCGTCAAGGAACTTGGCATGGTCGGAGCGCTTGTGAACGGATTTTCACAGGCTGGGACGCCCGACAATGTTCTGTACTACGACCTTCCGGACTATCGGCCGTTTTGGCGCGCAGTCGAAGCGCTAGATGTCCCGTTCTACCTGCACCCGCGCAACCCACTGCCAAGCTGGACGAAGTTCTACGAGGGGCACAGTTGGATGCTTGGTCCGAACTGGGCCTTTGCTGCAGAAACAGCTGTCCACGCCCTGCGGCTGATCGGCAGCGGCCTTTTCGATGAATGTCCGCGATTGAAGATCGTTCTCGGCCATATTGGCGAGGGCATTCCCATCTATCTTTGGCGAATTGACAATCGCAACGGCTGGATGAAAGCCGCCCACAATTACCCCGCCAAGCACAGCGTGGCGCACTACTTCCGCAAGCACTTTTATCTCACCACGTCGGGTAACTTTGACACGCCCGCGCTCGCCAACGCCATGACCGTGGTGGGCGCCGATCGCGTGATGTTCTCGGTTGATTGGCCATTCGAAGACGTTGGCGAAGGCGCGCAGTGGTTCGACGGAGCGGCAATCAGCGAGAGTGATCGCACCAAAATCGGCCGCGACAACGCGATCAAGCTGTTCAAGCTGCCGCTGCGCTAGCTCAGCGCATTCGAAAACGTTCTACCGCGTTCTTGTCCCAAACCATGCCGTTGCCGGGACGCGATGGCACGATCGCGTGACCATCTGCGATCTGGAGCGGCTCTTCGAGCAAAACGTTCGCCCAATCGACATATTCGAGGTAATGACACGTCGGCGTGGCTGCGAGCAGATGCGCGCTCGTTTCCGGAAATAGATGCGATGACATTTTTATGCCACGCGACTGCGCAACTTCCGCCGCCCGGCCCCAGCCGCTGACACCGCCAATGCGCTCAAGATCGGGCATCACATAATCGGCGGCACACCGCTCAAGCGCGACACTCATCGCCGCTGGCAATGAAAAGTTTTCTCCAATTTGGATCGGGACTTTGAGTTCGCGCGCGAGCCGCGCGGCACCGTCGTAATCGTCGTGGCGGATCGGCTCCTCCAGCCAATAAATACTCTCGCCATCAAGTGCGCGGCCGCGAACGAGTGCTTCGTCGACAGTGAGTGCCTGGTTATAGTCGACCATCACCGCAACGCCATCGCCGATGCGCTTTCGCACCGCGTTTACCGCTGCCATATCTGCCTGAACCGTCGGGTAGCCAAGACGGAGCTTGATTGCGCGGAAGCCCCCGGCGAGCAGTTTCTCGGCTTCGTCCGCGAGCGCGCCAAGATCATCTCTCAGGCCGAGACCACAACTATTGTAGGCAGGAATCGGACGACGCTCGGCACCGAGAAAGATCGCAAGGGGTACACCCGATGCGACCGCAAGCGCATCCCAGCAGGCCGCGTCGAAGCCGGACATGGCCATGCGGACGATGCCCTGGACGCCGATCAGCGTGAAGCGGCGCGCCAGCTTCGCCCAAAGTTCGGATGGCTTGACCCCACTGCCCTTGACTACCCGTTCGACCTCCCCGAGCAGACTCATCACCGCTGGCGCAGCCGCTCGCAGGTAACAGAACAGGTAAGCACGCCCGGTGACGCCTTCCTCGGTCTCCAGATCAATCAGCAGCAATGGCGCCACGCGAATAGCATCCGCGCTGGTGCCCAGCACAAAATTGAGCGGAACGTCGACCGGCGTCCCACGGACAGCGCGGACGGTCAGCGGCGGTAGCGACATCGGTTTGGCCATGAAAACCTGTGTTGGGGGGCCAACAATAGCCCGTTTAGGCCGTAATTCTCCTTGTTCTTGAACCTTTAACCCGCCCTATCCATATTAGTCGGGACCGACCGGCAGTCGCCGGACGGTTGGGGTGCCTGAAAGGGGCCCCGTCAAAGTCGCTTCAAGCGAGGGCTTTGAGACCAATGTCGCGAGTTCCGTCCCTGTCCAGCCCGTTCCTCCTGGGTTTCGATGAGATCGAGCGCGTGCTCGACCGCGTCGCCAAGGGGGCTGACGGCTACCCGCCCTACAACATCGAGCGTCTGCCTCGCGATGGGCAGAACCCTGAGCGGTTGCGTATCACGCTGGCCGTTGCAGGTTTCACTCGCGATCAGCTCGATGTCAGCATCGAGGAAAGCCAGTTGGTGATCCGCGGGCGGCAACAGGACGACAAGACCCGCCAATACCTCCACCGCGGCATCGCCGCGCGTCAGTTCCAGCGCGCTTTTGTGCTGGCAGACGGCATGGAGGTGATGGGCGCGGACCTGAAAAACGGCCTGTTGTCGATCGATCTCGTCCGGCCACACCCGGAACGGATCGTGAAATCGATCTCGATCAACGAGCAGGAATGACGGACTCGTGAAGCAGGACTCGACCGCGTCAAGCGTTGAATCAGAAAGGAGTCGAGGGCCATGACCAACGACAAACAGACTGAACCGAACACGACTCAACAAGTTACCCGAGAAGCGCTGGCTCAGCTCGGTGACGGTCGCCTGGCCTATGTCAGGACAATTCGCTCCGAGGATGTTGCCAGCTTGTTTCCCGAGGCGCCAAAGATTGCGCCCGGCATCAAGCTATTCACGCTGCATGCAGCAGACGGCACGCCGATCATGCTGACTGACACACGTGAGGCTGCGCTCGCGAATGCGTGGAGTCAGGAACTCGAACCGGTCAGCGTGCACTAGGCACCCAAAAAATTGACTGCATTCCCGCCTGTGCGGGACTGAGCGGAGAGCCCTGCTTTCTCCGCTTGTCCCGCAACGGCGGGGGCCTGCGCAAAACCCACTCGCTGAATTACGCTGCGGTGCTCGCCGGCGGCATCGCCAGCACGGCGTAGAGTGCGTCCGCGTCGCTCGATTCGCGCAGGCGTCGTGCGATCTCCGGATCGCGCAATTGCCGCGCGACGCGCGCCAGCGCCTTGAGATGGTCTGCGCCGGCGGCTTCCGGCGCAAGCAGCAGGAAAATAAGATCGACCGGCTGGTTGTCGAGCGCTTCGAAATCGATCGGCTTGTGGAGCCGCGCAAACAACCCGAACAGCCTGCCGAGCTTCGCCAGCTTGCCGTGCGGGATAGCGACGCCATTGCCGACGGCTGTTGAGCCGAGTTTCTCGCGTTGCAGCAGAATTTCCAAAATTGCCTTCTCGTTTTGCCCGGTGAGTTCGGCGGCACGAGCGGCCAGTTCCTGAATCGCCTGCTTCTTGTTGTTAATCTTGAGTGCCGGAAGCACCGCGTTCGGCGCGACGAGATCGGTGAGCGTCATGGACATGGCCAATGATCGGAAATGACAGCGCCGAGTTGCAAAGGGGGGGTTGAAGGCGGCGGACCATAAGAGTGGTCCGACCCGCCGTCAATGGGCGAGCTCAGAATGCAATTGGCCCGAATTGCCACTTTTTTGGCATTTTCAGCCACCGCGACGCGCTTGATGGTCTTTGCGGCGGCGTTTATAGCGCCGCAGGCGCTTTTCGATACGGATGGCGGCTTGTTCAGCGCTGTCATAGGCATCAGGGGCCATCCCTTCGGCTTCCAGCAATGCGCCTGAGTCGAGATGCAGTACACATTCGGTCCGGAAGCCAAACCCATCTTTGCCAACGGTGGCGTGGCCCGAATAACCACCCCGGAAATATTTTGAAGCGGCTTCCTCGACCCGATCGGTAATTTTCCGCTGCAGTGCCGCACCGACGCTGATATTTCGTCCCGAAACGCGTAAAGGCATTGGCTGCCTCCATGGGCGGGCGCCGCCCGTTGGTCCGTCCGCGCTAAAGATTTCACCTCATATATGTTCCGAAGGTCAATGCGTCATACCGGTCGTCACGCGCGGGCCGCCAGCTTCTCGCGGCGACGCTGGACCGAGGACGGTATGCGCATGGCCTCGCGGTATTTGGCGACCGTACGGCGGGCAATTTCGATCCCGGCGGCCCGCAGCTTCTCGACGATCGTGTCGTCCGAGAGAACGTCTTGAGCGCTCTCATCTTCAATCAGCTGGCGAATGCGATGACGGACTGCTTCCGCCGAATGCGCCTCGCCGCCGTTGGCCGCCGCGATGGCCGACGTAAAGAAATATTTCAACTCGAAAATTCCGCGACTCGTCGCCATATATTTATTGGCAGTGACACGCGAAACCGTTGACTCGTGCATGCCGATAGCATCAGCGACGGTCTTGAGATTGAGCGGACGCAAATATTGGACGCCGTTGACGAAGAAGCCGTCCTGCTGGCGCACGATTTCACTCGATACCTTGAGAATCGTCTTCGCGCGTTGATCCAGCGCCCGCACCAGCCACGTCGCCGTCTGAAAGCAATCGGCGATATAAGCTTTGTCCTTGTCGTTGCGACTCGTTTTCGCCACCTTGGCGTAGTAACGCTGATTGAGAAGAACTTTCGGCAGAGTGTCGGAATTCAGCTCCACCTGCCAGGTCCCGTCCGGCGCTGCGCGTACAAACACATCCGGAACAATCGGCTGCACCATGGTTGAGCCGAACGCCAAACCCGGTTTGGGATTGAGCGAGCGGATCTCGGCAATCATGTCGGCGAGATCTTCATCATTGACTCCACACAGACGTCGCAAGCCGGCAAGATCCCGTTTTGCCAGAAGGTCAAGGTGCTCGACCAGGACTCGCATCGCGGGATCGAAGCGGTCGCGTTCCTTGAGCTGGATGCCGAGACACTCGGTGAGGTTGCGCGCGCACACGCCAAGCGGATCGAAAGTTTGCAGGACGGCAAGCACGAGCTCGACATCGGTTAGTCTTGCGCCGAGTTTTTCCGCAA
The DNA here is from genome assembly GCA_036265125.1 of Pseudolabrys sp. Taxonomy (GTDB): domain Bacteria; phylum Pseudomonadota; class Alphaproteobacteria; order Rhizobiales; family Xanthobacteraceae; genus Pseudolabrys. The sequence goes on along the minus strand of DATAPP010000082.1, from coordinate 108,527 downwards.
CCGTGTTGAGATCGCCGGTGAGGTAACCGGCTTCGTCCACCATATCGATCAGATATTGGCCGATCATCCGGCCTGCCGGGCTGGAAATCGCCAGCGCCATTTGTTCGGCGAGGTGACCGGCGAGCGTCGTCTCGGCCGAGACGAACGCCTCGAGATTGTAGTCTTCGCCGTTGCCGGCCGAACCTGCACCCGACCATTCCGAATAGGCCGGTGGTGGCACCTCCGGAGACCTTGACGCTTTTTCCCCTCCGTCATCGGGAAAGACATTTTCCAGCTCGGTTCCCAGTCCCTGCTCCATGGAGCTGCGACTGGTTTCGAGATCGGCGTCCATCCAGTCTGCCGTTGCGGGGCCATCCTCGCTCCGCTCGGGCGCCGTACCGCTGGCCTCGGCACCCGGAACAGGCGGGTCGTCGTCGTTCGGACGTTCAAGCAGTGGATTGCGTTCAAGCTCGCCTTCCACGTAAGCGGCCAGATCGAGACTCGACAGCTGGAGCAGCTTGATGGCCTGCATCAGCTGCGGGGTCATCACCAGCCCTTGGGTCTGGCGAAACTCCAGTCTTTGCGAAAGCGCCATAAAAATTCCGGCAGAATTGGTCTGATTCTTGCTTGTATATAGCAGGTCATCCGCTCGTGCGGTATGCGATTAAGCAGCGCGGGAATGCACAAAAATTAGGCGGCCTTAGCGAAATAAGCGGCGGCCCTACAGTCGGAATTCTTCGCCCAGATAGAGGCGGCGTACGTCCGGATTATTCACGATGTCGTCGGCACGACCCTCCATCAGCACCTCGCCCGAATAAATGATGTAGGCGCGGTCGGTGAGGCCCAACGTCTCCCGTACATTGTGGTCGGTAATAAGCACGCCGATTCCACGATTGGTCAGATGTCGAACCAGGGCCTGGATATCGCCGACGGCAATCGGATCAATGCCGGCAAACGGCTCGTCGAGAAGCATGTAACTGGGTCGCGTCGCCAGTGCGCGCGCAATTTCCACGCGCCGCCGTTCACCGCCGGAAAGCGCGATGGTCGGCGTCTTGCGGACACGGGCGATATTGAACTCTTCGAGGAGCGCGTTGAGATCGGCTTCAAGGCGGCGGCGGTCCGGCTCAACCACCTCGAGCACGGAGCGGATATTGTCCTCGACATTGAGACCGCGGAAAATCGATGCCTCCTGCGGCAAATAGCCAATGCCAAGCCGGGCCCGCTGGTACATCGGCAAAGCTGTGACGTCGTAGCCATCGAGCTCGATGCGACCGCGATCAGCGTTGATCAGCCCGGTGATCATATAAAAGACCGTGGTCTTGCCCGCGCCGTTTGGACCAAGCAGCCCAACCGCTTCACCCCGCCGCACATAGAGCGTGACGCCCTTCACAACCATGCGACCGCCGAAACTCTTCTCGACGCCATGTGCGGCGAGATATGCGTGGCGCGCCGCCTGGTGTCCGTCACCCTCGCGGCGAGGGCGAGCCGTTTGGGCGGCGCCGTGCGCCTGCTGCAACGGACGCGCTTGTGCATTCAATGCAGCAGCCTGTTGTGCGCGGGCTTCGGCCGGGGTCAGAACCCGGCGGCCTCGGGCTGGCCGGCGCCGAAACAGCGAGAGGATGTTCACCGGTCTACCTCGCGGCGCATGGAACGGCGCATGAAACGGCGCATGAAACGCCGCATGGGACAATGTGCTGAAGCATGATCCTTACCGCAAACCCCTACCACGCTTGCGGGATCATGCTGCCGCCCGAGCGCGCGCTGCTGTCGGGCTTGCGACATTAACTGATTCCCGATGATACGGGCGCCGGACGTGCCGCGACCACGTTGCGGCTCAACTAAAATGGCCGCACGGGAGTAGGCGGCCGCGGGCCCTGCGCCGCACCGCTGCCACCCGGCTTGAGATCGGGGCCGCCGCTGCCCGGCTGAAACAATCCCTGGACGCGTCCCTGGCCGTTCTTGCCTGATTCCACCCGCGACACACCGCTTGTCATGTCCACGATCAGCCTATCCCCTCGCAATACATTTTGGCCTTGCGTCATGATCACCGGATTTCCGGTCAAGGTGACGATATTGCTTTTCATGTCGAAGATGCCGAGTTCGCCCGTGGCCGTCTGGTCCTTTTGCGTGACAACCACGCCGCCGCGAGCTTCCAGCCGCTTGATGCGCTGCTCGCCTCCGGGACCGGGGGTGGCGGCCTGCATGGTCTTGGTCTTGTCGCCAGTTTCACCGCCTTGCTCGTAAAACACCACCAGTGACTTGCAACGCATGCCTGTATCGCCCTGCTTCACGCGCACATCACCGCTGAAGGTTGCTTCCTTCTGCTTATCGCGGACTTCCAATGTCGCAGCTTCGATGTGGACGGGCTGATCGCGATTTTGCGAAAACCCCTGCAACGCATTCGGGGGGCCTTGCGATGCCCCCTGCGATGCTCCCTGCGATGCTCCCGGCTGCGCGCGGAGACTCGCGCCGGGCATGACCAGTGCAAGGGCAACCATCAACAAAAAGCGCAATCTGAACGTCACGATCATTGCGCGTCCGATTTTGCCTGCGGCGGCTGAGTCATCATCATGTCCATAACGACTCCACCGTGAAAGCGTACGAGATCTCCGGAATCGACAATATCCAGCCGGTTGGCATTGAGCGTCCCTTGCAGCATTTTTACTTCGACCGGATGCTCCGAGATGACATTGCCTTTTCGAATGTCGACCATTGCTTCACTCAGGCGCCCCTGATAGCCGGTGGACGAATTGAGCAGGATGTTTTGCTCAAGCCTGAGGGTCTCTCCCTTGGAATCATAAATGCCGCTCAGGGCCGTCATCACCATCGAACTCTTGTCCTGCATTTCCACCTTGGCGCGGATGTTGCGCAACTCGACGATATCCGGCTTGGTCATGTCCTGCGCAGCCGTATCGGCTGTCAGTTCATACGCGCGCGCATCGTGCGTGAAACCTTTCAGGCGCGGCCCCTCCATGGTGACTTTGGTTCCCGACACCACGAGGTTGTCGAGATTGATTGGAAGCTTGGCGAGCATGCGCAACGGATTGAGATAGGTGATCAGCGTAATGATGATGATCCCGACCGTCACACCCGCCGGAACGGCGATGCGCAGGATGCGAACCGCACGGCTGTGACGACGCGCAGCGTGAAACGCACGATCGGCGTCGCCCCGGCTCATCGTCCAATAGGCGCGCGTCGCGTCTGGATCGTTTCTGGCCGTGATCACGCGGCTCATGCCAAACCTGGCGTCCGTTGTTGTCCAAAGATAATCGTTGAAGTCACCTCACGCCCCCAACGCAACATGCCGTCCGAATATGGCCCCGACACGGCAGCCGAATGTGTGCCGCCAACCAATACCAGCGTAAACTCAGGAGCTTACGACGAATGCGAAAAAATGTCTTCGGCCGCCCAGCCGGCGAGGTCAAGCCGCGCCCGGTCGGGCAAAAAGCGGAAACACGCCGCAGCCAAATCAGCACGGCCTTCGCGTGCAAGCATCGCATCCAGCTTTTCCTTCAGGGCATGCAGGTGCAGGACGTCCGTCGCCGCATATGATACTTGCGCGTCGCTGAGCGCATCGGCGCCCCAGTCAGACAGTTGCTGCTGCTTTGACAGGTCGACACCGAGGACTTCGCGCGCCAGATCCTTCAGCCCGTGCTTGTCGGTATAAGTGCGTGCAAGACGCGATGCGATCTTGGTGCAATAGACCGGTGCAGCCATCACGCCGAATGATTTGGCCAGAAGGCCCATGTCGAAGCGGGCAAAATGAAAGATTTTGAGGACCGATTTATCCGCGAGCAGCCGCTCGATATTGGGCGCCTTGCGCTGGCCCGCGCCGATCTGCACAACGTCCGCGGATCCGTCTCCGGGCGACAGTTGCACGACGCAAAGCCGATCGCGGTTGGGGTCAAGGCCCATGGCTTCAGTGTCGATCGCCACTGCGCCTTTGTAGGCGGAGAGGTTCGGAAGATCACCACGGTGCAGACGAATGGTCATTCAGGTTCTAAGGCTCGGAACGTTGGTGCCCAGGAGAGGACTCGAACCTCCACGGCTTTCACCGCTAGTACCTGAAACTAGTGCGTCTACCAATTCCGCCACCTGGGCTTGTCGGGACCAGATACGGAGCCGCTTCCGGCTTGTCAATGAAGGGCGTTTGGGCCTGTACAGCCCCTGACCGATCCTGTATTGGCCGGGTTTGAAGGATCCCGGCCCGGCAAAAAGATCGAGAGCGGCATGACCGCGCGCAGCCCCTATGACACCCTGATCACTGTCTATGGCGGCTCGGGCTTTCTTGGCCGGCACGTTGTGCGTGCCTTGGCCAAACGCAACTATCGCATCCGTGTCGCTGTGCGACGTCCGGAGCTTGCCGGCTTCCTGCAACCGCTCGGCCGAGTTGGCCAGATCCATGCCGTGCAGACCAATCTGCGGCACGCGCCTTCGGTGGAAATGGCCGCCCGCGATGCGCAAGTGCTGGTCAATCTCGTCGGCATCCTGTTCGAACGGGGCCGCCAACGCTTCGACGCGGTCCATACTTACGGGGCCGAGCAGGTGGCCCTGGCGGCGAACGCCCATGGCGCGCGCATGGTCCATGTGTCGGCGATCGGCGCCGACGCGAACTCGTCCAGCGGATACGGCCGCTCCAAGGCAACCGCTGAACATCTGGTCCTCGCCGCGCAACCCTCGACCACCATCATGCGGCCGTCGATCCTGTTTGGTCCCGAGGACGATTTCTTCAATCGCTTTGCCGCGCTGGCGCGCATTTCGCCGGCGCTGCCGCTGGTCGGCGGCGGCCTCACACGTTTTCAGCCCGTCTTCGTCGGCGATGTTGCCAGCGCAATCGCCGACGCCGTTGATGGAAAAACACGGGCGGGCACGGTTTACGAATTGGGCGGACCTGATGTGCGTACGTTCAGGGAGCTCATGCAATTTGTCCTCACAACGATCGAACGCAAGCGGCTCCTGGTGTCTCTGCCGTTCTTCATGGCCAGAATGCAGGCGACCTTCTTGCAACACTTTCCGAAGCCGGTACTGACCCCCGATCAGGTCGAGTTGTTGCGAAGCGACAATGTCGTGTCGCAGGCCGCCACGTCGGAGGCGCGCACGCTGCAAGGACTCGGCATCGACCCGGCCCCGATCGAAGCGATTGTGCCGTCTTACCTCTGGCGTTTTCGCAAAACCGGCCAGTTCCACAAACGTCTGGCCTGATTTCAAAGAATATACAGCGCCGTGAGTCCGGCCACGCCCACCAGGATTCGCCACCACGCGAATAGCGCGAAGCTGTGTCGCTGCACGTAGCGCAAGAACGTCTTGACCACGATCCATCCGAAGATGAATGAGAACGCGAAGCCGACCGCGATCACGGTGACATTGCCCCCGAGAGCAAGTTCTCCGCGGCTCTTGTACGCTTCGTAAGCGAATGCTCCGACCATCGTCGGCATGGCCAGCCAAAAGGAGAACTCTGCCGCCGACCGGCGGTCGGCTCCAAACAGCATCGCACCGACAATGGTTGCTCCCGCGCGAGATACCCCCGGGATCATGGAGATGCACTGGATGACTCCAATGCCGAAATACATCAGCAGAGGGAAGCCGGTCGCTTCGTGGTAACGCGCCTGCAGATTCATACGGTCGACCCACAGCAGGACGAAACCGCCGATAATGAGCGACACGCACACGACGCGTACATCGAATAGGTAAGACTTGATGATGTGATACGCGAGCGCGCCGACCACAGCCGCAGGCAGGAATGCCAGCAGCACACCGATGACAAATCGAGCCGCTGGCCACTGCGTGAACATTTCCGTGGCGAGTGCCCAGAGCCTGCCGAAATAGATCGTCAGCAGTGCGAGAATGGCGCCGAGCTGAATCAGGACCGCAAACGATTTGCCGAAGGCATCGTCACCCCAGCCGAACATGTGCTCCATCAGCAGCAAGTGGCCGGTCGACGACACCGGCAGAAATTCTGTCAGACCCTCGACAATTCCGAGGACGGCCGCCTTGATCAGGTCAACATTTGCCGCACCCAGGCCAAACGTGGCCGCCATCGTGGCATCCAATTGCATGAGCAGCTCCGGGGAATTTTCGCGCACTTGTCGCGGGGACTGGTCAGCGCTTTTGACGCAAAGGCACCGATGAGGCAACGAAAAAACGCGGTAATTCATTACGATTTGCACCACCGCCGCGGATTTCTATAGTGCAAAGTTGATTCCCCCCGTGAGCGCGGGCCTCGCCGCGAACCCGTGAGCCATGTTGACACTGTTTCATCACCCCCTCTGCCCGCATTCGCGCTACGTGCGTCTGATCCTTGGCGAATACGGCATTGCGGCGCGGTTGGTGGAGGAGCGCTTCTGGGAGCGGCGAGAGGAATTCCTGCTGCTCAATCCAGCCGCGGAACTGCCGGTGCTGGTAACCGAGGGCGAGCCGCCGGTCCCGGGCGCCTCGATCGTGGCCGAATTCATCGAGGAAACTCATCGCGGAGAAAACGACGAGGACCGGCTGCTGCCGCCGCAGCCCGGCCGGCGAGTTGAAGTCCGCAGGCTGGCGAACTGGTTCAACAACAAATTCCATGCGGAAGTCAGCGGGCCACTGGTGACTGAACGAGCGTTCAAGCGTCACATGACGCAGGAACAGGGAGGCGGCCCGCCCGACACCGATGTGCTGCGCGCCGCACGCCACAATATCCGCTATCATCTGTCCTATATCGGTTGGCTGGTGCGCACGCGCGATTGGCTCGCCGGCGATCGATTAAGTCTGGCGGACCTTGCGGCAGCTGCACATTTGTCGGCCGCCGATTACCTGGGCGAAGTGCCGTGGAACGAAGACGAAGCGACAAGGAACTGGTACGCGCGGGTGAAATCGCGCCCGTCGTTTCGCACGCTCCTGGCCGACACGCTGGCCGGCATCCCGCCGTCAAAGACATACGCCGACCTCGACTTCTGAGTGAACCCGCCGCGATCAGGTCTGCTCTCGCCGAACAGGCACGCGCGCGCGGGTTCGATGCGTTCGGCGTTGCGAAACCTGACGCTGCGCCGGAACTGAAAGCGCGGCTCGAAAGCTTCCTCGCCGATGGCGCGCACGGCGACATGACCTGGCTGGCATCGACCGCCGGACGCCGTGCGTCGCCTTTGGTGCTGTGGCCGGACGTGCGCTCGATCGTCATGCTCGGAATGAACTACGGGCCTGACACGGATCCGTTGGCCATCTTGAGCGCGCGCGACCGCGCAGCGATCTCGGTCTATGCCCGAGGCGATGACTACCACGACCTGATCAAAACGCGCCTGAAGGAGTTGGCGCGCTGGCTGACAGCTAACGCCGGCGGCGACGTGAAGGTTTTTGTCGATACGGCTGCAGTCATGGAAAAGCCGCTTGCTGCAAGCGGTGGCCTGGGTTGGCAAGGCAAGCATACAAATCTTGTTTCTCGACAGTTTGGGTCCTGGCTGTTTCTCGGGTCGATTTTCACGACGCTCGACTTGCCTGCAGATTCGTCCGAATCCGATAGTTGTGGAACTTGCCGCGCGTGCCTGGATATTTGTCCAACCGCGGCATTTCCCGCGCCCTACAAGCTCGATGCCCGGCGCTGCATTTCCTATCTCACCATTGAGCACAAGGGTCCGATTCCGCGCGAATTGCGAACCGCGATCGGCAACCGAGTCTACGGCTGCGACGACTGCCTCGCCGTCTGTCCATGGAACAAATTCGCGAACCAGGGACGCGAAGCCAAGCTCGCCGCGCGCGACGCATTGCGCGCGCCTCGGCTGGCCGATCTCGCCCGTCTCGATGACGTACAATTCCGCACGCTTTTTTCCAAGACCTCGATCAAACGCACCGGCCGTGACCGATTCGTCAGAAATGTGCTGATCGCAATCGGCAATTCGGGTGACGCGACGCTTGTGGACGAAGCGGTGCGCCTGCTCGACGATGCGTCACCCCTGGTACGCGGCGCCGCGGTGTGGGCGCTGTCGAGATTATTGCAGCGGGAAAACTTTGTGGCCCTTGCGCGGCAGCATCGCGACCCGGACAAAACCGTCCAGGAGGAATGGGCGGCGGCGCTTGGCTAGAATTCCTTCACCGCCATGATCAACCGTTCGATGTCTTCTGGCCGCGAGAGCCGATGATCGCCATCCTTGATCAGGGTCAGCACAACGTCATCGCGAGAAAACCGCGATACGAGTTCGACAGCATGCCGCCACGGCACATCGGGGTCCTGCACGCCCTGCAGGATATGGACCGGGCAGCGTGTCTCGATCAGGCCGCCGAGCAACAGATGTTTGCGGCCATCTTCGATGAGCCCGCGGGTGATCGGATAAGGCTCTTCGCCGTATGCAGAGGGCCTCAGCCAGATGCCCTTTTGCTCGATCGCGCTTTTGGTCGTTTCTGAAAACTGTTTCCACATCAGCTCCTCGGTGAAGTCGACCGCGGGGGCAATCAGCACCATGCCCGCTATGGGTGCAGCGCCCTTTTGTTCGGCCAGTTCTCGCGCCAACAGCAGCGCCAGCCAGCCACCCATGGATGAGCCGATCACAATCTGAGGCCCCCTGGCGAAGTGCGCATAGACCGCGAGACTGTCCTCCAGCCATTGGCCAATAGTGCCTTCGGTGAACTGGCCACTTGATTCGCCGTGGCCGGAATAATCAAAGCGCACACAGGCGCGCCCCGCCGTTTCTGCCCAATAGTCAAGAGCTTGGGCTTTCGTGCCCTTCATGTCGGATTTCAACCCGCCGAGCCAAAACAGGCCCGGGTTCTTGCCCTCGCGCATGCGCACCGCAATGGACCGGGCAGGAGAACCAGTCGTGAAAGAGGTCGGACGAATTTCGTTCATAAACGCTTTGACGGACATCCGGGTGGGCCGGCCTTGTTGTCGCCGCAAGACACCCGTTTATGCAAGGGTGAACCGTTGCCGACGCCATTTGTGGCGTCTATACCTCGCTTTTGGCATGCGGCATTGTCAAACTGCCCGCATGCGCTTGAAAGGCGCCGGTATTTCGAGGACCGATCGATGGCGAGTTTGCCCGCGTCCGCTCTGTCGACAGATAGCACTCACCCGGACGTCATTCCGCACGCCGACACCGCCACACACACTCCGATCACTGTACTCATTGTCGTGCCGACGCTCGATGGCGGCGCCGCCGATGCCGGAGCGGTCGAACTGGTGCGGATCCTGTCGGAAGCCGGTCATCATGCCATTGTGGCGTCGCGCGCGGGTCGTCTTGTCGCCGATGTGACGGCGGCGGGCGGTGAATTCGTTCCGCTTGATGTTTCGAGCAACAATCCCGTGATCATATTGCGCAGCGCCTTCCTTCTGACGCGATTGGCGCGCGAGCGCCGGTGCGCGGCAATTCATGCTCTCGGCCGCTCGGCAGCCTGGAGCGCGTATATGGCCGCGCGCCTCTGCAGCCTTCCATTCGCAACCAGTTGGTACAAGGGATTCCGCGAACAGAATATCTTCAAGCGACGCTACAACAGCATCATGGCGCGCGGCGACCATGTCATCGCGTCGAGTGAGCAAATCGCGCAACTGATTAATGATCGCTACGGTACGCCGTGGGAAAAGATTTCGGTCGTGCCATGCAGCATTGATCTCGAACGCTTCGATCCCGAAAACGTCACGCGCGAGCGCGTGGAGACGATGCGCGCTGCGTGGGGCATCAAGCGCGACACCAAGGTGATCCTGATCACCGGCCGTATTCTCCGACGCAAAGGCCACCATGTTGTCGTCAAGGCGATCAAGCGGCTTAAGGAGATGGGCCTGAAGGATTTCTTGTGCATCTTCGTCGGTGAAGATCGGGGTCGCACCCGCTACACCGGCGAGTTGTGGGATCTCGTACTGACGACGAGCACAATGGACGTGATCCGCATGGCGGCGCCGGTCGCCGACATGCCCGCTGCATACGCCGCGGCATCCGTCGTGGTCTCGGCGGCCGTACAACCGGAAGGCGTTCAGCGTGGCATCCTCGAGGCCCAGGCGATGGCACGACCCGTCATCGTTTCTGACCTCGGGGCAGGCACCGACGTCGTGCTCACGGCGCCGGTGGTACCGGAGAGCCGCATAGCGGGCTTCCGTTTCCAGTCAGGCGATGATGCCGCCCTTGCGGCGGCTTTGCTGCGACTGTTTTCCATGCCAGAACCCAACCGGGCCACGATCGGCCGTCGTGGTCGTGAGTGGGTCCTCGGCCATTTCAACGCCGCCATTGTTGCGGAGCAGACCCTGCGTTTTTACGGCCAGATGACCGGAACGCCTGAGATTGCCGCCGCTCCGGCCGAACACCGTTAAGCATGACGAAATCAGAGCAATTTGAACGCTTTGACTGCAATTCCAGAAATGACTATCGACAATAATAGTGGAACCGCGTTGACTTCTGCGCTGTTTCTACCAATCTTTCGCTATTCCCGTGGCGCGCTTCAATTGCGCCAGGGGAATTGTCGCAACTGCACAAGGAGAAAATAGCCATTCGTCGTCCGATGAAGTCCGCGCTGCCCGTTCAAAAGGACGGCCCGCGCATCAACGAGGAGATCCGCGTCCGCGAGGTCCAGTTAATCGACGCCAGTGGCCACAACCACGGCCCCACACCGATCCAAGCCGCGCTCGATATGGCGCAGGCTGCGGGGCTCGACCTAGTCGAAATTGCCCCCAATTCGTCGCCCCCCGTCTGCAAAGTTCTGGATTACGGCAAGTACAAATTCCAGGCGCAGAAAAAAGCAGCGGAAGCCCGCAAGAAGCAGAAAGTCGTCGAGGTCAAGGAGATCAAACTCCGGCCGATGATCGACGACCACGATTACGACGTGAAAATGCGCTCGATGAAGCGCTTCTTCGAAGAGGGCGACAAGGTCAAGATCACCCTGCGATTCCGGGGACGCGAAATGGCGCACCAGGAGCTCGGCTACAGACTGCTCGAACGCGTGAAAGCGGACACCGGCTCGTTTGCCAAGATCGAATCGGAACCGCGCTTCGAAGGCCGGCAAATGGTCATGATGCTGGCACCACGCTAGCCCCTCAGAACGGCCGTCACTGTCCAACGCGCCACTCGCGAATTACGGGTGGCGCGTCAACGTTTTAGCCCCATTCAGCTGCCCGAGCCGTAGCGGTTGCATGACGTGGCCGCCTCTGCCATAACGCCGCGCATTCGCCGCCCGGCCAGTAAGGGCTGCCGTGGCAGCGATCAACGCTCAATCCCGAGCACCAGTTCTGAGGGCCATGCGCCCTATGAACACATCCGGCCATGCGGGCATGCCCGCGGGACGCCGATGAGGAGAGCCAAATGCCCAAGTTGAAGACCAAATCAGGCGCTAAAAAGCGCTTCAAGATCACCGCGACCGGCAAGGTTAAATACCAGCAGTCCGGCAAACGCCACGGGATGATCAAGCGGACTACCAAGACGATCCGCGAGCATCGCGGCACCAGCGTGCTGTTCAAGACCGACGGCGACAACGTCAAGAAATACTGGTTGCCGAACGGCTAACCGGTCTTTCCCGGCCGCCCGAGCGCGGCTGTCTCTCGTCGATCATTCGTACGCATTGCAAGGAGAACTGCCATGGCCCGCGTCAAGCGTGGTGTCACGTCGCACGCCAAACATAAAAAGGTCCTGAAAGCCGCCAAAGGCTACTATGGCCGCCGCAAAAACACGATCCGCATCGCCAAGCAAGCCGTCGAGAAGGCGAACCAATACGCCTTCCGCGACCGCAAACGGCGCAAACGCACATTCCGTGCGCTGTGGATCCAGCGCCTGAACGCCGCGGTGCGTCCGTTTGGACTCAACTACAGCCGGTTTATCGCCGGATTGTCCAAAGCCGGCGTGACGGTCGACCGGAAGGTTCTGTCCGACCTCGCCATTCGCGAGCCGGCGACGTTTCAGGCGATCGTGGAAAAAGCCAAGGCTGCGTTGCCGGCGTAAGTTTGAGGTCGTCATGCCCGGCCATAGGCGTCCGAAGGACGGCGTGCTTTCGCACACCTGTGTCCCGGCCATGACCAGCTAGAGCGCTGGGTGCTGAAATCATGACCGACATCGCGCAACTGGAAAAAGAACTACTTGCCGCCGTCGCCTCGGCCAAAGACGAAGCGGCGCTGGAAGCCGTGCGCATTTCGGCGCTCGGCAAGAGCGGTTCGGTCTCGGCGCTGCTCAAGACGCTCGGCACGATGACGCCGGACGAACGCAAGGTGCAAGGTCCGGCAATCAATGGCTTGAAAGATCGTGTCACCGGCGCCATCGCGGCCGCAAAAGATGCATTCGCCGCTGCCGCGCTTAACACCCGTCTCAACACCGAAACCGTCGACGTCACCCTGCCCGTTCGCGAAGCGCCGACCGAAGCCGGCCGTGTGCATCCCATCAGTCAGGTTACTGATGAACTTACCGCCATCTTCGCCGACATGGGGTTTGCAGTTGCCGAGGGCCCCGACATCGAGACCGACGACTACAACTTCACCAAATTGAATTTCCCTGAAGGTCATCCCGCCCGGGAAATGCACGACACGTTCTACTTCCCGCCGAAATCCGATGGCTCGCGGCTGCTGCTGCGCACCCACACCTCACCGGTCCAGGTGCGCACGATGCTGAGCCAAAAGCCGCCGATTCGCGTGATCTGCCCCGGCCGCACCTATCGCAGCGACTCGGACCAGACGCACACGCCGATGTTCCACCAGGTCGAAGGCCTGGTCATCGATAAAGGTTCGCACCTCGGTCACCTGAAATGGATTCTCGAAGAATTCTGCAAGGCATTTTTTGAGGTCGACAGCGTCAAGATGCGTTTCCGGCCGTCGTTCTTCCCATTCACGGAGCCGTCACTCGAAGTCGACATCCAATGCAAGCGCGACAAAGGTGAAATTCGTTTCGGCGAGGGCGAGGATTGGCTGGAAATTCTCGGCTGCGGGATGGTGCATCCGAATGTCCTTCGCAATTGCGGACTCGATCCCAATGAGTACCAGGGTTTTGCCTGGGGCATGGGCATCGATCGCATCGCCATGCTCAAATACGGCATGAATGACCTGCGCGCATTCTTCGAGGCAGACGTCCGGTGGCTTGCCCATTACGGTTTCCGCCCTCTCGACTTCCCGACCCTGGCCGGGGGCTTGAGCTCATGAGCTCATTGAGACCTGCGTGCTCGGCGCTCGATCGCGCCTTCTTTGCACTGGTAACGAAGGGCTGGGACGCACGCAAAATCGACGATTACGAAACAACCCTGCGCAAACCCGACAACGCAATGTCGGCGGAAGCTTCCCGCACACTCGGATCCATCGACGCGAAAGCGACGGGCCTGCTCACGCATACCTCGATGATGATCGCCGGGCTCGGGCTCATCGCTCCGCTTGTCGCCGATAACGACATCGAGGTTGGAATTGTTGTCACGGAAATGGCGATCTATCTGTTGATCGCGCTTGGCTGCCTGCGTTGCCTGTCGGTTTTTCGCATTCACGAATTCAGCGACGCCGGGGACAGCATCCACGAGATCATTCACCGCGAGCTGATTATCCGTTCCGAGCTGTACAGCTTTTGCATCCGCGCTGCGATTGTTTTCACAATCGTGGTCTTTTTGCTGTTGCCGATTCTCTATTTCTGGTCGCCGGAGACGGCGGCATGAAATTCACCTTGCCCTGGCTGAAGGAGCATCTCGACACTGACGCATCTCTTTCCGAGATCGTGGACAGGCTCACCATGATCGGACTTGAAGTCGAGAACGTCGAGGATAAGGCAAACCTGTTAAAGCCGTTCGTGATCGCTTCGGTGATCTCGGCGGAAAAGCATCCCAATGCTGACCGGCTGCGCGTGTGCATGGTCGACATCGGCGACGGCAAGCCGATTCAGGTCGTTTGTGGTGCGCCGAATGCGCGCGCCGGCATGAAGGGGGTTTTCTCCGCTCCCGGAACTTTCATTCCGGGCAAGAACATCACGCTTGCGGTCGGAACCATCCGCGGTGTCGAGAGCCGCGGCATGCTGTGTTCTGCGGCGGAACTGATGATCTCCGACGACCATGAGGGCATAATCGATTTGCCCGCCGACGCCCCCGTGGGCAAATCGTACGCTGATTGGGCCGGCGCCAGCGATCCGGTGATCGAGATCAATCTCACGCCCAACCGCCCCGACTGCACCGGCGTTGCCGGCATTGCCCGTGATCTCGGTGCGACATCCATTGGCGCTTACAAAGACAGAATCCCGAAACCGGTAAAGGGGACCTTTCCCTGCCCGGTTAACGTCAGGCTCGATTTTGGAAAGACACTATCGCTATGTCCGGCCTTCGGACTGAGACTGGTCAAGGGCGTCAAGAATGGCCCGTCGCCTGACTGGCTGCAGAAGCGGCTCACCGCGATCGGACTGCGCCCCATCAACGCGCTCGTCGATATCACGAACTTCATCACCTTCGACCGCGGCCGGCCATTGCATGTATTCGACGCCGCCAAGGTCAACGGCAATCTCACGGTACGCCGTGCGAAGAATGGCGAAAAACTGCTCGCGCTCGACGGCAAGACCTACACGCTGGATGAAGGCACCTGCGTGATCGCCGACGAAAAGGGTGTCGAGTCACTCTCGGGCATCATGGGCGGCGAAGCGACCGGGTGCTCGGAGAAGACCACCGACGTACTGATCGAATCCGCACTTTGGGACGAACTCAATATCGCGCAAACCGGACGCAAGCTCGGCATCAATTCCGACGCACGCTACCGCTTCGAGCGCGGTGTCGATCCCGCCTTCATGCTGCCCGGCCTCGAGCTGGCAACGCAGATGGTGCTTGATCTCTGCGGCGGCCAGGCGTCCGAGGTTGTCGTCGCCGGCGATCCGGCGCCGAAGGAAAAGGTCATCGACTTTCCGTTGAGCGAATTGCCACGCCTCGCTGGCCTGAAATTGCCGCTTGCCGACATCCGCCGGGTCCTCGAGAAACTCGGCTTTTTCGCCGCGGGCCAGGGCGAACATATGAAAGTAGCGGTGCCGTCGTGGCGTCCGGATGTTCATGGACGCGCCGATATCGTCGAGGAGATTGTACGAATCATCGGCGTCGATCGCGTACCGTCGACGCCGTTCGCGCGCGAGCATGCGCGCAAGCCCGTGCTGACCGCGATCCAGAATCGCACCCGCAGAGCCAAACGCGCCCTCGCCGCGCGCGGACTGGTCGAAGCCGTGACCTGGTCGTTCGTGTCGAAGCAGGAGGCCGAACTGTTTGGCGGCGGCAGTCCGGAACTTGCGCTCGCCAATCCGATCGCAGCCGAACTGTCCGACATGCGACCAAGCCTTATTGCAGGCCTCGTAATGGCATCGCAGCGCAATGCCGACCGCGGTTTTCCCGACACCGCGCTGTTCGAGGTTGGACAGATCTTCAAGGGCGACAGGCCGGAAGACCAGTTCACTGCCGCCAGTGGGCTGCGCCACGCCCTCGCCAGGGCCTCCGGCAGCGGCCGTCATTGGTCAAGCAAGGCCGAGCCGGTCGATGCTTTCGACGCCAAAGCCGACGCTTTTGCCGTGCTGGCAGCCGCAGGCGCCCCCATGCAGGCTTTGCAAGTGGTGCCCGGCGGCCCGGCCTGGTTTCACCCCGGCCGCAGCGGCACCATCCAGATTGGTCCGCAGAATATCCTGGGTTATTTCGGGGAGCTGCATCCCGGCACTATTGCCGCGCTGAAGGCCGAAGGACCGCTGGCTGCTTTCGAGGTGATCCTGGAAAGGATTCCCGAACCAAAGGCGCGGCCTACGCGCGCAAAGCCGTTGCTCGAGTTGTCGCAGTTTCAGCCGGTCGAACGCGATTTCGCGTTCGTGGTCGCCAGCACAGTCAAGGCCGCCGATATCGTCCGCGCCGCCCAGAACGTCGACAAAAAAATCATCAGTAACGTGACCGTCTTCGACGTCTATGAAGGCAAGGGCATCGAACCCGGGAAGAAATCGATCGCAATTGCGGTGACCATCCAGCCACGGGAAAAGACACTGACCGACGCCGAGATTGATGCACTTTCCGGAAAGATCGTCGCCGAAGTCACCAAGCGGACTGGCGGCGTATTGCGCGGCTAGTCCGGCAATAAATCGGCATACGCAAACCCATCGCGCTTGATGGTTTCTCCAACTTTGACCGCCACCTTGCGCGAGAGCATCGGCCCGGCGGACACAAAGGAATGAAACTCGCCGTTTTCGCCGCACGGGTCTGCGCCGGTGGGGAGCGCGTCGAGCAGAGCCGCGTCGAAGCGCCGGCCAGCGAACGAGGCAGGCAATCTGCCCAGATCGACAGTTGAAAGATGTGCTTCCAGGCCGGCATCGATCATTTCGCGCGCGAGGGCCGGAGTCGGCCGGCCCCATACCGGAAAAACCGGCGTAATGCCGGTCCCCGCAAGGTGCCGCTCGCGGTATGCCCGCACGTCCTCGAGGAACAGATCGCCGAAAATCATACGGGCCACGCCGGAAGCTCTGGCGTTGCCGATCGCCTCCGCCATTTTCTGCTCGTAGATCTCGTTCGAGCAGGGAAACGGAATGTGCACGATGATCGCAGGCAAACCCGCGGCATCAAGCTGCGCCCGCAGCAATTGTTCGCGGACGCCGTGCATGCTGACTCGACCGAAAGTATCCGTGACCGTTGTCAAAGCTCCGACGATATCGAAATCGCCGGCCCGGCGCGCTTCATGCAACGCCCACGCGCTGTCCTTGCCGCTCGACCAGGCGATGAGTGCCTTTGACCGTCCCGTCATCGGTCCCCGCCGCGCCGGCGGTGCCGTTGCTGCGAACGTTGTGGCGGCTTTTCGTCCTCCGGCCTCTTCAACGCCCCGATCTGGCGCAAAGCCGCTTCCGCCGTGCGCTGCCCTGATTCCCAGGCGCCATTGACCGTACCCCACTGCGTTTCATGCAAGGCTTCGCCAGCGAACCAGACACGTCCAGCGATCGGTTCGGCCAGAATTCTGCGTGCATCCGCTCCGCCCGGAGTCGCGGCCGACATTGCGCCCAGAATAAACGGCTCTTCGTTCCAACGCGTTGCATAACTGCGCTTTATTGATTTCTTTGCGCTACTGCCAAACAACGATCCTACCCAGTCCTGGGCAAACTCAATCATCGCCTCAGTACCCTTCGTCGATAATTCGCGTCCAAAATCCCCAGCGACTTCGACCACATGGAGGCTGCTCCCCGATACGTTTGCAAGAAGAGCTGCGGTAGGCCGTCCTGATGACTTCTCGAAGACCAAATCGTCCCTTTGTAAATTGAGTGGATTCCGCGGCATGTCGAGTCCGATATGATCGTAGCTTCCGAGCGAAAGCGCTGCGGCGGCATCAAGCTGGCGCCTGGATAATTCGGGCTTGAATACGATTTTTTCGGCAGCAAGTACGTTGGTGGACGCAGTAACAATCACTGCACGTGAACGCAAAGAACCTTTTGATGTTACGATATCGACGCCGCTGCGATCCCACTCAACGCGCACGGCAGGTGTCGATAGTCGTACGGGCAAGCCGCTGGCGAGTTTCGCGATGAGCGCACCATAGCCCTGCCGGCAAAAGGCATCGTTGTCGCGATCCGGCATACGCGCAAGATCTACAACCGAAAGTGCTGCGAGGTCTTTGCCAAACACAAATGGACCGAGCACGAATTCCATGGTCGCGCGCCAGTCGCCAAGATCGGCAGGGAGTGCCCGAACCGCGGGGCCATCGGCCCTGGTCTTGCCGGCTTCTAGAATAGCGCGACGTGAACGCACCAAGGCAGAAAGAAAGCTTTCCATTTCTGCATCGCGCGCATTGCGAGGGCCGACGCGAACCACCTGCCCACGCGGCGCCGCATAGACATCAAGTCCCGCGGGCAAAGATGATCCGCCGGGGGGATTCCCGTCGGGGCGATGGATCCAACGCGCGCCGAGATCGAACGGCATACCAAAAATTGCTGTGTCCGTAACGCAGCGTCCGCCAATGCGATTGGTTGCCTCCAGCAGGACGAAGCGTCGATTGGCGGCGGCAACGCGCCGGGCCGCCGCGATACCTGCGGCGCCCGCGCCGATGATCGCCACATCGACTTCCGGAGCAGTCTGTGCGCGCAACAAGACCGGCGCCGCGACAACGGCCGCGGAGGCGGCGAGGAAAAGGCGCCGGTTTGGTCCCGACATGCGTTATCCAAAAGCTCGCTGGGCGAATTGCCAGCATGCCTGAACACGCATCATGCGGCAAATTTATAGCTAACGAACGGTAACTTCCGCGCACGCCGCGGGAGACGCAGACAATGAACCAAATTGCAATGACTCCACCCTAAATTCGGCGGCAAAGAGACGCAGCGCGGACCTGGGGCCCGCGGAGGATGGCGTCTCGTGCGCCAAGTATTGGCGCCGAGGACCGCTATGAGCTGGATGGTTGATGGGGTCGGGCGAATTCTGGCCCACTATCTGGAAAAGCCGGTGCAAGGCTATGAGCCTTTCACGCCGTCTGATCCCGATGCTTTGCGCGCCACCTTGCAGCCAGGCGATGTGTTGCTGGTCGAGGGCAACAACCACATCTCGGGGGTCATCAAATACCTCACACAATCGACCTGGTCGCACGCCGCGCTTTACGTTGGTCCCATCGGCGACCGCGCCACCGCCGACGGCGAGTCATTGGTTCTGGTCGAAGCCAATATCGGGCAAGGCGTGGTTGCGGCACCCCTGTCGAAATACGCGCGCTTTCATACGCGCATTTGCCGGCCGACCCAGCTCAATGAGGACGATCGAGCCCGCGTCTGCGCCTACGCAGCCGAACGCATCGGTTTTGACTATGACCTCAAGAACATCATCGATCTGATGCGCTACCTGCTTCCGCTGCCGGTGCCGCAACGTTGGCGGCGCCGCATGATCGCGCTCGGTTCCGGCCATCCAACCCGCATTATCTGCTCGGCGCTGATTGCGCAGGCATTTGAAACAGTGCGCTATCCGATTCTGCCAAAAGTCACGCGTCTCGACAGCGAAGCGGCACGCCAGGAAATTCTGGAAATCCGCCATTCCTCGCTCTATGCACCGCGAGATTTCGACATCTCTCCGTACTTTGAAGTGGTTAAACCCACGATCGTGCGGGGATTCGACTACAAGACATTGGCCTGGACGGATTTGCCGGCCGCTGGCCCGGACGAATTGATCCCCCTGATGCCTGCCCGCGACGATACGCTCTCTCCCGTGACGTGATCGACGGCCTTGCTCGCCGTCGCGGCGAGCCTTACCTGTTGCGGGATGATCAACGCAGCCATCAAAGCCGTCTCGCAAATGTTTGCTCCCACCTTGCGCCATGTGCTGCTTAAGGCGGCGGGGCTTGCGCTGATTCTGATCACGTTCATCGGAATTCTGATGCAGCGCTTCCTCGCGTCCTGGGCGGAGACGGGCGCCAATTGGGCCGAGCAAGCCACCGGCGTAGCGCCGCACGCTGTCTGGTCCGCGCTCGCCTGGGTGCTGTCGATCCTGGCCGGATTGGGCATCATTACCGGCGCGCTGTTTCTGATGCCGGCGGTAACCGCATTTGTCGGCAGTTTCTTTGTTGACGAAATAGCCGACGCTGTCGAGCGCGAGCATTACCCGGCCGAGCCGCTCGGCCGCGCCTTGCCGTTCTTTCTTGCCCTGATCGAGGGCATCAAATTCGCAGCACTGGCGCTGCTGATCTATATCTGCGCGTTGCCGTTCATCTTCTTCGCAGGCCTCGGTGTGATCATCCTGTTTCTGGCCAACGCGTATCTTCTGGGCCGCGAATATTTCGAGCTCGCCGCCATGCGATTCCACCCGCCGCACGAAGCCAAGGCGATGCGCAAGGCCAATTCGGTCTATCTTTTCATCGCAGGGATGTTTGTCGCGGCATTTGTGTCGATACCGATCCTCAATCTGGCGACGCCGATCTTTGCCATGGCCTTCATGGTGCACGTACACAAAAAGCTGTCAGGCGCGCGAGTCGAACTGATCGAGCAGCCGCGCTAGTTGTCAGCTTTTCGATCGTAGATCGATAACCCGTTTGGCTTTGCCAAGAGACCGTTCGACGGTCCCGGGCTTGACCGTACGCACCGTTGCGGTCACCCCGATCAGCTCCTTGATGTGATGAGAGAGATCGCGGTCGCAGGCAGCAAAAGTGCTGTTGTCCGCGTCTGGCCGCGTCTCGACCACGACGGTAATTTCATCGAGCCGGTCAGCACGGCGTAGCTCGATTACGAAATGGGGCGCCAGACGTTCGTCTTTGAGTATGATCTCCTCGATCTGGCTGGGGAATACATTGACGCCGCGCACGATCATCATGTCATCGGAACGTCCGGCGACCTTCTCCATTCTGCGCATCGAGCGCGCCGTGCCCGGCAGCAACCTCGAGAGATCGCGCGTGCGATAGCGCACGATCGGCATCGCTTCTTTGGAGAGCGTCGTAAAAACCAGTTCACCGACCTCACCGTCCGCCTGGACCTTACCGGTGGCCGGATCGATGACCTCGGGGTAGAAATGGTCTTCCCAGATGTGCGGCCCGTCCTTGCTCTCGATGCACTCGCAGGACACGCCGGGGCCAATGATTTCCGATAGCCCATAATTGTCGATCGCGTGCACATCGAACGCGTCTTCGATCTCGGCACGCATCGCATTGGTCCAGGGCTCGGCGCCACACATGGCGATCTTGAGTGAAGATCGGCGAGGGTCGAGCCCCTGAGCGTGGAATTCATCGAGAATCGCAAGCATGTAACTCGGCGTGACGAAGATGACGTCTGGCTTGAAATCCTCGATCAGGCGGACTTGCCGTTCCGTCATGCCGCCCGACACCGGAACGACCGTCATGCCAAGCCGTTCGGCGCCGTAGTGGAAGCCGATACCGCCGGTAAACAGGCCATAGCCATACGAATTCTGCACCAGCATTCCAGGCTGGCACCCGGCCGCGCGCATACTGCGCGCCATCAGGTCTGCCCAGTTGTCGAGATCGCGTCTGCTGTAGCCAACGACCGTAGCCTTGCCGGTGGTGCCCGACGAAGCGTGCACGCGCAACACCTGGTCGCGCGGAATGGCGAACATCCCGAATGGATACTGCTGGCGCAGGTCGTCTTTGGCGGTAAACGGAAATCGTCGCAGGTCGTCGAGTGATGTCAGGTCATCGGGATGCACGCCGGCCTTTTCGAACGCCTTCCTGTAATGCGCGACGTTGCTGTAGGCGTGGTTGAGCGTCCATTTCAATCGCTTGAGCTGAAGCGCTCCGATTTCATCCCGTGACGCGGTTTCGATCGGATCGAATCTCTCGCTGCGCGGCGTGAGATTGATTCCCTTGAGCTGCAAACGCGGCATGCGCTCCCCCTCGGCGTACTTGTTCTTTGACGTTAGATTTTTCGCTGCGCGGCGTTCCAGTGCTTTTCGAGATTTGCAATCAATGCCGGGCTGAAATGGCAGTAGGCCTGCTCGCGGCAATAGACCGCCATGTAGCGGCGGAACGTATCGAGCGATTCCTCGCCGACCCGGAAAGCCCGCCGGTTGCCGGCGGCGCTGACGACTCCCGAGGAGGTGAAGTCGTCGCATACTTTTGCGACGGCTTGCTCGACCTGATCGGGCGGCGCGATGATATCGCAGATCATGCGTCCTTCGGCGCTGTCGCAGTCGAAACGACGTCCCATCATGATCGCCTGGCGCGCTGCGCGGGCGCCCACAAAACGCGTCAGGCGCAAATTGGCAGCCCCGGGGATTATCCCTTCTTTTCGCGCCGGCAACGTCATGTAGGCGTCGCTTCCAGCAACGACATAATCCATTGCCAGCAGGTACTGACATCCCCCTCCGATGGCGAAGACGTCGACTTGCGCAACCCATGGCTTTTCGCGAGTCCCGCCGTGAACTTCGTCGGCGCTGCGCGTGCCCAGCGCCAGACCGCGCATCATCTTGTTGACGATTCCCATATCCCGGCGGATGTACCAGAGGAAGGGAATCTTGCCGCGATAGAGATGCGTCAGATTGATTCCGGCAGAGAAGACGTTGCGTCCCTGGTATCGCGGATGATCGACCACATCGCCGCGCAGGACGCAGATTTCGCTCATCGGATCGAGGATGGCGATATCGGCCGCCGTTTCCGTATCATCGAGTGTGTCGTCATCTTCCGCGTTGAGAAAACGCGGATTATGCACCGTCACAATTGCTGATTTGCCCCGCCGCTCTACCCTGGCTGGACCAAAATCGACGACGCCGTTCTTGATAAAGTCGGCGCCGCGCTCGATCGCCTCCATTTTCGGCAAGAGCATGGCCTGGCACAGGTGCATGCCGGCATCCGGAACCGAAAGCACTTGCGCGAGGAAAATGCCCTGATCGATCGCGACGCCATCTTTTTCACTTTGCATCAACGCATTTTCGGCATCGACTTGCTTGTGCGTCGGCGTCAAGCCAGGCACCAACTTCGCGGCCTCGTAAACGAGATCGTCCACTCGCGTGAAGACACCAAGATTTTTCGTAAGCTTGCGATAGACCGTTTCGGCGTGGCGGCTGAGGAAATCCTCGCGCGACCGGCGGCAATCGGAAAGGATAAGTTCTGCCGCGTATTGCTGATCGGCCGTCCGTGCCGTTTTCTTCGGGAGCCTGGCGAGCAGATCGGTGCCGCCGCGCCAGAATTTCGTACCGGCCGTGGCATCACGTTTGAAGTTGCCGGTGACCCGCGGCTTTGCCTTGACCCACGCCGCCGCCTTGGCGGGCAATCCGCCTCGACGAAGACATTCGGCCGCATCCCGTCGAATGAGTTCGCGCGCCTTCGCTAGCGACGATCCTTCCATGACGCACTCCCTACGCCGCTGTTATGTGACCGTCTTTCCCGGCCATTGGCACAGGTCGCTGATGATGCATTGCTCGCACCGCGGCTTGCGCGCCACACAAGTGTAGCGCCCGTGCAGAATAAGCCAATGGTGCGCATGCAGCTTGTATTGCGCCGGAACGACCTCCTCAAGTTTGGTTTCAACCTCGAACGGCGTCTTGCCAGGAGCCATGCCGGTGCGATTGCCAACGCGGAAAATGTGAGTGTCGACCGCGATCGTAGGCTCGCCGAAAGCAATGTTGAGCACGACATTGGCGGTCTTGCGCCCAACGCCGGGCAATGCCTCCAATGCTTCCCGCGAGCGCGGCACTTGCCCGCCATGCTCGGCCAAAAGCTGCTTCGACAATGCGACGACATTTTTTGCCTTGGTGCGGAAAAGGCCGATGGTCTTGATCAGCTCGCGCACGCGCTCTTCGCCAAGCGCTGCCATCTTTTCCGGGGTGTCGGCGAGCGCAAACAGTGCCGGCGTTGCTTTGTTGACGCCGGCATCGGTCGCCTGCGCGGAAAGCACGACCGCAACCAATAACGTGAATGGATTGATATGCCGGAGTTCGCCTTTCGGCTCCGGATTTGCGTTTTTGAAGCGGCGGAACGCCTCCTCGATCTGCGCCGTTGACCATTGCGGCAGCACACCCGCAGCGGCCTTCGCATCGGCTGCCACCTGCCTGGACACAGGCCTCAATCTGACATGCTTGGGTCCAGGCGCTTTTTGTTTGCGCGCCTTTGCCGAAGCTTTGCCAGGGGACTTTTTCGCCATGATTCCGGTATAGTGGGCGTGATGATCCCCGACAACGGCAGCGAACTTGAGCCCACGATCTTTTCGGCGACACTGACGCCGCACCGGTCGCTCGGCCGCGCGGGATTTCTGATTCTGATGCTGCTGTTCGGTGGCATAAGTTTCGTGACGGGCATGCTGTTTCTGGTGATCGGTGCCTGGCCCGTGCTTGGCTTCTTCGGTCTCGACGTGTTGTTGCTGTATCTGGCATTCCGGCTCAACTACTGGCACGCGGCGGCTTATGAGGAAGTCATCGTTACGCCGTCCGTACTCAAGGTTCGCAAGGTGAGTCATCTCGGCCGCGCACGCGAGTGGGCGCTCAATCCGCTGTGGGTTCGGCTCGACAAGGTCGAACTGGAAGAGTTCGGGATTGACCGGCTTTTTCTGATTTCGCGCGGCAGAAAGCTGATGATCGCAAGCTTTCTGGGGCCCGCCGAAAAGGCAAGTTTCGCGAAGGAACTTGCCAAAGCCCTTAGCGAGGCCCGGCGCGGGCCCACAAGAACGGTGTTTGACTAGCCAGAAATCGGGTGGTTTGACGCCGTCGCTGTCCCTAGATTGTGGACATGAATATGACCTCAGCAAAACCAACTTTCGCCGACCACTTTCCGGAGCTTGCTCCGCTGCCGACCGCGGCAGCCGACTACGACATCGTGCGGCGCGCCATCGCCCATATCCGCGGAAATTGGCGCACGCAGCCGGAAATCGACGTCATTGCCGACGCGGCAGGCGTATCGGCGACCGATTTGCATCACTTGTTCCGACGCTGGTGCGGCCTCACGCCGAAAGCCTTCCTGCAAGCGCTCACACTTAATAGTGCGCGTGAACTCTTGCGCTCATCGGCAAGCGTGCTGGATACCGCCTACGAAGTTGGGCTATCCGGCCCCGGTCGTCTCCACGATCTGTTCGTCACCCATGAGGCGATGTCGCCGGGCGAATGGAAAGCGGGAGGCGACGGCCTGACGATCACCTACGGATTCCATCCCTGCCCGTTCGGCATGGCTTTGGTCATGACGACACCGCGCGGACTCGCCGGGCTCGCGCTCGCCGACGCCGGCAAGGAACGCGCGGCCCTCAAAGACATGCGGTCACGATGGCCGAATGCACGCTACGTGGAAGATTTCGCGGCCACCGCCGCCACAGCCCGGCGGATATTCGACCCTGCGCTTTGGCGTAAGAATCAGCCGTTGCGCGTCGTCTTGATCGGCACCGACTTCGAAGTGCGGGTCTGGGAAAAACTGCTCGAAATTCCGATGGGTGGCCTCACCACCTATTCGAATCTCGCCGCGCGTGCGGGTTCACCAAAAGGCGCGCGCGCCGTCGGCGCCGCGGTTGGCAAGAACCCGATCTGCTTCGTGGTGCCGTGTCACCGCGTCATCGGCAAGGACGGCGACATCACGGGCTATCACTGGGGCATTACCCGCAAACGCGCGATGCTTGGTTGGGAAGCCGGGATGGCGGCGGCCTGATTACGCCGCCAGATCGAGCTTTGAAGCCACGGTCGAATCGGCGTTGAGCCGGTAAATCATCGGTATGCCGGTTTCCAGATTGAGCTTGGTGATTGTCTCCGGCGTGTGCTTGTCGAGTACCATCACCAGCGCACGCAATGAGTTGCCGTGCGCGGACACCAGAACGCGATCGCCACGCAGCACACGCGGCAGGATTTCCCGGATGTAATAAGGCAGGACGCGCGCGGCAGTATCGCGCAGGGATTCGCCACCGGGTGGCGCCACGTCGTAAGAGCGCCGCCAGATATGAACCTGCTCTTCGCCCCATTTCTTGCGCGCATCATCCTTGTTCAGCCCGACGAGATCCCCATAGTCGCGTTCGTTGAGTGCCTGATCCTTGAACACCGGAATTGTTGTCTGGCCCAATTCTGTGAGCATCAGGTCGAGCGTTCGCTGTGCCCGCTTGAGCACCGACGTAAAGGCGACATCGAATTTGATTCCCTGCGCCTTGAGTTTGCGGCCGGCTTCGCGCGCTTCCGCGACGCCTTTTTCGGTCAGATCGACGTCGCGCCATCCGGTGAACAGATTCTTCAGGTTCCAGTCGCTCTGGCCATGGCGCACGAGTACGAGAAGACGGTCGGTCATCGCTTTTCTCAGAAGTCCTTTAATCCAAGAACGTCCATCATCGAATAGAGTCCCGGCTTCTGGTTGCGCGCCCACAGCGCCGCATGCAACGCACCGCGGGCGAAGATCATGCGGTCTTCGGCTTTATGTGTCAGCTCCAAACGTTCGGCCGGGCCGGCGAACATGACGCTGTGTTCCCCGACCACACTGCCGCCGCGCAGAGCCGCAAATCCAATATCGCCCGCCTTGCGCGCGCCTGTGTGACCGTCGCGGCTCTTGACCGAATTTTTCTCAAGCTCGGTTCCACGGCCTTCCGCTGCCGCACGTCCAAGCAGCAAGGCCGTGCCCGACGGCGCATCGACTTTTTGATTGTGATGCATCTCCAGGATTTCAATATCGAACGAATTATCGAGCGTCTTGGCCACCCGCTTGGTGAGCGCCGCAAGCAAATTGACTCCGAGGCTCATATTGCCGGACTTGACGATCACCGCACTTTTTGCGGCCTCCTTGATCCTGGCGTCATCGGCCGCGCTTAACCCGGTCGTGCCTAAAATGTGCACCTTTCCGGCCTTGGCCGCGAGCGCAGCGAAGGCAACGGTTGCGGCCGGCGCCGTGAAATCAATGATGCCATCGGCGTTCGACAACAAGGGCCCGGCATCTCCCGTCAGCTTGATACTGTTTTCGGGGAGGCCGGCCAGCACGCCCGCATCCCGTCCGATCAATGGTGAACGCGCGTCTTCCAGCGCGCCCGCAAGCGCGAATTCCTTGCTGTCGGCAATCGCCTTGACCAGCGTGCGGCCCATTCGCCCGCCGGCGCCGGCAATCACAAGCCGCATTTCGGCCATAGGTTCAACTCCCGGAACGTGGCGTGGATATAGCGCGACACCGCCCAAAAGGCACTACGGCTGCGGGCCGTCGTAGCCCTCGATAACAATGATATCGGCTGTCGCATGCGGCTGCCGCACCTTGATATTTGCCTGATATTCCGGCGAGCGGTAGCACGCGAGCGCGCTGGCATAATCAGGAAACTCGATCACCACGTTGCGCGATCGAGCGGTGCCCTCGGGGCATTCGAACTTGCCGGCGCGCACGACAAAACGACCGCCAAACTTCCTGAAGATCGCCCCATTGGCCGCGGCGTAGGGCTTGTAGCCCTCATCGTTCTTCACATCGACCCGGCCGATCCAGTAGCCTTTCGACATTCTCACGTTCTCCTTTGGCTTGCTTTTTCGATTTCGGCGACAATCGCGTCCGCCGCCGCTTTCGGATCACCTGCTTCGAGCACTGGCCGGCCGACCACCAGAAAGTCGGCGCCAGCCTCGATCGCCCGCGCCGGCGTCATGACCCGTTTCTGATCGCCGGCGGCACTGCCGGCCGGCCGGATGCCGGGAGTTACCAGCACCATGCGGGCACCCGCGATGCTGCGCAGGGTCGCCGCCTCTTCCGCGGAACAAACGAGTCCATCGACGCCAATGTCGCGCGCCTGCGCCGCGCGAGCGGCGGCCAGTTCATTGATGTTCATCTCGTAGCCCGCGGCAGCAAGATCGGCATCGTCGTACGATGTCAGGACCGTGACCGCGAGAATGCGGAGTGTGGATCCGCGCTTGCCTTCGACCGCGGCCTTCATGGTCTGCGGATAAGCATGCACGGTGACGAAGGTCGCGCCGAGCTGAGCGATGCTCTCAACGCCCTTGGTGACCGTATTGCCGATGTCGTGCAGCTTGAGGTCGAGAAATACCTGCTTGCCCGCCGCAATCAATTCCGCCGCAAGCGACAAGCCGCCGGCGAAAGCGAGCTGATAGCCGATCTTGTAGAACCACACCGAATCGCCGAGGCGCGCCGCCATCGCCTCGGCCGCCTTCACCGAGGGCACGTCGAGAGCTACGATCAGGCGTTCTCGCGCGTCCAGCGACACGTTATCCTCCACGCACGATCAGCCGCGACATTTCCACCAGCCGTTCGAGCTGCGCACGAAAAAGGTTGGCGATGCCGGTGTCGGCAATATTGTCCATCTCATCGAAGGCATTGTCCGCGCGCTGGATCGCGACCTGCTCGGGAATCACCAACGCGCCGCAGCCGAGCTCGAGAATCTGGCGCAGCGCCATCAGCGAGCGGAGACCGCCGGCGCGGCCGGGAGAAGCGGATGCAATCGCGAACACGCGTCCCTTGAAGGCGGCATAGGTCGGGTCGCCCCGTTCGCGCACCCGCGAGACCCAGTCGAGGGCATTCTTGAGCATCGGCGTTACTGATGCGCTGTATTCGGGGCTGGCGATGAAGACGCCGTGATGCGCCGTGATCATCTGTTTGAGCTTGAGCGCGTTGGCAGGCTGGCCGCCTCGCGCGTCGAGATCGGCCTCATAGATTGGCAGCGGGTAATCGGCGAGCGAGATGCGCGTAACGTCGACGTCAAGCAGCGTCAACTCTTTTGCTGCCAGCGCGGCGAGGCGGACATTGTGCGAACCGGTGCGTGTCGAACCGGGCAGGACGAGAATTTTCGGGGTTGGCATCACCGGCTCCGCTTTCGCGGGCGATGACACCACACCATCAGCGGCCGCGATAGACCCACACGCGCGCCGGCGGCAGGTTCATCCAGATCAGCTCGGAGGCTTCCGCCCGCACACCGGAAAGTTCTCGAGGAATCGGCGGCAGCATCGCGTAGGTGAATTGCACGAAAGGCGCACCCGTCGCCAGCAGCGTCATCGCATCGGAAATCAGGCGCAGACGCGTGCGCAGCGGCTTCGTCACCAGCGGAAGACCCGACACGATCGCGGCAGCCGGCTCATCGACGTAGGTTTCCAGGAGACGCCGCAGCCGGTACGCGTCGCCCTGCACGACCGTCGCCTGCGGATAGCGCGAGCGTAACAGCCGACAGAAATCGGGATTGAATTCGACCAGGATGAGCCGCGCCGGATCGATGCCTTGTTTGACCAGCGCCTGGGTGACCGGACCGGTGCCCGGCCCAAGCTCAATCACCGGACCGGCAGCTTGCGGATCGACATAGCGCGCCATGGCGCGCGCAAGTACCCGGCTCGACGGCATCACGGCGCCAGTCGACAGCGGTTTCTCTATCCAGGAGCGGATGAACTGCACCTCGTCGTCGAGACGAAGACTCTTTTTTTCGACGCGGGCGACTGAATGTGATGGCATTTGCTACGAGGTCACGCGTACACGGCGGCGGGCCTCGCCGCAACATAAACGGGTATAGGGCCGGAGGCAGAGGGTCAAGGTGGGTTTAGCCCGATTGGCTGCCGCGGCTTCCAAGCCCATCAAAAAACTCTTTGACTCGACTGAAGAAACCAGCCGATTCCGGCTGGGTCTGCTCCGACGATAGTTTTTCGAACTCAGTCAGCAGCTCGCGCTGCCGTTTGGTGAGGTTTTGAGGCGTTTCCACCGCTACCTGAACGTACATGTCGCCGGTTTGTTTCGCACGCAGCACCGGCATACCCTTGCCCGCCAGCCGGAAACGGCGGCCGGTCTGCGTCCCAGCCGGTACCTTGACCCGCACCTTGCTGCCATCGATCGCCGGGACTTCAAATTCCCCACCCAATGCCGCGCTGCTCATCGAGACCGGCACTCTGCAATGGAGATCGGCACCATCCCGCTGGAAGAATTCGTGCGGCGCAACCTCCAGAAAAATATAGAGATCGCCCGGCGGGCCGCCACGCACGCCGGCCTCGCCTTCACCAGCGAGCCGGATCCGGGTTCCGTCCTCTACGCCGGTCGGAATGTTGACTGAAAGCGTGCGTTCGCGTGTTACCCGGCCACCGCCGCCACAGACTTTGCAAGGATCGTCGATCACCTGGCCGCGCCCATGGCAGGTCGGGCAGGTGCGCTCGAGTGTGAAAAAGCCTTGGGCGTGCCGGATCTTGCCGGCGCCGCCGCAAGTCGAACAGGGTTTCGGCTTCGTTCCGGCCTTGGCGCCACTTCCCGAACACGCTTCGCATGTCACCGAGGTGGGGATGCGGATCTGCGCGGTTTTGCCTCTAAAGGCCTCGTCGAGGGTTATTTCCATATTGTAGCGGAGGTCGGAACCGCGTTCGCGACCTGATCCGCGTCCCCGCGCGGACGCCATTCCAAAAATGCCCTCGAAAATGTCGGCGAACGTCGACCCAAAATCAGCACCGAAGCCGGGGCCGCCCATCCCGCCGTGCTCGAAAGCGGCATGCCCGAAGCGGTCATAGGCGGCGCGTTTGTCGCCGTCCTTGAGCACGTCGTAGGCCTCGTTGAGCTCCTTGAAACGATGCTCGCAGTCCTTATCGCCCGGATTGCGATCCGGATGATGCTGCATGGCAAGCTTTCGGAAGGCCGTCTTGAGTTCGACCTCGGTGCAGGTGCGAGTGACGTTCAGGACTTCGTAGTAGTCGCGCTTGGACATCCCGGTTCCGCCCTAATTCACCGCGCCGCGATAGCCGTACTTGATTCGGCCACCCGAGGTCCCTGCAAAGATGCACCCCCGGACGCGTGCCCGGGGGTGACATTTTTTGCGGACGACCTGCGCATGGCTCTCGGCCTGCGCTCAGGCGGATTTCTTTTTGTCGTCGTCGACCTCGGTGAACTCCGCGTCGACCACGTCTTCCTTCTTCTCGCCCGAAGCGGCGCCATCTCCACCAGCACCGGGAGCGCCCTGCGCTTCCTGCTGCTGCTTGTACATGGCCTCGCCGAGCTTCATTGAGGCCTGCGCCAACGTATTGGTTTTGGCCTGAATGACAGTGGAGTCATCGCCTTTGAGTGCCTCTTTCAGATCGGCGATGGCGTTCTCGATTGCAGTCCGCTCGGCATCGCCGACTTTCGAACCGTGTTCGGACAGCGCCTTCTCCGTGGAATGCACAAGCGCTTCGGCGTGGTTCTTGGCCTCGACCGCGGCCTTGCGCTTCTTGTCCTCTTCGGCGTGCGACTCCGCATCCTTGACCATCTTTTCGATGTCGGCTTCGGACAATCCGCCCGAGGCCTGAATGCGGATCTGCTGCTCCTTGCCGGTCGCCTTGTCCTTGGCCTGGACGTTGACGATGCCGTTGGCGTCTATGTCGAAGGTAACTTCGACCTGCGGCACGCCACGTGGAGCCGGCGGAATGCCGACCAGATCGAACTGGCCGAGCATCTTGTTGTCAGCCGCCATCTCGCGCTCGCCCTGGAACACCCGAATGGTGACCGCATTCTGATTGTCCTCGGCCGTCGAGAACACCTGCGACTTTTTGGTCGGGATTGTAGTGTTCCGATCGATGATGCGGGTGAACACGCCGCCCAGCGTTTCAATGCCGAGCGAAAGCGGAGTCACGTCGAGCAGTAGGACGTCCTTCACGTCGCCTTGCAGAACACCGGCCTGAATGGCCGCGCCGACGGCAACCACTTCGTCGGGGTTGACGCCCTTGTGCGGCTCCTTGCCGAACAATTGCTTCACGACCTCCTGCACCTTCGGCATGCGCGTCATGCCGCCGACCAGCACGACCTCATTGATCTGCGCGGCAGAAATGCCGGCATCCTTGAGCGCCTGCTTGCAGGGCTGCATTGTCTTCTGAATGAGATCGTCGACCAGCGCCTCGAACTTGGCACGGGTGAGCTTCATGGTCAGATGCTTCGGACCAGCCGCATCCGCCGTGATGAACGGCAGATTGATCTCGGTTTGTGTCGTCGACGAGAGCTCGATCTTCGCCTTCTCCGCCGACTCCTTGAGGCGCTGCAGCGCGAGCTTGTCGCGACGCAGATCAATGCCTTGCTCTTTCTGGAATTCGTCGGCGAGATAGTTGACGAGACGCATGTCGAAGTCTTCACCGCCCAGGAACGTATCGCCGTTCGTGGATTTCACTTCGAAGACGCCGTCGCCGATCTCAAGGATGGAGATATCGAAGGTTCCGCCGCCGAGGTCATAGACCGCGATGGTGCCCGTCTTCTGCTTGTCCAGGCCGTAAGCGAGCGCGGCCGCCGTCGGCTCATTGATAATGCGCAGCACTTCAAGGCCGGCAATCTTGCCGGCATCCTTGGTGGCCTGGCGTTGTGCATCGTTGAAATAGGCCGGAACAGTGATGACGGCCTGCTCGACCTTCTGCCCGAGATAGGCTTCCGCCGTCTCCTTCATCTTTTGCAGGATGAAGGCGGATATCTGCGAGGGCGAATAAGTCTTGCTGTCGGCTTCGACCCATGCGTCGCCGTTCGAAGCCTTGCTGATCTTGTAAGGGACAAGCTTCTTGTCCTTCTCGACCATCGGGTCGTCGTAACGACGGCCGATCAGGCGCTTGACCGCAAAGATCGTCTTTTCGGGATTGGTGACCGCCTGGCGCTTGGCCGGCTGGCCGACGAGGCGTTCGCCGTCATCGCTGAACGCAACGATCGAAGGCGTGGTGCGCATGCCTTCGGCGTTTTCGATAACTTTCGGCGTCTTGCCTTCCATGACGGCAACGCACGAATTGGTGGTGCCGAGGTCGATGCCGATGACCTTGCCCATGGTACTTCCTCTCAAATGCGGCTGGCCGGCCGGGCCACTTGGCGCCCGAGTAGGGAATGTCGGCGGCTCATCCGCTGACCCCCAATCCAGCCCCCTGGATAACGCGATTCGCCGCATTTTCGCGGCTTATGGCTCATATAGGAGGGGCCCCGGGGGCTGCAAGTCAATCGGTCACGAAATCGCGAGGACCGGAGGGCAAAGATAGAACCAATGGTTATCGGGCCATTGCCGCGTCCGGCCAAGCCGGTTAGGCACACCTTCCGTTCAGCGTTCCTGGAAAGTCTTGGAAAGTCCCCTGGGTATGTTTCGTCGATTTCTCATTTACCTCATCGCAGGCTGGGCTGGCTTGGCGCTCGCCGCCCCTGCGGCGCATACTGAACCCGTTTTTCCCCCCGGCCTGCGGATCGGCCTTGAACCGCCGGGGGATATGAAGGTGAGCACCCGCTTACCGGGGTTCGAGGACACCGAGCGCAAGGCCGTCATGGCAATTCTTGATTTGCCGGGCAGCGCGTACCGTGAGCTTGAAACCGCGGCCTTCAGCAAGACCCAGCGCGACCTGCAGGACGCGAAGCGGGAAAGCTTCCCGTTTGAAAGCGGCATCGGCTTTCTGATCAGCGGCACAACTCAACAAAATGGCGTCACCGTCCATCGTTGGTCCCTGCTGGCGCTGGCCGTCGGCTCCGTACAGAACCTCACTATGTTGATTAACGTCGAGGTCCCCGAAGCCGCCCTGTCGCTTTATTCCGATGCGGTCATTCGCAAGGCGCTCGCAAGCGTCACGTTCCGGCCGGCGCCCCTCCAGGAGCAGCTTGGCCTGATGCCGTTCAGTTTTCGCGACCTGGCGGGCTTTCAGGTGATGCAGGTCCTGCCAACGGGCAGCGTCATCCTGGGTGAGGCAAAATCCGACAATAGCGAGGCCCAGCCGTTCATGATCGTTTCAGTCGAGCGTAACGGGCCGGCTGCTGCAGCTGACCGCAGCTTGTTCGCGCGCGACCTGCTGGCAAACGCGCCAGTGGGCGAACTCACCTTGCAATCGTCGGAGCCGATGCGGATCAATGGCTCGCCGGGTCACGAAATCCGCGCGCAAGGAAAAGGGCCGATGGGTGACCGGGTGTCGCTGGTGCAATGGTTGCGCTTTGGCACCGGCGGTTTCCTGCGCATTGTCGGCGTAAGTCCAGCCGACAAATGGGACCAGGCGTTCGGACGTTTCCGAACGGTGCGCGACGGGATCGATATGCGTTGAAGGTTACTGTGACGCGTTGTCCGGCTGTGGATTGTCATTCGCCGAGGCGGGCGACTTCGGCGCAGCCTTGCTGACTGCCACGAGCGCCGGCCGCAAAACGCGGTCACCGATCATATAACCGGCCTGGATAACGTGCGCGACCTGTCCCGGCGATTGATCGGACGTCGGAACTTCGTACATCGCCTGGTGCACATTGGGGTCGAACCGCTCACCCTGCGGCGAGAATTTTTTGACGCCGTTCTTCTCCAGCGTTTTGAGGAGCTCGCGCTCGGTAAGTTCTATGCCTTCAATGAATGCCTTCACCTTGGCGTCGGCGGCCTGGCGCAACTCGGGGCCGATGGCTTCCAGCGCGCGATGCATGTTGTCTGCGACCGCCAGAACGTCGCGGGCGAATCCCGCAATGCCATACACGCGGGAGTCGAGAACCTCGCGCTCGGTGCGTTTGCGAAGGTTCTCCATTTCCGCGAGCGTGCGCAGCAGCTTGTCCTTGAATTCGGCTGCTTCGCCCTTGGCTTCCGCCACGGGATCGGCCGCTTTGGGAGCCGTAGCGCTGTCAGTCTCGGTGGCCACGGTTTCGTCCTGGCGGGCGGTTGGGTCCGTCATCGTGCTCAAATCCATCCTCAGCAATATCCGGATCCCCGGGATATCAGGGCTCCGGCGTGAAAAATCAAGCTTTTAGGGAGCCAGCAGGCGGCTCACGACCCGCGCGGTATAGTCGACCATGGGAATAACACGGGCATAGTTGAGCCTTGTGGGGCCGATGACGCCGATCACCCCGACAATGCGACCCTTACCATCACGGTAGGGCGCGACGATGGTCGAAGAGCCGGAGAGCGAGAACAGGTTATTCTCCGAGCCGATGAAGATGCGTACACCGTCAGCCCGTTCGGCCCGGCCGAGCAGGTCGATCACTCCGCGCTTGGTCTCCAGCGCATCGAACAGCGAGCGCACGCGTTCAAGGTCGTCGAGCGCGCGAAGATCTTCCAGCAGATTGGCATGGCCTCGTACGATCAACTGGCGGTCTTCGTCATCGCCGCCTGACCAGCTGGCCAGCCCGGCGGCGATCACCTTCTGCGTCAGTTGATCGAGTTCGGCCTGACCTTCCGTCACGGCTTTTTCGATTTCGCCGCACAAATCGGCGAGCGTCTTGCCGCGAATGCGGGAGTTGAGAAAATTGCCGGCTTCCGTGAGCGAAGAGGTCGGCAGTCCGGGCGGGACGTTGAGCACCCGGTTTTCAACCTGCCCGTCCTCTGCAACGAGAACCGCAAGCGCCCGCTCGGGCTCCAGGCGCACGAATTCAACATGCTTGAGCCGAACGTTGTGCTTGGCGGTGAGCACAACGCCGGCCGAACGGGTTAATCCGGAAAGCATTTGCGAGGCTTCGGTGAGCACGGCTTCCATCGACTGTGCCGTGCGAGTGCCGGCGACCTGCGCCTCGATCGAACGCCGGTCCTGCTCGGTCAGATCGCCCACCTGCATCAGAGCATCGACGAAAAACCGCAGGCCGAGTTCGGTTGGCAGCCGGCCGGCCGACGTATGCGGAGCATAGATCAGGCCGAGCTGTTCCAGGTCCGACATCACATTGCGGACCGAGGCCGGCGACAGCGTGATCGGCAACAGCCGCGACAAATTGCGGGAACCTACCGGTTCCCCGGTAGCGAAATAGCTTTCGACGATCTGGCGGAAAATCTCGCGTGAACGCTCATTGAGCGCCGCGAGGCTCACCTGTGTCGCGCCAATCGGGATATCGTGAGACGCCAAGGCCTAACTCCTCAAACCCAGCCAACAATTGACCATCGGGGCGGTCTTGTTCAAGCCGGGTGTATCAGTATGGTGTCCAGCCAAGATCAGGGAGCACATCATATGCGGCCGAGCCGCCGAGAAGTCGATGAGCTGCGCGCGGTTTCGCTGGAACGCGGGGTGGTTAAATACGCCGAAGGCTCCTGTTTCGTGAAATTCGGCGATACCCATGTGCTGGTCACCGCCAGCCTGGAGGAGCGGCTGCCGCCCTGGCTCAAAGGTCAGGGCCGTGGCTGGGTGACTGCCGAGTACGGCATGCTGCCGCGGGCAACGTCGGAACGCACACGACGCGAGGCAAGTGCCGGCAAGCAAGGCGGCCGTACTGTCGAGATTCAGCGGTTGATCGGACGGAGCCTGCGATCGGTGGTCGATCTGCCGGCGCTCGGCGAACGGCAAATCACCGTCGATTGCGACGTGATTCAGGCCGACGGCGGAACGCGCACCGCGTCCATCACCGGTGCTTGGGTCGCGCTCGCCGACTGTCTGAGCTGGATGAAGGCCCGTGACATGATCAAGACGACCGTCTTGCGCGATCACATCGCCGCGGTGTCCTGCGGTGTATGCAAAGGGACAGCGGTGCTCGACCTCGACTATGCAGAGGATTCGGAAGCCGACACTGACGCCAATTTTGTGATGACGGGGTCCGGCAACATCGTGGAAATCCAGGCCACCGCCGAGAAAACTCCGTTCAGTGAAGATCAGTTCGCTGCATTGCTCGCGCTCGCGCGCAAGGGCATCGAAAAGCTTGTCAGCCTGCAGAAAATGGCGGTGATGTGAGCAGACAACTCACCGGGGTGGTGGTGATCGCTACCCACAATCCAGGCAAGCTCAGGGAAATGCGCGAGCTGCTCGCGCCTTACGGCATCGACACGCACTCCGCTGCCGAGCTCGGCCTGCCTGAGCCGGAAGAAACCGGAACGAGCTTTGCCGCCAATGCGCGCATCAAGGCGCTGGCGGCCGCACGGGCAAGTGAAAAACCGGCATTCGCCGACGACTCCGGTCTGGTCATCGATGCGCTTGATGGCGAACCGGGCATTCACTCGGCGCGATGGGCAGGACCTGGCAAGGATTTTCGCGCCGCCATGAATCAAATTCAGACGTTGCTGATCGAACGTGGCGCGAAAGCACCCGAGCAAAGGCGCGGGCATTTCATCGCCGCGCTGTGTCTTGCCTGGCCTGATGGCCATGTGGAGGAATTCGAAGGCCGCATTGACGGGATCGCAGTGTGGCCGCCACGCGGTACCAGAGGTTTTGGTTACGATCCGCTTTTCCGCCCAGATGGCTTCGACCGTACATTCGGTGAGATGAGCGCTGAGGAAAAACACGGTTTGCCGCCGCAAGGGCAAGGCCTGTCACACCGCGCGCGGGCATTCATGAAACTCGCCGAGGCGTGTTTGTCCAAGGCTTGAGTTTGTTCCCGATCGTTACAATTTTAATCAATCGTACTCGGCGAGAGTGCTCCCGCCCTAGCTGCCGTGTGTCGCCCGGACTATGATGCTTATCATGAGCTTAACAACGCCCTTCGCGGTTTATGTGCACTGGCCGTTTTGCCTTTCGAAATGCCCCTATTGCGACTTCAACAGCCATGTGCGTCATGGCGGCATCGACGAGGCACGGTTCCTTCGTGCGTACGAAACCGAGATCGCCGCGATGGCCGCGCGTGTGCCTCACCGCACCGTATCGAGTATTTTCTTCGGCGGCGGCACGCCGTCATTGATGCAGCCGTCATCCGTGCAGGCAATTCTCGATTGCATCGGCAAACACTGGACCATTGCGCCGGACGTCGAGATCACGCTGGAGGCGAACCCGACCAGCGTGGAAGCGACGCGTTTCCGGGGGTTTCGGGCAGCCGGCGTCAACCGCGTATCGCTCGGCGTACAGGCGCTCGACGACGCATCGCTGAAGGAACTCGGCCGTCTGCACACCGCGCAGGAAGCGCTTGATGCGGTTGCCGTCGCGCGCTCGATATTTGACCGCTACTCGTTCGATCTGATCTACGCGCGGCCCCGGCAAACGCTCGACGGCTGGGCGGCGGAACTCAGGCGCGCGATCGCCGAAGCCGCCGAACATCTCTCGCTCTATCAGTTGACCATCGAACCGGACACGCCGTTCTTCGGCTTGCACCGGGCGGGCAAGCTCGCCGTTCCGGACCAGGATCTCGCGCGCGATCTCTATGATCTCACGCAGACAATTTGCTCCAATGCCGGCCTGCCAGCTTACGAGATTTCCAATCACGCGCGGCCCGGCGCGCAATGCCGGCACAATCTGGTTTACTGGCGCGGACATGACTACGCGGGAATCGGACCGGGCGCACATGGGCGGCTGACAATCGACACCGGCCGCATCGCGACCGAAACAGAAAAACGGCCGGAAGCATGGCTGATGCGCGTGGAAGAAACCGGCGCGGGCCTGACCGTCGAAGAGAAGCTCACCTCGGGTGAAGCGGCCGACGAATATCTGCTGATGGGACTGCGGCTCGCCGAAGGGATCGATCTCGCGCGCTACACCGCGCTGTCCGGCCGCAATCTCAATCCCGGGCGTATTTCGATTTTGCGCAACGAAGGCGCGGTGGAAACGACCGCCGACGGCCGGTTGCGCGTGACGCAGAGCGGCTTCCCGCTGCTCGATGCGGTGGTCGCGGATCTCGCGGCCTAGGTTATGTCCCTGGCTGGAAAGAGCGTGGTGCCGGACTGATGACCTGGCCTCCGGAAGGCGTCACCCGCAGAACGGCCAGGCCACGCTCATTTGGCCCTTCAGAACGGAAACGAAACACGCCGTCGATACCGGCAAAGCCCGACGGATTGGTCAGCACCTGCTCGCTGAAGCGTTGCGGTCCTTGCGTCTTCACAAGCGCAGCGACCAGCGCCACAGCATCATAGGCCAGGGTCGCCGTACGCACCGGATCCTGTCCGTAGCGGGCGCGATACCGTCCGGAGAAACTTCGGAAGCCGGTTGACTCCGGCGCCGCATACCACCCGCCCTCGAGCGCGGCCGTCGAGAACACACGCGGATCGTCCCACAGCCCCGTGCCGAGCAACTGCACCCGCTTGAGATTCACGCCGTCGGCGGCGAGCGCCTGCACGACCTGCGGCACAGCGTCGGCACCATCGGGAATGAAAATACTGTCGACCTGGTTCGCCGCCTGCGCAACGCGGCGGGCAACCTCGGACATTCGGTTCGCATCCGGCGGATATTTTTCCAGCGCCAGGACACGGCCGCCGTGGCGCGACACTTCCTGCTGGAACGCCGCTTCCACCACCGTGCCGTAAGCATTGTCCGGCAAGAGCGCGGCAAATGAACGCTTGCCGCGCGAAACTGCAAATTCAACGATACGCCGTACATCCGTTTCGGGCAGGAAGCTCAACAAATAGACGCCGCGCGCAGCCACACTGGCATCGGTGGAAAACGCGATCACCGGAATATTGCGTGCGCGCGCAACCTGTCCGACAGCGCTGACTGATTGCGCGAACAGCGGACCGATGATGATCTCTGCACCTTCGGAGATGGCCTGCTGGGCGCCGGCTTGTGCGCCTTGCGGAGTGCCGCCGTCATCTTTCACCAGGAGCTGGACGTTGGGACTCCTGAATTCGGCGAGCGCCATTTCGGCGGCGTTTTTCATCGATTGTGCAGCAACGCCGGCGTTACCTTGTGAGGATAGCGGCAGGATCATAGCGACACGAACCTGGCCTTCACCGACAGAAGCGTTCGCTGACGTCGGCTCGCCCGGCTGTGGCGTCGGCGCGCCGCCTCCCAATTGGGTGGCGCACGCGGCGAGTACTATTGCCGCCGCGGAAACGGATAGAACCGTGCGCGCGCGATACCACGCATGCGCCAGCATCCCCTCCTTGCGCGACATACACGGCATGGTCGCTCCCCGCGCGACGATTCTGTGTGAGTCGTAACCGGTATCGCTACAAAAGTTAAGGGTATGAATGGGCGATAGATTTTGCTACCGATGACGTGCCAAAGGTGGCCGTCTAGAGTGCCGTCTATGGCAACTGAAAGCAAAGCAGCGCCCCGCCGGTACGCGCCTTTTGGAACCGCAATCAAGGCGGCCGAGGCCGCACCCGGTCTCTATCTGGTCGCCACACCGATTGGAAATCTCGGCGATGTCACCCTGCGCGCCCTCGAACTGCTCGCGGGTGCCGACGTCATTGCCTGCGAGGATACCCGCGTTACCCGCAAGCTCACGGAACGCTATGGCATCACAACACCGCTCACCTCCTACCATGAGCACAATGCGGCCGAGGCACGGCCAAAATTGCTCGCACGACTCGCCGACGGTCAGGCTGTCGCGCTGGTTTCGGATGCCGGCACGCCTTTAATTTCCGACCCGGGCTACAAGCTTGTGCGAGCGGCCTGCGAGGCCGGTCATGCGGTGACCGCGCTTCCTGGCGCATCGGCTGTGCTGACCGCGCTTTCGGTCGCCGGATTGCCAACGGATCATTTCTTCTTCGAAGGCTTTCTCCCGCCCAGACAAAGTGCGCGGCAAAAACGCATTGCCGTGCTCGCCAACGTTCAGGCGACGCTTGTGTTGTTCGAGAGTGGTCCGCGTATTGCGGCAGCACTCGCCGATCTCGCCGCCACCCTGGGAACGCGCGAAGCCGCAATCTGCCGCGAACTGACAAAATTGCACGAAGAAGTGAAACGCAGCGATCTTGTGACCCTGGCGCACGAATATTCCACAGGTGCGGAGACGCGCGGCGAGTTTGTCATCGTCGTGGCACCGCCCCCGGATGGCGGTGAACCGGCGGACAACATAGACGACTTGCTGCGCCAGGCCTTGACGCGTGTCTCTGTCAAAGACGCGGTCGGCGAGGTTGCGCTCGCCACCGGCCGCCCGCGCCGCGAGGTCTATCAGCGCGCACTCACGCTCGCCAGAGACACCGCCGATGACACAGACTGATCAACCATCCCGCCCGCTAAAGCCTGCGCCGCGTCCGGAACGGCAGGCAGCGTTTCGGGTCGGCATCTCCGCCGAAAGCCGCGCTGCCGTTTTCCTGATCGCGAAGGGATTCCGCATTTTGGCGCGACGCTGGCGGAGCCCGCTTGGTGAAATTGATATCGTCGCGCGCCGGCGCCACCTCCTTGTGTTTGCCGAGGTGAAAGCGCGTGCAAGCCTTGATGAGGCCGCGGAAGCGGTCAGCGATCGGCAGCGTCGGCGCATTGCGGCCGCTGCCGAGATTTGGCTGGCGGCAAATCCCGACCAAACGATTCGCGATATCCGGTTCGACGCGATCCTGGTGGCGCCCGGCAAAATTCCGCGCCACATCCCGGCCGCTTTCGAAGCAAGCTAGGCGCTGAGCCGTTCGAAGAATTGGTCGACCTGCCCGCGAATCCGGCTGGCGACGCTGCCGAGATCGTCCGCCACCGATTTGACCGTCGCGGCGCTCGAACGTGTGTCCTGGGTGGCCGCACCCATTAAATTGACTTCCCTCGCCGTCTCGACCGTGCGCTCCGCCGCGACCTCTACGCCGCGCGCGATTTCCTGAGTTGCGGCACCCTGCTCGGTGACCGCGGCGGCGATGGCACTGCTGATATTGCCGATTTCGCGGATCGTCTGTTCAATCCCGGTGATTGCCGTGATCGAACGCTGGGTTGCACGCTGCATGCCGGCAATTTGCGAGCCGATTTCCTCGGTGGCGCGGCTGGTTTGCCCGGCAAGCGCCTTGACTTCACCCGCCACCACCGCGAACCCGCGGCCAGCTTCGCCGGCGCGCGCGGCCTCGATGGTCGCGTTCAGCGCGAGCAGGTTGGTTTGTTCAGCGATGTCGGTGATGAGCTTGACCACGTCGCCGATGCGTGCGGCGGCTTCGTCGAGCTCCTTGACTGCAATATTCGTGGATTCGACTTCGTTGACCGCCTTGGTGGCAATGGCATTGGACTGCGCCACCTGGCGGTCGATCTCGTTGACCGATGCGGACAATTCATCAGCGGCCGAAGCGATGTCGCGCACGTTGGCAGACGCTTCCGAGGAAGTCTCTCCCGCCCGTGACGTCTTGCGCGAGGCATTGTCGGCAGCCGCCGTGAGCTGGGTCGAGGCGGCAAGCATCTCATCGGAAATGCGCCCAAGTTCAGCCAACGTCGCCTCCACCTCGCCGGAGAAATGCGAGATTTCGTTCGACACCTGCTCCTGGCGCCGAGCGCGCAGATTGGCGTCGTTGCGGACGGTGCGATTGAGCTCCTCATTGCTGCGCATGGCGTTCTGGAACACGCCGATCGACCGTGCCAGCGCGCCGATTTCGTCGCGGCGATCGCTGAACGGTATGGTGATGGCGCCGTCGCCGCCCGCAACAGCTTGCGTAATGCTTGTAATGTCGGCGATCGGCCTGGTCACGCTGCGTGCGATGATCGCCACACCCACCACCGCCAGCGCGACCGCAATGCACGCCAGGACTGTCAGCAGCAGGGCGGTATGATCGATGCCTTCGTCGATCTGTGTATAGATCCGGCTGGCCGTATCGCTGTAGTGCTGGCTCAACGTTGCCAGATCCTTGCTGAGCGCGCTGCGAATTTCAGCCGGCTGATTTTTGTCGGACCATTCTCGTGCGGCTTGTGCGCCCGACTGCTTGGCGACAGGCGCAAGGGCATACAGGGAATCCTGGTACCCGTTAATCCGGACGGCAAAATTGCTGAACGCGAGCGCGTCGCTGTTGCGAACGCTGCGTTGCCAGTCACCAATCACCCCGCTGATCTGATCGGTGACCTTGAGCAGGGAGTCGGCGTATTTGGCGGCTTCGGCCCGATCGGCCGACATATATATGCCCCGCGCGTCCATCACTGTGGCAAATATCAGGCCGTTAATGCGCTCGACGTTCCAGCTGCCGTTATTGGCGGATTCGAAATCGTCGGTGAGCGCCGCATGGTTGCGGGCGTTCGAAACTGCGACCACGGACAGCGCAACGGTCGTCGCCGCCATCAATGCGAAAATCGCATAGAGCCGGGCTGCAATCGAAAGCTTTGGCAGATTCACCGGTAGCCCCCCGGCCGTGCAACATCAGTCCCGAAGCGGCTATAGTGCTGGTAATGTGTTAACGCTTTATTCGCCTATAAGGTAGTCATGAGCCTTAAAATCGCGGTGCAAATGGATCCGATCCAGCGGATCAATATCAAGGGCGACTCGACCTTCGCCCTTCTGCTGGAAGCACAAAAACGCGGCCACCAGCTTGCTTATTACACGCCTGACCGGCTGGCTTTGCTCAACGGCCGCGTGTTCGCCCATGTCGAGTCGCTCAGCGTGCGCGACAAGGCCGGCGACCATTTTACATTGGATAAACCGCGGCGGACGGAGCTCACGGCATTCGACGTCGTGCTGCTGCGCCAGGACCCCCCTTTCGACCTGGCCTATGTGACGACCACGCATCTGCTCGAGCGCATCCACCCCAAGACGCTGGTGGTCAACGATCCGGCGCATGTGCGCAACGCCCCGGAAAAAGTCTTCGTCACCGAATTTCCCGACCTGATGCCGGCGACACTGATTTCGCGCGATCTCGCCGAGATCAAGGCGTTTCGCGCCGAACACGGCGACATCGTGATGAAGCCGCTTTACGGTAAAGGCGGCGAAGCGGTGTTCCGGCTGGCGCGCGAAGATCTCAATTTCGGCTCGCTTT
Source organism: Pseudolabrys sp. (assembly GCA_036265125.1). Classification (GTDB taxonomy): domain Bacteria; phylum Pseudomonadota; class Alphaproteobacteria; order Rhizobiales; family Xanthobacteraceae; genus Pseudolabrys. Next base: position 65,928 of record DATAPP010000082.1, on the reverse strand, counting down.
ACGATCTGTTCACCGCCACATTCCGCGAGCAATGGGTGGTGCAGAAATTTCTTCCGAACATCAAGCACGGTGACAAGCGCATCATCCTCGTTGACGGCGAATATGCCGGGGCAGTCAATCGCATTCCGGCAGTCGACGACCTGCGCTCGAACATGGTGCGAGGAGGCGCGCCGGCGGCAACCGAGTTAACGAAGCGCGAAGCGGAGATCTGCAAACGAATTGGTCCTGCCTTGCGCGAGCGCGGCCTGCTGTTTGTCGGCATCGATGTGATCGATGGCTATCTCACCGAGATCAACGTCACCTCGCCTACCGGAATTCGCGCGATCAAGAACCTCGGCGGACCCGATGTCGCGGCCCTGATCTGGGACAGCATCGAGGCGAAGCGCCGCGCATGAGTATTACGCTGACCATCGCCACGACCGACTACGACCACTTCCGCGATTTCCGTCTTGGGCTTGTACGCGCGGAAGGCATCGAAGCGAACTGGCTTACGCTCGGTCATCACGAGATTTTTTCGCGTTTCACTTTCAATCGCGAGTGGGACGTCTCCGAATTATCCTTTGCCAAATTTGCGGCGCAGGTAACGCGCAAGGATTCCGACATTATCGGTTTGCCGGTCTACGCATCGCGGTTGTTCCGCTTCGCTTCATTTTATGTAAATCGCAAGGCCGGCATCAAAACCGCCAGCGATCTTCGGGGAAAACGCATTGGCGTGCCGGAATGGGCGCACACCGCCGCGGTCTATATGCGCGGCTGGCTGATGCATGAGGGCGGCGTTGCCCTCTCCGACATCGACTGGAGACAGGCGGGGACAAATGATGCCGGGCGCATTGAAAAGGTAGAGCTATCGCTTCCAAAAGGCGTTCAGCTCACCAGCATGCCGGACAAGACCTTGAGCAGCATGATTGCTTCGGGCGAACTGGATTGCGTGATCATCGCACGGCCGCCGAATTCGTTCCGGGAAAAGCACCCGGACGTCGTGCGTCTGTTCCCCGATTACGAAGCAATAGAACAACGCTATTTTGAGGAAACGCGCGTCTATCCGATCATGCACGTGATAGCGATGCGCAAGTCGATTCTCGATGGCCAGCCCTGGGTCGCGCGCAATCTCTATAACGCGTTCGAGGACTCGAAACGCCGAAGTCTCGAACGCATCCTGGATCCAGCCGTATCGCGTTATCCGGTGCCATGGCTGACGAGCTATGCGATGCGCATGCAGCAGATGTTCGGCGATCTCTTTCCCTATGGAATCGAGGCGAACCGGCCGACGCTGGAATTGTTCTTGCGCTACGCGCACGAGCAAGGCATCGCGCACCGGCTTGCCAGGCCAGAAGAGATTTTCCCCGCCGGCATCATGGCACCGGTGAAAATCTAATTTCTCGCACGTTCCGCCGCCTCGGCGCGAATCCCGGCATCGGTGATCTTCGACAGATCGATCGGTATCTTGAGATTGCCGGCCTTCACAAGTTCGTTCTGCATCCAGTTGAGTTTGTTGAGGGGCAACGTGACTGACGGATCGACGGCATGTTGCGCCACCGTATCGTCAAAGGCGTAGGCCGGACGCGGATCGTCCGGTTTGGCGTTAATAGTGTCTTGCGTGAGCTTAATCGTTTCGTCGCGATGGCTAACCGCAAATGTCAGCGCCTCGATTTCGGCGGCAATAAAATTGATCGCGTCGGTTCGCCGTTCAACAATTGTCTTTCCGGTCATTGTCAGACAGAGGCGCACGTAATTGGGCAGGGCGTCGTGTCCGGCGATCAGCATCTTCACATCGTTAGGCGCAACCGCCATGAACTCCGCGGCGACGACGCCGGCATCGGCGACACCGGCGACCACCGCTTTGAAGCGGTCGAGGTCCCCACCAAGATTGGCGAAACGAATTTCCGATGCGGCGATCTTGTGCTGATCGAGGATCGCATTGATCAGCAGATTAGGCAGCGACCCCGGTGCCGCCACCGCAATTGTCTTGCCCTTGAGATCTTCCACCTTGCCGATGGTCGATCTCACCATCAGCCCATGCGGCACGCCCGGCCAGTCGCAGCCGAGAATTTTGATGTCGGCCCCGCGTGCGCCAGCGAGGATTGCCGCTCCCGGGCTTGATTCGATGCTGTCGAGCTCGCCCGCGAGCAAAGCCTTGTGCGCGGTCGCGCCATTTTTCAGCGCAACGATTTCGATTTTCAGGCCACGCTTCGACGCGAAATCACGCTGCCCCACCATCACCATGAAGCCGGCGTCGCCCTTCGGCTCGATGACGCCGTGCTTCCACGGTCTGAGATCCTGGCCTGAGGCCGGGACCCCAGGCGCCATGAGCAGGAGCGCCGTGAACAGGAGGGCAATCGTTAGACCTCGCAGGATGGTCATGCAGTTCTCCACCGGCTTTCCACCCTCATGATCAACAGCCAAAAGTGCCAAATCAATCATATCCTTGGCGTCTTTGCCCAAAATATTGTTCATGAATCGTTCTTGTGCCTGCCATTTCCTTCCGCTACTACTATTGCGTGTAATACCAGAGGTGCGGTTGCATGGTTCAGCGCGTCGCCACCGTGGCGTTCGAGGGCATCGAGGCCCGTGCCGTCGACGTGCAGGTCCAGGTCGCCCCGGGCTTGCCTGCATTCAATATTGTCGGCCTGCCCGACAAGGCCATCTCGGAAGCCAGGGAGCGTGTGCGTGCTGCGCTGGTCGCCTCCGGTCTCGCGCTTCCCGCCCGTCGCATCACCGTCAATCTCGCCCCCGCCGATGTTCCGAAAGAAGGCAGCCACTACGACTTGCCGATCGCACTCGGCCTCATGGCGGCCATCGGCGCAATTCCGCACGACGCATTGAACAGCTTCACCGTTCTGGGCGAGCTCGGCCTCGACGGCTCGATCGCCGCGGTTGCCGGTGTGCTGCCGGCCGCGATCGGCGCCAATGGACGCGGCCAGGGCCTGATCTGCCCGAACGCATGCGGGCCCGAAGCGGCCTGGGCCAGTCCCGAAATCGAGATCGTCGCGGCGCAGTCGCTGATCCAGCTCGCCAATCACTTCAAGGGTACGCAGGTTCTTGCACGGCCGCAGCCTAAAATTCGCGAACGTAATGCCGGCATGCTCGACCTCGCGGACATCAAGGGACAGGAAAGCGCCAAGCGCGCGCTCGAGGTCGCGGCTGCGGGCGGACACAACCTTCTCATGATTGGTCCTCCGGGTGCCGGCAAGTCGATGCTCGCGGCGCGGCTGCCGACGATTCTGCCGCCGCTCGCTCCCGCCGAGTTGCTGGAAGTCTCGATGATTTCGTCGATCGCCGGCGAGATCGACGACGGCGCGCTGACCAATCGACGGCCGTTCCGCTCGCCCCATCATTCGGCCTCGATGCCGGCACTGGTTGGCGGCGGCTTGCGTGCACGACCGGGCGAAATCTCGCTTGCGCACAATGGCGTCCTGTTTCTCGACGAGCTTCCGGAATTTTCCGGACAGGTCCTCGACTCGCTCCGCCAACCGCTCGAAACAGGCGAAGTCTCGATCGCACGCGCCAACCATCGCGTCACCTACCCCGCGTGTTTCATGCTGGTGGCGGCGATGAACCCTTGCCGCTGCGGGCGCGCCAGCGATCCCGGTTTTTCCTGCAAACGCGGGATGAACATCCGATGTGCGGCCGAATACCAGGGGCGGCTGTCTGGTCCCCTGCTCGATCGGATCGATCTGCATATCGAGGTCCCGGCGGTCACCGCCGCTGATTTGATTCTGCCGCCGCCGAGCGAAGGCAGCCGGGAGGTGGCCGCACGTGTCGCGCGCGCGCGCGACACTCAGACCGAGCGTTACGCCGGGATGGGCCTGGCCAACGTGCGCACAAATGCGCAAGTGAGCGGGCCTGCCCTGGAGGCCGTCGCACGGGCGGACCCCGCCGGCATGGCGCTCCTGCGGGATGCTTCCGACTCCATGCGCCTGTCAGCGCGCGGCTACCATCGGGTCTTGCGCGTTGCACGCACGCTCGCCGATCTGGACGCCGCAGAATCTATCGGCCGCGTGCACCTCGCAGAGGCGCTCTCCTATCGCGCGCTTGCCGACGAAATACAGAGTGCAGCGTAATCCGTCCGCAAGACCATGAAGCTGCACTCGCCGCCGGATTGGATAGTCTGTTAGTGAAATCGTTCGATCGCGAGCGGCTGCGCGGCGCGCTGAATGCGGCCTCGAGCCACGCATCCGATCCGCTGCGGCCCGCTTGCAGCCTGACGTCAATTTCCCCACATTGTCATAATTCCGTGGCCGGTCCGTGCTGTAGGGGGGCACCGGTCATCCACCCATGATTCGCCAATCGGACACCGGCTAACCGGCTCGATTTTGCGCATTTAACGTCGAAAAAGGACCTCGATGCCCGTCGCCCACCGAGAGACTTTCCACCCCCAGCGCAGACTGTTCGAGCGGTTTCGCCCGACACCGGGTGGGCCTGGCCTGCCTGGAATAATTTCGTCGTTACAGGCCTACGGCGGATTGCAAGCCTGGGCAGCCCGCGCACACCGTCCGACGCAGACCCTCGGCCGCGTTGGCTCACTGGAAGTGCGGCTGGCTCAGACCGCTGCCGAAGTGCGCCAGGCACAAAAGGTTCGCTACCAAGTGTTTTATCAGGAGGGTCCGGCTATCGCGAATCCTGCCCGCTTGCTCGCGCGGCGCGACATTGATGGCTATGACGCAATCTGCGACCACCTGCTTGTGCTTGATCGCGCGGCGCGGGAGCGAGGCGCGCTCAATCGTCCGGCCGTGGTCGGCACTTACCGGCTGCTGCGACAGCCGCTGGCGGAGGACTATGGTGGCTTCTACAGCGCCGGCGAATTCGATATCGGCCCGCTGATCGCGCGCCACGGCAATCTGCAATTCCTTGAGCTTGGCCGTTCCTGCGTCCTTGCGCCCTACCGCAACAAACGCACGGTCGAGCTGCTGTGGCACGGCATCCATGCGTACATCCTGCAAAATCGCTGTGATGTGATGTTCGGATGCGCGAGCCTCGACGGCACCGATCCCAAGCGACTCGCGTTACCGCTGTCGTTTCTGCATCACTATGCGCCCGCGCCGGATGCGTGGCGCGCGCATGCCCTGCCGAAACGTTACGTGGACATGAACCGGATGTCGAAGGAGGCGATCAACCCGAAAGCCGCGCTACGCGCGCTCCCGCCCCTGATCAAGGGTTACCTGCGGCTTGGCGCCTATATTGGCGACGGTGCAGTGATCGACCACGAGTTCGGCACCACCGACGTGCTCATTGTTCTGCCAGTATCGGCGATCAAGCAACGCTATTTCGATCATTTCGATCTCAGCCGCCGAGCGGCATGATCGCGGCATGATCACAGCCGCCGCAGCGAAACGTTCTCGACCAGGTGGCTTTCGCCTTTCTTCAATATGAGATCGGCGCGCAGCCGGGTTGGCAGAATATTTTCGTGCAAGTTGACCAGGTTAATGCGCGACCAGATCGTCGAGGCCGTTTCGGTCGCTTCCTCGTCGGACAAATTTGAATACCGGTGAAAATAGGATTTCGGATCGCGGAACGCCGTGCCGCGCAAGGTCAAGAACCGATCCACATACCAGGACTTGAGAACATCCTCGTCGGCGTCGAGATAGACCGAGAAATCGAAAAAGTCCGACACGAACGGAATCGCCTTGCCGTCCTTCGGCAATCGGCCGGTCTGCAGCACGTTCAAGCCTTCGACGATGAGAATGTCCGGCCTGTCGACCTCGACCCACTGGTTGGGCATCACGTCATAGATGAGATGGGAATAGACCGGTGCTCGCGCAGGGCGGCGCCCCGCCTTCACATCGGAAAGGAAACGCAGCAGTGCCGGCAGGTCATAGCTCTCAGGAAAGCCTTTCTTTTCCATCAGGCCTTCACGTTCGAGTATCGCGTTCGGATAGAGGAAGCCATCCGTGGTGATCAGGTCGACCTTGGGCACGTTCGGCCAGCGCGCCAGCAAGGCCTGCAGCACGCGCGCCGTGGTTGACTTGCCGACCGCAACCGAACCGGCAACACCGATGATGTAGGGCATCTTCACGTCCTCGGTGCCGAGGAAACGCTCCTGCGCACGAAACAACCGCTGCGTCGCCGCCACGTACATCGATAGCAGTCGCGAAAGCGGCAGATAGATTTCCTCGACCTCGGTCATGTCGAGCCGGTCGTGCAGCGAGCGCAGACGCGTGACCTCTTCCGAGGCCAACGTCATCGGCGTGTCTTCGCGCAATGCCGCCCATGCCGCACGTGAAAAGGTGCGGTAGGGCGAAAGATTTTCTTCGGTCCGCTGTTCCATCATTGCAGTCAGCCGCGTGAACGCGAGGCCTTTTCCTCGTGTCCGGTTTGCGCCGTGCGCTTTTCGAGCGCCGCTTCGACCTGCGCCAGAGTAACGCCACGGGCCTCCAGCAGCACCAGCAGATGATAGAGAAGATCGGCCGATTCCGCGATCAGCCGGCTATCGTCATCCTGCACGGCGGCCAGTCCCGTTTCGATGGCCTCCTCGCCCAGTTTCTTGGCGCAATGAGCGACGCCCTTGTCGATGAGGGCGCGGGTATAGGATTCCGCCGCGCTCGCCTTGGCGCGCTCGTGGATCCGCTTCTCCAGGTCAGCCAGGGTAAACTTGGTCATGGAGGCCTCTTTGCGCGGCTCAATAGCACTGTTGCAGCTAGGGATCGAGCCGCATCGGCAGCCCCGCCTTCGCCATATAGGACTTGGCCTCGCGCACACTGTGCTCGCCAAAGTGGAAAATTGACGCTGCCAGCACCGCAGTCGCGTGTCCGTCGCGAATGCCCTCAACCATGTGATTAAGTGTGCCTACCCCGCCCGAGGCAATGATCGGGACGGTGACCGCATCGGCAATCGCCCGCGTGAGCGGAATGTCATAACCCTTCTTCGTGCCGTCGCGGTCCATCGATGTCAGGAGAATTTCTCCAGCCCCCAGTGCAACGACCTCCTCGGCATAGCCGATCGCTTCAATGCCGGTGGGGTTTCGGCCGCCGTGGGTGAAAATTTCCCATCGGTCCTTTCCGTCCAGCCCGGAAACCCTCTTGGCATCAATCGCCACCACGATGCACTGATCGCCGAACTTTTCTGCGGCTTCCTTCACAAAGGCGCGCCGGCTGACCGCGGCAGTGTTGATCGATACCTTGTCGGCTCCGCACGTGAGCAGTTTGCGGATGTCATCGACCGTCCGCACACCGCCGCCGACCGTAAGCGGCATGAAGCAGGCCTCCGCCGTGCGCGTCACAACGTCGTAGATCGTGTCGCGGTTTTCATGGCTTGCGGTGATGTCGAGGAAGCACAACTCGTCGGCGCCTGCCGCATCATATGCGATGGCCGCCTCGACGGGATCGCCGGCGTCGCGCAGATCGACGAAATTGACGCCCTTGACCACTCGGCCGTCTTTCACGTCGAGGCAGGGAATGACGCGGACCTTGAACATCAGGCAGTCGTCCTTGCTGTGCGGATCAACATGAGCGCCTCTGCGGCGTCCAGCCGCCCGTCATAGAGCGCACGACCGACGATAGCGCCAGCGAGCTTTTTTGCGCGCGGCTCCAGCAGCGCCTTGATGTCGCCGATCGAGGCAAGGCCGCCGGACGCAATCACCGGAATGGAAATCGCCTCGGCAAGTGAAATTGTCGCATCGAGATTGAGGCCCTGCAGCATCCCATCCCGTGCGATGTCGGTATAGACGATGGCCGCTACGCCCACGTCCTCGAAGCGCCGGGCTATTTCGAGCGCCGACAGTTGCGAGGTTTCGGCCCAGCCTTCAACCGCCACCTTGCCGTCGCGCGCATCGAGGCCAACCGCAATGCGGCCTGGATAGTCGCGCGCTGCCTGTTTGACGAAAGGTGGATCGCGGACCGCGGAGGTGCCGATGATGACACGCGTAACGCCTTTCTCCAGCCAGTTTTCGACGGTCGCCGTATCGCGCACGCCGCCGCCGAGCTGCACCGGGATGCTCACCGTTTCGAGGATACGGTCAACAGCCGCGGCGTTCATCGGTTTGCCGGCAAATGCGCCGTCGAGGTCAACAATATGAAGATACTCAAAGCCCTGCTGTTCGAAGGCGCGCGCCTGCGCAGCCGGGTCCCGATGAAAAATGGTCGCGCGCGTCATGTCGCCTTGTTTAAGGCGCACAGCGAGACCTTCCTTGAGATCGATCGCGGGAAACAGAATCACGGCTGCCACTTCAGGAAATTGGCAATCAGCGCGAGACCCAATCGTTGGCTCTTCTCGGGGTGAAACTGGGTGCCGACCATATTGTCGCGGCCGACAATAGCCGTTAGCGGTCCGCCGTAGTCGGCCTGCGCTATCAGATCGTTCTGCTGCGCGGCCTTGAGTTCGTACGAGTGCACGAAATAGGCGTGCAGGCCGCTCGGCCCAACCTGTATGTCCTTCAGCAGCGGATGGGGCTTCAACACGTTGAGGGTGTTCCACCCCATGTGCGGAATCTTCAAATCCGGATTGGATGGTTTGATGCGGTCGACTTCGCCGGCGATCCAGCCAAGGCCCGGTGTCACCTGATATTCGCGGCCGCGTTCAGCCATCAACTGCATGCCGACACAGATGCCGAAAAACGGTTTTCCGCTCTTCCGTACACCCTGTTCGAGAGCGTCGACCATTCCCGGAATTTCGTCGAGTCCGCGGCGGCAATCAGCGAATGCGCCAACGCCAGGCAGCACGATGCGGTCGGCGCGCGCCACTGCATCTGGATCGCTCGTCACAGCAATTTGCTGTTTGTATCCGCTTTCACGTGCGGCCCGTTCAAACGCCTTGGCCGCCGAATGCAGATTGCCGGAGCCATAGTCGACGATGGCAACGCTCACCGTTGCGCTCCCGGCTCGGGGAACAGACCGATGACATCGGATGGCGACGGCGGTCCGCGCCGCATCGGCGTCGAATATTTCGGTTCAGGCGAAGCCGGCGGATTGGGCGGAGAGGCTGCGGCGTGCTTGCTCCACTCGCCGAAAAAGCGTCGCTCAGCCATTTCAGCATCCTCGCCGATAACAAAGCCGAGCATGGTCCAACCCCTGCGCGCCAGGGTCCAACGCCATATGCTGGGCGCCTCAAAGCCGATCAGCAACGCGATCGACAGCCACACCAGAAATTGTGTCGTAGCGGACGCCCGCAACACAGCGAGCCCGATGCCGGCCAAGGCGTAGCTGACGACATAGATTGCAAAAGCGAGCCACAGGCGGCGTAGCAGCAGCCATAACGGCGCCAGTACGAAGGCCCAGAAATGAAAGCCGTCGCGCACGAACAGAAAACGCTCGGGAGCGCTTCTTGTCTCGCCATTGCGTGGCGGCGGTGCGTGCACAGTGAAAGTGGGCATTTCGTTTACTCTACCAACGTCACCCCGTCGTATCGCCGAGGATGACGGCAACAATTCGGTCAGCCGCCAAGCGAGCCCTTTGTGGACGGCACTTCATCTCTGGCACGCGGATCAATCGCGACAGCCGTCCGCAACGCGCGTGCAAGACCTTTGAAGCACGACTCGGCGATATGATGGTCATTGCTGCCGTACAGGGTTTCGGCGTGCAATGTGATGCCGGAGTTCATGGCAAAGGCCTGGAACCATTCCTGCACCAGCTCCGTATCAAATTCGCCGACCTTGTCGCGCACGAATTCGGCCTTGAATACCAGAAACGGACGCCCAGAAATGTCGATAGCGACCCGGGTCAACGCCTCATCCATAGGCACATGCACATCGGCGTAACGCGTGATGCCCTTCATGTCGCCAAGCGCCTGCTTCACCGCCTGACCAAGCGCGATGCCGACGTCCTCGGTGGTATGGTGATGGTCGATGTGCAGGTCGCCCTTGGCCTTGACCGTGATGTCGATGCGCGAGTGCCGCGCGAGCAGATCGAGCATGTGGTCGAGAAAGCCAATACCGGTCGCGACCGACGCGCGACCCGCGCCATCGAGATCGACTTCGACCTCAACGTCGGTTTCCTTGGTCTTTCGCTTGACGGCGGCCTTGCGCATGCAAATATCCCTTATTCGCGCGCCTTTTATCAGGGGTTTGGCGGATTCGCCACATCCGTTGCGAATGGTTTGCAAACACGCTGTGCCATGCCTAGATGACGCAAATCTGGGGCCCTAAGCGTATGTCATCGAACGAGCTTCCCTCCTGGCACGGCACCACAATCCTCACCGTCCGCAAGGGCGGCCTAGTGGTCATTGGCGGCGACGGCCAGGTGACAATCGGGCAAACGATCGTCAAATCCAATGCCAAGAAGGTGCGCCGGCTCGGCAAAGGCGACGTAATTGGCGGATTTGCCGGTGCCACCGCCGACGCCTTCACGCTATTCGAACGGCTGGAGGCCAAGCTCGAACAATATCCCGCTCAGCTCACCCGTGCCGCAGTCGAGCTCGCAAAGGACTGGCGCACCGACCGTTACTTGCGCCGGCTGGAAGCCATGATGATCGTCGCCGACGTCAACGTCTCCCTGGTGCTCACCGGTACCGGCGACGTGCTGGAGCCGGAGAATGGCGTCATGGGCATCGGCTCCGGCGGCAATTACGCACTCGCCTCGGCGCGCGCGCTGCTCGATGGGCCGCTCGATGCCGAAGCGATCGTGCGCAAATCACTTGATATCGCCGCCGAAATCTGTGTTTTCACCAACCGCAACGTCACTATCGAATCCCTGAAATCGTAACCGGGTACACGCGTTGACCGACTTCTCCCCCCGCGAAATTGTGTCCGAGCTCGACCGCTACATCGTCGGTCAGGGCGACGCCAAACGCGCCGTCGCGATCGCCTTGCGCAACCGTTGGCGGCGATTGCAACTCGACGAGAAATTGCGCGAGGAGGTTCTGCCGAAGAATATCCTGATGATTGGACCGACCGGCGTCGGCAAGACCGAGATTTCGCGGCGTCTTGCCCGGCTTGCCGGCGCACCATTCCTCAAGGTCGAGGCGACCAAATTTACCGAAGTTGGATATGTAGGACGCGACGTCGAGCAGATCGTTCGTGATCTGGTCGAGATCGGCATTTCGCTTGTTCGCGAAAAGAAGCGGAAAGATGTGCAGGCGCGCGCCGAGCAATCTGCGGAAGAGCGCGTGCTCAACGCCCTTGTCGGTCCCGGAGCGAGCCCGGCCACGCGCGAAAGTTTCCGCAAGAAACTGCGTGACGGTGAACTTCGCGACAAGGAGATCGAAATCGAGGTTCAGGCCGGCGGGGCAGGCATGCCGATGTTCGAAATCCCCGGCATGCCGGGCGCACAGATGGGCGCCATCAATATCGGCGACATTTTCGGGAAACTGGGTGGCGGCCGCACCAAAACGCGACGCGTCACGGTTGATGAATCACACGCCATTCTGGTCAATGAGGAGTCCGACAAGCTTCTCGACAACGAGCAACTGGTGCAGGAATCGATACGCGCCGTCGAGCAGAACGGAATCGTTTTCCTCGATGAAATCGACAAGATCGCCGGGCGCGAAGGCCTGCGCGGCGCCGACGTCTCCCGCGAGGGCGTGCAGCGTGACCTGCTTCCGCTGATCGAAGGCACAACCGTCAACACCAAGCATGGCCCGGTGAAAACCGACCACATATTGTTCATCGCCTCCGGCGCGTTCCACATCTCCAAGCCGTCGGATCTGTTGCCCGAGCTGCAAGGCCGTCTGCCAATCCGCGTGGAGCTCAAGGCCCTCACGCGCGATGATTTACGGCGCATTCTGACCGAGCCCGAAGCCTCGCTGATCAAGCAATATATCGCGCTGATGGGAACGGAAGGGGTTACTCTTGAATTCGGCGAGGACGCAATCGACGCCATCGCCGACATCGCGGTGGCCGTGAATGCCAGCGTCGAGAATATCGGCGCCCGGCGTCTTCAAACGGTCATGGAGCGGGTGCTTGACGAAGTATCATTTGCGGCTCCCGATCGGTCAGGCGAAACCGTCAAAATCAACGCCGCCTACGTGGAGAAGCACATTGGCGACCTTGCCAAGAACACCGACTTGAGCCGGTTCATCCTTTAAGCGTGCGCTGATTTGCTTTTCCGTCGTCCTTTCAACACGTCGACAACGGGATCGGTCATCGCAACCGGATCAGATGCCGGGAAGGTTTCTTCCAGCGCCTCGTCGAGATCGCGCTCGAGATTCTTCTCACGGCTTGGGTCGCGGTCTTTTTCCGCGGATTTCGTTTTCTTGGATTTTCGCTTTTTCGACATACGCGGTACTCCTGAAGAGAGTGGTGCTCTAGCTTAGCTTCTCTTGCTCCGCCGCACCCGCACATAAAGTGCCCCCTCGCCGCCGTGGGCGGCGTGCGCGTCCTCGAACCCGACGACCAGCGCGCGGAACTCCGGCAGGCTCAGCCACTGCGGCACCTGCCGTTTCAAGACGCCGCGCTCACCGTCAGCCGCACGCGCACCTTTACCGGTGATCACCAACACCAGTCGCGCGCCGCGGGAACTGGCCGTACGCAGAAACCGCAACAAGGTTTCGTGCGCTTCGACTTGCGTCAGTCCATGCAGGTCGAGCCGGCCGTCAATCCCTTCTTTGCCGCGTGCGACGCGCTGCTTCATCCGGCGGCCAAGCGGGGCAAGCGGCAAGTGCTTTCGGTCCGCCGGTGACGGCGGTATTGGCGGCGGCCTCGTGGCGGAGGGTTTCGGCCGGACCGTGCCGCTCGCCGACCCTCCGTCATCGCCGGATTCAGTGGATTCGCGCAACGGCGCGATCGATTTGGTCACGGTGGTCCACAGCACGCGTTCTTCCGGGGAAAGAACACGACGCCGCCTGCCGTCGCCGGAGCTCATGATGTCAGGGGCGCCGCCTGGGCAGCCGCGCCGGCACGCTGGACGTTGTTTCCGTGGCCGACCGGGCAGCGGCTGTCACGATCATCGCCGGCCGGGGCTTCGGAAGCGGGACATTTGTGGCGACCGCCGTGCCACTGATAGACACGCTTTGCGGCGCCAACATCACGAACTGTCCGTTTTGCTTGATGCGGCCGGCAATATGGCTGATCTCATCGCCATGGCCGAAGTAGATGTCGGCGCGCGCCGGCCCGACGATCGCGGAGCCGGTGTCCTGAGCAAACAGCAGATGACGAAATTTGGTCTCCGGTTTTTCGCTTTCGATCGGCAGTTCGGCGTCTATCCAGACCGGCGTGCCGTAGATGTGGATGCGCTTGTCCACGGCGAGCGAGCGGCCGGGCGTAAGCGGCACACCCTGAGCGCCGATGCACTCATCGTGCGCGCCCAATGGGATCTCCTGGAAAAAGACAAATGAGCGGTTCTTGCGGCGCAGTTCCTTGCCTTCATCCGGATTCGTTTCCATGAATTCGCGGATCTTGTCCATCGACATCTCTTCCTTGGAGACGATGCCGCGATCGATCAGGAATTTTCCGATCGGCGTGTAGGGCATTCCGTTGCTTGCAACATAATTGAGACGCAACAGCTTGCCGTTATCAAGCTTCACGCGCGTCGAACCCTGAATCTGCGCGAAGAATGCATCAACCGGATTCTTGACGTAGCAGATCTCCAGTTCCTTGCCGGCCAACGCACCGTCTTCAATCCTGGTGCGATCGAGATCGGCAAACACCTTGCTCTGGTGCTTCCTCACTGTCTCTGCCGGCGCAGCATAAATCGGGATCGTGTATTCGTCGCTCGGGAAGCGCGAGCCATCCACCTCCGTTTCGTAGTAACCGGTAAAGAAGCCTGCGGTTTGTCCGGCCGGCGTCACTCGAACCGGTTTGAAATTGTTCTCGAAGAAGGCGCGCGCATGGTCGCGGTCGAGTTGGCCGGCCGCCACTGCACGCTCACACACCTTGAAAAGTGCACCGTAGAAAGGACGTGCGGACCGCATCGCCCTGGTGCCGTTGAGGATGGCACGACAGCTTTTCAGGAACGTATCAAAGGCGACGGCGTGATCGTCATCCGTCCAGCCCCCGAGTGTCGAAAAGCTGAGTGGTTCAACGCGTGCATTGCGAAAATTCAAAGCCAATGCCGGAGCTGCGATGAGCCAGAAACAGAAACCAACGATACAGGAGGAGCGAACAACGACCCCCAGCATGCCGTCACTGCCCGGCTTCGGTGGCGAGAAGCTTCCAGTTCGGATCGCGCGAGGTGAGGTCGCGAGCAAATGTCCAGACGTCCGTAATGTCGGTCACACGCTCGGCGTTGCCATCGATGACATTGCCATTCTTGTCGCGCGTCACTGAGACGAGCTTGGACTGGAATCGCACGGTCACCTGCGCGTTACGCCCGCGCAGTTCAGCCGCGGTAATATCCGCGTTGTCGATGGACACGAATCGGCTCTCGACCGTCTCGCCGCGCTTCTCGCGTTCACCGATGGCACTCTCAAAACCGTCATAAACTTCGCGGCCAAGGAGATTCTTCAGCGTACGGCGGTCACCCTCGGCGTAGGCGTTGACAATCATCTCGTAGGCGGCGCGCGCACCTGTGAGGAAGTGCTTGCCATCAAAATTGGCGTCAGCTCCTGCGATGGCATCAAGGCCGGCCGCAATCGCCGAACCGGCTTCTGCAACGCCTTTCCACCGTTCGGGGGAGGGTTCCGTCGGCTCAGCCGGTTTCGACGTGGGCGCTTCAGCGTTACGATTAGGCAACGTAACGATCTTTTCGGCCGCCGGGCGAACGGGTTCCCGGGCAGAGTAAGGATCGTACGGGGGACGCTCCCGACCGGTGCGCTGGCCAAGCACGCTTCGCAATCGCAGGAAGATGAACACTGCGAGTGCCAAGAAAATGATGGTGTAGATATCGAACACGTCTCGCATGCTTTCGGTTACCGCAGTGGCACATCGGCCAGATCAGTGTTTCGGCCCGTCGTCCACGAGACGACCGAGCGGCGGGCTTTGCCGCTATTGCATCCGCCGGTGGCCACGCCATCCTAAGGCCGGGCCTCGCGCCAGGACCTCGGCGCAATTCAGGTCTCTCGGTCGAACCTTAGACGATCAGGGCGCCTAGGCCAACATCGACAAGGCAGAGAACATATAATGATTAATGTGGCAAAATGGGCGTTGCTGGCGCTGCTAGCGCTACCATTTCTGGAACTTGCGGTATTCATCGCGGTCGCCGCCATGATCGGGTTCGGCTGGGCATTGAGCCTGGTGGTGGCCGGTTCGGCCATCGGTTTGGTGATATTGCGCCGTGCAGGCGGCAGTCATATTGCGCGCATGCGCGTCGCCCTGGACCAAGGCAGTTTCACCGCCTTGCAGGCGGACGCGTCGGGCGGCGCGATCCTGATTGGGGGAATTCTATTGGTAATTCCGGGATTTATTACTGATATTGCCGCTCTTTGCCTGCTCATACCGCCCTTACGTCACGCCATGAGCGTCGCGCTTGGCCATGTTGTCGCGCCAGTCCGCAACGACGGTGTCATCGACCTTCCACCGGAACAATGGCGTCAGGTGCCCGATCCCTCATTGCCGGACCAGCGAAGGCGCGAACCGAAGCGTTGAACCGGGCATGCCATCGGCTCCTAAAAAAGATCATGCGGACGCAAAACGATACCATCCTTGTTCCCTTCTTGACCCTATGTTAGCCAACCGCCGCACAAGCAAGGATATGGTGCGAAGGAGCGTTCATGACGACAACGAACGGAGGCCCAACACCGGCCCCGGCGCAGGACATGCAGCCGCAACTGACCGTGGTGTCTCAATACATCAAGGATTTTTCGTTCGAAAATCCGAACGCGCCAAAGTCGCTCGCTGGGCGTCAGGAGCAGCCACAGATCGGCATTCAGATTAATGTCGGCGCCAACCCTTTGTCAGAGACCGACATCGAAGTCGTGATTAAACTCGACGGCAAGGCCGAGACCGGGACGACTTTATTGTTCCGTTTCGAATTGGAATTTGCCGGCGTGTTTCGCATTCGGAATGTCCCGCAGGAGAGCATGAACCCGGTCGTACTGATCGAATGCCCGCGGCTTCTCTTCCCGTTTGCGCGCGAAATCATCGCCACCGCGGTCCGCAATGGCGGCTTTCCACCACTCCTGCTCGATCCGGTGGATTTCGTAGGCCTCTACCGCCAGAAGATGGCGCAACAGCAGCCCGCTCCGGTACCTGCGCAGAGCTGAACCGTCAGGCCGCGTCCGGCCGGTACTCGCGCCACAAGGCGTTCTCGCCGAGGCCCGCTACAAACTCGCGGTGCGCCGCAAGCTCGGCTTCGCTCAGCCGCGGTGTCAGGCGCTCCGGTCGCTCGCGTATCGCGGCAATACCGTCAACCGCATTCGCCACCCGCTCACCGTTCTCGGCAAGCCCGAGCTGCGCCTGGCGTGCACCGGTCAGTTCGACATAGACCTCGGCCAAAATCTCGGCATCAAGCAGCGCGCCGTGTTTGGTGCGGCGTGAATGGTCGATCCCATAGCGCGCGCACAGATCGTCAAGGCGGTTGGGGCCCGCTGGATGCTTACGGCGTGCCAGCAACAGCGTATCGACCAACCGCTCACGCGCTATCAACGCGCGATCGACGCGTTTGAGCTCGGCGCAGAGAAACGTGTGATCAAAGCCGGCATTGTGGATCACAAGCGGCGCGTCGCCGATAAACGCAAGAAACTCATCGGCGATTTCAACAAAACGCTTGTGCCCCTTCAGGAACTCGGTGGAAAGACCATGGATAGCGAATGCCTCGGCCGGCACGTCGCGTTCCGGATTGAGGTACGCATGAAATGTCGAACCGGTCGGTATCCGGTTGAGCAGTTCGACGCAGCCGAGCTCGACTAGGCGATGGCCCTGGCCCGGATCCAGGCCGGTGGTTTCGGTATCGAGAACGATTTCGCGCATATTGCCTTTCAGCGACAGAATCACCGCCGCCGTTTCGGCATTGTAGCGATACGCGCCAGAATATCACGCACCTGGGACCGTGCTGCGTCAAATCCTTTGGATGTATCCACCACGAAATCCGCACGCGCTCGCTTGTCTGCGTCCGGCATCTGGCTAGCCAGAATCGCGGCAAATTTCTGTTCCGTCATCCCGGGGCGTTCGAACGTGCGGGCACGCTGGACAGCAGCCGGCGCGGAGACCACCACCACCGCGTCACAACGTTTGTCGCCAGCAGTTTCGAACAGGAGCGGAATATCCAGCACGGCCACGCCCGCTCCCCTGCGTTCGGCCTCGGCGAGAAAACGCTCCTCGGCCTTGCGCACCAGTGGATGTACGATCGCTTCAAGCGATTTGACGGCAGCGCTATCGCCCAGGACCCGATGCCCGAGCTTGTCGCGGTCTACCTTGCCGCCGGCAGTCGTTCCAGGAAAAACCGCCTCGATCAATGGCGTCGCCTCAGCTTCATAGAGCCGGTGCACGGTCGCGTCTGCATCATGCACCGGCACGCCTTCTTCGGCGAACATCTTCGCCGTGGCGGACTTTCCCATGCCAAGCGAGCCGGTGAGACCGAGAATAAACATGTCATTCTACCCTGCGCATGATTTTTCCGAAAACCGGTTCCGGTCCCCGATCGGAATTGAGGACAAGCTTTTCGGGACCATGCGCTAACCGTCCACGAACCTGTTCTGCCGCAGAAAGGCTAGCAACGGCAAAAGCGGTAGGCCGAGAATCGTAAAAAAGTCGCCCTCGACCCGCTCGAACAAATGAATCCCAATACCCTCGAGCTGATAGCCGCCAACACTTCTGGTTGCCGCATCTCCCGCCATGTCGAGGTACGCATTAAGGAAACGGTCGGAAAAATCGCGCATCGCAAGCCGGGCGGTGTCGACACAGGCAAACATGACCTCTTTGTCGCGGACCAGGGCAAGCGCCGAATGAAGCTCATGGACACGGCCGCGTAATGCACGCAACTGCTCGGCGGCTTCGGCGCGATCGGCCGGTTTGGCAAAACGTCTTGCGCCGCATGCAAGCGTTTGATCGGCACCCAGCACCAGACGCCCCGGCAGCGAGGACGCAACCGCCTGGGCCTTGGCGCGGGCCAAATGGCGGGCTACTGCGGCTGCATCCGAGATGCCAGATTCCCCCTCCACGGCACGTTCGTTGATCTGCGACGGTCTGATCTCAAAGCGCATGCCGGCCGCCGCGAGAATCTTGCCGCGAATGTCACTCCTCGAAGCAAGCACGAGCGGCTGGGGGGCAAGCCAGAGCACCATGATCATGCCACTGGATGACGGCGTCGCTCACTCAAGAGCCGCATCACCGCCGCGGCTGTCTCCTCGATCGAGCGTCTCGTCACGTCTATTGTGGGCCAATTGTGCTTGGCGCACAGCCGGCGCGAAAAAGAAACTTCCTCGGTTACTGCCGTCCTGTCGATATATTGATCATCGTCCCGATGAGCCTTCAGACCGAGTAACCGGTTCTCGCGTATCTGCACAATACGTTCGGGACTGGCATACAGCCCGACCACAAGC
The DNA here is from genome assembly GCA_036265125.1 of Pseudolabrys sp. GTDB lineage: Bacteria > Pseudomonadota > Alphaproteobacteria > Rhizobiales > Xanthobacteraceae > Pseudolabrys. The sequence goes on along the minus strand of DATAPP010000082.1, from coordinate 47,646 downwards.
GGTCGCGAAAGATTTTCCACAGCAGGCGCCACCGTCACGCCAGGTACCAAGGGCACATTGCCGGTCTTCACCCCTCGATTGGCAAGATAGATCGACGTTGGCGTTTTTGATGTACGCGAAACACCCACCAAGACAACATCGGCTTCCTCAAGGCCTTCGACATGTTGGCCGTCGTCGTGCAGCATCGAGTAGTTGAGGGCATCAATGCGCTGGAAATATTCTGCGTTAAGAACGTGCTGAGCGCCGGCCCGGTGGATGGTTTCGGCGCGGAGATACGATTGGAACAGCCGCAGGACCGGACCCAATACCGACATGCAGGGTAAGCCGAGCTCACGGCATTTTTTCTCCAGCAATTGGATGAGATCCTCTTCGAGCAAGGTGTAGAGCACCAAACCAGGTGAATCCGAAATCTCTGCCAGCGCGAGATCGAGTTGCTTCTTCGAGCGGACCATCGGGTAGAGATGTTCGACAGGCGAGACATTGGCGTATTGCGCGGCTGCGGCCCGAGCGACCGTAATCAGTGTTTCGCCGGTGGCGTCAGACACCAGGTGAAGATGAAAATAACCGGTCTCGGGCATCTGTATATCAACCAGATAGGGTGTGGATATCACGGGAGGAGGCCATGCCCCGGCCTGACAAGCAAGCCGTTCCTGATGATGAGTCCAATTTCCATCCACATCACTGCCTCCGGGACGCCGATTGAACGCTAATGCAGTCGTGATGCCGTTATGTGGATACTCGCCTGGGGAAGGACGTGGATTGCTTGATAAAAGCCTTATAAATCAGCCATTGCTGCTGTGGGCAGAGTTCTGCTGGATTATGCTGGATTCTGGATCAATTCAGTCCATCCGGTGGACAGAGTGTTGATCGGCAGGCATGAGTCCAATCAACGCTCTAACTACAACAACAGATTCTAAGAAGATTCTTTATGAATAAGACCGTGATTGGCAGTGCCATGGGGAAAAAGCTTTTACGCGTACTAAAAGGACAGCGTGAAACGATCCCTCCCGTATGGTTGATGCGGCAAGCGGGGCGCTATTTGCCGGAATACCGTTCGTTACGTGAGAAGGCGGGAGGATTCCTCGATCTGTGTTTTAATCCTGAGCTTGCCGCGGAAGTAACCTTGCAGCCGGTGCGGCGCTTTGGTTTCGATGCAGCGATTTTATTTTCCGATATTCTGGTTGTGCCGCTGGCCCTCGGACGGAAGGTTGAATTTTTGGTTGGTGAGGGGCCGAAGCTTGATCCGCTTGAGGATGCGGCGGGACTTGCAACGCTGCGAGCGTCTGTCGATCAGGATGTGCTCGCACCAGTCTATGAGACCGTGCGCCGGGTGAAGAGCGCACTAGACCATAAAACCGCGCTTATCGGATTTTGTGGAGCACCGTGGACCGTTGCAACCTATATGGTCGCAGGAACAGCAACTCCGGACCAAGCGCCCGCGCGTCTATTTGCGTATCGTGATCCAGAGCTCTTTGAACAATTGATCGACCGATTGGTGGAAGCGTCGATTGAGTATTTGGTTGGTCAGTTCAAAGCTGGGGTCGAGGTTGTACAGATCTTTGATACTTGGTCTGGTGTGCTGGGACCCGAGCAATTCGAACGGTGGTGTATCGCTCCGACGCAAAAAATTGTCGCAGGCGTGCGTCGTCAAATCTCTGACGCCAGGATTATCGGGTTTCCACGCGGGGCAGCGGCAATGGCACTCCCTTACGTGGAGATGACCGGAGTCAGCGCGATAGGTATTGATTGGGCTTTCGAGCGATCGATTGCTCGCGACGCACTACAATCGCGCGTGCCCGTGCAAGGCAATGTCGATCCGCTGGCTTTGCTGGCGGGTGGCGCAGCGCTCGACCGCGAGGTGGACGATGTCATGAAGGAGCTTGGCGATGGCCCACTGATTTTCAATCTCGGTCATGGCATTTTACCGGAAACGCCGATTGCGAACGTCGAGCGTATGCTCAAGCGAGTGCGCGGGGGGTAGCCATGTATCTCTGGCTCAAAGCCCTGCACATCATCGCGGTCGTCGCCTGGATGGCGGGCATGCTCTATTTGCCACGGTTGTTCGTCTATCACGCGGCGGCGAAACCCGGCTCCGAGCTATCGGAAACGCTCAAGACCATGGAATACCGGTTGCTCAACTTCATCATGACGCCGGCAATGATCGTGGCCTGGATCATCGGCATTGTTCTGCTTTTGCAATGCCAATGGCTTGGCGCGGGCTGGTTTCATGCCAAGTTTGCCGCGGTGCTGGCGATGACCGCCCTGCATGGATTATTTTCGCATTGGGTAAATGAATTCCGTTTTGACCGAAACCGGCACAGCCAGAAATTCTATCGCATTGTCAATGAGATACCGACCGGGCTTCTGATTGTCATCGTGGTATTGGTGGTCGTAAAGCCGTTTTAGCGCCCTAAATCGTTGCACGGCCCCTGCCGCGCCTCTTGCGCGAAAGCTTGGCTCAACTTATCTTGTTGTTATCCCACCGAACGTAGGCGGATGCAGTCGCGTTCCGGCTCCCAAAGTTTGGGCCGGCCGCAGCATCGGGTTCCGGGCCTCTTTCCCAACTTCCTCGTTACCCCAGACCTGCGATCTCTCTCTCCTAAGTCACACGGCGTAAGTCCTTTTATTTTCAGCACTTTCGCCGGTAACGCTCCCAAGGACGTAAGCCCCCAATGCGGGAAATGAAACTCCAGGACCTCAAGTCCAAGACACCTGCCGAACTCGTCGCCTTCGCTGAAGAACACCAGGTCGAAAACGCCAGCACCATGCGTAAGCAGGAGCTGATGTTCGCGATCCTCAAACAACTTGCGACCCAGGAAGTCGACATCATTGGCGAAGGTGTTGTCGAAGTGCTTTCCGACGGATTCGGATTTCTGCGCTCACCGGAATCAAACTACCTGTCCGGCCCTGACGACATTTATGTTTCGCCCAGCCAGATCCGCCGCTTCGGCCTGCGCACCGGCGACACTGTCGAAGGTCATATCCGCTCTCCGAAAGAGGGCGAACGCTACTTCGCGCTGCTCAAGGTCAACACGATCAATTTCGAGGATCCTGAGAAGGCGCGCCACAAGGTCAATTTCGACAACCTGACGCCGCTCTATCCCGATGAGCGGCTCAAGATGGAATACGAGGACCCCACCAAAAAAGATCTCTCCGCGCGGGTCATCGACATCGTGGCGCCGATCGGCAAGGGCCAGCGTGCGCTGATCGTCTCGCCGCCGCGCACCGGCAAGACCGTGCTGTTGCAGAATATTGCGCACTCCATCACCGCCAATCATCCCGAAACTTACCTGATCGTGCTGCTGATCGATGAGCGGCCGGAGGAAGTCACGGACATGCAGCGCTCGGTGAAGGGCGAGGTGATCTCCTCGACCTTTGACGAGCCGGCCTCACGCCACGTTCAGGTCGCAGAGATGGTGATTGAGAAAGCCAAACGGCTGGTCGAACACCAGCGCGACGTGGTTATCCTGCTCGACTCGATTACACGCCTGGGCCGCGCCTACAACACCGTTGTGCCCTCTTCCGGCAAAGTGCTCACCGGCGGCGTCGACGCCAATGCGCTGCAACGGCCGAAGCGTTTCTTCGGTGCCGCGCGCAATATCGAGGAAGGCGGTTCGCTGACCATCATCGCCACGGCGCTGATCGATACTGGCAGCCGCATGGACGAAGTGATCTTCGAAGAATTCAAGGGCACCGGCAACTCGGAATTGATCCTCGACCGCAAGGTGGCCGACAAGCGCACCTTCCCGGCGATCGACATCACACGGTCCGGAACGCGCAAGGAAGAACTGCTCACCGACGCGGGGATCCTCAAGAAAATGTATGTCCTGCGCCGGATTCTCAACCCGATGGGTACGATGGACGCAATCGACTTTTTGCTCGACAAATTGCGTAATACGAAGAACAACGGCGAGTTTTTCGAGTCGATGAATACCTAATCGCGATCTCTGAAACAGCGATGGCCGGGCGAAAGCCCGGCCATTTTTTTGCGAGTAGGAGACTGATCTTTTGGCGGCGTCAGAGCGTATTCAAGAAATTGACGAGGTCGGTTTTCTGCTTGTGAGTGAGACCGATCGCGAAGCGCTGGTCGTAGAAGTTGACGACGTCGTGCAGATTGGCTGCTGAACCATTGTGGAAGTACGGAGCACGTGCCGCCAGCCCGCGCAAGATTGGCCCTTTGAACCGACCGATATCCTTGCATTTACCGCTGATCATGGCGCGGCCGGGATCAGTCACTTTGTAAACCTGGCCCGCAAGGGCTCCCTGCGTACACGTCAGGGTGAACACCGGCAGGCCTGCGATGTCGAGCACCGGGGGCTTTTTGGCGCCGGCATCGGGGACGCCAATATTTAAGGGGGCCTTGACCGAGTGGTGGCCGATGTTCGGCGAGTCATGACAGGTGCCGCAGAACCCCGAGATGCTCGGAGTATTGAGATCGTCGTTAAGGCCGGCAACTCCCGTGATGTTGATCTGGGTGTTGTTGAAAACCTCCTCGCCTCGCGCAACAGACCGGCGATGCTCATTCACCATGCCGCGCTCATGATCGTCACGGCGCCAGTCGTTGGTCGCATTGATGTTCCTGAATAGCTGCTCGCTTCCCATTGACTGGCGAAAGTCATCATGATCATGGCGCTCCCCGGCGCTGAGCCAAGGACGGTACAGATCGAAGATCTGCGACGTGAACGGGATACCTTTGGGATTAAGCCCAAGCGGATCGTTCACACCAATGAAGAAATCCTGGATCGACAGTGCGACCGGGCCGCCTTTGGCATTGTCACCGGTCAGAAACTTGGCTTTGCGGTCGAAGATCTGGGCGGTGAAAAGACCCATTTCGAAATCGACAATCTCTTGCGCCTGGGCAAGCGTGGGCGCGATGGCGGCTTGCGCGTGGCCGAGGGTAGCGTCAACCGCCTGGTTGGTCAGATTGGTGTTCAGGTCGCTGACGGACTCTCGTCCATCCCACATGACTGTGCTCAGGAACTTGATATTCGCGATCGGCAATGGGCGCCGGTACATCGAAAGAATGCCGGATGTACCGATCGCAGGATTATTGCTGCACGCGTAGGGATCCTCGATCGCCGTGAGCGTGAATTCCGCCGTTGACGGAATTGCCAGGCCAATGCGGATCAGGCCCTTGTCCAGCAGCAAGCTGTAAGCGTGCCGCTTTGCGCGAAGCGTCGAGACATTGTCGCTTGGACAGGTCGCGCCATCAACAAGGCGAAAGATTGGATCTGTGCCGCGGCTTTTCTCGAACCGCTCGGCGATATCAGCCGGTGTCACACTCCAGCCGTTCTCTGGCCGATGGCAGGTGAAACAACTTCTGCCATTCGTTCCCATATCCTTGAAGAAAGCATTGTTCGAGGTGATCGTCGCCCCGTTCGGCTGGAATGACGCGATCGCACCGTGCGGATCGCGATCCACACTGAAGCGATCAATGACTCGCGGAATATGTTCTGCGCCGCGGTCGGGATCCTTGTAGCGGCGCATTTTCTGCATGTGCTCGATCATCGCGGGAGCAAAGTCCGGCTTGCTGACATTTTCCGGCGCGTTTTGCGCTGGCGAACTTTGCGGCGACGCGAGCGTGAGGCAGACGAAAGCTCCGAAGAAAAAAATCTTCGAAGCGCTGATTGCATTTGATGCAAGAAAAATCCGAGAGCGCCGGTGCATGATTTACGTCCTCCGAAGTGTCATTTGGAATTCGAAGTGTGGCTACGAAAACCCAATCCATATGCACAACGGGATATATCGGAACCAACGGAACCGCGCGTCATCCCGACGGTGGAAGAGTCGTGCGCGAAACGCGTCGAAATATTTTCTTGCTTAAAGTTGGAGCGCGACTCAATCTAGTTAAATGAAAATAGTTGTTATGTTGATTGATTAAGATGCGCGCATATTCGCGACTGTGGCGGCAATGGCATCAGCATTTGTCACCGGCAATGAACAACGCTCGGCAATGCAGATGAAAACGGCGCTTGCCTGCACGGCTTTTAATTTTTCGTGCGCGGGATGCGTGGCCGGCAGATCTGCGGAGCTTTTGGCGCGCAGCACGATGCGATCCACGTACGGCAACTTCAGTGCAGCTTTTGCGAAGCGCTCCGTCTCCCGTCCGGTCGCGACGATCTCGGCTCCACGCAAACGCAGATCGAGCGCATTGAGAAGCGCTACGTGGCCAAACAGATTGCGTTCGACCGCGGAAAGGATTGCTTCGATGAGTTGGTCGGCTTTCTGCCGCCACGTGTCGTTTCCGGCCAGAACCGAGAGTCGCACCAGGTTCTGCGCCGCAACGGCATTGGGATTGGGCGTTGCGTCATCGCTGGTCGAGTGCGGCCGCAACAGCAGATCGGAAGCATCATCGGCGGAAAGATAGTAACCGCCGGTGTCGGGGTCGGAGTAATGCGTGTCGAACGCGCTTTGCCAGGCAAGCGCCTGATCGAGATAGCGGCCCTCGCCGGTGGCTTCATAGAGCGCCAGCGCGGCGCGGATCATGGCGGCGAAATCCGAAGCCAGTCCGGGAAACAGCAGTTTGCCATCGCGCCAGGAATGTCCGAGCCGATCACCTTTGCTCATGTTGTGCGCAATGAAATCGAACGCGCGCCGGGCCATTGCTAGCCAGTCCGGCTCATCTAGGATTATTGCCGCATTGACCAGTGCGGCGATCATCAGGCCATTCCAGTCGGCCAGCACTTTGTCGTCGAGCCCGGGACGGATGCGCGTGCTTCGCACGGTCAACAATCGTGCACGCAACAGCGCCAAACGGGCCTCATCGTCATCAGTGCGCTCGGGGTTTGCGAGCCGGTTGAGAATGTTGTGGCCTTCAAAATTGCCGCCGGGCGTCACGTCGTAGTGGTGGGCGAAATACTCACCATCTTCGGGGCCGAGAGCCTTGATCACCTCCTCATGCGACCAGACGTAAAACTTTCCTTCCTCGCCTTCCGAATCCGCATCGAGCGAAGCTGAAAAAGCACCCTCGCCTGTGGTCATCTCACGCGCGAGCCACGTCACTGTTTCGCGCGCGCGCCGGGCGAACAACAGCGTGCCGCTGCGCTGAAACGCGAGCGCCAGCAGTTCGAGCAGTTGCGCATTGTCGTAGAGCATCTTCTCGAAATGGGGCACCAGCCATTTCTCGTCGACCGAATAACGGGAAAAGCCGCCGCCGAGATGATCGTAGATGCCGCCCTCGCACATCCGTTCAAGGGAATGCTCCACCGTCTCGAAAAACCGCAGATCGTTCGTGCGCAAACCTGCGCGCCAGAGCATTTCGAGGATTGCGGGTTGCGGAAACTTTGGCGCGCCGCGCAAGCCGCCGTTGACCGGATCGAACATGTTGCCGATCTGCATGGCAGCCGCATCCAGCTCCTTTAAGCCGATCGTCACCTTCCCGGCCGGCCGTGCCTTGTCGGCGAGCCGCGCAAGCAGCGCGGCGCGGTTCTGCTCGATCCGCGCCGGCTCCTCGCGAAAGAGCCGCGCAACTTCCTGCAGGACGTCGACGAAAGCCGGACGTCCGAAGCGGGACTCTTTCGGAAAATAAGTACCGCCCCACACAGGTTCGGCCCGTGGCGTCAGAAACATGGTCAGCGGCCAGCCGCCCTGCTCTCCCAAGAGATGCAGCGCATTCATGTAAATCTGATCGATGTCGGGCCGTTCTTCGCGGTCAACTTTGATGTTGACGAACAGTTCGTTCATCACCCGGGCGGTTGCCTCATCCTCGAACGACTCGTGCGCCATCACGTGGCACCAATGGCACGCCGCGTAACCAACCGAGAGAAGGATTGGCCGATTCGAAGCCTTTGCTTCGGCTAATGCCTCCGGTCCCCATGTCCACCAGTCCACCGGATTGTGTTTGTGCTGCAGCAGGTATGGCGACGTAGCTTCGCCAAGACGGTTCACGTGCGCAGGATTTTGAGCAGACGCCATCGCGGCAGCCTAGCGTGGATCAAGGTCGGCAGGAAACGGGCGTCACCGGGATCGGTTGGCGGCGAGTTCGGATTTTGTGGCGCGAGCGCGGCCCTACGGCAGGATCGCAAATGCACGCGCTGGAAATCCGAGGCCTTTGCGCACTTTCGGCCAGGTGACGACAATGAGCGCGCCCTTGGGCGGCACCTTGTCGAGATTGGCCATGACCTCGATCTGATAGTGCCCGTGCTGGAGGATGTAGGTTTCCGAAAGCATCTTCTCGGTGGTGTCGGTGTCCATCGATTCATGACCGGTAGCGACTACGTCCCGCTGCTCGTAAAGGAATTTGATCGTCTCGAAAGACCAGGCTGGAAATTGTTCGCGTTTGAATCGCTCGGGATTGTCATCCCAATCCTTGTACATATCCGTACGCAGCGCGACGAACGCTCCGTGCGGAAGACGTCCGTATTGCTTTTCCCATCTCATTAGATCGGCGACCGAGAAGGCATGGTTCGGGTCTTTGGCCAGATGTTGCGTGTTGTCGAGCACGATCAGCGGCAAGATCATTTGTTTGAGTGGGATCTCGTCCATGGTGATCCCTTGCTCGGCGAAATGTGCCGGCGGATCGACATGGGTGCCGTACTGACCGACCATTTCGTAAAAGGTCGCGCGGAATCCATCATCCTTGATCGTGTACGGCTTTTGCGTTTTGGGGTCTGCCGCCGGCGTCATTTTTGCCTGGCCGAAGCCCGACCACACCGGTGTATTGGGTCCGAAGCTGTGGGTTAGGTCGACGTATTGCTTTGACGCGATCACGCGATAGGCGCGCGCGAGATCACTTTGCGCGTACGCAAATGATCGCGGAAAGCCCGCAAGTGCGAGCAGCAGCAAAACTGCAAAAAAGCGGAGCTTGGGTGCCATGACGCCTCTCCGGAAGATCGTGAAACGGGACGATCATATCCCACACGGTGAAATGAGCACGCATGGCAGGCCCTTGCGCGACCGGCCGTTTGTTCGCGGACGGGCACGTTGCTACACGTCAGGACGATTTGATCACTGCGCCGACGGGTCCTCCGTTGGCTGCGGGCTCTTGACCCCTGCCCTCTGTCGGCGCTTCCGTGCGCGGCGATGTCCGAGCCAACGCGTGAGACCATCTACGCCCTCTCTTCCGGCAGACCGCCGGCGGCGATCGCGGTGGTGCGCATTTCCGGGCCGCGTGCGGGTGAAGCGCTCAAGGTCCTTGCCGGCAAAATTCCTGCGCCAAGACAAGCGACGCTAGCGCGGCTTCGCGGACGCGATGGCGAGATCATCGACGATGCGTTGGCGCTGTGGTTTCCGGGGCCGCGCAGCGAAACGGGCGAGGATGTCGTCGAGCTTCAGGTTCACGGCGGGCGTGCCGTGATCGGTGCCGTTTTTGGCGTGCTGTCAAAGCTTGCCGGATTGCGCCCGGCAGAGGCCGGCGAGTTCACCCGCCGCGCCTTCGAGAACGGCAAGCTCGACCTGACCGCCGTTGAAGGGCTTGCCGATCTGGTGATGGCGGAAACCGAAGGACAGCGCCGGCAGGCTTTCCGCCAGATGGCCGGTGCGTTGGGTAACCGCGTGGAAAACTGGCGCGCACAACTGATCCAGGCGTTGGCGCTGGTCGAGGCACGCATCGATTTTTCCGACGAGGCCGATGTACCGCAGGATCTCGTGGGGCCGGCTTTACTAATCGCACGGTCTCTCGAAGGTGAGATCGCGGCTGCGCTCGCCGATGGCGGCCGGGGCGAACGGTTGCGTGAGGGACTGGTGGTTGCGATCGCAGGCCCGCCGAACGCCGGCAAATCCACACTGCTCAATCGTATTGCGAAGCGCGAGGTCGCGATCGTCTCGCCTTATGCCGGGACCACACGCGACGTCATCGAAGTGCATCTCGATCTCGGCGGACTGCCGGTCACGCTGCTCGACACCGCGGGCATTCGTGAAACCGATGATCCGGTCGAGCTGGAAGGCGTACGGCGCGCGCGAGAGCGTGCGAGTGGCGCCGACCTGGTGCTTTGGATCGCAGACGCAAATGAGTCAGCGAGCGATCGGCTGTTGTCCGATGTGGAAAAGAACCGGGCGACGACGCCGGTCTGGGTCGTGCGCAATAAAATCGATTTAATTCAGAGTCATAACGCAAGTAATGAACTAACTGGTCAGAACAACGAAAGTAGTGAACTAAGTTTGCGGACTAACAGTTCTTTAAGAAACGTGGTTAACAAAAAGTTAAACAATAAGAATGAATTTGAATTCAATTGGAATGAATTGGAGTTCGATATTTCAGCGGTCACTGGCGAAGGTTTTGCGCATCTGTTGGCGCAGCTGGCGCGCTACGCGGAGCATTTCCTGGCCGGTGCCGAATCAGCATTGGTGACTCGCGACCGTCAGCGGCGTTCGCTTGAAGATGTTCTGGCGGCCTTGAGGCGTTCGCTGGGGAGCGAGATGTCGCGTCACGAGGATTTATTGGCGGAAGAACTCCGCATTGCGGCCCGCGCGCTTGGCCGCGTGACAGGCCGGGTCGATGTTGAGGATGTTCTGGATGTTATTTTTCGGGACTTCTGCATCGGAAAATAAGATCGCGCCTTGCCCTGCATCGTCCTTTTGCCGGCCGCCATGCGCGCGCCAGGTCTGGATTCGTGGGTTTTGGGGTTCTCGCAGGGTGCCGAATCGGCCCATGGACGTCTGAAAGACGCCCGCCCCGGAGTGTTTCACGTGAAACATTTTCGGGAAGATCAATGGTTTTGACCCCTCCCCGTGCCTTCGCTACAACCCCCGCTTCCGAGGTTTTGATGCCCAACCGATTCGACGTCGTGGTGATTGGCGGCGGCCATGCCGGCTGTGAAGCCGCAGCCGCGGCGGCCCGTATGGGCGCCAAGACAGCTCTGATCACCCATCGGTTCGCTACAATCGGGGCGATGTCCTGCAATCCGGCGATTGGCGGGTTGGGAAAAGGTCATCTTGTCCGGGAAATCGATGCGCTGGACGGCCTAATGGGTCGGATCGCGGACCTTGGCGGCATTCAGTTTCGGGTTCTGAACCGCCGCAAGGGCCCAGCCGTGCGTGGTCCGCGCGCGCAGGCCGACCGCAAGCTCTATGCGACGGCAATGCAGGCAGCGATTAGCGCCGTCCCGAACCTCCAGGTGATCGAAGCAGAAGCCGATGACCTCGTGATCAATGGCGGCCGTGTTTGCGGCGTCAAATTTGCTGATGGCCGCGAGATTTCTGCCGGTGCCGTGGTCCTCACAACAGGCACGTTTTTGCGCGGCCTCATTCATATCGGTGAAAAACAAATACCCGCGGGCCGCGCCGGTGAAGCGCCGGCAATGGGTCTTTCACGCACGCTCGAGACCTTCGGATTTCAACTCGGCCGTTTGAAAACGGGAACGCCGCCGCGGCTCGATGGCCGTACAATCAATTGGTCGGCGCTTGAAATGCAGCCTGGCGACGATTCGCCTGAACCATTTTCAATGCTGACAACGCACATTGAAAATCCGCAGATCGAATGCGGCATCACGCGGACCAATGCGGCCACGCATAAAATCATTCGCGACAATGTGCACCGGTCACCAATGTATTCGGGGCAGATTGCCAGCCGTGGTCCGCGCTATTGTCCGTCAATCGAAGACAAGATCGTGAAGTTTGGCGAGCGCAATGGGCACCAGATATTCCTGGAGCCGGAAGGTCTCGACGATCACACAGTCTATCCGAACGGAATTTCCACATCGCTTCCGGAAGACATTCAACATGCGTTGGTCAAGACGATTCCCGGGTTGGAAAACGCGCGCTTCATTCGTCCTGGCTACGCGATTGAATACGATTACGTGGATCCGCGCGAGCTTGCGCCGACGCTGCAAGCGAAACGATTACGCGGGCTGTTCCTGGCGGGTCAAATCAATGGCACCACAGGTTATGAAGAAGCCGCGGCACAAGGGCTTCTTGCTGGTCTCAATGCTGCGGCTTTGGCAGGCGAGGGCGCCGAAATCATCGTTGACCGCGCGCAAGCCTATCTCGGCGTGATGGTCGATGATCTCGTCACGCGCGGTGTCAGCGAGCCGTACCGAATGTTTACTTCGCGCGCCGAGTATCGTTTGCAGTTGCGCGCTGACAATGCGGATCAACGTTTGACCGCAACCGGAATTGCGATCGGGTGCGTGAGTGCGGAGCGCGCGCACGCGCATGGCCAAAAATCGTCAGCGCTGAAAGACGCGCGCGAATTTGCCAAAGCAGTTTCGCTCACGCCGAAAGAAGCGGGGCGCTACGGACTATCGCTCAACAAAGATGGACAGCGTCGCACGGCATTTGAGTTGTTGTCGTATCCGTACGTGACGATATCCGATCTCGCAAAAATATGGCCGCGCTTTGGCGAGCTCGCGCCGAAGATCGGCGAGCAGCTTGAAATCGACGCCAAGTATGACGTTTATCTCTCGCGTCAGGCTGCTGACATCGCGGCATATCGGCGCGACGAGAATTTCGAATTGCCGGAAGACCTCGACTACGCGGCGCTGCCCGGACTGTCGAACGAGATGAAACAGAAATTGCAGACGCATCGGCCGCGCACGATCGGACATGCGAGCCGCATCGATGGCGTCACTCCTGCAGCGCTGACCTTGCTGGTCGCGCGTGTCCGGCGCGGCAAAAAGCTTTCCGCGAAAACCGCGTGAGCAAAAGCGGGCAGGGGACTTTTGATCTGAGCGCGGACAAAAATCACGCACGCACGCTCGCGCGTGTTTCACGTGAAACGGAAAAACGCCTGGAGATCTTCGTCGACCTGTTATTGGGCTGGCAGAAAAAGACGAACCTCGTGGCACCTTCAACGCTTCACGAACTGTGGACCCGCCATATCGCTGATTCGCTCCAGCTCCTGCCCTTGGCGCCCGAGGCGCGCCTTTGGGTCGACTTTGGGTCTGGTGGCGGCTTTCCAGGGATACCGATTGCCTGCGCGCTTGCGGGCCAAACCGGAGCTAATGTCCATCTCATTGAAAGTAATGGGAAAAAGGCTGCTTTTTTGCGTGAGGCGGTGAGGGCGACCGGTGCGCCGGCGGTCGTGCACCAGGAGCGGGCTGAGATATTTGGGGAAAGCTGTGCAGAAGCCGTGCAGGTGGTGACCGCGCGCGCCTTCGCTCCATTGAAAATCCTCTGCGATCAGGCGTTTCCCTTGATTAGCCGGGGCGCGGTCGGCTTATTCCTGAAGGGACAAGATGTAGATGTTGAATTGACCGATGCCGCTAAATATTGGAGACTCGAGGCGTCCAAGGTGCCCAGCAAGACCAGCCCCCGGAGTTCGATCGTCGTCGTCCGCGGCCTAAGGCCTCTTTAGACCAGCTAGGCCATTGATTTAGAAGGCGATTTAACGGGGATAGCCCGGACCGCCAAAAACCGATGGAATGCGACATGACCGATTCGACAACCGATCAGCCCGCCGACCCTCAGGTCGTCCCGTTCGGCAAGCCGGCCGTCAGCACGGAGGCCCTCCGTCCGCGGACGCTGGCCATCGCTAACCAGAAGGGCGGCGTCGGCAAGACCACGACCGCAATCAATCTCGGCACGGCGCTCGCTGCGATCGGCGAGCATGTGCTGATCGTCGACCTCGACCCGCAGGGAAATGCATCGACCGGTTTGGGCATTGAGCGCAAATCGCGCCGGACATCGACCTACGATGTTCTTACGGGCGCGTCGCCGATGCGCGACGCTGTGCTGCCCGCCACCGTTCCACGACTCTCCATCGCACCGTCGACACTCGACTTGTCGGGCCTTGAGCTTGAGATCGGTCAACAGCGCGACCGCGCGTTCCGTTTGCGCAACGCACTCCGTCAGCTCAACAGCGGCACGCGTACTCATGATTTCACATACGTGCTTGTCGACTGTCCGCCATCGCTTAATCTGCTGACGGTCAACGCAATGGCAGCAGCGGATTCAATTCTCGTCCCGCTGCAATGCGAATTCTTCGCGCTCGAAGGTCTGTCGCAACTTCTGAAGACCGTCGAGCAAGTCAAGAACACACTCAATCCGACACTATCGATCCATGGCATCGTACTCACGATGTACGACTCGCGTAACAACCTCTCTACCCAGGTTGTCGCTGATGTTCGTCAGTTCATGGGCAACAAAGTCTACGAAACAATAATCCCGCGCAATGTGCGCATCTCGGAAGCGCCGTCCTACGGCAAACCGGTGCTGGTCTACGATCTCAAATGCGTCGGCAGCGAAGCTTATCTGCGGCTGGCAACGGAAATCATCCAGCGCGAGAAAGCTTTGAAGGCAGGATAGAAGTCGCTCGCGCACCGAGCATTGACAGGCAGAGCATACGGAAAGGAATAGCGTGGCACGAAGTTCAGGAGCGGCAATGGCGGATCACTCGCGATTAGGACGTGGCCTGGCCGCACTCATGGGCGATGTCGGCGAGGAGACGTCTGACACAGGCCGAAAGCCTCGTCGTGCGCCAATCGAAAACTTGCGCCCGAATCCGCGCAATCCTCGTCGGTTGTTCACAGAAGCCGAACTCGACGAACTTTCCTATTCGATTCGGGAGCGCGGGATCATCCAGCCCATTGTCGTGCGCGCGCTACAGGGTGACAATTTTGAAATTATTGCCGGCGAGCGGCGGTGGCGCGCCGCGCAGCGCGCCGGGCTGCATGACGTACCGATCGCGATCATAGAAGCAAATGACGCGCAGTCACTCGAATTTGCCATCATCGAAAATGTGCAGCGCGCCGATCTCAATCCGATCGAGGAGGCGAGCGGCTACCTCGCTCTCATGGACGATTTCAGCCGCACGCAGGATGAGGTCGCGCAGATAGTCGGTAAAAGCAGACCGCATGTTGCAAATACAATTCGTCTGCTCAAGCTATCCGAACCGGTGAAACAACTCGTCCGTTCAGGCAAAATCTCAGCAGGTCACGCACGTCTTTTGCTCGGTCAGCCCAATGCAGAGCGGATCGCGCAGGAGATCATCGACAAAGGCCTGAGCGTGCGCCAGCTCGAAGACATGCGCAAAGAGGACGCGGCGGAAGCGGGCGGCGCAGCACGAGAAACGAGGGGATCCGACGTCACGAAAGATCCCGACACGCGTGCCCTTGAGAAACGGCTATCCGATGCGCTCGGTCTTGAGGTCGGTGTCGATCATCGCGGAGAAGGCGGTACGCTGCGAATCAAGTATCGGAATTTGGAACAGCTCGACGCAGTCCTAAGGAAGCTGGGCGGCTAGTCGTCTGAGGCTGCCGGCACGGCAAAGCCGTGTTACATCCGCTTGATCGACCCAGTCCGGCTGCATCGATCAATGCGGAGGTCACCCATGGCCAACGACGCTGCGAAGGCAAAACGAATCCTTCATATAAAGATCAGAACGCCGTCAGCAGACGCAACAACGCTGCTGACGACCATGATGAAAAATGCGCTGCCGATGTACCAGGCTTTTGGCGACACGCAGGTCCGCCTGCTGCGAAACGCCGATAACGCGGCCCAGTTTCTTCAGGTTATCGAGTATACAACGGATCGAACATTCGAGCTCAATCGCCAAAAAATCGCCGGCGATCCGATCATGCATAACTACTTGCAGGCTTGGCGCACACTTTTCCCCGGGGCGGTTGAAGTCGACGTGTATGAGGATATAACTGAAGACGTTTGACGTTCCGGAATAAATGGCTCCAGAGCGGGTTTTATCGCGCTAGTATAATAAACGGCGGTACCGCATCGCTTCAGAAATTCACCGGGGGATCACCATGAGCACCAACATCCAGAACAGTTCGCACCCAGCCCTGTCGGGCGCCGACAGCCTTGCCACCAGCATGTCCGATATCGTGCTGCTCATCGGCCGTATTTTCATCGGCTGGATATTCGTCCGCAGCGGTTACGGAAAGCTCTTCGATATCCCGGCCTATGCGGCCACGTTCCCAGCACGTGGGCTGCCGACTTTTCTGGCATATATTGCTGTGCCGTCAGAATTTCTCGGCGGTCTTGCCCTGATATTCGGGTTCGCGACTCGGTACGCCGCGCTGGTGATGGCCATATTCGTGCTGGTGGCCACGTTTAGCTCGCACCGCTACTGGGATTTCACCGAAGCAGCCGCGCGACGCGCTCAGGACTCAAATTTCTACAAAAATATGGCCATCCTTGGCGGCATCTTCTTGCTGTTCGTCTGCGGTGCCGGCCGATTAAGCCTCGACGCTTGGCTGCGCAAACGGCGGTAGAGATTGCCGCGCGCTCTTGAGGCTTAGTCGCCTTCGCGCGGCCTGACCTCGGCGAGGACATTGCTTCCCAGATTGGGGAGAAGCGCACGCTCTCGTGGCGCGCTCCACCGATTCATTTCCGTTTCCGTATGCCAGGCCGTCGGAGTGATTGATCCGGATTGCGCCACCAAAGCACGCCGTTCGGCGCTGTCGAAATCAAGTGCATAGGCACTGCCGACAGGGCCGGGCGTCCAGTCTTCTCCCGGGAGCAGGGTGATCCTGGCGTCGTTAATAAGTCCCCGTGTCAGAAGCGGATCGAAATGGCGCATGCTTCGTTCATTCAGATCGAGCACACGTCCCGGCCTGAGAGGACCGACATCGTTGATTTTGACAATGAGCCGTTTGCCGCCGCTCTCCACCAGCGCAAAGGCCGCCTGATAAAGTTTGCCATAGCGGACGCCGCCAAAACGATTTCGCAGGTCGGTCTTTATGGCGGCCGTCCATGCGGCGGGATCATAAAGTTCACCGGAGGCCGTTTCTGGCCCACCTTCTTGCCATCCGTCACGATAGGGGTTGTAGGTTGAAACCTTGCCGGTGATTGTCGCACGCGCAAGGGCGGCCGCACCCTCAATGCGTGGCAACCCCATGATCGCAACACGTTTTAACAAACCGCGATAAGCCGTCGCAAATTCCGGCAATAATTTTTTCTGAGCAAACGACACCAAATCCACGCCGTCGGTGCTTGCGCGGGCAAGCAAGTCCCCGAACAGGTCAAACATGTGGCGTCCGGCCCGCGGCGCGACCGCGAAGAGTGGCAATAATTCGCCGTCGACCGGCGGCATCGCGATAAGAGAGAGGGTGACCGTATTTTCACTACCGCACGAGTCAATGCGAGCGTCCTGGACGCCGGTCTCGTCTGGCAATGATGATTTGGTATCCTCAGCCGCCGGACGTTCAATATTCGTCGACGTCAGAACCACGACGTCGGAATTGGTATCAGGTTTCCGCGCGTCAGTGATTGAGACAATGTGCTCGTCCTGCGCGCCCCAAACGATGTCGGGTAACAATGCGAGTGCAAGCGTCAACGCGACCAACGCTCTCCTGCCGCGTGCGGGTCGAGAGCCTGATTTACACTTGCACTTGTATGACGACGCTGGCGAGAACATCAATACCGCCCGCAATTGAACTACTTTCGAGAAAAACTGTTTTATTCAGGCCCGATAAAACGCTCGTAAAATGCATCGCGACAAAACTCATAGAGTTTGATGTAAATGCAGGAGATGACTCGCTCATCTGGTTTGTCCTTCTTCATTTTAGGCCCGATGATGCTGCCTTTGTCGTCATCCAAAGAGACGAGAGACCGTGCCTTCGGCAGCTCTTGAATGTCGAAAATAATTTTTTGGTCTGTCGCTTAAGGCTTGGTGTTTTTCCGTCTGCTCTTTGTCGCGAACGGTTTTGCGCTGCGGGAGCAAGGTATTTCGCGGGTTGATGATGCAGGTGTTGCCGCGGATGAGGCCGCATACGTCGAGAAGCGCAACAGCGCCAGGAAATCTGCCGGTATCCGAAGCACCAGCCCTGCTTCTGCCAACGGCGACAGCTCTGGACGGCGCCAACATCTCGTTGCTGCAGAGGGTCGACCACCACGGTCGTGGTCGCATGTCCTGCCTACCGCGCTGACTCCGGCGCACGTAGAATCAGCACAAACTCGTAAGGCGCGATCTTTAAGCGAGCCGCGACGATTGGATCTTCCGGGCAAGCCTGACCCGGCGTATGCGATCAAGTGACGTTAAGTGCGAAACGATTAATCTCTGCCATGCCACTGGGGCGGGTATCCCACCTCATTTTCGTGCAGGCGCCAGCTTCACCTGGTTGTGCGAAACGAAATCACTCCAGTTCCACAACGCGTGGCCGTGCTGCGCCTGCCCGATTGGCGATATCGTTCCGGTAGTTACGGCAAAGGCGGGATCCCGGGCTTTTCTGCTTTCCAGAAATAGGCATCCCGCATACATTTGAACGTCCGTTTTAAGAGTCCTGTCGAATGCGCGCGCGCCGTGATGCGGCTCTACGCCTCCTCAAGACAATGTTGGTGGCCTCGATCGTCATTCCGGTGGCGCTCTTTTCCTATGCCAGCTGGATAAATTACCGGGACACGATCGCGCATGCCGACGAACAGCTGACGGCGTCGCTCAATATTCTTTCCGAACACGCTTCGAAAGTATTTCAGTCCGTCGACCTGGCGGTCACAAGCGTTGACGCCATTGTCGGCGATCTGTCCGACGAACAGATCAAGGCACGACAGGAAGCGCTGCACTACCAACTGAGCAAGCTAGAAAAGGCGCTGGCGACGGTCGACGCCATTTTTATTGCCGACCGGAACGGTCGCCCTCTTGTTTCATCGGCGATCTTTCCGCTGCCTCCCGAGACAAGCGTCGCCGACCGCGACTACTTCCAGGCACAAGCGGAGCGGAATGCCGGCACTTATGTTGGCGCGATCCTGCGATCGCGCGCAACAAACGAGCGTTTCTTCGGTGTCAGCCGGCGGCGACCGGCAGACGACGGGCAGTTCACCGGGATCATCATGATTTCTGTCGTGCCGAAGGTCTTTACCGAATTCTATAAACAGCTTGCCGAAGACAGCAGCGCAAGTTTCTCTCTGGCGAGACGCGATGGCGCAATTCTCGCGCGTTATCCGGTGTTACCTGGAGATGTCACGCATTACGGTCCCGACAGCGAATTTATCCGTAGCATCGGCAGTCAGCCTGAGCATGGCATAGTGACAACGTCGTCGATCGACGGTACGCAACGGCGCATCGCATATCGCAAGCTCGGAAATTCTGACTTGTACGTGTCCGATGGACTGCAGACCGACGAAATTTATTCCCGCTGGATTCGGCTGATGGCGAGCCACTTGATCTTCGGAATTCCGGCTACACTCTTTCTCTTCGGGCTGGTCTTGTTGACAATCCGGCGGACGCAGGCCTTTTACGCCGAGGCCGAGCGCCGCGATCTGGCCGAGCAGGCCCTGCGGCAGTCGCAGAAAATGGAAGCCGTCGGTCAGTTGACCGGCGGTGTCGCGCACGATTTCAACAATCTCCTCACCATCATCATCGGCAATCTCGGCATTGCCAAGCGCGGAGTAGTCGAGGCTCGGGCGGAGCGGGCACTTAACAATGCGCTCGTTGGTGCGGAGCGGGCCGCCCAACTGACGCAGCGGTTGCTCGCATTTTCGCGCCGCCAGCCTCTCAATCCCAGAGTGCTCGACGTCAATAAATTGATTGTCAGCATTTCCGATCTTTTGGTCCGGACGCTTGGCGAGAATATCGAGCTGGAAAGCATCGGCGCAGCCGGGCTTTGGAAAATCGAGGCGGATGCTTCTGAGCTGGAGTCGACCCTGCTCAACCTCGCTCTCAATGCTCGCGACGCCATGCCGGAAGGGGGCAAACTCACGATTGAAACAGGCAACGCCTACCTTGACGAGGGGTATTGCGAACAGCACGCCGGCGTTAAGCCTGGCCAGTACATTCTTATTGCGGTCACCGACAACGGCGGAGGGATGTCGGCTGAAACAATCGATCGTGCATTTGAACCGTTTTTCACGACCAAGGAAGCCGGCAAAGGTACCGGTTTGGGGTTGAGCCAGGTTTACGGCTTCATGAAACAGTCCGAGGGCCACGTCAAAATCTACAGCGAGTCCGGCGAAGGCACGACTATCAAGCTCTATTTACCGCGCCGTGACGGCAATGAGGCAGCTCATTCCGTGGACGAACCGGTCGGCTCCGAACGCGGCCGCGCCGAAACGATTCTTATCGTCGAGGACGATGATGGTGTGCGCCAGTATGCCTCCGAGATCCTGAGGGACCTCAACTATCAGATTATAGAGGCAAAGGACTCGGCCAGCGCACTTCGGCTGCTCGATGCCGACAAGAAATTCGATTTATTGCTGACGGACGTCGTGCTGCCGGGCAAAAACGGTCGAGAGCTCGCGACTGAAGTCGAACGACGTCGTCCAGGAACAAAGATTATTTTTATGACCGGCTATTCTCGCAACGCAATTGTTCATCATGGTCGTCTGGACCCCGGCACGGCGCTCATCCAAAAGCCGTTGATCGAGCGTGTGCTCGCGCAAAAAATCCGGCAAATTCTCGATAGCGGCTCAAACGATCAGTAGTGCCGTCACAAAGGAACAATCTTCACAAATATCGCGTTGCAACTCGGGCTTCCCGAGGAGGTAAGGATGCGGTTTGTCGTTTTTAATAATTCTTCTTCTGCTCGTTCTTGGCGCGCTTCCGACCTGGCCATACAGCGGTGCGTGGGGATATTACCCTTCGAGCGGCTTGGGCCTGGTGCTGATTATTGTCTTGATCCTGGTTCTGATGGGGCGGCTCTAGTCGAGCCGCGCCGCAATTTATTCCGTCTCTGAGGTCGCGGGCAGCTCCATTTTATTGCGGAGCTGATCGGTGCCCTTGATCGTATCGACGACCGTACGATAGGCGCCCTTTACCTTGCTGCCGAGGCTTTGCGGCCGCCGTTTGCGAAGGCCTCGCGCTTTGCCGCCGGGCTTGACCGCTTTTTTGGTCGCAACCCTGGATTTCATTCGTTTGCCTGCGGGAGGCTTCCGCTTTTTTCGAGCCATCGACGATCTCCCAGAGTTGCCTGACGTTGCGGCTTACTTACAGCATAGAGTGAATGGAGCGCCGCCGAAAGACAATCCCACGGATGGGCCACGTTTGTTCCCGCTGGATCGCAGCCGACCCCAACTGCTAAGCATCCGCAGGCGCGACAACACGGGGAGAGCCAAGGTGCCCGCTTCACTCCAAGGGGAATTACAGCCGACGATTTACCGTTTCAAACTCGGCGAGTTCGAAGTTGCGACGGTTCTGGATGCCAAGGCAATTCGGGAAGGTTTGCATCCGCACTACGGCGCTAACGCCTCGGTCGATGAGGTGATGGCTCTTGCTCGCGCCAACAATATCGATACTCAACGATTCGAGCATCCCAATATTCCGACGCTCGTGAACACCGGCAAGCAGCTGGTCCTGTTTGACACGGGCAATGGCGCGCTCCCGCGCGAATACGAGCAGCTCAGCAAGCGTCTTCCTCCTGGCCAGACCGCGGCACGGCTTGCGGCTGCAGGTTACCGGCCGGAAGACATCGACGTTATTGTCGTCACGCATGGACATCCCGACCACATCGGCGGGCTGGTCGAAGGCGGCAAGCCCGTGTTTCCCAATGCGCGCTATGTATTCGGCGCGGCCGAGTTCGATTTCTGGAAGCGCGGCGAAAACGTCCGCGAAGCACGCAAGTTCAACCGCGAACTGTTCATGACAATTTGTGTGCCGCTGGCCGACCGTTCGACGTTCATAAAGCCGGGCGATGAGGTCGCGCCGGGCATCACTGCCGTCGACGCTGCCGGACATTCACCGGGCCTGCTGGCGTTCCATATCGAGAGTAACGGCAAACGCTTCATGATCACCGCCGATACCTGCACTCAGTACGTCATGGCAGTGCAACGCCCGGAATGGCATTTCGAGATGGACGACGACAAAGACAGGGCAGTGGCGACACGAAAGCGTATTCTCGACATGCTGGCGACCGACAGGCTTTTTGTCGCGAGTTTTCACATGCCATTTCCCGGGATTGGCTATGTGGAGAAAGGGCAAGCCGGCTACCGCTGGGTGCCGCACAGCTATCAACTCAATCTTTAGGGGAGGCGCGATGGTCGGTTTACCGGCCACCCCAGCTGAATGCCGGCGGGCGTTCCTGCTTGGGCTTGGGCTTGCTTTCGTCACAACGGCCGACGCGGTCTTCAATGGTCTGGGCGGTCTTGTTGTCAAAAATAATATAATGACAAAGCGTTCCATCGCGCAGTGAGCGGGCGACTCGCCCGGTCCGCCCGTCCGCCGTCAGTTCATTCAAGCCGTCTTTGCTGCGCAGCGTTCCGGCCACGATTACTGCGCCGAGGAACAGACTCGCTCCCACGGCAGCAACGAAGAACGATGAGACGATTGCCGCGCGCCAGAAACTGACGCGCGTTTCCTGCGATCGACGCAGGTCTCGCCGCAAGCCGACGGCCCGCATATTCCTCATGCCGTCTGTCAGTCCGCGAGCTACGCTCATAGTGAAATGTTTAGTGAAAAAGCATTGATCAGTTCTAAAGGGGTCGATTCGGATTGGGGTCGTTAAGGTAATTCGATTTAAGCCAGTCGCATTACGCGACGCTTTTCAGGCCTTTTTACGGGCATTGACCGCAATCGAGAGCAGGGTACGTTGAGCGATCGCCTCAGCCAACGGAGCGTTGCGCCGCATCTCGAGTGTGGCTTCGGCTAGTTGCTCCATCGCCCGCAACAGGCGGGCCGGCGGCCATGCGCGCAGCGCTTCCCCCACGGCGCGCTCGCGGCTGAAATGAACAGGGGGCCCGGCCCGTTTCATGACGGACTCAATCGAATCGCCGCCTTCGAGCGCAAGTTTCATTTTGTGCAGATTTGCCACCTGGCGGATCGCCGCTGAGACAATAGCCGCCGGCGACGAACCGCTGGCGCGGGCCTTGCCAAATTCGGCGTCAGCCTCTCCGGCTCTCCCGGCGAAAACCGCATCAACCACTCCATCGAGTGCCATCTGCGATGCATCTGCCACGACCGCCATGACGTCGGTAACTTCGATGCTCTTCTTGCCCGTTGCGTAAAGGGTAAGCTTTCGAATCTCGTTGCGCGACGCGAGGCGATCGCTGCCGAGCAATGCAAGCAACGCGACGCGCGCATCGGACGTAATGACGAGATCGGCTTCACGCATCTCTTCGTCAATCAGTTGACTGAGTGCGCGTTCACCATCGGCATAGCAGGGCAATGCGGCGGCAACTTTCGCCTTCTCGCAGAGCGAGCGCAGCGGGGCGCTTTTGCTGAGATTGCCGGCTTCAATGATGACGCGGCATTCGTTCGAAGGAGAGGCGATCACGGTTTCCACCGCGGAAGCAATATTACGCGTACCCGCTTTCACCAGAACCGCCCGCCGCCCGCCGAAAAGCGGTACCGTGTGCGCTTCCTCAACGAGTCGCGCCGGATTACCGGCGAGCTCATCGCCTTCAATACGTGCCAGGGCGAATGGATCATTGGGATCGTCGACCGACGCGCGCACCAGCGCTTCGACGCGTTCACGAACCAAACCGGCGTCGGGACCGAATACGAGCACGATCGGCTGGGCTGGATCCGGTCTGGCGATAAAACGGTCGACGTCCGAGGCTTTAATGGCGGTCATGGCGCCGCAGCAAATTTCACGAACCCGCTACAAAATACGACGCAAGCCGCGACTGGATGTTGTCCGCGATTTCCTTGGCAGCACGGTTTTCGGCGTCGCGCAAACCGCGCTCGCCCGCGAAGCGCTGCTCCTGACCCGGAATATTGTACGATACACGTGCGAAGGTTTGACCTCTGACTACAATCTTTCCTGTCGCGAGCTCTGTCAGGGTATACGTGCCGTCGATGCCGTAGTTGTTCATGTCCGGCCGCGCCGTATTGATGTCGACGATGATCTGCAGCTGCGTAGCCGTCAGCTTAACGTCCAGGCGATGAGTGGGTGAGACCCCGCCGCTGCCGCCGGTCAGGCTGTAAATCAGTTCGTTGCGCACATTGACGGTCACGCGATTCAGCCGGCTGCCCCCGGGCGCGTTGATTGGCGAAACGTCGACCGCTCGCATTTGACCGACAATGCTGGCGTTGCCGGCGGCTGTCGGGTGCTCGGCGTAAAGCGGCTGGAAACAGCCTGCGGTGAGGCCGGCCAGCGCCAAGGCAGCGGAAACCCTTGCGAAGCGCATCGTATCAGACCACGACATTGACGATCCTCTGCGGGACGACAATGACCTTTTTCGGGCTTTTGCCCTCCAGCGCCCTTTTTACAGCATCAAGGGCAAGAACGGCAGCCTCAATGTCGGCCTTTCCCGCATCGCGGGTCACCGTTACATCGGCGCGTTTTTTGCCGTTGATCTGTACGGGCAGGGTAACGGTACTTTCTATCAGGAGATCCGGTTCGACCTGCGGCCATGCCTCGGTGGCGACGAAACCTTTATGGCCCAGCGCCGCCCAGCATTCCTCGGCAAGGTGAGGCATCATGGGGTGGAAGAGCCGTACCAAGATATCCGCAGCTTCACTTAAGGCCCAGCCGAGGTCGGCGGCAGGCGCCGTCTCGATTTTTCCGATGGCATCACTGAGCGCATTGGCAAATTCGTAGATATGGGCGACGCACCGATTGAAACGGAGCTTGTCGATATCGTCAGAAACGTGAGCGAGCGCGCGGTGGGCGGCCTTGCGTACAGAGGTGGCCTGCTCTCCGAATGTCGCCGGTCGCGCTGCCGGCGCGTCAATTCCGGATATTTCCCCGACCAATCGCCACAGCCGCTGGACGAACCGCCAGGCGCCCTGCACGCCTTCCTCGGTCCAGATCACGTCGCGATCGGGGGGAGAATCCGAAAGCATGAACCAGCGCGCGGTGTCGGCCCCGTAGGCAGCAATAATGTCGTCGGGGTCAACCGTATTTTTCTTTGACTTCGACATTTTCTCGATCGAGCCGATCTCGAGCGGCTCGCCGGTTGAAGCGAGCATTGCGCGGCGGGCGTCGCCCATACCCTCGATCTTGACGTTCGCCGGCTCGATCCAGTCGCCGCTCAG
The DNA here is from genome assembly GCA_036265125.1 of Pseudolabrys sp. Lineage (GTDB taxonomy): Bacteria > Pseudomonadota > Alphaproteobacteria > Rhizobiales > Xanthobacteraceae > Pseudolabrys. The sequence continues at coordinate 22,910 of DATAPP010000082.1, read as the reverse complement.
GCTGCGATAGGTCTCATGCACCACCATCCCCTGCGTAAATAGCCCGGCAAACGGCTCATCGATGCCGGCATGTCCGGTTTTGTGCATGGCGCGAGTGAAGAAGCGCGAATAGAGCAGATGCAAGATCGCGTGCTCTATGCCGCCGATGTACTGGTCGACGGGAAGCCATTCATCCACGATCTTGCGATCAGTTGGTGCGGTCTTGATCCATGGATCGGTGAAACGAGCGAAATACCACGACGAGTCGACAAAAGTATCCATTGTGTCGGTCTCGCGCCGTGCCGGTCCGGCGCACGTCGGACATTTGACGTTCTTCCATGTCGGGTGACGATCGAGAGGATTACCCGGGGTTTCGAATGTCACATCCTCGGGCAAGGTCACCGGCAAGTCCTTCTCCGGCACCGGGACTACGCCGCACTTCTCGCAATGGATAATCGGGATCGGGCAGCCCCAGTAGCGCTGGCGTGAAATACCCCAGTCGCGCAGGCGATAATTGACTTGCCGCTGTCCGACAGGACTGTTGCCCCGCGTTTCCTTCTCCAGCCGCCTCGCGACTTCTTCCTTGGCCTCTTCGATCGTCTTGCCATCGAGGAAACGCGAATTGATCATACGGCCTTCACCGTCATAGGCGACGTCGGTAATGACGAATGTTTTCGGATCCTGCCCTGGCGGGCAGACCACCGGGATGTTGCCGAGGCCGTATTTGTTCACAAAGTCGAGGTCGCGCTGGTCGTGCGCTGGACAGCCGAAAATAGCGCCCGTGCCGTAGTCCATCAAAATGAAATTCGCTACGTAGACAGGCAGCTTCCAACTCGCATCGAATGGATGCACCGCCTTGATACCGGTGTCAAAGCCGAGTTTTTCGGCCTTGTCGATTTCCGCCTGGGCGGTTCCCATGTGGTGGCATTGCTCGATGAAGGCGGCGAGCTTCGGGTTTTTTGCCGCTGCGGACTGTGCGAGCGGATGATCAGGCGACAGCGCCATGAACTTGGCGCCGAACAAAGTGTCCGGCCGCGTGGTGAAAATTTCCAGTTCGCTCTCTTTGTTCGGTGTGGTTGCGGGATCGAGTGCAAAGCGCAGCAGCAGACCGTCCGAACGCCCGATCCAGTTCTTTTGCATCAGGCGGACTTTGTCCGGCCAACGATCGAGCGTGTCGAGCGATTCGAGCAAATCTTCCGAGTAGTCGCTGATCCTGAAGAACCACTGGGTCAGCTCGCGCTGTTCGACTTCGGCACCCGAGCGCCAGCCGCGACCGTCGATGACCTGTTCATTGGCGAGCACGGTTTGATCGACCGGATCCCAATTCACTTTCGATTGCTTGCGCTCGACCAATCCCGCCTTGAGAAAATCGAGAAACATCTTTTGCTGATGCTTGTAGTAGGCGGGATCACACGTCGCGATCTCGCGCGCCCAATCGAGTGACAGCCCCATCGACTGAAGCTGCTTTTTCATCGCCGCGATGTTGTCGTAGGTCCAGGCTTTCGGGTGCACCTTGCGGTCAATGGCCGCATTCTCTGCCGGCATACCGAAGGCATCCCACCCCATTGGATGCAGCACGGCACAACCCATGGCCCGTTTGAAGCGCGCAACCACATCGCCCATCGTATAGTTGCGCACGTGACCCATATGAATGCGCCCCGACGGGTAGGGGAACATCTCAAGTACGTAATATTTCGGCCGGGGGTCGTCGTTTTTGGTCGCGAAGATGCCCCGCTCGGCCCATGCTCTTTGCCAGCGGATCTCTGATTCTCGGGCGTTGTAACGCTCGTTTTTAGTCGAATCGGCGGTCATTTGCGCGTCTTGGTATGGCGCGCGGAACAGACACGAAAGAGGCCCGAGGGTCAACCGGTGGACAACAATTCGCGTTAAAAATCAGAGAGGAGCAAGCCGGCGCGGGCCTGCCCGTCACAATTTCCGGTGAACGGGATCGCGCTGCGCGCCCTGATCAGCCGGTCTCGAGCGCGCGGCGTACTGCGTCCAATAACGCCACTGCGTCATAAGGTTTTTCAACGACCGGTGCTTGCGGGAATTGCTTGGCATGCAGGTCGTCAACGCGCATGCCGGTGAGGAAAACGAACGGCGTCCCTTTCGCCGCCAGCTGGGCGGCGACGCCGAGGCTATTCCCGCCCGGTCCGCTTATTTTCACGTCGAGCACGGCAAGATCGAAATCCGGATTGGCTCGCAGGAGTGCGAGCGCTTCGGCCACGGTGGCCACACAGGCCACGTGCGCCGCCCCGGCGAATTCGAGTATCTGCTGGATATCGAGTGCGATCAGGAATTCGTCGTCCAGTACGAGACAGCGCTTGCCGATCAGCAACGTATTCGACCCGGCCAAGGATTTGTCTCCGATGGAACTTTCCCTTGTCCTACGAATTGAAAATGACAGCATTTAAAAAAGACATAGGCGGCGAAAATTCATCTTTGGAAGCGTGAGGCCGCGTTTCCTTGGTCTTGCGCCGAAGGCGACCCCCTTGAACTGGCGAATGAGCACCCATGATTGTCGGGAATGGACGGCCAAACGGCAATTTCACGCCTTGTGAGCGATGTCCGCTGCGCAAGCGGGCGAGCCTTCGCGAATTCTCTGCTGAAGAACTGACATTCGTGAAAACCCTCAAGACCGACGAACTCCGAATAGAGGCTGGTGCAAGTTTTCTGCGCGAGGGCGCGCGCAGTGAATATCTTTACACCGTGCTCACGGGGTGGGCCTTTCGCTACAAGATGCTCGATGACGGTCGCCGGCAGATTCTCAATTACGCGCTTCCCGCAGATATGCTCGGACTGCAGGGCGCACTAATGAACGAAATGGAGCATTCAGTTGAAGCGCTCACGCCATTGGTGCTGTGCGTATTCCCGCGCGGCAAGCTCTGGGACCTTTACAGTCGCCTGCCGTCGCTGGCCTTCGATATCACGTGGCTCGCGGCGCGCGAGGAGCAACTCGTCGACGAACATCTGGTCAGTCTCGGCCGTCGTACTGCGCTCGAGCGTGCCGCCTATCTGCTGTTGCATCTTTTCGTGCGTGCGGAGGAGTCCGGGCTGGTCAGGGACGGCATCATTCAGTTTCCCTTCACCCAGCAGCATCTCGCCGACACCCTGGGAATGTCGCTGGTGCACACCAACAAGACGCTCAAGCGCCTATTCATGAGCAAGGCAGTTCGCTGGAAAGACCGCGTCTTTGAAATGGTCGATCGCGCGGCGCTGGCCGCGATGGCCGGCAGCGACGTTCGCAAGGCTCGTCCGCGGCCCTTCATTTGAAGTGGCGGCGCAGGAAGCGGTGCGATATAGCCAGCGCATGGCCGCCGTCACCGCAAACAGCCTCGAGCATGTTCGTACGGAAATCGCCCGGGCGTGCCGTGATGCGCAACGTGACCTCGCGGAAGTGACCCTAATTGCGGTGTCGAAGACTTTCGGCCCGGATGGCATTGAGCCTGTGATCGCCGCCGGCCAGGGCGTGTTCGGTGAAAATCGTGTGCAGGAAGCGAAGGCGAAATGGCCGCCTCTTCTTGCGAAACATCCGGGCATCGACCTCCATCTCATCGGACCGTTGCAGTCAAACAAGACGAAAGAAGCGGTGGCGTTGTTCAAGGCGATCCATTCTGTCGATCGACCGAGCCTGTGCGAGGCCTTGGCCAGGGAGATCAGCACACAAGGCCGTCAACCGACTCTATTCGTTGAGATCAATACCGGCGCGGAGCCGCAGAAAGCCGGCATACTGCCGCAAGACGCCGATGCTTTCCTTGCGACGTGTCGCGATAAACACGGGCTAAGGATATCGGGCCTCATGTGCATTCCACCGCTCGATGAAGCGCCAGGCCCGCACTTCGCGCTTACAGCCAAGATTGCAAAGCGTAACGGCCTCAAGCTTCTCTCGATGGGGATGAGCGCGGATTTCTCCACAGCGATTGCGCTGGGTGCGACTCACATCCGCGTTGGCAGCGCGATTTTCGGAGAGCGGGCGAAGTAGCATCGCCGCGGCGCCATGCTTTATTCAACGACAATTCTCGTGCGCGGACCAAGACGAGAAAGCATTCGGCGAAGCGCGTTGAGTTCAAGAGCGACGCATCCTGCGGTCGGAGCGAATCCTTGCCGCGCTGCGTGGATGAACACCGCGCTGCCGCGGCCAGCGATGCGCGGCCGCGTATTGTGGTCAGTCTCGATGATAAAATCATAAAGACTATCTGTGCGCGCCAGCCGATCGGCATTTGCGTTCGCTGGCACCTTGATCGGTCGATTGTAATGGCGATCGGTGGGGTCTTCGCACCAGCCGTCTGCTGAGGTTATCCGTTGTGCCGGAAGGGATGTCGTTGGTCGCGGGTGCCTGTCGGCGCGCCACCAAAGCCGCCTGAGCCGGAAACTGCCCCGCGGTGTACTGCCGTCCCCTTCGCGTTTGTTCGCCTTGATTCCGCCACGTCCGAGCGCCACTGGCAGAGCCAGCATTCCTGCCATGAGCCACCCGCGGCTTGTATCACCCGGCTTGCGCCGTATTGTAATGCGGGACAAGGATCGTTTCTGCATCGATGTACTCTTGCCCTGTTCGGCCCTAAATATCAGTTCCTGCTTGCTCTTTTAGCTCTGAATGTTCTATTTCGCGACGGTAACAAGGGGCGCGCGGCGCCCTTTGAAGGGGCCTTTGGACGATGGCCAATAAACGCACAATCCTGATTGTCGATGATGACGCCGAATTGCGCGAGGCGCTGGTCGAGCAATTGGCGCTGCATGAGGAATTCGATGCTGTGTCAGCCGACAGCGGCACGAAGGGCGTCCAGGCGGCCAAGAACGGACAAGTAGACCTGGTGATCATGGATGTTGGCCTGCCGGATGTCGATGGGCGCGAGGCGGTCCGCATCCTGCGCAAGAACGGCTTCAAGGCACCCATCATCATGTTGACGGGCCATGACACCGATTCCGATACGATTCTCGGACTCGAATCCGGAGCAAACGACTACATCACAAAGCCATTTCGCTTCGCGGTGTTGCTCGCACGGATTCGCGCGCAACTCAGGCAACACGAAGCGAGCGAAGACGCCGTATTCGCCATCGGGCCCTACACATTCAGACCAAGTTCGAAGCTGTTGCTCAGCCCGAAGGGGAGCAAGGTTCGTCTGACCGAAAAGGAAACAGCGATCCTGCGTTATCTCTATCGCGCCGGGCAAAAGCCGGTTTCGCGCGAGACCTTGTTGCAGGAAGTATGGGGTTACAATTCCGGTGTCACCACCCATACGCTGGAAACGCATATTTATCGCCTGAGGCAAAAAGTTGAAAAGGACGCTACCGCGCCCGCGATTTTGGTGACGGAAGCCGGTGGCTATAAACTGGTGCCGTGAAATCATTGCAGACCTCACGTTCCGCTCATTTTCGGCCAGGCGGGAATCCAGGGCTCGATCGGAATCCAATTCCGGGCCCCGCTTCAGCGGAGACAGTCAGTGAGATGTAATGTGTCGGCATAAACACGACTGGCGATAACCATGGGTCTCGACGACGATATCGCCTTCTTCGAGCGGATTCCGTATCTGGCGGCACTCGGCAAGCAGGCCCTCCGGATTCTGGCGATCGGCGCCGAAACACGGCATCTTCAAACTGGTGCGGTGCTATTCTATGCCGGCGAACTTGCCGACGGTGGCTATGTCGTTCAGGAAGGCTCGCTGCTGTTGGAGCCCGGTACTTTGCCAGAAGGCAATGAAATCACCGTCGGTCCTGGCACGCTGGTTGGCGAGTTGGCGTTGTTGACCAATACAGTTTGCCAGGCAACGGCGATCGCGAAAGAACCGACGGTCGTCGTGCGCATACCGCGCAATCTGTTCCGCAAGATGCTGGAAGGCTATCCTGGCGCGGCGGAGACGCTGCGCGAAAGCATGACAGGGCGTTTGCAAGCCTGGTCGAAGGAACTTGCAGACGTAAAGAGTGCTCTGGAGCCGGACAGGAAGCGCTGAGCGCAGGCAGCCGAGCCGATCAGAGTTCGATCGTGGCCGTCACCGGGACGTGGTCGGAGGGACGTTTGGCTCCGCGATAATCCTTGGCAATCCTGATCGCGGAGACGCGGTCGGCAAGCGCGTCCGACGTCCAGATATGGTCGAGCCTGCGACCGCGATCGGCGTTGCGCCAATTGCCCATCGCGCGGTAGCTCCACCAGGTATAAAGCTTTTCCGGCTCTGGCGTATGTACGCGCATGCAATCGACCCAGCCACCCGACCTTTGAGCGGCAGTGAGTTTCTCGCACTCGACCGGAGTGTGAGAGACCACCTTGATCATCTGTTTGTGGCTCCAGACATCATGCTCGAGCGGCGCCACGTTGAGATCACCGACGAGGATAGCGCGTTGTGACTTGTCCGGACGCAAGCCGGCGTGCTCGCGCATTTCATCGAGAAAGGCGAGTTTGTGCCCGAATTTCGGATTGATTTGCGGATCCGGTTCGTCACCGCCGGCGGGGACATAGAAGTTATGCAAGATGATTTGATCCTGCAGGTTTGCGCGTTCGCCCAACACAACCGAGATATGCCGGCAATCGGACTTGCCGCAAAAGCTCTGGATATCGACATGTTCGAACGGCACGCGCGAGAGCACGGCGACGCCATGATAGCCTTTCTGGCCATTGAGTGCGGCGTGTTCATAGCCGAGTCGCTTGAAGCGTTTCATCGGAAAAGCGTCGTCGGGGCATTTGGTTTCCTGCAGACACAGCACGTCCGGCCGCGCGCTCTTTAAAAACCTCGCGACCAGATCGATACGCAGGCGAACCGAATTGATGTTCCAGGTGGTGACCGTGAGAGACATGGCCGCAATCTATGATGCAATGCGTTGATTTGCCATCGTCAGGTCCACGCTTGTCCCGGCCATCCACGTCTTAATTCGAAAGGGAAGCTCTAAAACGGGAATGCCCGGCACATCGGTGTGCGAAAGCATTCGGACGCCTATGGCCGGGCGACGAGGACTGAAGTTGTGTGTTCAGTTGCGATAGCGCGTGTAGTCAATCTTGAACAGCGCAGGGTCCGGGCGCTTGCTGGAGTCGAGGTTGTACACGGCAACCGTGGTGTCATAGCCCTGCGGATCAGTCACCGTCCATTGCTTGAGCTGCATATCCTTGGCGCTGAACATGATCATCAGGCGACTCGTGCCGACAATTCCGTTTTTTTCCTCGGCAACAACGGTGACGAAGACATCGTCGGCATAAACGGCGATCAAGTGCGTATCCTTGGCTAAATCAACGCGGTCGGCGAGCAGAAAGCGCAATGGCGTTTGCGACAACGGATAGACGTCCTGGGTCGCGAGACGCCGGTCGCGCACCACCACTGACGATCCGTCTGCGATCAGTTCTATGGGACTCGGATCATCATATTCGAAGCGCACGCGGCCAGGCTTCGAGATAGAAAAATCGCCCTGTGTGCGGCTGCCGTCCGGACCGACCTGAATAAACTTCCCGGTCAGCGCCTGCACGCCGGCGAGATAGCCGTTGACCCGATCGACGATCGCGCGCTGCTCAGGGCTCAGCGTGCCTGTTGAGGAACTGGGCTTGCCGAGCAAGGCGGCGAAAGGATTGACGACGGGATTGGGCGATGGGGTCACCTGTGCCTGGGGCGGAATCACAGGTTTGGCCGCCGGAGTCATGACCGACCCCGTGGCGCTCGGCTGAGTCTGCGTCGTCGGACGGACGGACGGGAGGGGAGCCTGGGCCGCTGCCGGAACGGCGAGGCCGGCAAACAGCGCGGCAAAGGCCAGTTGGTGGCAGGTTCGCCTCTGTGAGTATGCCGCCATTACGTTCTCCGCCTCAGCCCCGTGGTATCTCGATAGTCGTATAGGGGCCGGCTGTGGCGATTTCGCGACGCACGCACGCCTCAAGCCGAAACCGGCTTAATGGCGAACCAAGCGATTCTCAATAGCGATCGTCGGCGGGATTTTCGGGGATCAGGATCTCGCGCTTACCCGCATGATTCGGTTGAGCGACGATGCCTTCCTCTTCCATGCGCTCCATGATGGTGGCGGCGCGGTTGTAGCCAATCTGCAGCCGGCGCTGGATGTAGGAGGTTGATGCCTTGCGGTCGCGCTTCACGATGGCGACCGCCTGCTGGTAAAGGTCGCCGCCCTCGGCCAACCCCATACCCGTCGAGTCGAACACTGCACCGTCTTCGCCTTCCTCGTCGCCACCGGCAGTCACTTCTTCAAGATACTCAGGCGTGCCTTGTGACTTCAGGTGCCGAACCACCTTTTCAACCTCCTCGTCCGACACGAAGGGGCCATGCACGCGGCTGATGCGACCGCCGCCCGCCATGTAAAGCATGTCGCCTTGACCGAGCAGCTGTTCGGCGCCCTGCTCGCCGAGGATGGTGCGGCTGTCGATCTTGGAGGTGACCTGGAACGAGATGCGGGTCGGGAAGTTCGCCTTGATCGTGCCGGTGATCACGTCCACTGACGGGCGTTGTGTGGCCAGGATAACGTGAATGCCGGCAGCGCGAGCCATTTGCGCCAGGCGCTGGATGGCGCCTTCAATATCCTTGCCGGCGACCATCATCAGGTCGGCCATCTCGTCGACGATCACGACCAGCAAAGGCAACGGTTCGAGTTCAAGGTCTTCCTTCTCGTAAATCGCCTGACCCGATTCCTTGTCGTAACCGGTGTGAACCGTGCGGGTGAGCGTCTCATCTTTTGCCTTCGCTTCAGCGACACGTGCGTTGTAGCCCTCAATGTTGCGCACGCCGAGCTTTGACATCTTCTTGTAGCGGCCTTCCATCTCGCGCACAGCCCATTTGAGCGCGACCACCGCTTTCTTTGGATCGGTGACGACCGGCGTGAGCAGATGCGGGATGCCGTCATAGACGGAAAGCTCGAGCATCTTTGGATCGACCATGATCAACCGGCACTGGTCCGGGCGTAAGCGGTACACCAGCGACAGGATCATCGTGTTGATTGCGACCGACTTGCCGGAGCCGGTGGTGCCCGCGATCAGCAAATGCGGCATGCGCGACAGGTCGACGATCACGGATTCACCACCGATCGTCTTGCCGAGGCAAAGCGGCAATTTGGCCGTGCTTTCGTTGTAGTCCAGGCCGGTGAGTAATTCGCGCAAGTAGACTTTTTCGCGTGTCGGGTTGGGCAACTCTATGCCGATCGCATTGCGGCCCGATACGACCGCGACGCGCGCCGACACCGCGCTCATGGAACGGGCGATATCGTCGGCAAGCCCGATCACGCGAGAGGATTTGATGCCGGGAGCCGGTTCAAGCTCGTAGAGCGTGACCACCGGACCAGGACGCGCGTTTATGATTTCCCCGCGCACCCCGAAGTCCTGCAACACGCTTTCCAACGCCACGGCATTGCCATCGATGATGTCGCGCGACAGAGTGGTGCGCTCGCTGGCGCGCGGCGCGGCCAGAAGATTGAGAGAGGGCAGGATGTAGCCGCTTCCGGAGCGGCGCGCCGGCGATCGTGATGCGGCGCGCCGGCGCGGCGCTGCATCCTCCTCAATGTCATCTTCGTATTCGTCGGCTGCTTCTCCGTCACCGTCGAAGCGCGGCTCCAGGCGCGGACCTCGCGCCGGGGCCATCGGCGTGCGCGTGCGTGCCTCACCGCGGATCATGCGCCCGATCCGGGCTTTCCAGCTCAGGAGCGCGTGCACGATCATGCCGAGCCAGGCGGAACCCCGATCATCGTCACTCTCGTCTTCGTCGATTTCATCGTCGTCATCAATCTCACGCGCGACCGATTTTCTGGCGCGGCGCGGCGCTTTGGCGGCCATCGCCAGGGTCACCGCGGTGGCCAGACCGAATACGATGCACAAAATCAGCCGCGCGAGGCCTGCGATGTGCCCTCCAAGAACCATCGCCGGTATTCGAAGGAGCGCGTCCCCAGCAACGCCGCCGAGACCGGTTGGGAGGGGCCATGAGCCGATGCGCGGCAACGTGGAAGCAAAGGCCGCGCCAAGGAACGTAGCAACGATCCACAGCATGCCGCGCCATTTTTCGCCGACTGGCTTGTGCGCGATCAACCGCCACCCGAGCAGGGCTTCGGGTACCAAAAGCAGGATGGCGGCGAGCCCGAGCAGCTGCATTGCCAGATCGGAAAAAACAGCTCCGGGAAAGCCGAGCAGATTGTGTATGGGTTTTTGAGTGGCGTGGCTGAGTGAAGGGTCCTGCACCGACCAAGTCGCCAGCGCGAGTACGCCGAGCAGCGCAAGCGCGATCAGCGCGAGGCCGGCAAGCTCGCTGAGCCTCCGCCTGATGATGTCGCGAAAGTGCTCCGAGACGAACGAGATAATGTCGAGGCTGCGATCTGTTGCTCGCATGCGCTAAGCCTTTTTTCGTTTGCGCATCTTTTCCGAAAACCGGGTTTCGCCTTTCGGGATCATGCGCTAACCGAGCACGGCGACAAGGCGATGCAGTGCTTCCGCCGTGGCCGCCTTGTCCTGCACCATGGCGACGCGGATGTAATCCGCGCCGGGATTGCTGCCATCGGTCTGGTTGCGCGCGAGGTACCGCCCAGGCACCACGCGCACGCCTGCTTCGGCCCACAGTCGTTTGGTTACCGCCTCACTGCCGCCCTGCTTCGAAACATCCAGCCAAAGAAAGAATCCGCCGTCCGGGCGCTCATATCCGTAGCGGCCCCCGATGATCTGATCGGCAAGATCGAACTTGGCGGAGTAAAGCGTGCGATTCTCCTGCACATGCACCTCATCACCGTAAGCGGCAATCGCGACGTATTGTGCTGGCGTCGGCACTTGCGGTGCCGCAACGTTGCGCAATTCAAGATATGAACCGAGGAAGCGCCGGTCGCCCGCAGCAAATCCCACGCGCAGACCCGGGAGGTTCGAACGTTTGGAAAGCGAATGGAAAACCACGACGTTGGCGAAATCGGGTCCGGAAGCTTCCAGCATGCCGGGAGGCACATGCTCGCTGTAGATCTCGCAATAGCATTCGTCGGCGAACACTAGGAAACCGAAGCGGCGTGCCAACCCCGCAAGCTTGTCCAGATAGGCGCGATCGGCGACTGCGCCCTGCGGGTTTGAAGGCGAGGCGATGAAGCAAGCGACGGTGCGGGCGAGCAGCGCGTCATCGAGAACGTCGAGATCGGGGAGAAATCGGCTTTTGCGCGTCGCGGGCAGATAAACGGGTTCGCAGTCGGCTGCGAGCGCGCCGGCAGCATAGGCTGCATAAAACGGATTGGGGATCAGCATAGCCGGCTTGCCGGCGCGGGGGGCAACCCAGCGCCGGGCGGCGATGGCAGCAAAAAACAAACCTTCGCGCGTGCCACTAAGCACGAGCACTTCGTGCTCCGGATCGATCGGCCGATTCAGTTTGTAGCGGCGAGCAAGCCACTCGGCGACGGCGCGGCGAAACGGCTCGATTCCCTTGTTGGCGGGGTAACGGCCAAAATCCGCGACATGCGCTGCCAGTGCTGGCCCGACAAAAGGGGGCACGGGATGCTGTGGCTCGCCGACCGACAGATTAATGGGAGGCTTGCCCGGTTCGATGCCGGCAATCAGTTCGGTCAACCGCACGAAAGGCGACCGGGAGTCGACTGCCGGAGCAGTGGGAGAGGCAGGCTCGCGCTGGGCGGTCGTCATGGGCATGCGTTGACACGGCGGGCTTGGCCCGCGGCACTGGGGTTTCCACACAATAAAGAGGGCGAGGTTAAGACCCGTTTAACCATCGGAAATTCACGGAGCTTGCCCGTAAGCGGCTGAAAAACTTCAGGAAAAGAGAGAGGCCCCGGTCCTTGCGAACCGAGGCCTCGACGGAAGGGGACAGTGCCGGGTTCCGCCCCTACCGCTAGGGCAGCACGACTCCGTTACTGCACGGTCTCGCCATGCAGCGCGAGATCAAGGCCTTCGCGCTCCACCTCGTCGGAGACACGCAGGCCGATGATCGCATCGATGATCTTGAGCAGGATCAGCGAAACGATGGCGTCGTAGGCGATGACGATCACGATGCCTTTGACCTGGCTCATCATCTGAGCGGCGTTGCCTTCGATCAGGCCGGCGGTGCCGCCGTACTGCTCGATGGCGAACACGCCGGTAAGTAGAGCGCCGACGATTCCGCCGACAGCGTGGACGCCGAAGCAATCCAGCGCGTCGTCAACACCGAGCATGCGCTTGAGACCGGAAACGCCCCAATAGCAGAACACGCCAGCCGCTACGCCGATGGCCATCGAGCCCACCGGGCCGACGAAGCCCGATGCCGGTGTAATGGCAACCAGTCCAGCGACCGCACCTGAACAGATACCGATCACGGTGGGTTTGCCACGGATCATCCACTCAACGATCATCCAGGTGAATGCGGCAACCGCGGTCGCGATTTGCGTCACGGTCATCGCCATGCCTGCCTGCATGCCCGCAGTGACGGCGGAGCCGGCATTGAACCCGAACCAGCCAACCCACAGCAGCGATGCTCCGATGAAGGTGAGCACCATATTATGCGGCGGACCCATGTCCTTGCGCTTGCCGAGACAGATTGCGCACATCAGGCCGGCGACGCCCGCATTGATATGCACCACCGTTCCGCCGGCGAAATCGAGCACCTTGAAGGCGGCGTCGGAATTGCCGTTGGACATGAAGCCGTCTGAGCCCCAGACCCAATGCGCGATCGGCGCATAGACCAGGATTGCCCAAAGGCCGATGAACCACAGCATGGCCGAGAACTTCATGCGTTCTGCGAAGGCGCCGGCGATGAGTGCCGGCGTGATGATGGCGAACGTCATCTGGAAGCAGAGATAGACGGACTCAGGAATGGTCACGGCCAGGCCGTTCGGTGTTCCAATGCCCGTTGAGATATCGCTTAGAATACCTTGAAGGAATGCACGACTTGTTCCGCCGATGAATCCCGAGCCTGGCGTGAAAGCGAGGCTGTAGGTGATCACCGCATAAAGAATCGTGACGAGACAGGTGACCGCAAAACTCGTCATCACTGTGTCACCCACGTTCTTCTTGCGCACCATTCCGCCATAGAACAGGCCAAGGCCCGGAATGGTCATCATCAGCACCAACGCGACCGACGTAAGCATCCAGGCCGTGTCGCCTGAATTGGGCGTGCACTTCTCGAGCACGGCTTTCTTGGGATCGGGGTCGTTGGCGCACGCCGGCGGCGGAGCCGCTGGTGCCGGCGGTGCGGCAGCAGCCGCGGGAGCCGCGGGAGCCTGTGCCTGCGCGTAACTGGCGTCATAGGTTGCCACGCTCAGGAAGAGGCCGAGCAAAATCCCGAAGGCGAGAGCCAAGAGCCCCGCACGGGAGGATTTCTTCAACGTCATGGTTTTTACTCCTGTCCGTATTGTTTGCGGTGCGGGTTACTAGAGCGCCGCGGCATCGGTCTCGCCGGTGCGGATGCGCACGGCGTTTTCCAGATTGAAGACGAAGATTTTTCCGTCGCCGATCTGACCGGTCTTGGCGGCGCCGGTGATGGCCCCGATGACCTTGTCAACTTGCTTGGTGTCCACCGCCACTTCGATTTTTATCTTCGGCAGGAAGCTCACCGCATACTCCGCCCCACGGTAGATTTCCGTGTGGCCCTTTTGACGCCCGTATCCTTTGACCTCGGTAACAGTCAGTCCTTGCACGCCGATTGAGGTCAGAGCGTCACGGACCTCGTCGAGCTTGAAAGGTTTGATAATGGCCATGACGATTTTCATGGATTCGATCCCCGCTTGTGCCCGTTTTGTACATTCACGCAGTGCGGGCGGGTTCACTGAGCCGGACCCACGAAGCTTGCCTCGCAGGCACGGCCGGGGAGATAGAATCAAACACCGTGCCAGATGCCCGGCGTCGAGCTAAATCATTGATTGTGCATGTGTATTGTGGTGGATAACTGATCGGCCGAAAGGCGGAGAAATAGCGACGATTAAAGACGCGCCAGTGGCGAACGAGCCTGCTTAAAAATTAGTCAGAAGCCTTTGCAGCGAAATTTTCCGCGCCGGCCTTACGACCAACGCGGAAACCGCCGTTCACTATTGAATCGCCTCGCCATGCAGGCTCACGTCGAGACCTATAACTTCGTCCTCGTGGCGGACGCGTAGCGGCACGAGCACGCTGATCACTTTAAGAATGATGAAGGTCAGGCCACCCGACCACACCAGCGTAACGACAATACCGTAGAGCTGCGCGAGCACCTGCTGCGGATTGCCCTCAAGCAGCCCGGGAATTCCGCCAGGCAGTTCCGGACTCGCGGAGAGCGCGCTGACCGCAAATACACCTGCGAGCAAGGTGCCAGTAAACCCGCCGATGCCATGCACACCGAACACGTCGAGCGAGTCGTCATAGCCGATTCTGAGTTTGAGCCAGGTGCAAGCCCAGAAACAAATTGAACCGGCGACGATTCCGATGAGCACGCCCTGCATCGGCAACACGAAGCCCGACGCCGGAGTGATCGTGCCGAGTCCGGCCACTGCGCCCGAGATCATTCCAAGAACCGACGGTTTCCCGCGCGTCCACCATTCCAGTGCCATCCAGGTGAAGGCGCCGGCGCTCGCAGCAAGGTGCGTTGAAACAATCGCCATGGCCGCGCGCGAGTTGGCGCCGAGCGCCGAGCCACCGTTGAAGCCGAACCATCCGACCCACAACAGACCGGTGCCGATCACCGCGAGCGTGAGATCGTATGGGGCGAGATTCTCGCTGCCATAACCTCGCCGGGCACCTAACACGTAGGCTGCAACCAGGCCCGCGACTCCGGCATTCAGGTGCACCACTGTGCCGCCCGCAAAATCAATCAAGCCATAGCTGCCGAGGAAGCCGCCGCCCCAGACCCAATGCGCGATCGGCACATAGACCAGCAGCAGCCAGAAAACGCAGAAAAGCAGAAACGCGGAGAAGCGCAGACGATCCGCAACCGACCCGGCGACAAGCGCAACGGTGATGATTGCGAATGTCATCTGGTAGATCATGAACAGACTCTCGGGGATCGTTTTCGCCAATGGCGAAATCGCATCGAGCGTCACATCCTTGAGAAAGATGCGGTCGAGCGTCCCGATGAACGCGCCGTCGCCGGTGAAAGCGAGGCTGTAGCCGACGACGGCCCAGAGGATGGAAATCAGAAAAGTCGCGGCGAGGCTCTGCGCCATCGTGGCGAGCACGTTTTTCTTTCGCACCATACCGGCATAGAACAGTGCGAGGCCCGGTATCGTCATCATCAGCACCAGGCTGGTCGCCCCGATCATCCAAGCGGTGTCGCCCGCGTCGATCTTGGGGCTTTGCGCAAAAGCCGGTGACGTCACCACCAGCATCGCCATCACCGGAGCAAGACGCAGGTATGCCCGTGTCATGTCATCATCTCCAATTTGATCTGGATTTTTCTACAGCGCGTCGACGTCGGTCTCGCCGGTGCGGATACGCAGGGCTTGTTCAATCGGGGTGACGAAGATCTTCCCGTCGCCGATTTGTCCGGTGCGCGCGGCCGCAGTCAGCGATTCGATGACCTTGTCGACTTGCTCGCTGGCGACTGCCACCTCAAGGCGCAGTTTGGGAAGAAAATTCACGACATATTCGGCGCCCCGATAGATCTCCGTGTGGCCCTTCTGCCGCCCGTAGCCTTTGACCTCGGCCACGGTCATGCCGTGGATGCCGATGCGGGTTAGGACCTCGCGCACTTCATCGAGTTTGAAGGGCTTAATGACAGCGATGACCAGCCTCATGGGTTCCTCCCCCTGGTGCGCTTGCGTCACGCAGCTCTGGTTTGCGCGTCATTGGCCGGACACCGCGGCGCGCTTTCGGTGGCACACGCATTGAAAACCCGTCCCGGGTTCGTCCGGCCGGGCTAGTTTCGTAAGCTAGCGGCAGAGAGCCTAAAAATTAAGCTGGTTTCGTGCCGTGCCCACAGGCAGCACGCCGCATTTCCGGGCAAAGTAGGTCAGTAAGGCTGACTCATCGACCTTGATTTGGCGTTGCAAGCCCGAGGTCGGCGATTGC
This sequence comes from Pseudolabrys sp., assembly GCA_036265125.1. GTDB lineage: Bacteria > Pseudomonadota > Alphaproteobacteria > Rhizobiales > Xanthobacteraceae > Pseudolabrys. Next base: position 7,039 of record DATAPP010000082.1, on the reverse strand, counting down.
GGCCGGCAGGACGGCGCGCGCCTGCCGCACCGTCATGCCGGGCCTGACACGAGGGTCGTAAAGGAGTGTCAGCAAGGACCGATCATAGACCGAGAGATAACCGACCATGCGTTTCTGATTGAGCGTGGTCCAGGGATTGTGCTGATCGTGGTTGGAAAGACCGAATGCGTGCAGCAGCTCATGATAGGCGCAGTCGAGGAATACATCGTCGCCCTTGTCGACGATGATGAAAGAAACCGAATGCGCGATTCTTCCATCTGCGGTCGACTTGACGCTGGTCATGCATTGCGGATCAGTGCGCGCGACAAAGGCCCTCGCGATCTTATCGCCGAAGGCGGCCTGTAACGCCGATTGAAAATCCTCCTCGTCGATCAAACGCAATTCAATTTCCGCCGGGCCAGTTGATGGTTCGAGGCTCAGCGCCAAGCTTGGAACTGCGCGCGCATATTCGGCAATGATGCGTGACATCGCGTCGCTGCGGTCGACGGTGCCGCCGCCGATCACCCGCGCCCTGATCGGCTGGTCAAATCGGCGAATCCCGAGCGGACGGGCGCCGATGCGGAGATCGGAGCCGAAGGCAAGCGCGAGAAAACCGCGCTCGAGTTCTGTGACACTAAAGCGGGTGTATTGCGGCGGCGCGCCTCCGAAAGAACCCGGTGGCGCAGACTGCTTTCCCGAGGCGCCGAGCGCGGCCGTCGCGATTGAAAGCAGAACAAGGTAAGCCGCGAGCAATGGCTTCATTGTAGCTTCAGGTCTCTTGTCGCTGCCGCACCAGACCTTCTTGGGCAACAGAGGCAACAAGCGTTCCGTCGCGTTTAAATATAAGTCCGCGCGCATAGCCGCGCGAGCCGTGCAAACTCGGCGAATCCTGCGCGTAAAGCAGCCAATCATCGGCGCGGAACGGCCGGTGAAACCACAGCGCATGATCCAGGCTGGCAGCCATGAAATCCTTTTCAAACAGCGTGCGTCCGTGCGGGGCGAGCGCCGTGTCGAGCAGCATCATATCGGAGGCGTAGGCCAGTACGCATTGATGAATCGCGGGGAGATCGGGCAATTTTCCGGTGGTGCGAATCCAGATGTTGAATTGTCCGCCGGGAATCTTCTTGCCGAGATAACGCTCGAATTCCACCGGTCGCAGCTCGATCGGCCGCTCGCGCTCGTAATAACGTCGGACCGGATCCGGCATCATCGGCAATAATTTCTCACGCATATCGGCGTCGCTCGGAAGGTTTTCCGGCGGCGGTACGTCCGGCATTTTGGCCTGGTGGTCCAGGCCGGGTTCGTCAGTGTGAAACGACACCAGCATTGAAAAAATCGGATGCCCGTGCTGACGGGCCGTAACGCGCCGCGTGGTAAAGCTCTTGCCATCGCGCATGCGGTCGACGTCGTAAATAATCGGTACTTTAGGGTCGCCCGGCAGAAGGAAATAGGCGTGCAGAGAATGTGGCGGGCGGACCTCGACCGTGCGCACCGCAGCCACCAAAGCCTGCCCGATGACCTGGCCGCCAAAAACGCGCTGCCAGCCAACTTGCGGCGAACGGCCGCGGAAAAGGTTGACTTCCAGCGGTTCGAGATCGAGGACGTTGAGCAAATCCTGGACTGCAGAGGACATGAGGGACGCCCGCAATAGGTCAAAGTCTGACCTCAACCTGCTATGCTGCGCCGGGTTTTACAAGGAATGTCGATGAACAAGGCCCGATCCTCACGTCAGCGAATCGAGGTCGCCGTCGGTGGAGCCGGCTTTGCCGGTCTCGCCCTCGCGATCGCGCTGCGCCAGGCGCTGGGCGACCCGTTTGCGGTGACCGTTATCGATCCCACGCTGGCGCACGCCCAGTCGAAGGACCCTCGCGCCTCGGCAATCGCTGCGGCCGCGCGCCGGCTCTTCGAGGCGATTGACGTGTGGGATGCGGTTGCGCCCAACGCCCAGCCAATCCTCGACATGGTGGCCACCGATTCAAAGCTCGACGATGCGGTGCGGCCGACGTTTCTGACTTTCGGCGGCGACGTGGAGGAAGGCGAGCCATTTGCCCATATGGTTGAAAACCGGCATCTCGTGGATGCATTGGCGACAAAGGCAAGAGACCTCGGCGTCGATCTGCGTGCCGGCGCGGTGGCCGGCTTTGAAAATGCGGGCAACGTCGTCGATGTTTCACTCGCGGATGGAGAGGTGATCTCCGCCCGTTTGCTGGTGGGAGCCGACGGGGCGCATTCCCTGATCCGCGAGCGCGCGGGCATCGCTACCCACGGATGGAACTACGATCAGTCTGCGATCGTTACGACGGTAGCGCACGAGCGTGAGCACAATGGTCGCGCAGACGAGCATTTTCTTCCCGCCGGTCCGTTTGCAATTCTGCCGCTGACCGGAAAACGTTGTTCGATCGTGTGGACCGAAAATACACGCGAAGCCCAGCGCATCGTCGCGCTGCCCGATGATGAATTTCACAAAGAACTCGAAAAACGCTTCGGCTTGCAGCTTGGTGATCTGAAGGTCATCGGCCCGCGGCGCGCCTTCCCCCTCGGCTTGTTTACTGCCCGCACGTTTATCGGCGACCGGCTGGCATTGATCGGCGACGCGGCGCATATCATCCATCCGATTGCCGGACAGGGCCTCAATATGGGCCTGCGCGACGTCGCCGCGCTGGCCGAAGCGATCGCCGACGCGGCTCGGCTCGGCCTCGATCCCGGAGGACCGGACGTCCTTGAGCGCTATCAGCGCTGGCGCCGTTTCGACACCATGACCATGGGCATCGCCACCGACGGCCTGAACCGCCTGTTCTCAAATCACTCTGATGTGCTGCGGTTCGCGCGTGACATCGGCCTTGGATTGGTCGAGCGAATGCCCGTGCTCAAGCGCATGTTCATCCGCGAGGCGGCCGGGTTCACAGGTGACGTGCCGAAGCTGCTGAAGGGCGAGGCCCTTTAGTTTCTTCCAAAACACTCAAACCAGCAATCGCTGGACGATCGCGTCGATGTGGACGCGCGCGCAATCGATCATCGGAAAGCCGGCATTGCTCTCCGTGAATACCATTGCGAGATCGGTGCCGGCGATCAACACAGCCTCGGCGCGATCGCGCGCAACGAATGTTTGCGCGAGCTTCCGCAACTCTTCAGTTTGCGCGTCGGATCCGCGACCCGCAACAAAATCCGTATAGAGCCGGTGGATCGTGTCGATCTCGCCCGCGCCGGGCATGACAGTCTCGATGCCATCGAGGCAACCGAACATGCGCGTTTCGATCGTGAAGCGGGTGCCGAGAAGCGCCACCCGCTTCAGGCCTCGCGCACGCACGGCCTGCGGCACTTCGGTGAGCATGTTGACAAACGGCAGCGGTGATATGGCGGTGAGCTGCGCGGCGCAGATGTGCGGCGTTGCGGCGACAATGGCGCTGAGTTCGGCGCCGCCCGCCGCCATGCTCGCAATCAGGCCGGCGAAATAGCGCGCAAGGCCGCCGAAATCCTTTGCGGTCACCGTGGCGTAGACGTGCTGATAGTCGGCATGAGCAATAAGCATGCGCGGCACGCGATCGTGCTTTTCGAGTGCAGCGATTAGCTCGCGGTAATAATGGACCGTCGCACCTGGCCCAAGTCCGCCGATCAAACCGAGACAGCGTGCTTCATTGCCCATTGCGCTTACGAAAGTGGAACGCTTGCGACGTGATCCTGGAACGCCTTGCGCCTGGAGACCAGTTCATACCAGCGATCGAGGTTCGGCATCGACGGGCGCTCGGGTACGAGCTGCACAAAGCGATAGCACACGATGCCGACCGGAATGTCCCCATACGAAAATGACGGACCCGCGACGTATTGCGTCCTGCTCAGTTGCGCGTCGAGCATTTTCATCGCGTCGATGGTTTTCTCCTTCGAGGTCTTGATGGCTGCCATGTCGCGCTTTTCTGGCGGCGTGCGAATCAGGCCCCAAAATGCGTGAAAGATCGCAGGTCCCGCCACCGACAATTGCCAATCCATCCACTGGCTGGCGAGCGCGCGCTGTTTTGGGTCTTTCGGTTCAAGCGCGCCGCTCCGGTCGTGCTTGCCGGCGAGATAGCGCACGATCGAATTCGATTCCCACAGAAGAAAACCGTCTTCTTCCTCGAGCGTCGGCACGAGGCCGTTTGGGTTCATGGCGAGATACGCCGGCTCCTTGTTCTTGCCGAACGCCCCGCCAACATCAATGCGTTGATGTTCAAGATTGAGCTCGCCGACCGCCCACATCGCCTTCTGTACATTGGCCGACGTTTTGCGGCCCCAGATTTTAATCATTTTCACTTTTCTCCCTGGTCCCGTTCCGTAGCTTCACTCTGTCATGTTTCAATCAATCGTGGCCGGGCTTGTACTGACCATCCGGCAAGCGAGGCAGGACCCGCGCCAGCCAAGCGAGATCGCCGGGACGAGCCCGGCGATGACATATCAATATGCATGATCGTACGTCCAATTGCCTCATTCCAGCCGGCGCGCTTCCTCGGGCAGCATGATCGGTATGCCATCCCGGATCGGGTAAGCGAGCTTGGCCTTGCGGGAGATCAACTCCTGCCGTTCGGCATCGTATTCAAGCGGGCCCTTGGTGAGGGGACAGACGAGGATTTCCAGCAGTTTCGGATCGATGCTGTCGGGGGGCCGTTCGACCGGCGGATCGGTGGACATGGAGGAGCTCCGGCGATTGCGCCGGCGTTATAGCATGCCGGGGCCGCTTGCACTCCTTGTCGTCCCGGGCGACCGGGCCTTTGCGAGAAAGACCCGGGATCCATAGCCGCCGGACGATCGACGGGCTGCCGCGTGTGGGTCCTCGCCGCTGCGAGGACGGCAAGAAGGAAGAGCTACTGTAACTGCGGCTCGCCTTCGGTGTTTCTCTTGGCGAGTTCGATCTCGGTGATCGCGATCAGGATTTCTGCGCGCGTCTTGAGATCTGGCGCCTCGAGGAGAGCCTGCTTTTCCGCCGTGCCATAGGGCGACATCATCGACAGTGCATTGACCAGGGCTTCGTTCGGCGCATTCTCGATGCCCTCCCAATCGGCCTTCAGGTCGTTGGCTTTGAGAAAATCTGTCAGTGCAACGAGCAGCGCCGGGCGATTGACGGCATTCTCGCCCTTGCGCGCGGTAAAATCGTCGGCGAATGGCGCATAGGTGACGCGGCACTGCCGGTACGACGTTGAGACTTTCAGCTCCTCCTCGATGCGGAAACGGGCAACCCCCGTGAGCTCAATGAGATAACGGCCATCGCCGCTCTCGGCGAACTGTGTAATGCGTCCCGCACAGCCGATCTTGTACAGCGACGGTTTGTCGGCCGCGCCGCCATGCGCAATGTCGGGCTGGATCATTCCGATCAATCGGTGGCCGTCGCGCAGCGCGTCATCGACCATCGCAAGGTAACGCGGTTCGAAAATGTTGAGCGGCATCTGTCCGCGCGGCAAAAGCAATGCTCCCGGCAACGGAAAGACCGAGATCACTGCGGGCATTTCGATTGGTCCGCGATATTGAGCGTTCATCGGCATCTCTGTACTCCGCCATCCGGTGCCGTCCCCGGGGCGAAACGCCTACGAAAACAAGATCGACGACAGGCGCTTGCGGCCTTCAATCGTGGCCGGGTCAGTTGGACCCCACGCTTCGAAGAACTGTACAAGCTGCTTGCGCGCGCCATCGTCATTCCATTTGCGGTCGCGCTTGACGATTTCGATCAAGTGCTTCACCGCGTCTTCGCGTTTTCCGTTTGCGTTGAGCGCGGCGGCCAGATCGAAGCGCGCCTGATGGTTGAGCGGATCGGCAAGCATTTTTTGTTCGAGCTCTGACAGCGGCCCAAGCGACTTGGCCTGCTCGGCGACCTCAAGCGCGGCGCGAGCGGCGGCGACGGCGCTTTCGTTCCGCTTGGCTTCGGGAACAAGGGCGAGTGTCTGCTTTGCCTGTTCGAGCGCGCCCGTTTCGACATAGCAGCGCGCGAGGCCGGCAAGTGCCGGCGCGTTGGTGCCATCCTCGGCAAGCAGTTGCGCATAAATTTCGGCGGCCTCCACGGTATTGTTTTCAGCCAGTGCGGCATCGGCGGCCTTCAGCAAATCCTTTTCCTCGGCGCCGACCGCGCCTTTGGTGATCCGCTCAAGGAATGCAACGATCTGACTCTCGGGCAACGCACCCATGAACCCGTCGACCGGCTGACCGTTTGAAAATGCGATAACCGCCGGGATCGACTGGATTCCCATCTGGCCCGGGATCGCCGGATGTTCATCAATGTTCATCTTGGCGAGTTTGACCTTGCCCTTGGCCGCTTTCACGGTTTTTTCCAGGACAGGCGTGAGCTGCTTGCAGGGTCCGCACCAGGGCGCCCAGAAATCCACCAGCACCGGCTGATGTTTGGATTCCTCGATGACATCCTTCATGAAGCCTTGCGTGGTCGTGTCCTTGACCACCTCGGCTGCCACCATGTCCCCGCTATCCTGCAGCATATTGCCTCGTCTTAACCGGCCACAGATGGCCCGAATACCATTGTTCCTGCCGGATTAGATGGTTATCCGGAAAGCAAACGCAATCATCAAGGCGTCGTCGAGGCGCGTCCCGAAAGGCGCTCGATTCGGGGGGTATGGCCTGTCGACTCGAGAAATTTCACCAGATCGTCCCGCTTGATCGACGTTGTCATGGTGTTGACCAGCGGGTGGTAGTTGAGCGTTTCGTGCTCCATCATGGTTGCCTCCAGGACGACGGTAATCCGCCCGCCGGTGTCATTGATGGCGCCGAACGGCGTGACTGCACCCGGTTCGACCCCCAGCACTTCGCGCAGGAGATCGGCTGAGCCGAACGAAAATCGTCCATTGGCACCCAGTTGCCGGTGCAGACCCTTCAGGTCGATATCGGCATCTTCGAGAGCGACCACCAGGTAAATCTCGTATTTCTTGTCGCGCAAAAACAGATTTTTTGTGTGCCCGCCGGGAATTCGGCCGCGCAGCTTTCGCGACTGCTCAACCGTGAATAACGGCGGGTGCCTTTCAGTTGAAATGGAGGATGCCAAGAGCATCCAGTGTAGCGAAGAGTTGTTCCGGAGTTTTCGGCATCGGGCAAT
>DATAPP010000081.1:0-2627 GCA_036265125.1 Pseudolabrys sp. | reverse complement strand
GCGGCCATTGGCAAGAAAGACCAGAAATACCGGTGTTTCGCCGATCCACGGCATTTCGGGAAGGAGATCGGCAATGGCATGAATTTTCACCTTGTCCCGAACAACAAGAATATCGGCCTGTTGAAGATCGCTTTTCGACGGGGCTGACAGGGCGCAGGCGCACAATAATCGCATCAGGTCAGGTGCAATATCGCGCGCAAGGTACCGGCGATGCACGCGGTGCGCGGCGATCCGCGCAATTTCATCGAGTCCGGACAGGCCGGCGTCGACTTCCAGCCGTTCGCCAAACCGTTCAGAAAGCGCAGCTTGTGTGATTGTAGCGAGATCCGGCATCCAACGCTCCTGAGGTAGAATGGCAGGCTATGCTAGCGTGCAGACGGTGCGCACGCAGTTTGTTGCAGGACGTTCGCATTCCGAAAGGCTGACACTATATGTATTGTCACGGTTGCCCACAGAATTTCAGGCATGCCAAATAGCGACGTCGAAACCATAATTGTTGGCGGCGGCGCAGCCGGCATTGCGGCTGCCCGCCGCCTCTATCGAGCCGGCATCAAATGTCTGATCGTCGAAGCACGTTCGCGTCTCGGCGGCCGCGCCTGGACTATCGCGGGGCCCTCGGGATCTTCGCTTGATCTTGGCTGCGGCTGGCTGCATTCCGCCGACCGCAATCCCTGGGTGGCTATCGCTGAGGAGCAGCACCGCACGATCGACAAAACACCGCCACCCTGGAAGCGGCGCCCGCTGCCCGATGGATTTCCGGAGGGTGATCAGCGCGAGTTCTTTAAAGCGCAGGAAGAATTCAATGCGCGGGTAAGCGAGCGAGCCCAGAAAGAACCGGATGTTGCAGCCGCCGCGCTGCTCAAACCGGGAGACCGTTGGAACAATCTGATCAGTGCGGTCGGCACCTACATCAGCGGCGCCGAGCTCGATCGTGTTTCGGCGCGCGACTTCGACAATTTCGATGATACCGGCGTGAACTGGCGTATCGCCGACGGTTACGGCGCCACGATTGCCGCTTGTGGGGAAACGCTTCCGTTTGTGCTCGGGTGCCCTGTGCAGCGGATCGATCACAGCGCAAAGCGGCTCAAGATTGAAACGCCGGAAGGCGTCATTACCGCGGACCAGGCGATCATATCGCTGCCGACCTCAGTGCTCGCCGAGAGTGGTCGGCTATTCACGCCGGCACTCCCCGGAAAGATCGAAGCCGCACAAGGACTGCCGCTGGGCCTCGCGGACAAGCTTTTCCTGTCCCTCGAAAATGCGGACGAGTTCGAAAAAGAGACCCGGCTTTTCGGCGCAACCGACCGGACGGCTACAGCAACTTATCATTTGAGACCCTTCGGCCGCCCGCAAATTGAAGTGTATTTCGGTGGAAGTCTGGCGGCCGAGCTCGAAGCCGCCGGCGAGCGGGCCTTTTTCGATTTTGCCATCTCCGAACTGACGCGGCTGTTGGGCAGCGCTTTTGCCCAAAGGGTAAAGCCCATTCATGTGCATCGATGGGGCAGCGATCCATTTGCGCGCGGCTCGTATTCTTATGCGCGGCCGGGTATGGCGGACTGCCGCAAGGCATTAGCCGCTCCCGTTGACAATCGCCTGTTCTTTGCCGGTGAAGCTTGCTCGTCCGGCGACTTCTCAACGGCCCATGGCGGTTGGATCACGGGAGTGGCCGCTGCCGAGCAGGTGATTGCCGCACGTCAGCGTCGTTAAGCCGACCGAGGTCAGCGCATGTTCGCGATGCGTCGAAAACCCGTTAAATCGAGAATCGTCAGCGACCGCTCGCTGAGCTTGATCAACCCGCTCCGACGAAATTCAGAGAGCACTTTGCTGACGTGAACGGGCGTGAGCCCGGTAGCATCTGCAATGTGGCGTTGCCGTAACGGGAAATCCAATTCGACAGGCTCGCCACGCGTCATGCCTCGTTTAACAAGCCGTTCAACAAGATTCAGAACCAGGCGCGCAATGCGCTCATCGGCGGTTCTGCGTCCGAGATCAACGATCAGCTGATCGGCCCGATACTTCTCTTCTATCCACGCTTTGGAAAACTTTTCCAGGAGATCGGGGTGCGTGAACACTGCTGTCTTCAGTTCGCTGCGCCTGAAAACGCGATAGCGAACATCGGTGATCGCCTCCACCAGATGTCGGCCTCGCGGCTCGAATAACAAGGTCGTCGAGACGATGTCGCCGGGCAAAAGAAACGACAGAATCTGGCGGCTGCTGTCGGACAGGGTGGCGATCGAGGCCGCCCACCCATCACAGATGACTGGTACGACGTCATGTAGATCTTCATCGCGGCAAATAATCCGTCGGGCAAGGGTGAAGTGGTCGGACTGGTGAACCGGGATTGGTGTCGCGCCGGAGACTGCCTGGCAGATGTTCAGCTCAATGCTCGGACAAATTTCGCACCTCATGTGCGCTGGAACGGCGCTCGGATCGCTCTTGATGAGGCCCAGTTGAACGGTCATGGAAGTGAGATCTCGGTGTTTGTTTTTCGTCCACTACTGTTGGTAGTTTCACGAGGCACACTTTGTGCCGTCGTCGTACTCCAACCGATTTTCCGGGAGAGACGCGAGCTCGACTCGTTGCGCCGCACGAACACCGCAGAAAGTAATGCAAGTTCGCGGCAGGTA
>DATAPP010000080.1:0-3740 GCA_036265125.1 Pseudolabrys sp. | reverse complement strand
GCAGCTGATTGAGCAGTTTTCCGCGTATATACGATAGTTCCGGCCTGCCCAGGCTGAGGGTCAAGACGGGATCCGCCGCGGCGGCTTTCCTCCGGGCTGAACGGCGGATCGAGACCACAAATCAGATAAATCGCACCGGGCGGGATACCCCGTATGTGGTGCAGGACCGAGGGGGATTCGAACGAGAGGTCTTTGAAGACAGGGCCAGAAGTAACAAAACGCCCGGATTTGACACATAACCGGACAGAGCAGGAACGCCGCAGCTCGACGGCCGGGAAAACCAACCCCGAGCGGCTTGAATGACCCGTTGCCTGGGCGGCGCTGCTGTCCGGTCGCGATACCACCTTGCAAACAGCCGGAGTATGGCCACCGGTTGTCTTTCTTTGAAAATACGCTTCGATCGCACTGCGTGTGTCCTGTGATGCGTCAAATCCAGGCATTTCGTTACTTGTGGCCGGCAAGGACATCCCGAGGCCGTCGACGAAGGCCTCGATGAAGCGCACAGGATTCTCGGGGTCGACGGAGTCGTCCAAGGATTTGGGGACAAGCAGCAGTTGGAAACGGTCATGACCGGCGATGTGGGGCCTGTCGTGATTCTAACGCAGCACGGGCCGCGCCGGAATCCGTTGCAGGGGAGTTTTCACACGGTCTGCAAGGCGTTCATAAAACACGAGCGCCGTCTCACTCGCGCCGCTCGTATACGAGATATTGCCGGCCGACCCAGGAAAATTGCTCAATGAGCTTCATATTGCTCGAAGCCGGCAGCTCGTCGGCGCACGTGCTTTCTTGCGGCTGAATGGCGGATCGAGGCCACAGATGAGGTAGATGGTATCATGCGGGGCGCGGTGGTAATATGAAGAGAATAACGGAGACCACTCGAACGAGAGGTCTTTGAACACGGGCCAGAATATAAAGTCGCCGAATACATGAGCATGGCTCATGTCTGTGCCTCGGCTGGCAATGGCCGATCGCGCCACTTGCAGTTCGCTCTGCTTCGCGTATTTGTGCGCCCATACGTACGCCACCGCGTATTGCGGAATAAACAGGACCAGCACAAGCGCGGGAAGCGCGACAGGGCGCCATGCGAGATCGATCGTCAAGAACACCAGAAGAAAGGAGGGGAAGTACCAGAAAGGAGTGTAATACATATTGCCATGAGGAAGTAAAAATCCCACGAAAAATGTCGCGAGTGAGGCAATGATCGGGAAGGCCCATTGCACGTAATCCCGTCGGCGGATGTGAACCAAGAGGCATGCGGTAAATATCGCAAGCTCCGGCAAATGCCGATATAGCCTTTGGCCAAAGAAATACGCGATCAGGAAATGGATTGAGTTGTAATCCCATCGGGCGGAGTTCGAGGACTCGGCCAGGAGGGCCGAGGTGTCGCGATGCAAGATGAAGTAGACCGCGAGACCGAGTACGCCGCCGAGCACCAGCCTAGCGACACGATCTAGTTCGATACGGAATCGGCGTGTTTGGAAAATCCGGCTCGATTCGTAGGCGATGAGGTAGATCGGTGCCATAATGCCAATAGGTTGAACCTCGATCGCCAATACTGAAATCTATCCGGCAACAAGAAGGTGCCTGCGCGCCGCCAGAGCCAGAGCACATACGGTGAGAAGAAACGTGATATATTCGTACTTGGATTGATTTGCCATTGCGATGAACGGCTCGGTAGCCGCAAGTGCGAGACAAAATGTTGCGGCGGCTAGGCGACTGAAACCTTCGCCCACGAGGAAAAAGAAAATCGCGGTCATGCTCAGCACCACGCCGGCTACCGATAGGATGTTGGCGGCGACCAGCGACCAATTAAACGGCGCGAGTACCGCTCACTGCACGATCGCGGCAAGTTTCCCAAATGCAATTGTACCGCCCATGCCGAACGGAAAAGATGAACCGAACGTGACGTCCGTATCTATGCCCTTGACACAATAATTATAGGAAAATGCTAAATAGAACTGAGTATCGATTGATGTATTAACTCGATAATTTTGGAAAATAATGGCATACACCGCCGCAACAATAGCAACAAAGATTGAACAGATGTTATCGTATATTTGCTGGGTAAGGCTCCCAGCCACGAACTTGATTGAGCCCCGCGGCGCTGCCGTAACGTTCCTCCCTGCCGAACAAGCATGCGATGTCTCCAGATCTTTTGACTCGGTAGTCTCGTGCACGGAATGCCGCTGAACCGACGTGATCACCTTTCACCCGGCCGATCGTCCCAGCAATAGATGGCACCGTCAAGTTAGCCGGGAGCGGGCTTGGTGGAGCCGGGTTGGTCAGGTGCCCCCAGTACCTGCACTGATCCGGCGCAGCCGGTCTTAGCCGCGAAGCAAGAAAGAGACGGGAGAGGGTGAATAAAATGGAATGCTTTTCATCTATCAGGCGATGTCGGCGCAAGGTTAAAATGACACCGGCTGTGCAAGGTTGACATAACACCCGGCTGCTGGGGTGGTCTCACTGGGCCGCAGCCTCTGCCACAACCTTGCGCGATGGACTGCCCTTTGTCGGCATACCCGGTGCCTCCAGATTGTTCGGCGGCCACCGGCGGCGTGGATCAGCCCGCCGACGGCATGGCGAATACGACGCCTACCGCTCCCACACGAACGCCAGCGCCGCGCCCAGCCGCTTGTTCTCGACGATCGCGCCGGGCGCCACCGTCTGGACCTTGTCGAACATCTCGATTACGAAGCCGAAAACGGCGCTCGATAGGGAGCAAAACATGAGAAAATCAGCGGCACTTTTTATAATTGCGCTTGCTTTTGCGGCGTAATCCTCGGCCTCTCGAGATGTCGCGCGCGCGCAAGATGCGCAAGAAGGACCGACCGAGATCAATCAATGTCAAACGATCAGTCAGCCGGGCTCGTATAAACTCATCAATAACTTAACCTACACAAATACTACCGGTGTCCCGGGTGCTTAATTTCGTCACGATCGACCTCGCCGGCTTCGCGATAACCGGGCCTGGGGGCACCGAAAGCATTCCCGTAACGAATCCGACGCCGCAGGGAATTGCGGTTCGCATCCTGCTATGGCCGCTTACGGTAGATCCAGTATTCGTCTATAGTATGTCGCCATCGAGCGCTGGTCAGTTTCACGCGGGACCGAGTAACGCGAAGGAGTGAAGCTTGATGCCTACTAGGCTTTCAGATCGTAGCCTGCCGACACAGGGCCTCCTCGCGAGCCTCCAACCGTGGCACACGAGCACGTCGGCTGACCCCGACGCCAATGCTGCTGGGGTCCTTGGATGTACTTATTTGTTGCTGATCAACCTTATAGAAATCTTCACCCTAAAGCCTCAAACGCTGCCGTTGACCGTAGTGGGCGACTGCCGAGCTATACTTCTATTGCTGCTGCTTGTACTGCTGCCGATACGGCGATACCTGGGCCCTCGCTTAGGCCATGCAAGCCGGTGGATGTTCGTGGTGCTAGCTGTGCTGTCTGCTATCGAGTCGGCGCGTACTATCGCCACGCCTTATCATACGCATACCATCGCTAGTGCGATCATCGCCTGTGTAGCTCTGACATTCGTCGTCGACCTTCCGCGCGGGTTGACCGGAAAACGCGCGCGCTGGTTGTGTGTCGCAGCCATCCTCGCGGTCTGCCTCGCGAGTGCCGCCGTGAGGCCGAAAAAGTTCGACGTTTCAGATGCTAGCATCTTTGCTGTCAAGGCCATATTGATGGCGCACAATCCTTATGCAGTTGATCTCGACCGGGGGAGTCAATGGAATACTGGT
>DATAPP010000079.1:0-3730 GCA_036265125.1 Pseudolabrys sp. | reverse complement strand
AGTGCTCTTCGTATGGCTTCCGCTAGCCGACCGCGATCCGGAACGCCATGAAACACGTTTGCCATAAAAACAAAATCGGCCGGTTTAACAAGCTTAGCAACTTCGTATGATAGCCGCGGTGTGTTCGGCGAGCCTGTCGTCTAGCACCAGCCCGGACTGCGCCACCGCCTGTCTCGCCGCAATGACGGCAAACTGCGACACTCGGTCTAGCAAACCGATTTGTTGCGGCTCGAAATGCAATTTTGGATCGAAGTCTATCACTTGGCCAACAAGTTTCGTGCTCACTTGCATGGCCGGCTGCAACACTGGGGGCGCAAGGCCCGAATGGCCTGCAATCAAGCCGGACCAATAATCCCGGACGGACTGCCCGATCGGAGAAACAACGCCCAATCCAGTGACGACGACCCTATTCAAGCCACGCCCATTTTGGCAGCGACGAGTGCTTCAACCGTTTGGATAAGATCGCCGATGGTCTTAGCTTTGATATCGTAATTCGCGTTGAAAGGTATCTCAACGTTAAATTTTTCCTCTATGACGAACGTCAATTCGACCACCTCGAACGAATCTAAGCCAAGTTCGTCAAGCGGATCTGATAATTTCAAAACGTCACAGCCGTTGCTCGTCTTGTCGGCGATGATCTTTACTATCTCTTGCGCCACATCAGACATGTATTCTCACCTTAATCTCACCGAGGGCGCCAACACGGACATTCGTCAGCAGGATTCGAATATCCGTTTAAGAGCCAAGCGCGGACAGAAAAAAATGTCCTCAACTGAGGCGGCCTTACTTAACCTTTTCTTTGTTTTACCACTTCCTCTGCCGCATCAATACCTGCGGCAATCTCCAACCAGCTGTCGCGGTCTGCGATATGTCGGGCGCGCCTAGCCGCGTTGGTCGCAGCAAGCGCCAGCCGATCACATTCGGCGGCCCTATCGTGATACCAATCGGATTGTGACATAGATTGTGTTGCGGTTTTCTTATCGCAAGTCTGCAAAAATTCCACGTTTCGTAACTTCGCCGGCATAATCAACTCATCATGTCCGCTGTCCGATAAATTCTAAGAGGATTTCCGAGGAGCCTGCCTACTAGATTTCTCACTCTCAATAACCCGCCGAGCGCATGTCCGCTTTGGGTCAAAAGCAGACATTTGCAGTGCACCAACCCATGTCCGCTTTACCCCCGAAAGCGGACATCCATGAGTGCGGTTGGGATGTCTGCTTTGGGGGGAAGCTCACCTAAGTAATTGCATTTCCGGCTGCAGCCGGAGTTGCCGAACCCGTGATACGACGCCGTCATAGTGAGGCGATAAGATGAGCCAGCCCCGTTGGGTATTTCGATTAGGGGGACGCTCATGAAAATACAAATTGAGCACCACCATCCCGGCTTTTTCGAGCAACTAATGCTCATAGGAGCGGTGACAATCGTGCTCCTGGTGTTGGCGTGGAGCTACATCGGGTAACCGGCCGCGCCGAACTAAAATGCGGAATGTCCGCTTTGGGTCAAAAGCAGACATTTGCAGTGCACCAACTAATGTCCGCTACCGCCTCGCGGCGGTCTCTCCGAAATTCGATCAAGAGTTTTGATCAGGTAGCTTTCCGTTTTCTACGCCAACCAAGCAGACCCAACGCGCCAAGCCCGGTAACAAAGAGCGGCAGCGCGCCAGGAAGCGGGACGTTGGAAACTAGACCGGAACCCACCAGCGCCGAAGCCCTGGCGCCCGCCGCCACTGACTCTAACGTATTTCCTCCGGAGAGCGCTTGGCTGGTTAGGTTGATATTGAGAATCTGGCCGACCATAAAGGCGGCAGCGAACGCCGCATCCCCCGTAACAGAACTGACCAGTATGCTTCCGAAAAACTTCGGAGTGGTAGTGCCATCCTGTAGAAAGGACCAAGTTATAGCTCCCGCTAGATGATCCGTATCCACAAGACTGGTGTATGAAAACGACTGGGTGCCGGACGTTGGGAACCGCCCCGTATTTTCCGGCCCCACATTAAATGATGCGTTACCTAAGGTGTAAGCGCCGGAGTCGCCGTCGAACGTGGCCGTACCAGAAATCGAAACCCCATTGGTCGAAACGTTCACCAAGCCACCGCCATTAGCGGTGTACAGATAGCTACCCGATGTGGCACCGAGTGAGATCTGGTCTGCGAGCGCGGCCAGCGGAATGACGAGCGTTCCGGCTGCCACGAGTGCAGCAAAACCCAACGAACGCAACGAAGCTTTTGCCATTTTCAGTCTCCCGAATCCCCTAGCCTTACTGCACGGGGTCACGCCGACAGCGGGGAGTGCAAGCCCGTGAAGCTCCGAGGTTGGAACGCGTCTTCCAGTGCCGCACGGTAGCAGGTGTCACGCGATGGGCGTGCGGCCAGCAAAAACCAAACGCTAAGCTAAGGCTGTGCAGCTAATGCGACGACACCGCAAAGGACCCGTTAAATTGCGTAGAGGAACCGTAAATATTCATCTGCGACAGGTAACATCGTGCCATGTGAATGCAGCGAAGGTTTGCAGCGCACATTCGTGGGCGTGATCCAACGTCTGCTTTGGGTCATAAGCGGACATTTGCACTGCAATAGGCCATGTCCGCTTTACACCCGAAAGCGGACATAGGGGCGCGAATTTGCGATGTCCGCTTTGCCCCGATAGAGCTCAGCGGATCGTGACCGGCGAGATATCTACATCCCAGGCAGCGGCATGATCTCGACGATTTCTATCCATGCGCCAGGCATTTGCAGATGGGGATGGTCCTTGCCGAATATCTTCGTGGCCGCATCATGCGATTCGGCCTGCACAACCGAATAGCCGCCAATCTCATTTTTTGTATTTGAGGCTCCGTTCGAGTCAACGCGCTTGGTCTTTCCCAAGGGCGCTCCGCCCTCGACAATGGACGCCTTATTGGCATTCATCCACTTCATCCACGCGTCCATCCCTTTCTTCCGCTGCTCCGGAGTGGAGTTCTTCATCATCTTTTCGAACTCAGCCCCAGAAGCCATATACAACACCATGAATTTTTTCATCGGATTCCTCGCTTGGCCTTCCGGAGACCGACCGACCTAACCCGCTGTTCGGTCTGGCGCGGCAACGTTTTGTTATGCAAGCCACTCATCTAACACAACGGCAAGAAGAGGGCCACACATCCACAATATCACCGATTTCCCGAAGCCGCTTGGCTAAGCATGTCATCCCGTCAACGTGGCTTCGCATTCAGCCACTCGCCACCGAACTGGTCACAAAATGCGTCGGCATGTATCGGATCGGCGAAGCAGTAGCGCATGTAGAATTGACCATCGTCGTTCCGCCCTTGGCCGCGACGGATTTGAATTCCGCGCTCACGGTGGAACGCCAACATAGCATCCGACTGTGACCGAAAGCCTCCCGGCGGCAGGGCCAACTCTACAATGTGCGGATAATCCCGCTCATTCATGCGTGCGGTAATTTCTACTTTGCGGCGGGTCATCTCACCGGCCATCTCCGGTCGGTCGTTTCCAGGGAAGGCCCGATGGCACCAGGAGCGCGTTGGCGAGCAGATCGAAGCCAGTGGTCGTCATGACCAAGATCAAGACGCCACGCCGCCGGTCGCGTCCTTGTGCGGCCTTTGGGCGCTCGGCACGCGGAGTGATGAGGGCACGGTGTCGGTGGTTTACGGGGGGAGTTGGCCCTCGGTGCCGGTGCCGAGCATTACCACCAATACCAGGTTCGGCGCGGCGGCTAGGCATGCGTCGTCGTCCGTG
>DATAPP010000078.1:0-4099 GCA_036265125.1 Pseudolabrys sp. | reverse complement strand
TCATTGTCACCACGAACCTCGCCTTCGGCGAGTGGCTCACCTCGCGCAACAACCGCACACTTCATTGTTGCGCCGGAAAGTAGCTAGCCTGGATTTCCACGGAACGGAATTAAGCTGACACCGATGGGTTGCGGCGGCTATTCGACCAAGCGAAGAGGCAGGCCGTTCCACCACGGGACGGCAATGGGTTTGTCGAAGAGGCCGGAGGCGAGCACAATAGGCAAATGTGCGCGGCGATGGAAGCGCACTCTGACGTCGCGGTCGGTAATGGCAACATCGGCGGGCATATCGATCAAGTCACGGAAGATTTGGCGCGCCTGGGCATCGTCATAGCCGCGCATGCGGCGGGCCATAATGCGATAGAGGCCTGAGGCGAAGACCAGAAGCGCCATATCGAAATCGACCTTGAAGCCGACTGATGACGAAAGCGCGTCAATGTGGAAGAAGCGCACCGCATCGGCGAGTGCGTTCTCGATGAGCATGCGCTTGGCGTAGCGCAGGATCAGCTGACGCACGGTAGATTTTCTGTCGTTGGTGAGCAGGATGGTGGGCTGGTCATGGCCGAGATCCTTGATGAAGAACTGGCGGTAGATGATTTTTCGCAGGCGGACCTTCTGTTCGTAGACTCGGGGGGTGTGGTACTTGCGATTGGGGACATCGAGGTTGACGGTGCGCCAGGCCGAGGGCGGCAGGTTGTCGATTTCGGCGATCAGGTTTTCCGAACGTCGGCGCAGGGTGAGGAAGGTGATCCCCTGCTGATCGAGCCGATCGAGTTGCTCGTAGGTGGTGAGCTTGGAGTCAAAAACCACATGCTGCGGCGGACAGCCGTGCTGACGTGTCCAGAACCTGATGAAACGGAAGATCTCCTCGGCCTCCTCGCCCTTGCGGATGTCGGCGTTTGAATAGCAGAAGACCTGGCTGTCGGCATCCTGGGCCAGGAAGGTGAGAATGCTGGGCTGGCGGCGACTTCGTTTGGACAGATAGTGGGATTCGACGAGGGGGTGCTCGCCAAAGTAAGGCACGGAGTGGAAGTCGAGATTGAAGGACTCGCCGGCGTGGATCGTTTCTCCAGCCAGTTGAACATGCCAACCGGCGAGCAGGTGCGAGACTTTCTGCGGAGTGATCCGCGAGGAAAATTCGGCCATGAAACTCTTCTTGGGCATGGCATTGAGACCGCAGAACAGCGCGAGCCCCTCGTCGGCCACCAGCGCCATGACGTGGCTCTTGCGTTCGATGGACCACAGCTTGAGCGCCATCGCGGCGCGCAGCGCGTGTCCGGCCGGAATCATGCGAGAGCCTGGCAGCTTGGCGTTGCGAGCGAGCGCGTCGCCATCGAGACGGATCAGATCGGCGACGAACAGAAACAGCCCTCCGACCCTTGTGGTGAACTCGCGCGGACCGAGCACAAAGCTGCGGACATCGGCAACGGCCTCCGTGGTGGGCCCGACAGTTACCGGGCGCTCCGCATCGAGGCGGCGCGGCAGCGGAGCAAAGCCTTCAGCGGCCAGAATTTCTCGCACGGCCGTGGCGCTCAGCGGCGTTCCCTGCTGCTTGAGCGATTGACTGATGTCGTAGATCGAGTAGTTGCGTTTGCGTAGCGCCACGACCTGCTCGCGGGCGAAGTTCTTCTTGGGCTGCTCGCGCGGGCCCGGTCGCGTCGCCGCGAAGAAATCCGGCAATACACCGCGGCGAAAGTCATAGCAGAGCATCCGGAACGCGGCCGGCGAATATCCGAACCGGCGCGCGACCTCTGTTGAAGGGAGCCGCTCAACGAAATAGGCCCGCAAGGCCTCGTATTGACGCTGGCGCGGGGTTGCGGGCTCGGCGAAGAAGCAACGGCAGTCTGTCAGGTCATTTAGTACTCCTATAGGCATTTCTCCCAATGTCACATACCAGATCTTGTGTCAAGCGTGGTTTGCAAAGAAAAACGTTTAATCGCAAGAAACCTCGATATAGCAGGGACTTTTGCAGCAAGAACACATTGCTGCACAACCGGATCGCCGGGGTGAAACGGATAAAGAGACGCCACGTAAATGCGCTATCAGTTTACCAATTAGGCTGATCACTGAGCAAAATTATTGAGTCAAATGAATCCGTTGCCACAACAAGCGTCAGTCGAATTCCGTTCCGTGTCGCGGTAGGAGCGCGAGTTACCCCGCGCCCCCCGCACGGATCCGTACGTGCACCTTTATGCATACGGCTCTTACCTCGGGTGCCTGACGGCGAAACGCTGGTTGGGCCAGGGATGAAGAATTCGCGGCTTTGGGAGCCAGTCGTCCGCCAGCTTCGCCATTCGAGCCCAGGTGAGACCGCCTTTTTGACTGCGTCGGCTGAGTGTCCGGCGCCAGCGTTCGGTGATCTCGGCTCGAAAGGCTCCCAGCGCATCCCAGTTGGTTGGGACTGCATGGTAGTTGAAGAAGCCGGTGATGACTTGCTTCAGCCATTTACCTTGTTCGGGTATCGACTGATGCATCCGCCGTCGCAGTTCCCCCGCAACCTCCTTGATCTTCGCCTGCATGCGGTCGCGACGGGTCCTCCGCTTTAGGAGGAACTTGCCCCCTCGCGACTTGCCGCAGATAAAGGTCATACCGAGGAAGTTGAAGGTCTCCGGTTTGCCGAGCCCGCGCTGCTTGCGGTTGTTCGCCGCGTGGCGTCCAAACTCAATCAGGCGGGTCTTTTTCGGATGTAGCGACAGTGAAAACTCTTGCAGCCGGTCGCGCATCGCATCCCAGAAGCGTCGAGCATCGGTTTCTTGTTCAAAACCGACCACGATATCGTCCGCATACCGCACGATGATCAGGTCGCCCGTGGCCTCGCGCCGTCGCCAGCGTTCCGCCCAGAGATCGAAACTGTAGTGCAGGTAGGCGTTGGCCAGGAGCGGCGATATCACCGACCCTTGTCCGGTGCCCTTTTCACTGACCGTCACGACTCCATCCTCGAGAATGCCCGCCTTGAGCCATTTCTGGATCAAGTGGAGGATGCGCGGGTCGGCGATCCGATGCTCCAGGAATCTAATCAGCCAGGACTGGCTGACTTCATCGAAAAAGCTTTGGACGTCGACCTCGAGTATCCAGTTCACCTTTGTGCTGGTGATCCCGACCACCAAGGCGTCCAGCGCATTGTGCTGGCTGCGCTTGGGGCGGAACCCATACGAAAAGCCGAGGAAGTCCTCCTCGTAGATCGTATTCAGCACCACGGCAGTCGCCCTCTGGACGATCTTGTCTTCGAGGGCGGCAATCGCGATTGGGCGCTGTCGGCCGTCTGGTTTTGGTATGTACAGTCGACGGCTCGGCTGTGCCCGATACGCTCCTTTGTGGACCCGATCGTGCAGGTCTTCAATATTGCGATCGAGGTCTGCCTCGTAGTCCTGCCACGTCAGGCCGTCCACCCCGGGCGCAGCGTCCTTCTTAATTTCGAAAAACGCCAGCCTGAGCAGTCCGACACTGATGTGGTGGAAGAGCGTGGTGAACTTTTCCTTCTTCCTTTGCTTCGCAGCTTGCCGTATGCGTCCCAGCGCCTGTGACACACTTTCCCGTTCCTGAGCCCGGCGCGTGCTTTGCTGATCCGCATTCCCCTTGGTCCCTGCCCTTTGCTCCACCAACTCCGCAGCGGATCGCTCCGCCTTGTTCGCCGGCTTCACAGCTCTTACGGCAGAGTCCGACTTCCCACGTTCGTGCATCATCGGCTTCGGCTCCTCGCCTTCCCGATGCGGGCCAGGGCGTAACATTGCCGCTGGTCAATCGTGGGACCTCCCAACTTCCGATGCATTCCTTTTGCGCGTGACGTGCTCTTAGACCCCGGCAGGATGGCAGTGCCTCGCTTATCGGCCTTGCTCATGTTGCGTTCGACTATTTCCACGGTCTCCGCTCCTGCGACATGCCTATTTCGTGGCTCGATCACAAACCCCACGCAATTGCTGTGTACGCTTCGTGGCCGGCGTTACCGTCGGCTCACGCAACACTTGCTACCGGGCGGCCCGCTACGGCCTTACCCGGACCGGTCTTGCTCCGGTTGGACTGCACCAGCTTTTGTTGGCGCCTTCGGAAATCCAGGCTAGTATTCTTCGGCCAAGAGAATGGTAAGAACCCGGCGGGTTACG
>DATAPP010000077.1:0-11961 GCA_036265125.1 Pseudolabrys sp. | reverse complement strand
TGGGCGGTGCCGAGCTATCGGGCGTTTTTTGCATGCTGTTCACAGATCGCGTTTTTGCGGGGCTTGCTCAGCTAGCGACGAACGGGACCCCTTCAATACTATCCGGCATCGGCGGGAATGGCCGCTTCATCCACTTTTCATAGACTTTCGCAAGTTCGCCATTGGTTACAATTTGGTCGAGGAACGCGTTTGCCGAAGCGTTCATTTCCTTCTCACCCAGCCGGGTACAGGCACCGTTGTAGATGCGCTGAAACTCGATCTTATTTTCCCAGTATCCTGGCTTCGCTTCGTTCAATCGATCCATGTAGAACATGTTGCCGCCAAGCCCTTCGACTTGGCCGGAAACGAGCGCCTGGATGGACGGAGCGTCACCATCAAAGCGAAGGATATTGGTGCCAGGAGGCGCGTTCTTGGTCACTTGCGTATCCTGCGCGGCTGCGCGCGCGACGCCGATGCTTCTGAGCTTCGCCATATCAGCGTTGGATTTGATCTCTACTGACTTAGGTGCGATGAGAAGAATGATGTTCGCGGCATACGGCTTGCTGAACTGCACCGCCTTGGCTCGGTCGGGGAACATTGCCATCGTGGCGAACAGGATGTCGACGCGACCTGAAGTCAACGCCGGAATGCGATTTGCGACCTCAAGTGGCAGGAACTCGACGGGCACGCCCAGATACTTGCCGTAAAGCCCTCCGACATCGGAATCCAAGCCCTGCTGTTTGCCGCTTGAATCGACGTATCCCCACGGCGGGTTGTCACCCTGAATGCCGATGATGACCTTGCCGCGTTTTTTTATCTCATCCGGAGTGATCGCAAACGCCGGTGTGATTAAAACCGCAGGTGCCACCGTTGCAGCCACACCAGTCAGTAGGAGCTGGCGTCGATCGAAATGTAGTTTTTTGTCCATATCACTAACTCCCTAGAGTTTTTGTTACTGGATACATTGCCGACGCACGATCATCTCAAGGCCGCGGCAAACCTGCTTTCCAGCCGGCTACCGAAGAATGACAGCGGCCAACAAATGGCGAAGTACATCATCCCGACGATTCCGAAGACCAGTAGAGGCTTGAAGATTTGGTTTGAGACCATCGTTCCGGCCCGCGTCAATTCGGTGAAACCAACAAACGCGGCGAGCGAGGTGCCTTTGATGAGCTGGACAAGGAAGCCAATCGTGGCGGGAAGTGAAATGCGCAGGGCTTGTGGCAGAACGATATCTTTCATTCGCCAGAAATAGTGAAGGCTCAAGGCCTTGGCAGCCTCGACCTGACCCCGTGGAACGGCTTCAATAGAGCCCCGCCATATCTCGCCGAGGTATGCGCTGGCATGCAACGTGAAGCCGATGGCGACCGCAATCCAAGCGTCGATTTTCAGGCCATACAGCGCAAGCGCGTAGTAGACGACAAACAGTTGCATCAGCAACGGCGTGCCTTGGAACAGAGCGATGTAACCGGCTGTTGTGCGCTCTACCGCTCGGTAGCCTGAAGTGCGAAGGAGCGCGATGGCGAGGCCGGTCACCGTGCCGCACAAGAAACTCACGGCGGCGAGCACCACCGTCCATTTGAGGCCCTGGAGAAGAAACAGAAGTTCGCCTTCGCCCATGGTCCTACTTCGCCGGATAGCTGATGTAACGAGATGAGATGAAATTCAGGATGTTCATCACGATCCACGACATCACCAGGTACATCAAAGTCACCACCCCGTAGACTTCGAAACTTCTGAACGAGTCTGACTCGATACGCTTCGCAACCGAGGTCAGCTCATAGGCCGAAACGGCAGAGGCGATGCTGGTAGTGAGAGTCAGAAGCACAAACTGGCTGGCAAGCGAGGGGAAAACGGCCCGCAGGGCAGGCTTCAAAACGATAAACCGGAAGACCGAGAGCTTGTGAAGCCCAAGAGCCAACCCTGCTTCAACCTGTCCTTTGTTGATGGACTGTACTCCACCGCGAATGATCTCGATCGCGTAGGCGCCGCCGTTGACACCCAACGCGATGATCGCAGTTGGCGTCGGGTCGAGCCTTACGCCGGCGAGCGGCAGCGCAAAAAAGATAAAATAAATTTGGACAAGGAATGGCGTGTTCCTGATCAGCTCAACAAACCCGATAACAAGCCAGCGCAGTAGCTTGATGCGCGAGTCACGCAGGATGACACCGCCTATTCCGATAACGATGGCCAGTGCCATGCCTGATAGGGCCAACCAAAGCGTCCCTAGGCACCCCAACAGCAGCGTCGGAAGTCCGTCAATGACTGGCGTGAAGTCGAACTTGTAATTCAAAACCGCGTTCCTATCGACCTGTCGCGACACCGCGGGACTGTTTTTTATAGGCGTTTTCCCAAGGCCAACCGTAGGTCAATGATAATCTGAGAGTCAAATGAGACTTTTCTATCCATCTGGTGATATGGTATTTAACCGATTTAGTGCTTTTCAAAAATGGATAAGTAGGAACAGATTCGTGCTTGAAAGGGTTCGTGACAACGAAACCGTTGGTGACGACGGCTATCGCCGCATTCGCAGCGACATCATTTTCGGACGCTTGCGGCCGGACCAAAAATTGCGACTCGAAGCGCTCAAAGAGCACTATGGCGTCAGCATCAGTACCCTGCGTGAGATTCTCAGCCGGCTATCTTCAGAAGGTTTTGTGGTCGCGGAAGCGAGGCGCGGCTTTGAAGTTGCGTCGGTGTCTGCGACAGATCTCAGAGAGCTAGCTGAACTCCGCATCTTGCTGGAGAGCCACGCTTTAGAGAGATCCTTCGAGCGCGGCGATACGGAATGGGAAGGCCGCGTAGTGTCGGCACACCACAAATTGTCCGTAGTCGAACAGCGCATGGGTTCTTCCAAGCGCGAGAACGCTCTTTGGAAGCGCTATGACGAAGAATTCCATCAAGCATTAATCTCAAATTGCGGCTCGAAGGCTCTTATGGAGGCACATCGGCGAGCTTTCGATCGTTACTTCCGATACCCGATGATCTGGGCAGATCGTCGCGGGACCGAACCGATCAAACAGCATCGCCAATTGATGGAGAGTGCTTTGGGTCGCGATTCCAAGAAGGCGAAGGCGATTTTAATTGCACACGTCAACAACTGCGTTGAGTACGCCATCGCTGGTGCGAAAACCTAGTTTTAAACGACGGTCCAAATGATCGATGGTGACACGATCTTGATAGCGCACTTGGGCTATCAGACGGCGACCTTCAAAAGCACCTATGACTTACAATTCGTACTTTCAAAGTGCGGTGTTTGGCGATGTCCGCTTTGGGTCATTAACGGACAACCCGTCGCGGGCTAAATTCCAACTTTGTCCTTTGGCTACAGCACCTGAAAAACATCGAGTGTTCGTGCGTTCGCCGAAAGCGAGCCGCTGGCGATCGAGCAGATGCGGTTCATCCAGCCGTACTTTTCTGAGCTCGTCTCGAAGTAAGGTGTGGTGCGGAAATAGTACGCCCCCGGATCGACGATCTCGCCGCGATAAACGCGGTCCATGACCTCCTTCGGACCATGGCGAAGTCCCTTCCAGGCCATGCAGATTTGATGTTTGTCGTCGTCGGTCTCGAGGACCAAACGCACGTCGACTTCCATCACGTCATCGCGGCGGATCAGCGACCAGCCGCCCCCGCCGGGAAACACCCTGCCCTTAAGCTTCGGTCCTTCGAAGCTGCCGGCATCAAAGTGAAAGATGCGTCGGCGGCCATAGGGCGTATCGCCGAGATTGGATAATTGAATTTCGAGGGCGATCGTGAACAGAAACTTGGTGTTGATCTCAGGCATGGAGACCCCCTCATGACTGGCATCAGCCATTTGCTGCGAAATGCAGTGTAGGCCTTCAGTTCGTCGCTCGCTTACCCCCATAGCGTACTTCCTGGAGCAGGGCCGCATTTCGACCGCTTTGGGTGGTTGACCGCACGTCTCGTGATGTCCGCTTTACCCGCAAAAAGCGGACATTGATTGGCGGCCAAGGAATGTCCGCTAAGTGCCTAGCGGACATCGGCCAAACCTCACGTCTTGATCATAAAGCGCAAAGAGAAAACCGCCTCGCGGCGGTCTCTCGTTAGCTCGCCTTCCGTGATTACTGACGGCGGAGCCGAAAGCCACTAAGATGCCGCATGTCCTCTTGTAGGCTCAGAAAATAGTGAATCTTACAGATTAGTTTAGTTAGGGGCTTAGCCATGATCGCGGCGTCCTCCCTCTCCGCCAAGCTTTTTGCCGTTCTCATATTTGTTTTTGGGATCTCAACCGCGCGGGCCATGCCGTTGCAGCCCCTGCAAACCGGCCTGCTCATTCCCGTCGCAAGCGGATGCGGCCTGGGGGTCCACCGTGGTCCGTTGGACGGATGCTACCCTGTCTACGGATATTATGCCGACTACGGTGGCGGTTACCGCAACAACTACTATACCGGGTTCAATAGCCGCGGTGTGTGCAGCGGACGCGGCACGCATCTCGAATGCAATCGCTATGGAATATGCTGGGTCGCCTGCAACTGACCACGAGAGTTGCGGTCGGATTTACCGCCAAAGATCTATTCCTTCACTGCGCCCGTCATTGCCGAGACGTAGTGCTCAACGAAGAAGGCGTAGAGGATGACGAGTGGCAGCGAGCCGATCAGCGCGCCAGCCATCAGCGAGCCCCAGCGGTAGATATCACCGTCAACCAGCGCGGTCACGATCGCGACCGGTACGGTCTTGTATTGCGTCGAGGAGATGAACGTGAGTGCATAAATGAATTCGTTCCAGCACAGCGTGAAGCAGAAGATGAAGGCGGAGATCAACCCCGGTATCGACAACGGCAGAACAATGCGTATCAGAATCTGCCAGCGGCTGGCGCCGTCGATCAATGCGCACTCCTCGAGCTCGAACGGGATGGTCTTGAAATAACCCATCAGCAGCCAGGTCGAGAACGGAATAAGGATCGTCGGATAGGTCAAAATGAGCGCGAAGGGCGTGTCGAACAATCCGTACTGGAAAACAACAGTCGACAGCGGAATGAAAAGGATCGACGGCGGCACGAGGTAGGCAAGAAAGATCGCGCCGCCGACCCATTGCGCGCCCTTGTAGCGCAGCCGCACGATTGCATAGGCGGCGAGCACACTGGCGATGATCGACAGCGCCGTCGCGCAGACGGCGACCAGCATCGTGTTCCACAGCCAGATCGGATATTCGGTTTCGAACAGCAGCTTGTAAATGTGTTTGAACGTTGGATTCCACGTCCAGAACGGGCTGTACGTGTCGAGGTCGAGCAATTGCTCATCGGGCTTGATCGACGTCAGCGCCATCCAGTAAAATGGAAACAACAGCACGAAGAGAATGACCGAGAGCGGCAGATAGACCGTGACCAGCCGCCGCGGCAGCGAGTGCAGATAGCTCATGCCTTCGGTTTCGTCGGCAAGCGGCGCTGAGCCGGTCAGCACGGCCTTCGGATTGACGACTTTTCCGGCGAGAGCGTCAGTCATTGCTCTCTCCTTGCTGCCATTTCCGGCGCTGCAAGCCGAACCACGAGACCAGAATGGCTGCGAGCAGGAACGGGATCATCGCGGTCGAAATCGCGGCTCCCTCGCCCAACTGGCCCCCCAGAATCGCCCGCTGATAGGAGAGCGTCGCCATCAGGTGGGTGGCGTTGACCGGGCCGCCACGCGTCATCACCCAGATCAACTGGAAGTCGGTAAAAGTGAACAGCACCGAGAACGTCATCACCACGGCGATGATCGGCGTAAGCAGAGGATACGTGATGAAGCGGAACCGCTGCCATGGTGTTGCGCCGTCGATGGTCGCCGCTTCGTAAAGCGACGGAGACACCGTTTGCAGACCGGCGAGCAGCGTGATCGCCACGAACGGCACGCCGCGCCAGATATTGGCAAAAATCACCGACCAGCGTGCGTTCCAGATGTTGCCAAGGAAGTCGATATTGGCCGTGATCAGGCCCATTTTCTTGAGCGACCACGAAATGATCGAGAATTGCGGATCGAACAGCCACCAGAACGCGATGGCGGAAAGCACGGTCGGCACAATGAATGGGATCAGCACCAGGGCGCGAAGAATTGCCTTGAACGGCAACCTTTCGTTCAGCAACAGCGCAAGATAGAGCCCGACGGCGAATTTAATGACACTGGCGACGCTGGTGTAGAGCAGGGTGTTGAATACCGAGAGCAGGAATGTCGAATCGCCCATCAACCATTCGTAGTTTTCAAGACCGATAAAAACACCGGAGCGGCCAATGCGGGCGTCGGTGAATGACAGCCAGACGCCGAGCACGAGTGGATAGGCCAAAAAGAGAATGAGAAATGCCGCCGCCGGCAGCATGAACCAGAGACTCAGCCATTCCCGGTTCGTCTTGAGGCGTTCCCACGCCGTCGCGCTACGCATGGCGCGTTTGGCACCGCCTTGTTCGAACGCAATCGCCATTGCGACCCAAATTCCATTTCCAGCAGGAAAATGGCCGGCGGGAAATCTATTCTTCCCGCCGGCCGTTTTGACTAGCGATAGATGCGCTTGAGCTGCCGCTCGGCAATCGCGATCGAGCCTTTGACGTCCTCGCGGCCCGTGCAGTAGTTCGCGAACATGTCGAGCACGACGAAATCGGCAATCGCGGTGGCCGCTTTCTCGCCGACCGAGCCGAGCCCGCCGGCGGTCAATGTGCGCTTCGACGCCTCACCGAACACCTTGTTTTTCGGGTCGGCAGTCCAGATCGGGTTCTTGTCATAGGCGGTCAGGCACTGTGTGAGATAGCCCTGGGCCGACTCGATCCACGGATTGAAGTTGTCCGCTTCCAGCATGAAGGCCATCAGCGCCTTACAGGCCTGCGGATACTTTGTGTAGGTCATCGCCATGGCCGGATACATCAGGTGCAGCTCGGTCGGCTTGCCGACCGGGCCGACCGGCCAAAAGGAGTGGTCCATGTCCTCGGCGATCTGTTTCTTGGTCGGATCTTTTTTGGCCGCGACGTAGATCGAGATGCCGTTGTCGGTCCAGTTGATTTCGCCGCCCAGAAACGCCTTGTTATTGGAGGCATCGTTCCAGGACGCGACGCCCGGGATCATCTCGGCGTAGAGCGCCTTGGCGTATTCCAGCGCCTTGGCGGTTTCCGGCGAGTTGATGATGACCTTGTCATCCTTGTCGACCGTATTGCCACCCTGCGACCACAGACACCAATGGACCCAGCCGTTGCCATCGCCCGACGCGTGACCGAGCGCAAAACCGCCCGGCGTGTTGTTCTTCTTCATCGCCTTGGCATATTCGAGGAAGGCGTCGGACTTGTCCGGGAATTTGGAAAAACCGGCTTTACTCGAGGCTTCGACGCGATAGTTGATCATATTGCCGGAATAGCAGATCGGGATCGCGATCCACTTGTTGCCGCTCTTGCCATAGGTGACTGCGCTCGGCACCCAACCTCCGTATTTCTTGCCGAGATAGTCGGCGACGTCGGTGACGTCGAGGCATTTCTGCGGGAACAAATGCGGCAGCGAGTAGAGGCCCCAGAACAGGTCCGGTCCGGTGCCGGTATTGGCGGCAACCGACGCTTTCGGCTGCACGTCCTCGTAGGACTCGCGCGCGATATCGACCTTCACGCCCGTCGCCTTGGTGAAAGCCTCGATCAACTTGACGAATGCGTCATCTTCCGACTGCACGAAATACTTCCAGCGCAGCATGGAAAGTTTCGCGTCCTTTTCCGGCTTCCAGGGGGCGCTCTGCGCCCACGCTTTCGCCCAATCGAGCAGAGCAGGGCCGGTCAACGCGCCGGCGGCCACTGCCGCGGTGCCGCCCTTGACCAAGGTGCGGCGGGTGAAGTTGCTCATAGTCGTTCCTCCCATTGTGGTTCTAGTTGCTGAGGCGTTTCCCCGTCGTCTCGTCGAAAAGATGAACGAGCCGCGGATCTGGCTTAAGCCGGATCTTTTCGCCCGGCTTGAATTGATGGCGCTCGCGGAAAACCGCGATGATGTCCTCGCCGCCAAGTTTTGCGACGACTTGAAGCTCTGAGCCGGTGGGTTCGATGACCTGGACTTCAGCTTCCGCGCCGTCATCGGACAGCGAGAAATGCTCCGGCCGCACGCCGTAGACGGCCGGACGTCCATCATTGCCGGAGCCTGCAGCAGCCAGCGAAAATGTCACACCGGCCGGCCCTTCGAAGCTGGCCGTCCCGTTAACGCGGATGCGGCCCTTGATCATGTTCATCGCCGGCGAACCGATGAAGCCGGCCACAAACAGATTGTCGGGACGATCATAGAGATCGAGCGGCGCGCCGATCTGCTCCACGCGGCCATCGTGCATGACGACAATCTTGTCGGCCATGGTCATGGCCTCGATCTGATCGTGCGTGACGTAAATCGTTGTCGTTTTCAGACGCTGATGCAGTTCCTTGATTTCGGTGCGCATCTGCACGCGCAGCTTGGCGTCCAGATTGGACAGTGGCTCGTCGAACAGGAAGACCTGCGGATCGCGTACGATGGCGCGGCCCATGGCGACGCGCTGACGCTGCCCACCGGAAAGCTGACGCGGGTAGCGCCCGAGCAATTGCGACAGCCCGAGGATGGCCGCGGCGCGATTGACGCGCTCTTCGATTTCGCTTTGCGGCGCGCCGCGCAGTTTCATCGAGAACGCCATATTGGCGGCGACCGTCATATGCGGGTAAAGCGCGTAGTTCTGGAACACCATGGCCACGTCGCGCTCTTTCGGCGGCACGTTGTTGACGACGCGGTCGTCAATGCGGATCTCACCTGCCGTGATGTTTTCCAGGCCGGCGATCATCCGCAA
Source organism: Pseudolabrys sp. (assembly GCA_036265125.1). Classification (GTDB taxonomy): domain Bacteria; phylum Pseudomonadota; class Alphaproteobacteria; order Rhizobiales; family Xanthobacteraceae; genus Pseudolabrys. Next base: position 3,225 of record DATAPP010000077.1, on the reverse strand, counting down.
CAAAGTCGACTTGCCACAGCCCGATGGGCCGACCAGCACGACGAACTCGCCGTCGCGTATTGAGATGTCGACGCCGTGGATGACGCTTGTCGCCCCGAAGGCCTTCTTGACGTCGCGGATTGCGACCGAAGCCATTTACTCCTCCCGGGCCATTGCGCCAGCCCCACGGCGTTTCTTTGTTTCTTCTTTATTATCAGCAGCTTCTAACAAGGTGGTCCACAGTCGGCACACCCGCATAAGCAAATCATCGGGCCTTCGCCGTCCTAAAAGCAAGCCCGATGTGCGTCGAAAGACCGGCCAATTGCAGCAGGCGGCGGCCCTAGAGGGCCATGCCGCCGTCGACAAGGTGCGGCTGGCCGGTGATGTAGCTCGATTCATCCGAGGCCAGGAAAACGGCGAGCGCGGCCACTTCCTCGGCGGTGCCGAGCCGCGCCATCGGCTGACGGGCGATGAAGTTGTCGCGCACCTGTTTGACGGGTTTGCCTGTCGCTTGGGACACCGCCTTCACGCGTTCCTCGAACGACGGCGAGACAATGGTGCCGGGGCAAATGGCGTTGCAGCGGATGCCCCTGGTGATGAAATCGGCGGCGACGGCTTTGGTGAGGCCGATCACGGCAGCCTTGGTTGCGCCATAAGCATAGCGGTTTGGCAGGCCTTTGATGGAGGAAACACCGGACGACATGTTGACGATCGAGCCGCTGCCATTCTTCAGCATGGCAGGCAGAAATGCGCTGATCGTCCGGTGCATCGATTTGACGTTGAGGTCGAACGAAAAATCCCAGTCTTTCTCCGAGCATTCGAGCACCGTGCCCTGGTGAACGTAGCCCGCAACATTAACGAGCACGTTCAATGCGCCGAAATCTTTTGCGACGGATTTGGCGAAAGCATCGACTGCTTTCGTCGAGAGCACGTCGAGTTTGGCGCTCTTAGCAGCTTGCAGCCCCTTAAGCTTCTCAACTGCAGCATCGGTGGCAATGACCCTGGCGCCCTCGGCGATGAATGCCTCGGCAATGGCCCGGCCGATGCCCTGGCCAGCCGCTGTCACGAGTGCCACCTTGTTCCTCAGTCGATCAGTCATGGTTGACCTCACCTAGCCGTGTTGTGTGGCACCGCTTCGCTTTCCGCTCGCTTGTGCAGGGAATGAACAGAGCGTACGCCGGGATAATCACCGCGTGTCTAATGGTTGTCACGCGGCACACTCTTTTGCGCGACGCGCTGATATTTTACTGCCGGTTTTAACACCATGCCGTCAGCGAGCTGATCGACCATGCCGCGCTGGATTTCCTGCCACGGCGTTTGACTCGCCGGGTATTGAAATCCACCGCGCCTGAGCAAGGCTGCGCGGCGGCGTGAGAGTTCAGCTTTCGAGATCAGGATGTCGGCGGTACCCTTGCGGAGATCGATGCGCACGCGGTCCCCGGTTTTGAGCAGTGCGAGGCCGCCATTTGCCGCCGCTTCTGGAGATGCATTGAGAATCGATGGCGAGCCGGATGTGCCGGACTGCCGTCCATCGCCGATGCAGGGCAGGGAGGTTATGCCTTTCTTTATCAGCGCCGTCGGTGCCTGCATGTTCACGACCTCGGCTGAACCCGGATAACCGATCGGGCCTGCGCCGCGCATGAACAACAAGGTGTATTCGTCGATCTTCAGGGACGGATCGTCAATGCGGTGGTGGTAATCCTCCGGTCCCTCAAACACTACCGCACGGCCCTCGAAAGCGTTTTTGTCCTTCGGATTGGAGAGGAAGCGCTTGCGGAATTCCTCCGAGATCACGCTGGCCTTCATGATTGCGGAATCGAACAGATTGCCTCTCAGAACCTTGAAGCCGGCATGCTCTTTCATCGGCGCTTTGTACGGCTTGATGATTTCGGGATCCTTGCTACGGGCGTTTCGGACATTCTCGCCCATCGTCCTGCCGTTGATCGTCAACGTGTCGGCATGGATACGCCCGGCTTTCAGCAATTCATGCATCACCGCGGGCAAGCCGCCGGCGCGGTAATATTCTTCGCCAAGATATTTTCCGGCCGGCTGCATGTTGACCAGCAGTGGCACGTCATAGCCGATCTTTTCCCAGTCTCCGATTGCAAGCTTCACACCGATATGGCGTGCAATGGCAGTGATGTGAATCGGCGCATTGGTTGAGCCGCCGATTGCCGAATTGGCAACGATGGCATTCTCGAATGCCTTGCGAGTGAGGATGTCGGACGGTCTGAGGTTCTGCTCGACGATTTCGACCGCGCGCACCCCGGTATCATAGGCGATCTGTCCACGCTCGCGGTAGGGCGCCGGAATCGCCGCGCAACCAGGCAACGACATGCCAAGCGCCTCCGCAAGTGCGTTCATGGTCGAGGCCGTGCCCATGGTGTTGCAGTGTCCAATGGAGGGAGCCGACGCTGCGGCGATTTCCAGGAACTCACGATTGTCGATGCGCCCGGCAGCCAGCTCCTCGCGCGCCTTCCAGATGACCGTACCGGATCCCGCGCGCTCACCCTTCCACCATCCGTTCAGCATCGGGCCGCCCGACAGCACGATTGCCGGGGAGTTCACGGTTGCTGCGGCCATCAGGCACGCCGGCGTGGTCTTGTCGCAGCCTGTCATCAACACGACGCCGTCAAGCGGATAGCCGAACAGCACCTCGACGAGGCTGAGATAGGCGAGATTGCGATCCAGCGCAGCGGTTGGGCGCTTTCCGGTTTCCTGAATCGGGTGGCAGGGGAATTCGAAGGCGACTCCGCCCGCCGTGCGAATGCCCTCACGAACCCGCTTGGCAAGCTCAAGATGATGACGATTGCATGGGGAGAGGTCCGAGCCGGTCTGCGCGATCCCGATAATCGGCTTACCTGATCGCAACTCCGCAGATGTGAGTCCAAAATTCAGATAGCGCTCAAGATAGAGCGCCGTCATGCCGGGGTTGGCAGGGTTGTCGAACCAGAGTTGGGATCGCAGCCGATGGGCGGATTTCCGGGTAATTTTCGCCATGTTCTTCCTGACTGTGCACTTCAGAGGACTTATAGATGACCGCAATGTCTCGCCGACCGCAAGAACACGGTCGAGCGCCCGCAATGAAATCAGGGATATTGGAGCTCAGCGCCCGTCGGGGGTGCGCACGCCGGCCCAGGTATCGCGCACCTGGTTGTAGTGCACGCCGGAGTCATAGGTCGGCACGCGCAGGCCGAGGACCTGCGGCGACAGCCGGCCGACCGCCGCCAGCAGCGTGAAGGAGGC
>DATAPP010000076.1:0-2633 GCA_036265125.1 Pseudolabrys sp. | reverse complement strand
CGCTTTGGTCGCCTTGTAGGTGACGAGCGAGTAGTTGTTTTCGCGCGCCGCCACGGAAGAAATGTTGATGATGGCGCCCGAACGCTGCAGGCGCATAATCGGCAGCACGTGCTTGCATGCCATGATCGTGCCGCGAAGGTTGATCGCGCAGACGTGGTCGAAGGCTTCCTCGGTCAGCTCGTCCAGCGGCTTGTCGCCCCCAGCAATGCTGACCCCGACATTGTTGTGCAGGATATCGATGCGCCCCCGGCGCGCCCGAGCGGCTTCCAGCGGCGAGCGTCGAGGAGCGGCAGTTCCCCCCCATTCAATAACTGCTGATGATCAATTTAGACGCCTCGGCCTACCTCTGGATCTCCCGGTAGCCGATCGAGAGAGCGAGATTCCGGGTTCGACTTGCCCCGCCAACTGTTCACAATGAGCAATCATCTTGTCGAGATACTGCCTCACTCTGGGCGTGGTAGCACCTGCCTGGAGTCTCCGGGCTCGCGCGGCTACTGTGCGATAATAAGTTGCTGTTTGCAGTTCCGATGACCAGCAATCCGAAATCTGTTCAAAATAGCCAGTGCTCATCTTTAAATCCTTGCAATTGGGTCAGAGACATCCCAGGCAGAGTTCAGTGCAGCGGGATCGCTAATCGAAGCCCGAGATCAACAGCAAAACCATTTCTTGGCGCCGGTTCGGGTGCCGGCCCTCAGAGCGAGCCTCCGGCGTGATCACCCGATCCTACGGAATATCTTGTAAGCCGCGTTTATCGAATTGCAGCCTGCCTCTCATGCCTCGCTCGGCAGGATTTGTGCCAAATGTAACCAATTATGTCAATAAGTAAATGGGTTAATGGCCGCGGAAGGCCCTGAGCTGCGCGCATCCCCGCCGCGAGGCCAGTGAACGCGATTTCCGCGAGTGGAGGGGTCGCCAACAGTATCGCGATGCAGCCCGCAAATCCGAAGGCCAACGGGAATGTACCTTTCACGAAAGCGCCCTCATCAATTTGTGCGGTAGGGTATGATGCTGCGGTTTGATTGCGTATTGGCCACGCTCTTTCCGCCACAGAGCCGCGAAAACGGGTTCAATCACTCTCGCGTGAGAACAACGGACAATGGCGAACAGCGAGGCAATCCCAGTCAGGTTCCAAAAACATCTGCATCGTTTAATGCCTTCCTATAGCAAGAAGGACAGTGCTGACCCTCACTTCCCCGTTCGGCCACGCGGCAGTTGAACCCGCCGAACAGCTTTTGGCGAATACCGGCACGTATCGCGCCCGGCAGCCTGCGCGCTCATCGGGATGCATGATCAGGCCTCTCGGGCAATTCCCAGAGCGCGGCGAGCCTGGCGCCGTAAATGGCCTCTGACGCGGGAACGTAATGGCGGGGCGAGCGGCCGATTTTATCGATCCGGACGTTCGCCGCTGAATAAAAGGGGTCCCACTTGGATCCTCGAACATCTCTTAACCAATTTGTTTGATCACCAACTCATTCACTTAAGTATAAATACAGTTGAATATTTTCTCTTATTGAGCAAGGTCGGAATCATGCTCGGCGTTGCCGACAACAACGATTTCGATTTGGAAACCTATAACCATGCGTCATGAAGAATACCGCTCCCGCCGCAGCCGATTGGGCGGCGCTGCAGGGTTACGCGGCACTCCGCAGCCAGTCCCGTGGGCGGCAGGTCACGCGACGCGACCCATCGTTCTGGGCCGCCAAAGTCTTGGCAGGGCCCGGTGAATAATGCGCTCGAACGGTCGCCGCCGGAAGCCGACATGAGCGACGACCTGCCGCCGCCAAATACCAGGCGCTGGGTCGTGCGTCGCAAGGCCGCCGTCGTCACCGCCGTGCGCACTGGCCGCATCACCCTCGAAGAGGCTTTGCAGCGGTATCAGCTGACCGAGGAGGAGTACCGGTCTTGGGAGCGCGCATTCGAGCAGCACGGCCTGGCCGGCTTGCGAACCACGCGCGTTCAGCTATATCGCGGTCCGCGGCGCCCGCGCGGCCCGCGCTCGCGGCACTGAGCCGCGGACGTCCAAGATGAACGGACCGATCAAGACGTGCCAAAGATCGTACTGCGTCTCGGGCAAAATGCTCGCTGAACTCGTGACGCCCCGCTGGGAGGGAGCCGGATTGGAACCATTGGTCCCGCGTTAAAAGGAACCCCGTTGAGCCGGGTGGGATCCGTGCGGCAGACAGGTCGGTCGTAGCGCGTGATACCGTGGCAGCCATGGGCGATTAGCTCCTGGATCAGTTGAGTGCCCGAAGCCTTGTCCTCGATCAACCCTTCGTTAGTTGCAACTGCTCGCCCGAATAAGTGTCGACCTGGTCGGCGTAAGCCTTGTCGCGCATCACCCAATTTGGCGGAGCCGATTACTTTGCCGTGAGCACGCGGCGCTGCGGATTGCGGCCGCGCGTGATACGGTGCGTTCGTTGCCGGATCGGGAGCGCTCAAATCAATGCCGGAAGCGAAAACCGCACAAGCGGTGCAGCTGCTCGACCTAATGCTCGAGCATTTTGCCGACGACGGGATGCGATCCGAACATCACGCTCAAGAAAAAATCGACCGAATACCTCAAGCAGCTGTATTTCGATTCGCTGATCTTCAGTCCCGAAGCGCTGCGCTACCTAGCCGCGCAAGTGGGCATT
>DATAPP010000075.1:0-26548 GCA_036265125.1 Pseudolabrys sp. | reverse complement strand
TGGCGACGGCCATTTTGATTTTCGCTATTTCAATCGCTACCCATCAGTGGTCCTAGACCGCCCCGCATCCGAAAATTATGCAGCCTTAACGCCGGGTCTCCCTCGGTGAGTGCTAGGCTCGCGCATGTGGAAAGAAGTTGCGGCGGCGATCGCTTTTATTGTGGTGGCTGCAATGGTGGTCATGGTCGTTTCAATCGCGATTCACTCTTGGTCAGTTCACGCCCATGAAGCCCGTCCGGTCTCCAGTGGATCGCTAGTGATGGGAAATGTTAGGCTGAGCCCATGTGGTCTCGAACCCGGCTCGTCCTAGTCGTCTGCTTACTAGTTCTTGCCGCCATATGGTTCGCGGTGAACCATCCCGACCTGATCCCCATTGGGGTAGCCTCACATTGACTCAGAGGTAGAATGCCCCGGATTGACTCAGAGAGGGCCACTGGTGAGCCAGACCAGCGATTGATCCAAGCCGGGTACGGGCAATACCCCACCGGCCACCGCATGAGTACGCGGCTGCGAGTTTTCTCCTGGTTCGTGATTGCCATCGCAGTGATCATTTGGATTGCAGCCGTTTGGTTCGTAATGTTTCACAAGGGCCCGATGCCCCTGTTTCAACTTTAGCGGGCCGTACGGGGCCTCTGAGGGTTTCTGCCGCCCCCGAAATTCCAAGGGATTGCTTATCACTTGGGCATCGCCAACCATCTGGGATATCGCAGTGTTTAGAATCATGTCGCGGTCATGTCGCGCTTCGGCGCCCATAAATTCGGTCGGCCGCGACCGTACCGATTGCGACCAACTATGACTGCTTCCTGGCGCAGCGCTCGACGGGCAGCCAGGTAATGCCAGTCAGTGAAGCGGGACAGCCGAGGATAGGCTCGCTCAAGCACAGAGCGGGTCAGGATCGGTTCACCGTCGCTGAGAATGAATTGCCGGCGAACAGCTCGCTTGATGCGCCCAATCCGTTTCTGCGATGCAATAGCGCGAGCGGTTTCTCTGTCGAATGGGCGACCGCGCATCCTAGTGTGCATTATGCGTTCCTCATGGATGCTACCCCGTTCCTCACCGCACAATTGCCAGATTGTGAGCACACCAAGATGGTCTGCTTCCACGGCAAACGCGGATACCAACCCTCCAAAGGCTGCCGATGCCCGTTGATGTCGAGTCCTCACACCACAGCGTTTTAGTCGGACGATACTTCCACAGCTTCAAGGAAACGTACGGGCACAAGGTCGTCGATGGCCAAGGCCAGGTCGTCGAGCAGATAAACGACAAGTACTATCTGCTTCGACTCGATTGGCGTGTAGGAACGGGGAGCGTTCGACAGGTAGCCGTCCTGGAGGAAATGCTGGGTTGGCACTTCTATGAAAGCGCTGAGGACATGCGGGAGTGGTTCAAGCACGCGCACATGCAAAAGGCGGATAGCGCGACCCCCCTCATCGAGAGTCCTCCTTCCTCCCAAGCTTAGGTCTCGATAGCGGTCGAATTTTCTAGCTTGCTTATCAGTCACCTGTTTCCCCACTGATGTTTCGCTGTTCCTGTCCTGTTGTGTGGTTTGGTTCAGGCACACGGAGCATTCTGCTTTCCTGCAGTGCCATCACCTGGGAGCCGAGTCTGTGTCGGGGTCCCGAAGCGGATTTTCGCGAAAGCACAGCCAAATTTCTTTCGGGCGAAAAATGCCGAAATAGAAATCAGGACGATCAGGGAGTGAGGGAAGATCAGGGAGAAGGCTAAGAGCTAAGCCTGAGCACCTGGTATATTCTATATGTGTACCTGTGGTGAGACCGTCAGCCATTGAAATTGGCCTCCACGGTATCGCTACAGACCCCGTCAGGGCTGTTATTGGAACGTCTCGCTACGTTGCCCGTTCGGTCTCACTACAGGTCCCGTCAGTCTCACTACAGGCCCCGAGTTCTGAATTTCTGGCCATCGTGCAAATTCCTTCGTGCACAGTTTGTCGGCGTAGTTGGTCGTGATGTCGCTGTCGAAGATCGTCAACCGATATTCGCTGGCGTGTCTAACCTTGAGGTGAAAGGCGCCACGTTGCTCGCAAACAATGAAGCCATGCCGCTGTAGATTTATCAGCGCCCTGGCAGCGGTCGCTTTGCCGATTTTCAATTCTTCGGCTGCTTGTCGGGCGGAATAGGCAATGCGTCCGTTGTTGCTCCCGTTATAGCGGGCCGTCAGCTCGACATAGATCGAGCGAGAAACCGCGTCTAAATCTTTCCATGCCGGCGTGTCGAACATCCAATAAAACAGCTGGATAAAGCGGGGGCCGGTTTTCTTTTGGTGCTTGCTCATTTGCCGACTGAGGGAATGCCGATCACGTCAGTAAGCTTGTCGATGAACTCCCAGACATTCTCGGGAGCAATCGCGATGATGATGTCGTCTTCCTGGTCCCAGGAACGTTCCTGCCGGATCGTTAGACCGCCCGCCTGGTTGATGTAGGCAGCAACAGCCGGCTGATGGTGCAGCACGACCGAGTCATCTTCGTTCCAATCAAAATCCGATTTCGCCTCTGGCGCGTCCGCTGGTGCTTTGGGCGTCGGGGGATCGATAACAGCGGGCAAACCTCTGGGAGCAACGTGCACGTTGTCGCGTGGGGTTTGTCGTGGAACCCTCGACGGCAATCTACGCTGCAAAAGCGTTGGGGCTTTCCTCCCACTCGGGGAGTGAATGCTAGGCCGCATTGCTCGCAGGAGGGCAGCGTCCCCCGGTCTGCCGGCAGTTCATCCGTGCCTTGCAGACCGGGTAGGAGCGGACGCGCCGACTCGCCACCGTCGCGAGGCGTTTCGGGGCGAGAAGCTGAATTTGATTTGCAGTCGGCCCGAGCTGCAGTTATAGATTGCACTGTCTTGATCCTTTAGCCCGGTTCGCTTCTGTAGAGCGGCCGGGCTTTTCATTTCCCGGCTCGGGCGATTAAAAAATTGGTTTAGTGGGCGGCGGTGAGCATGGCTCAACTCGCCGCGCCGAATTCCTTCAGCAGATTATCAATGTTGGCGACCCACACGCCGCCGGCCTTTCGCGCCAAAAAACTATCGGACACCGCGCGATTGCATCCGACCTGCAACGCACTTGGACAATGTCGAATTATAACCAGCGGTTATAAAAATAATTGGGGACAACGCTGGCAATAACGTGAAGAGACCCACTAACCGCGTGCCCTCTTTGTCCTGAGTCAACGCGGGGCATGCCAATGTTAGCGCCGGTAGGATTTAATTCTATTTCGTGTCGCGCCTATGTCGCGTGGAGTCGCCGTCGTTGATTGGAAATCGTTGGAAATTGTGGGTAAGGTTTTGTTGCAACATGACGCGACATGCTCCAGCACAAATTCTAAAAACCCCTGATTTCATTGGGCTGGCGGGCCATTAAGCGCAAATCGACCGAGGACAGTCAGTCCTGAGGAGAGCAATAATGCGCCGGGCCTTTCTCGCCGCCGCAGCCCTTGTGTGGGCAGTTTCAGCTTTCGCACAGGACTATCCGAACCGGCCGATTCGTATCATCGTACCTACGCCCGCAGGCGGGCCGGTCGACGTCATGGCGCGCGTACTTGCCAATGCTCTGCCGGCAGTACTCGGGCAGAACGTCTTCATCGAGAACAAGCCGGGCGCCGGCAACACCATCGGCTCTCGTCAAGCCGCCACAGCGGACCCGGACGGCTACACCTTGATGGTTTCGGCTGCGAGCGGCCTCATCATGAGCCCGATGATCATGAAGAATGCCGGCTATGACGCTTCCAGCTTTGCGCCGATCGCACTCGTCGCCGAGACACCGCAAGTCGTCGTTATCAATGCTCAACTGCCGTTCAAATCCATCGCCGAACTGGTCACCTACGCGAAGGCCAATCCGGGCAAGCTCAATTATTCTACCGGCGGCATCGGCACGCTGCCGCATCTCAATGCGGAGTTGTTCAAATCCGTGAGTGGCACAAATATACTGCACGTACCTTATAAAGGCGGCGGACCGTCGCTCATGGCTGTGGTCGCCGGCGAGGTACAGCTGACCTTCGATACCGTGAGTACTTCGCTGCAACTGATCCAGGATGGAAAACTGCGCGCGCTGGCGATCGTCGGACCAAAGCGCGCACCGGAATTGCCCGACGTGCCGGCCATGCCCGAGATCGGATTTCCAGCGGTGACGAGCGGCGCCTGGACGGCATTGATGGCGCCGCACGACACACCGCGAGCGATCATCGCCAAACTTAATGCGGCGACAAATACTGCCCTCCACGGCGAGACGATGAAAAATGCCCTGGAGAAGTTGGGAGCGCAGCCGCGCGGCGGCACCCCGCAGGCGCTCGCCGATCACATCGCGAACGAACAGAAGAAATGGACGCCCATCGTTGCGGCGTTGAATTTGAAAGTGGATTGAATAATTTTACGCGTGCAGCCGGTTTACGGCCACATGCGAGAATCGCAGAGATGCAGGAGACGATCGTTGCCATGACGCAGCTCAACCGCGACATATGGGATTTTCTGGGTGTGCTCCAGGCCCCCATGGCAAAGTCGCATTGACGTGCCGCCGAAATGCCTCTGTGTGTCCCGCGCGAGCCCACCTGCACCGGCGGGATCGGCACTGAGCCAGGGCACAGTGCGCGCACACGTGACGTGCCTGCTCTTGTTGTTGACGCTGACAATACCCGCTCTGGGGCAGATCGCACCGAGTGCAGCCGAACTCCAGACCTATCGTGGACTCCACGCTGCAGCGGCCGAAGGTGACAGCGTCGAAATCGAGAAACTGGTGAAGTCTGGTGCGCCACTTGACGCGCGCGACAGTCATGCGCGCACGCCACTCCACGTTGCCGCTTTCATGCACAAGCCCGACGCCGCGCGTATGTTGATACAGCTTGGCGCCGATGCGAACGCGCTTGAGGCGCAGCAGTATGACATCGTTACGATTGCTGCGGTTGCCGACGACGGGCCGATGTTAAAGGCCGCGCTTGCGGGTGGCGGCAAGGCCACCAACGTCACCAGCCCCTACCAAGGAACCGCATTGATCGCCGCCGCCCACCTCGGCCACGACGAAGTCGTCAGAACGCTGATCGCCGCCAAAGCGCCACTTGATCATGTCAATAACCTGGGCTGGACCGCGGTGATCGAGTCGATTGTGCTCGGCAACGGCGGCAAACGCCATGTCGCGGTGCTCAAGGCGCTCGCGGAAGCGGGCGCGAACGTCAACCTTGCCGATCGGTCGGGCGATACACCGCTCACGCTCGCGAAGAGGCGCGGATTCAAGGAGATGGTCAAAATTCTGGAGGTCGCGGGCGCCCGCTAGCTGCCGCGCCGTGCCAAAGAAAGCCAGACGCCGCCGCCGATCAGTACGACGCCAGAAAGTCGACCAAGCAGCGTGTTGTACCGCGGCTTCATAAACCAGGCGCGGCCGATGCCCGCCGCAACGGCCCAGGCCGCATCGGTGAGGCCGGCGAGCACCACCGTCACCGCACACATTACGAATAGTTGCGAGCCCACCGGCAGCGCCGGATCGACGAATTGCGGCAGGAAGGCCGTGAAGAAGGCGATCGTCTTCGGATTGGTGATGGCCACGAGAAATCCGCGCGATATTTGCACGCGGTGACGCGGCGGAGCGGCCTCTGCGGCCTGGCCGGCGGTCCGCCAGCTCTGGATTCCAAGCCAGACCAGATAGGCCGCCCCCACCCAGCGCAGGACTTCAAACACTTCGGCAGATGTCTTCAGGATCCAGTTCAGGCCGAGCGCGATGCATGCGAGAAGCGCCGCATTGCCAAGCGTGGTCCCAATGACCGTGACAAGCGCGGCGCGGGTGCCGCGCGTAGCTGCGGTTGCGACCACCAGAGTGACAATCGGACCCGGCACGATCACCAGGACGAATGTGATAAGCAGGTAGGCCGAGAACAGGTGGTAATCCATGGCAGTTTCCGTGGCCGCGGGACTTCAAGCGATAGTTAATTTACTAGCGAAATGTCCCTGAGTTATCAGGAAAAGTATGACAATCGACACGAGCAATCGACTCATGAACCGGCGCGAATTCACCAGACTCTGCGCAGCCGCGATGCTGACAGTGCCCTTTGAGGCTGCGGCGCAGGCGCCAGCCGCGGCACGGACCGTCAAATTCCGTGACGGCAGGACCGTGCCGGCCCTGGGTCAGGGCTCCGCCAGCCTCACAAAAGGCAGGCACCCCGAGGCCGCCGTTATAGAGGCCTTGCGCGCCGGCATCTCCGCCGGGATGACGGTCATCGACACGGCGGAACTCTACGGCTCCGAGGAACTCATCGGCCGCGCGATTGCCGGTCAGCGCGACAAGGTCTTTCTGGTCTCGAAGGTGTGGCCGACGCACGTTGCCGGCGATGGCGTCGCGCGCGCATGCGAGGCAAGTCTCAAGCGCCTCGGCACGGACTATCTCGACCTTTACCTATTGCACTGGCCGCAAAAGGACGTCGGCATTGCCCATGTTGTGGCGGCGTTTGAAGACCTGGTCACGAAGAAAAAGATCCGTTCGTGGGGCGTCTCCAATTTCGGCGTGCGCGAAATGGAAGAACTCTTCCGTGTGCCGCGTGGCGATCATTGCGCGACCAATCAGGTCCCCTACAGTCTCGGCGACAGGAATATTGAACGCAGCGTCCTGCCATGGTGCAGGCGCCGCGGGATGCCGGTGATGGCTTATTCGCCGCTCGGCGGCGAAGGCGCCAAGCTGCTGCGCGATCCGACGCTTGCGAAAATTGGCAGTGAGCACGGCTGCACCGCGGCCACCATTGCGCTGGCCTGGGCGATCCGCGACGGTGACGTGATCGCAATTCCCGAGTCCGGCTCGACGGCCCACGTCAAAGAAAACGCAATCGCCCTCACGCTCAATCTGACATCGCAGGATTTGCAGACTTTGGAAGCAGCTTTTCCGCCGGGGCGCTAGCTTTACTCTTCCTCTTCCCCGCCTTCTTCGCTCAACCGTTCGAGAGACACGACACGTTCGTCATCGGCGGTATTGAGCACAATCACACCTTGCGTCGAGCGCCCCGCAATGCGGATGCCGGACACCGGCGTGCGGATGAGCTTGCCGGCATCGGTCACCAGCATCACCTGGTCGGCTTCTTCCACGGGGAAAGATCCGACGATGCGTCCGGTTTTCTTGGTGAGAGACATCGCCACGATGCCTTTACCGCCGCGGCCGGTGGTGCGGTACTCGTATGATGACGAACGCTTGCCGAAACCGCGCTCTGACACTGTGAGCACGAATTGTTCGGCCGCCGATAATTCAACGTATCGCTTCTCGCCCAACTCGATCGCGCCGACCGTCTCCTCGGTGTCAGTGCCGCCCACCTCCTCCTCACCTCTGCCACGCCGCACGGCGCTGGCGCGCTTGAGGTAGGCGGCGCGCTCTTCCGCCGTCACGTCAATGTGGAGCAGGATCGACAGCGAAATCACGCGATCCTTGTCCGCGAGCGTGATGCCGCGTACGCCGCGCGATGTGCGACCCTGGAACACGCGTACTTCCGGCACCGCAAAGCGGATGCACTGGCCGCCATTGGCGGTCAGCAGCACGTCGTCCTTTTCAGTGCAGATCTGCACATCAACGATCGCCTCGCCGTCCTCGAGCTTCATGGCGATGATGCCGGATGGCCGCACGTCGGCGAAATCCGACAATTTGTTGCGGCGGATGGTGCCGCTGGTGGTGGCAAACATCACGTCGAGGGCGGCCCAGTCGGCCTCGTTCTCCGGCAGCGGCATGATGGTGGTGATGGTTTCACCCTGCTGCAGCGGAAGAATATTGATGAGTGCCTTGCCGCGCGCCTGCGGCGCCGCAATCGGCAGACGCCAGACCTTTTCCTTGTAGACCTTGCCGCGCGACGAGAAATACAGGACCGGCGCGTGCGTTGACGCCACAAACAGCCGCGACACAAAATCTTCTTCGCGAACCTGCATGCCGCCGCGACCCTTGCCGCCGCGCCGCTGCGCGCGATAGGTCGAAAGCGGGACGCGCTTGATGTAGCCCTGGTGCGACACGGTCACCACCATGTCCTCGCGCGTGATCAGATCTTCTTCCTCGACCTGCCCTGTCGCTTCCGCGAACACGGTCCGGCGCGGCGTGGCGAACTGGTTCTTCACCTCGGCCAGCTCGTTCTTGATGATCGTCTGGATGCGCGAGCGTGAGCGCAGGATGTCGAGATAATCGGCAATTTCTGCGGCAAGCTTGTCGAGCTCTTCCTTGATCTCGTCGCGGCCAAGCGCGGTCAGCCGCTGCAGGCGCAGATCGAGGATCGCCTTCGCCTGCTCGGCGGAAAGCCTGGTGGTGCCCTTGGGGCTGACTTTGTGGCGCGGATCGTCGATCAGCGTCACCATCGAGGCCACGTCCCTGGCCGGCCACTCGCGCTTCATCAGGGCCTCGCGCGCCTCGTTCGGATCCTTGGCCGCGCGGATGAGCCTGATGACTTCGTCGATGTTGGCAACCGCAATGGCGAGACCGACCAGGACGTGGGCGCGGTCGCGCGCCTTGCCGAGCAGAAACTTCGTGCGCCGCGAGACGACCTCTTCGCGGAAAGCGATAAAGGCGCTGAGCAAGTCCTTCAGCGTCATAACCAGCGGGCGGCCGCCGTCGAGTGCCACGATGTTGGCGCTGAACGAAGACTGTAGCGGCGTGAAGCGGTAGAGCTGGTTGAGCACAACGTCCGGCACCGCCTCGCGCTTGAGCTCGACCACAACGCGGTAGCCCTGCCGGTCACTCTCGTCGCGGAGGTCGGCAACGCCGTCGATCTTCTTCTCGCGCACAAGCTCGGCGATGCGCTCTACCATCGTCGCCTTGTTCACCTGGTACGGGATTTCGGTGATGATAAAGGCTTCGCGCTCCTTGCGGACGGTCTCGATTTCGACCTTTCCGCGCATGACAATCGAGCCGCGACCATCTTTGTAAGCCGAACGGATTCCATCGCGGCCGAGGATGATGCCGCCCGTCGGAAAATCCGGCCCGGGCACGATCTTGATCAAGTCTTCGATGGTGAGGGCCGGATTGTCGATCAGCGCAACGGCCGCATCGATGACTTCGCCGAGATTGTGCGGCGGGATATTCGTGGCCATACCGACTGCGATGCCGCCGGCGCCGTTCACCAGCAAATTCGGGAAACGCGCAGGCAACACCACGGGCTCGCGCTCGTTTCCGTCGTAGTTTTCCTGAAAGTCGACGGTGTCCTTGTCGATGTCGTCGAGCAGAGCCATCGCCGGGCGCGCCAGCCGGCATTCGGTGTAACGCATGGCCGCCGGGGGGTCGCCGTCGACCGAGCCGAAATTGCCCTGCCCGTCGATCAGCATCAGGCGCATGGAAAAATCCTGCGCCATGCGGACCAGCGCGTCGTAAATCGCCTGATCGCCGTGCGGGTGATATTTGCCCATCACGTCGCCGACCACCCGCGCCGATTTCACGTATTTCTTGTCGGGCGTGTGACCCTGCTCGTTCATCGAGTGAAGAATGCGCCGATGCACGGGCTTGAGGCCGTCACGCGCATCCGGCAGCGCACGCGACACGATCACGCTCATGGCGTAATCGAGATAGCTGCGCTTCATTTCCTCGGTGATCGAAATCGGGCGCACATCGGAAGGCGGTGCGTCCCCCGATTTCGGGGGTTCGGTATCGGCCAAGACAACGTCCTGCGTGGATTTTTAGTTGGGGATTTTCTAACTGATTCATGGCCGCTTTGCCAATCGAAATAAGGACCAATACAGGCTAATATCGGTCATTATTTCAATACGTTACGGATAGCATCTGGGTTCCGTAGCCGGGCTGTTTTCGCGCGCAAAAAACGCCGCAAAAGAGTACCTTCGGCGCTACGCATGCCGGTGGAATTTCTCATTTCGGCGCTCGTCACTCTGGTGGTCGTTGTCGATCCGATCGGCCTGGTGCCGTCGTATCTGGCAATCACCCACGGCCTGCCCCAGCGCGCCCGGCGCACCGTCGCGCTCCGTGCAGCGCTGATCGCTGCCGGCATTCTGGCCGGTAGCGCGCTGATCGGCGCCTGGCTGTTGGATACGCTGTCGATCGGTTTGCCAGCTTTCCGGATTGCCGGCGGCTTGCTGCTGTTCTCGATCGCCTCGGAAATGGTATTCGGCGTGCGGATCGAGCGTCAGGCGCAGCAGGCCGAGCAGGCCATCGAGGAGCATGTGCGCAACATCGCGGCTTTCCCGCTCGCTATACCCCTGATGGCGGGTCCCGGCGCGATCACCGCCACGATCCTGCTTGCCGCCCGCAGCGATCACGATCCCATGCGGCTCGGTATCCTGCTCGCGGTGATCGTCACAGTGCTCGCGATCTGCTTTGTCGTCTTTGCGCTTGCCGCGCGTATCGCCAAATGGCTTGGCGTTACTGCCAATGTCGTGGCCTCACGCCTGCTCGGCGTGCTGCTTGCGGCCCTGGCCGTGCAGTACGTGATCGACGGCGTGCGCACCGCGCTGGCGGGGTGATGACCCGTCTCAAATAAAAAGCGCATAACATTTGCGCCTCGGCCGTCTGCAAACCACTTGCATTTACAAGTCGGTAAGCGCGAATCGTTAAACAGGCTGCGGGGCGACTCTCATCACGGGATGCATTTTCCCGTCGGGAGCGAGGGTCATGACGATCTCTGCTATTTCATCGTTTAGTGCGTCACCGACATCCAGTTATCAGACCTACCGGCAGGCCTTCAGCCAGCTCACCAACGCATTGCAATCGGGCAATCTGAGCGCCGCGCAAGACGCCTACAGCACGCTGGCATCGTCACCCGCAGCTCAGGGCAACGGGCCTTTCGCCCAGGCGCTCCAGCAGATCGGCCAGGATCTGCAATCGGGCGATATGAAAGACGCGCAACAGGCGCTGGCCTCGTTGCAGCAGCAGCAACAGGCGCACGGCCATCACCGCCATCATGGCGGCGGTGGCATTTCCGGCACGTCGGATCCCTCGCAAACGCAGAACAGCGCAAATGCGAGCGACCCTGACAACAGTGACGATACCAACAGCATCAGTATCGACATCCAGGTCACCGAGACTTTCAATTCAAGCAGCAAGGTCGACATCAAGGCCTGATCGGGAACGACCGGCCTGCGCCAATCGTTGATGCCGGACCTTCGCGTTTAATGAAGGTCGGCGGTCGTCAAACTTTTGTAGTTTATCGCAATGGTGCTGATTACGTTCGTTGCGTTTTGTTCGCTGACGATCTCGCTGCTGGGATGAAGGAGTGAGCACCTCGCTCCGCTCATTCCCGCGTAAGCGGGAATCCAGTTCTTGCTTTACTGCTTTAAGGTGCCGAGAGTTCAGTCCAAAGATCTCGCCAGCTCGGATTTTCTTGTTCGATTAACGCAAGCTTCCAAGCTCTATTCCATTTCTTGAGCCGGCGCTCTCGCATGAATGCCGACTCCCGCGATTCGTGCGCCTCGTACCAAACGAGCATCTTTACGCCATATCGTTGCGTAAAGCCGGGGATGTCGTCATTGCGGTGTTGCCAGACGCGCTTCACCAGATCGTCAGTCATGCCAATGTAGAGTGTGCCGTTCGGCTTACTCGCAAGAATATAAACAAAGAAAGCCATGAACTATGACACTGGTCCCCGCTTGCGCGGGGGTGAGCGGAGCCTGTGGCGGCGTCGCATCCACCACTCACTCCAGAGCGACAATTACGAGGTCAGAAATTTCTGCATTGGGTCCCCGCCTTCGCGGGGACGAACGGGATGAGGGCGTGACAGATTAAAACGGAATCTCGTCATCCATGTCATCGTGCTTGCCGCCGGCGGCCGCCAGTGCCGGCTTGCGCTCACGCGATGCCGTCGGGCCGGGCGAGCCGAAATCGCCGTTGTCAGAGCCCGCACCACCACCTGCGCGATCGAGCATCGTCAGTGCCGAATTGAAGCCCTGCAGCACCACCTCGGTCGAATATCGATCCTGCCCGTCTTTATCCTGCCATTTGCGTGTCTGCAGAGCGCCTTCGAGATAAACCTTCGAGCCCTTCTTCAGGTATTGCTCCGCGATCTTGGCAAGGCCTTCGCTGAAGATGACGACGCGATGCCATTCGGTTTTCTCGCGCCGTTCGCCGGTATTCTTGTCACGCCAGGTATCAGAGGTCGCCACCCGCAGATTGACGATCGGGCGCCCGTCCTGGGTGCGGCGTACTTCCGGATCGGCGCCCAGATTTCCGACGAGAATGACCTTGTTGACGCTACCTGCCATGATGCTCTCCGTGGCGATGGTCGCGTGCCGCTTCGCCAGAAGCCGCAGACGCCCGCCGTTTGAGGGCCGCGTGCCGCGCGGGCCCTTTAAAAAAACCGAAACTCACCCTAGTCCTCACCAAATGGCCTGACCACGGGCGCGGCAAGGACGTTTGCCCTAATCCACAGGGCATCCGTCACCAGCAATCCTGCCGTGAACCTCTCTTATATAATCATGTTCCTGTTATGTTCTAGTGCTTTTTCGGGCTCCATGCAAGGTGCCGGCCCCAAGCCACCCCGCCGCAAACCCCACCGCAATACCTTGTTAAGTGTTTTCTTCGATCCTATGGACCTGATTCGCTTGGTGAATTTCAAAAATCCTGTGGCGTAAAGCGCAGCGTTCGAGTCACCCACTCCGCCGCCAATGACGGTCTGACCGGCCGTAACGTCCCAGGAGATCACACGATGAATCGTTTCATCTGCCGTGCGTTTGCGTTCGCTTTGCTCGTGGCCTCACCCTCTTTTGCGGCCGACATGCCCGGTGGCCGATATCAGGAGCCAGCCATCGCGCCTGCTTATAATTGGGGCGGGGCCTATGTCGGTATCAACGGCGGATATGGCTGGGGCTCGTCCGACTGGAGCGGCAGCTTCGCAACCGGTTCCGCGGATTCCGGAGGCGGCCTGGTGGGCGGAACCATCGGGTTCAACGTGCAGAACGGGCCATTCGTCTTCGGTCTTGAAGGCGACGCCGCCGGCAGCTGGATCAGAAGCTCGACCAGTACCGGGACCGGCTTCTGCAGTTCGCCCGGCTGCCAGATCCAGACCAGCTGGTTTGCCACCGCGCGTGGCCGGATCGGTTATGCCTTTGACCGCGCACTGCCCTACATCACCGCAGGCGGCGCGTTCGGCGATGTCCAGATGCTCACGAGCGGCCTGAGCGCAACGTCAAATCGTGCCGGCTGGACCGCCGGGCTGGGCGTCGAATACGCAATTCTCGGACCCTGGACGGCGAAGGTCGAATACCTTTACGCCAATCTTGGCGATGCCACGTGTGGCGCCGCGGTCTGCGGAGCGAGCACGACAGCAAGCTACAAGGTCAACATCATCCGGTTCGGCGTGAACTATAAGTTCTGGTAAAACGCCCAACCTGAGTGAATGCCTGAGCAAAAGGGCCGGCCTCGCGCCGGCCTTTTTTGCCGGCAGTTTTCAACTGCTATTGCCGTCGCGTACTGGCAAAACCGCATCGTTCTTACTACGTTCCTTGTTACAGGCCCGAGCGGCCCCGCGTTCCGCGGGGCCGGGAGGGCATTTTTGCCTTACAGGTCCCGTGACTCGTCCAATGGCTGAACGTAACAACAAGCCCGCCCGCAGCGACGCCCGCCAGATCACGATCCGCGGCGCGCGCGAACATAATCTCAAGAATATCGACGTCGCCATTCCGCGCGACCAGCTGGTCGTGTTCACCGGCCTGTCAGGCTCGGGAAAATCCTCACTCGCCTTCGACACCATTTATGCCGAAGGCCAGCGCCGCTACGTGGAGTCCCTCTCCGCCTATGCGCGGCAATTCCTCGAGATGATGCAGAAGCCGGACGTCGACCAGATCGATGGACTTTCTCCTGCAATTTCGATTGAGCAGAAAACGACGTCGAAAAACCCGCGATCGACCGTCGGCACCGTTACCGAAATCTACGATTACATGCGGCTTCTCTGGGCACGCATCGGCGTACCCTACTCACCCGCCACGGGACTTCCGATCGAAAGCCAGACCATTTCACAGATGGTCGATCGCGTGCTGGCGCTGCCGGAAGGCACGCGCATCTACGTGCTGGCGCCGGTCGTGCGCGGCCGCAAGGGCGAATACAGGAAGGAGCTCGCCGATTTCCTACGCAAAGGCTACCAGCGCGTGAAACTCGACGGCGCCTTTTACGAGATCGGCGACGTCAAGCCGCTCGACAAGAAATTCACCCACGACATCGACGTGGTGGTTGACCGCCTGGTCGTCCGCAACGATATCGGCACGCGGCTGGCGGATTCACTCGAGCAATGCCTGAAGCTGGCGGAGGGCCTGGCGGTGGTCGAGCTCGCCGACACGAAGGCGAGCGGCGCAGCCGCCAACCGTGGGCGCAATGCGAATGCGGAACGTCTGATTTTCTCCGAGAAATTCGCCTGCCCGGTATCCGGCTTCACCATTTCCGAAATCGAGCCGCGGCTTTTCTCATTCAATAATCCGTTTGGCGCCTGCCCGGAATGCGGCGGCCTCGGCGTCGAGCAGCACATCGATGCCGACCTGGTGATCCCTGACCGTGACGCGACGCTGCGCAAGGGTGCCATCGCGCCCTGGGCGAAATCGTCCTCGCCCTATTACATCCAGACGCTTGATGCGCTCGCGAAGCATTACCGCTTCGCGCTCGACACCAAATGGAAGGATCTGCCGAAGAAGACGCAGGATGCGATCCTCTACGGCTCCGGCGAGGATGACATCAAGTTCGTCTATGACGATGGCTTGCGCGGCTATACGACGAAAAAGCCGTTCGAGGGTGTGATCACCAATCTCGAACGTCGCTTCAAGGAAACCGAGAGCGAATGGGCGCGCGAGGATCTGCAGAAATATTTCACCGACGTGCCCTGCGCGGCCTGCCACGGGGCGCGCCTCAAGCCGGAAGCGCTCTGCGTCAAGATCGCGACCAAAAACATTTCCGAAGTCGCCGAACTCAGCGTCAAGCGCGCCGGCGAATGGTTCACAAATCTCCCGAAGGATCTCACGCCCAAGCAAAACGAAATCGGCGTGCGCGTGCTCAAGGAAATCCGCGAGCGGCTCAAGTTTCTGGTGGATGTCGGGCTCGACTATCTCACGCTCTCGCGCGCGTCGGGCACGCTGTCGGGCGGCGAAAGTCAGCGCATCCGGCTCGCCTCGCAGATCGGCTCTGGTCTGACCGGCGTGCTTTATGTTCTCGACGAACCGAGCATCGGCCTGCACCAGCGCGACAATGCGCGGCTGCTCGAAACCCTCAAGCGCCTGCGCGACCTCGGCAACACGGTGATTGTGGTCGAGCATGACGAGGATGCCATCCGTACCGCCGACCATGTCCTCGACATCGGCCCTGGCGCCGGCATTCACGGTGGCCATATCGTCGCGGAGGGCCAGGTCGACGACCTGATCGAGGCGCCGGGGTCATGGACGGGCAAATATCTCTCGGGCGAACTCAGCGTCCCGATCCCCGAGCGCCGGCAGCGCAACACGCGGCGCTCGCTGAAGGTCATCAATGCGCGCGGCAATAACCTCAAGAACATCACTGCCGAGATCCCGCTCGGCCTGTTCACCTGCGTGACCGGCGTGTCCGGTGGCGGCAAGTCCACGCTGCTGGTCGATACCCTGTACAATTCCGTGGCGCGTAAGCTCAACGGCGCCTCGCTCGCGCCCGCCCCGCACGACCGCATCGAAGGGCTCGAGCATATCGACAAGATCATCGACATCGACCAGTCGCCGATCGGCCGCACGCCCCGCTCCAACCCGGCAACCTATACCGGCGCCTTCACGCCAATCCGCGAGTGGTTCGCGGGCCTTCCCGAGAGCAAGGCGCGCGGCTACGAGCCAGGCCGCTTCTCGTTCAACGTCAAGGGCGGCCGCTGCGAGGCCTGCCAGGGCGATGGCGTCATCAAGATCGAGATGCACTTTCTGCCCGACGTCTACGTCACCTGCGACGTCTGCAAGGGCAAGCGCTACAACCGTGAGACTCTGGAGGTTCTGTTCAAGGGCAAGTCGATCGCCGACGTTCTTAATATGACGGTTGAAGAGGCGCTCGAATTCTTCAAGGCGGTGCCGCGCGTGCGCGATGTGCTGGCGCTGCTGCATCGCGTCGGCCTCGATTACATCCATGTCGGCCAGCAGGCGACGACCCTTTCTGGCGGCGAGGCGCAGCGCGTCAAGCTTGCCAAAGAGCTTTCAAAGCGGGCGACCGGCCGCACACTTTACATTCTGGATGAACCGACCACCGGGCTTCACTTTCACGACGTTGCCAAATTGCTTGAAGTTCTTCACGAACTGGTTGAAGGCGGCAACACGGTCGTTGTCATCGAGCACAATCTCGAGGTCATCAAGACCGCCGATTGGGTCATCGATTTGGGCCCCGAAGGCGGCGACGGCGGCGGCGAGATCGTCGCCGCGGGCACACCGGAAGACATTGTGAAGGTGAAGCGGAGTTATACGGCGCAATTTCTCGCGCCGGTGCTGGGACGCGCCGCGCCGAAGCGGAAGAAGCGGATCGAGGCGGCGGAGTGAATATTGGAGCTTCAGAAGCTTCCTTAGAATGCGGGCCATGAGCGACCCGACCACGGTGGTTGCAGCAACCGACCCCGCAACTCTTCGCAAAATCGCCGAAGAAGCCTTCGCGGCCTTCAACAGCGGCGGACGGCATGTGCAGTCATTCTCGGCGCGCTATCCCGGATTCACCCTGGACGACGCCTATCGCGTGACGGCGCTCGCAAATGAATTGCGCGTCGCGAACGGCTACAGGCCGGCGGGCCGTAAGGCCGGTTTCACCAATCGCCAGATGTGGAAGGAATACGGCGTGAGCTCGCCGAACTGGGGCTATGTCTACGACCGCACGCTGCACGCTCTCGCCGTGCCGCTGCCGCTCGCCCCCTACACCGAGCCCAAGATCGAGCCGGAAATCATGTTCGGCCTCGCCACTGCGCCCTCACCCGGCATGGACGATACCGCGCTGCTGTCGTGCATCGCATGGATCGCGCACGGCTGGGAGCTCGTTCAATCGATCTTCCCAGGCTGGAAATTTTCCTTGCCCGACTGCACGGCCGCCAATGCCATGCATGGCGCCTTGCTGGTGGGATCGCGCCACGAGATCGGCGCGCATGCGGACGAATGGCTGCGCACGCTGCCGAAATTCGAGGTCGAGCTTTACTGCGACGGGAAACTGATGGAGCGGGGCTACGGCTCGAACGTGCTCGAGGGTCCGCTATCAGCCGTTCGTTATCTCGTGGAGCTGCTCGCGCGCGACCTGGACAATCCGCCCCTCGCCGCCGGCGAAATCATATCGACCGGCACACTGACGCGCGCATTCCCTGTGAAGGCGGGCGAGACCTGGACGACGAAGCTCAAGGGCATCAACCTGGAAGGCGTCAGCCTGCGATTTGAGTAATTCCTGGCACGCTACTTCTTCAAAACATTCTTTTCGAAAAACTCCGGCCTGAAATTTTGCGGCGGCGTGAGCCGGTCCGGCCGTCCCTCCGGCGTGAAATCCATCAGATTCCAGTACGGCCACACCGTATCGACGCCCGCTTCGGCGCTCCAGAAATGAAAAATCTTGCCGTCGCGCTTCCTGAACGCATGCATCGCCGCCTGCTGATCGTCGTCCGTCTCGCCCTGACACCCATAGTCCTTCTGAAACGTCGACTCGTAGCCTGACAGCAGCGGGATCTGCGACCAGCCGCGCTCCTTCGCCCAGGCGTTGATCTTCTCGGCGGGGGCCTTGGCGATCGCGGCGAAGGCAGCGTCCTGGCTGACCTGGTACCAGGTCCGGTCAAACCCATCCATCAGCGACGTGCAGGACGGACACGGCTTGTCCCAGTTTGGGCCGAACATGAATGAATAGAGCAGCAACGAATTCTTGCCGCCGAACAGCTCGGAGAAGTGCACGCGCTTCCCGACCTTGCCCTCGTTCGCCCACTGGAAGACGTAATCCTCTTTCAGTTGCCCGCCGTCAGGGAGCGTGCGGCGTTTCGCAGCCACGGCTTTTGTCTTGTCGAGCAGATCCTTCTCGTCCTTGAGCAACGCGTCGCGCGCATCACGATAGGCCTTGCTTTCGTTCGGATAGCGAAGCTCGCTCATGGCTGTCGCCTTGCAGCTCTACTTCGACACGCAGTAAGGCGTCTCGGCACCCGGATGGCAAAGGCCCGGACGGCAGGCCTCGACGCATTTATTTTTCGAATAACCACGGGCATCGCAACCGCTCATGCAGCCCTCGCGGCTGGTCGTAGTCTGAACGGCAGCCGCGGCCTTCTGGTCACCTTTTGCCGCGGCGGCTTGCGCACTCGACAGGCTCATGGCTGCGCCCTCGGTCGCTGCCAAAGCGGAAGCCGGCAGCAGCGCCGCGATAACGATGCACAAGATAAAACGCATGATGGATCTCCGTCTGGGTTTTCACGTTAACGGCCCCCGGGCGCGCATAGTTCCAGCGCACATCAGTAAGGGTCGCGAGTGCCGACATTATGTCCTCGCGGAGGCGGGCTACGAACGAGCCCATTGCCTCATAAACTCGCCTGCTTGGGCCAGTGCCTCACGACCCTCCGCGAGCTTCGCGTTCCACATCGGCCAGGCATGGATCATGTGGGGCCACACCTGCAGCGTGACATTAACGTCGGCCAAACCCGCCGCCCGCGCGAAGCGCACGGAATCGTCGAGCAAGGTTTCCGCCGATCCCACCTGGATGAGCAGCGGCGGAAAACCGGTGAGGTTCGCAAACAGCGGCGAGATCAGCGGGTCCTTGCGATCGATCGGTGCCGGCGCGTAGCAGTCCGCCAGCTCCTCGAGATAGACCTTGTGGATGAGCGGATCGACGGTGGCCTTGGTCTCGAGCGAGGCGCCCGACATCGTCAGGTCGGTCCAGGGTGATGCAAGCCAGGCGCAGGCGGGCTGCTCCTCGCCCGCCGCACGCAACCGGTTGATCAACGTGATGGTGAGATTGCCACCGGCGCTGTCGCCGCCCACCACGATGTCGCGCGCGGCAATACCCTGCCCGCGCAGGAAACGCCATGCCGTCATCGCATCGTCGTGCGCCGCCGGATAAGGATGCTCGGGCGCAAGCCGGTATCGCACCGCCAGCGTGCGCATGCGCGCCGCGCGGCCCGCTTCCGTCACCATCCGGCGATGGCTTACGATCGAGCCCGAGCAGTAGCCGCCGCCGTGGAAGAACATCAGCACGCGCGCGGTATCGCTCCCCGGCACGATCGACCATTCGCCGGGCACACCGTCGAGATCGACCTCCTCGAGCCGCACGTCGTCCGCGACTGACCAGGTCGCGCCGATCTCGTCGATGCGCTCACGCCGCTCGCTCCAGCTCACCGGGCGTGGCTTTGCCGTCAGCAACGCGCGGATGACATCGATTTCCTGCCGGCTCATTGCGTCAGGATAACAGACCTAGATCGACGTCATAAATCGATGTGATGGCGAAATAGTCAGAGAGCGCCTTACGGCCCGGCCTTACTGTCCAGCCTTACTGTCCTGCCTTACTGTCCTTGCGCCTCGCCCAGGCATTTCGCCAGACTGACGTAGGACTCGCCCGCGGCCTTGAGACAGGTCTCTCTGCTGCCGGCAGAGACGTGGCCCCACGCTTTGTCGACGACCGTCTTTGTTGACTGCTCGCTCAGGATGCAGACCGCCCTCGCGATGCCGCCCAGGCTGTCGCCGCCGCGCTTTTCCGCGAAGTCACCGCAAAAATGTTCGGTATTGAATTCCGGTACAGCGGCCCGGGCGCCGCCGGAAACAACGATCACTATGGCAACCATCAGGATGCGCGTCATGGGGCTTCAATAGCGCGCTGTCCTTTAAATCTATTTCGCCGCGTTCCTCAAAGTTGCATTAAATTGCTCGAATTGAGCGGGCCTCGCTCACAACAGCCGGGGTATTTGCCATGGCCGACCACGACACGCTCGTCGCACTCAATCGCGACTACATCGATTCCGTACAGAATGGCGACGTAAAGCGCTTCGATGAGATCCTCGCGGGGGATTTTCATTGCAGCAACCCGGATGGCTCGATCGTCGACCGCGCCGGCTTCCTGAAGCAAACCGCCCAGCCGGTCACAATCAGGGGCCTCGAGGGTGTGGACGTGATGATCAGGATGTTCGACGACGTCGCCATCATCCACGGCGGCACGACCTACACCACGGCCGATGGCCGCGCGGCGCGAGGGCGCTACACCGACGTCTGGCAAAAGCAGGACGGAACGTGGCGCACCGTTTCAGCGCACTTCACACGCGGCTGACGCGTTGTCGCTTGTCGCGATTGCGTAGATCAGCGCCGGCCGAAGATCAGGTCCCAGAACGTCCAGTCAAACTTGTAGCTGATGGCCCCGCGCACGATGTCGCCGGACACTTTGCTGGAGGCCGCGACGACTGCCACTGGTGCCCTTGAGTCGGCCACGGTGTAGTCGAGGTCGCCGAGATCGTAGTGCAGGTATTCCGCCCGCAGCAGCCAGTGGCCGACCGCATATTCCAGCCCACCGCCCGCCGCCCAACCCCACTTGGTCTTCGTCTCGCTGCCGGCCAGGCAGAAACCGACGGGGCATCCCGCCTGCGAGATAAAGGTGCTCGCGTTCGCGCGGCCGCTGGCGAGCCCCCCGGTCCCGTACAGCAGAAGATTGTCGGTCAGAAGATAGCCCACGCGCCCGCGCGTCGTGCTGAACCAATCAAGTTTTTGCTCGGCGGATGTCGTGGTTGCGACGCCGGCAGGAAGCGTGACGATCGCTTGCGAAGCCTTGATGTCGGTGAAGGAAAAATCCGAATCCCACCCGAGCACCCATCGGTTGAATTGCCAGTTGGTGCCGTACTGGATGCCGCCCAGAACGCCGCGCGGATTGTCCGCAATGGAGGCCGGCACGGTGCCCACCGCAAAAGCCGTAACAGTCGAGAGATCGATTGGGTCCCTGCCCCATCCGTAGCCAAAGTGGCCGCCGACGAAAGAGCCCGTCCAATTATAAGGGGCAACAACAGGAGGCGCGTAGGCCGGAGCTTTGGTCGGCATATCGGCCGCCGAGGCAAGTGATGCCATGGCAACTGTAGAAGCGATCGCAATCAAACCAATAGAAATGCGGCGCATGAGCAGCCCCCTGTTTCGCCGACAAAGTATCAAAATAAGAGCATCGAATACCTACCGGCTGCATACGCGGCAAAAATAAGAGTCAGTGTGGCAATTGGGTTACATTGGCCCAGGTCGCTGAGAATCTGTTGGAAATCCATTGCCCAGATTCAGCCCCTGCGCAGCAGGGACGCCCGTGCACGCACGTGCTGCGACAAATCGTAAGACCTGTGACCCGGGTCACAGAAGGAATGCCGGCGCGCGGCTAAACCCTCAGATGAAGAAGAAATTTTCGGAGCGCCGATACGGGGCTCTGAAAAAAGGGGCCGCGCGTTTTTGCAAACGGGCGACCCCAATGAAGGCCACCGGCGGGGTGACGCCGGTGGCCGAGTTTACCAAAAGAGCACGGTCGCGTTATTTTTGTGACCGAATTGCAGCTTTCCCCAAATTACACGGCGTCGCCAATCGCAAAATTTCTCAGCAAAATCAGGGTGTCTTGTTACCTCCGGACGGTTGGAAAACGTAATTAAGCGTGACCGTCCGAAAATGCTTTTCCTTACTGGATTTGAATGATCCAATAGCAATCAAGCCGTCAGATTTTGGTGGTGTGGTGGGGCAAGCGTATGGGTACACCCGTCCGGCGCGACGCGTTGACTCCAAATGACCTGCAATATTACGCGCCGCGCAACTTGCGGGATGGCGATCCGCCATCAATTCCGCCCTCACCGGCCACCGATGAACCACAAAGTCTGGACGCCTCCGGCGATTCCAGGTCGGATTCAAAGCCAGATTCCAGGTCAAAAGACGCCGCTCCATTGTCGGATATCTTCCATTCGTCACGTGAGAATTCAGATCAGGTTGCGCCCGGAAATCGTCGGGCTGGCCATCCGCGCTTAAAGGTGCTTGGCATGGCCGCGGGCGCGGCCGTCATTGGCGTCCTGGTGGGGATCGCTGTTCTTGAATCGATCCAGGGACAAAACGAGCCGCCGCCCGTAAAGGTCCCGGATGTTCCGCTTGCCACGCGCCTGCAAACGGCAACCTCCGACCTGCAGAAAACATCGCAGCCCGTGGTGCTGCCACAGTTGACGCTGTCGGATTCGATCGGCGACGCGAACGTCCCGTTGAAGCTCGGCGTTGACGTTAAAAATTATACTGCTGACGCAACGGTCGATCTCAGCGGCCTCCCCGCCGGCACCGTATTGAGCGCCGGTAGTGCGAGAGGTGACGGGCAGTGGCGCATCATCGTCGACGATTTGCCGAAGACCCGTGTCACGCCTCCGCGTGACTACGTCGGTCTCATGACGCTCACGGCGGAGGTGCGGGGTAACGGACAGGCGATCGTGCGCGGACCGGTGCGCCTCACATGGCGTCAGGTTCCGGCCGCTCCTGACACAGTTGGATCACGTACACCGAACGCCGGACTGCCGATCGCCGGCAATGTCGCGACACCAAAGATCGAGCCACCGGTCGCGCCGAAAAAGGTCGAGGCGCCGGTCACGCCGAAGACCATCGAGACACCCGCTGTGCCGGCAAAGACCGAGGCGGCCCTCGCGCCACGCAAACTGAGCGACAACGAGACCGCCGCATTGTTACGGCGTGCCGATGAGCTGTTGGCGAACGGTGATTTTGCGTCTGCCCGGCTGTTGCTGCAGCGCGTCGCTGAAACGAAAAATGCGCAGGCCGCGTTCCAGCTGGCGTCCACTTACGACCCGGCCGCGCTCAAGAGATTCTCAAACAACAGCGTTGCGGCCGACCCTGCGCTCGCCCAGTACTGGTATGAGCGCGCGCGGGACTGGGGATCACCTGACGCGTCAAGCCCGCTCGAAGCGCTTGCAAGCCGCGCCACCGCAAAATAACCGTTTGTGAGGCAGGGGAAATATGATGACGAAATTCGCTAGCTTCGGTTGCCTCGCGGCAACAGCAGCCGCACTGCTCATGACGAGCTCCGTTGGCATGGCCGAACAGGGCGAAGTCGATCCGGGCCAGGTGAGCGAGGGCCTCAAGGCGATATTCAGCTATGGACGCGGCAACCACACGACGCAGGACCACCTCAACGCCAATACGACAACGGTGATCACCGGGACGATCGGAGGCACCTATGTTCAGATCGGCGCCGACCTCGCCTCGATGCTCGATGACGGCGACAAGCTTCGCATCCTCCCGATTGTGGGACGGGGATCAGTCCAGAGCCTTGCCGATATTTTGTATTTGAAAGGTGTCGATCTTGGCATCGTCCGATCCGACACGCTCGACTATCTCGAGAAGAAGGGATTTGCGACCAACATCAAGGGCCAGCTCTCCTACATCACCAAACTTTACAACGAGGAAATGCACGTCGTCGCAGCCAAGACGATCCAGAAAATGTCCGACCTCGACGGCAAAACCGTCAGCATCGATTTGCCGAACGGCGGCACGTTCATCACGGCGATCACGGTGTTCGACCGTCTCGGCATCAAACCGAAATTTGTCTACATCGAACAGCGTGTCGCCTATGAGAAACTGCGCAAGGGCGAAATTGACGCAATGGTCGCCGTCCAGGGCGTGCCTTCGAAATTCACGACCACGATCAAGGATGAACGATTCCACCTCGTCCCGATCGAATACGCGCCTGCCCTGCAGGCGGACTATCTGCCCTCGCAACTCAAGGCCGAAGATTATCCCTCATTGGTCCCCGCAGGGCAGCGCGTCGATACAATCGCGGTGCCGGCGATCCTCGCTGCCTACAACTGGCCCCCGGGAAACGAGCGATACAAGAAGGTCGAGCGTTTTGTGCAGGCCTTCTTCGACAAGTTTGAGGATTTCCAGAAGCCGCCGTTCCATCCGAAATGGAAAGAGGTATCGCTCGCAGCACCTTTGCAGGGATGGAAACGGTTTCCCGCGGCGCAGGTATGGCTCGACAAGCATGCAAATATGACTTCGGACACGCGGCGTAAGTTCGATCAATTCATGACGACGCGTGGACTGGACCCCAGCAAGGCGGCCTCGGCGACACCGGAACAGAATTCAGTCCTGTTCGAGCAATTCCTGGAATGGCAGCGAGCCTCGGCAGCCAAGCCGGTTCAACCTGCAAAGCTCAACGAGCGAAAACGGACATCGGCCAGCACGCGATAGGAAACTACGCGTATCGCTGTAAAGGCCGGAATCCAGCCCTTTTCAGAGGCTGGATTCCCGCAGTCGGGCCGGCGCAGATCACCTTCGCCCAAGAAACCAGCTGACGCCCAGCAGGACCACGCCGATCGCACCGGACAACATGCCGTGCTTGGCGCGGATGCGCATCAGGCCGGTCTCATGTCCGGGCAAGAAGGTCGGCAGCGAGTCCGCCGGCACCAGGAAATACATCGCGGCGGCGATGAGAAAAATAACTCCGAC
Source organism: Pseudolabrys sp. (assembly GCA_036265125.1). GTDB lineage: Bacteria > Pseudomonadota > Alphaproteobacteria > Rhizobiales > Xanthobacteraceae > Pseudolabrys. The sequence continues at coordinate 2,246 of DATAPP010000075.1, read as the reverse complement.
AATAGTGACGATCGCTTTCATGCAGACGCCTCCCTTTGCGTGTGAGCATATCAAAGCCGCGCACTGTTGGGACAGGCCGCGCGATGGGTCATCGACTGCGGCGGCCGCGACAAGCCAGGTCATGATAATCAAACGCATTGCGCTGTTGCAAACTTAAATTGCGTCACAGGAATCGTCGATCACGGCTGCCCAGCGCAAATTGAATTGACGCAACACCTCGGCACCATCGGATCCCAGTTTCTGAAGTTGCTGCTGCTCCCTGACCAACTCTGTGTGCAGCTTCCTCACATCCCGAACGGCCGCAGCACCTTTCAGGAGAATCATCTTTCTCCTGTATTCAGCAACAAATTGCCAGACCAGACCCATGTAAATTGTCCGCTCATTTTTCTTGACCCGCGGATCTGGGTTGACGAGCAGCTTGTTGAACGCCCGCGCGTCCCGCTCGGCTGCCTTAGCAGCCTCGAGAATTTCCGAACGAATTTGCTTCGCGCTTTTCCTGACTGGCTTTATGAGGGAAACGAGGAACGATTTTATGATTCACCAAATGACAGCGACGATAGAGTAGTGATTCATGGACTGACTTCTATGGAGTCGGCAAAGGACCGTGCCGATTTAAAACATTCATCGTTGTCATTGGCATTTATTTTCTTGATCGTGATTCTATTTTGCAGCAAGGCAGACCTGTTGCATCCGTCGTTCGGATGACAACATTTCACACGAATTGTTTTAGAATCGGGCTCGCAAGGATCGCCGTCATTTCATTTGCTTGATCAATTCATCGCCGCGGATTCGTAATGTTCAAGGCTTCGTCGGAATTTGCGCGCGCCAGCGACGAAGCCAAGAGAGCGCTCCTAGCAGCCCTGACGCGCCGCACCTACGCCAACAACGAAGTGGTGTATCTTCAGGAAGATGAGGCCCAACAGCTGTATTTTGTCGTCTCCGGACACATACGCCTGTCCTATGTCATGGATGACGGTTCTGCGGTCCTCTATGCGATCCTTCCGCCTGGCGACAGCTTCGGCGAGCTCGGCATCTTCGACGGCGGTATCCATTGCGACATGGCCATGGGGATCGGGAATGCCGTGGTCGGTAGCGTCTCGGCCAGGAAGTTCCGCGCCCTGTGCGAGCGCTTCCCAAACCTGCAAAAGTGCATCGCTCTGCTGGTCGCGCAGCGTTACCGGTCGTACATCGAATTGACCCGCATGATGAGCATCAAGACACTGCAAGGGCGCGTGGCGCAAGCACTTTTGGGGCTCGCCGACTGTCTCGGGACCGAGGCCATTTACTGCGGCCGCAAGGTGCAGTCCGTTGGGCCGGTGATCTCGCAGTCTGATCTCGGACTTATGGCGAGAGGCGCTCGCAACAGCGTCAACCGCATACTCAAGATCTGGGAGCGCGCTGGATGGCTGGCGATCAAAGATCGCTCCATTCTCATCGTCGATCGCACCGCGATCGAGGCGTCCACAATCGCGCACGATCGTTGATTGCGATACGAGTGAGCCCACGCGCGTTACGATCAGCAACTTCGCAGATAGTGACGTGTTCTGATCTTGAATTGATTCAACAATACAATTCACGACGTTTGCTGAACCAGCTCCGGGTGCCTCTGCTCCGCCGACTGTCATCATTCATCTCCTGCCGTTGCCGGGATTACGTTCGCCCTGACATGTAGTGCAGTTGCGCGGGCGGCGGTGTGCGCAATGTTACAGGGGCAAGCGAAGGCGAAGTTCACCACCGATGCAGCGCATCGACGATGACCGCGATCGTGCCGATGATCGCCGCGACATGCGAAAGAACCGCCAGCGTCCGCAGAATGCGCTGACCGTGCGGCGGCCCGTCCTTCGGGCAAACGCAATCGCTGGTTTCGCGCGCGCCGCAAAACGTCATTGAGTGTTTTCGTTTTTTCTTGTGCCCACGGCGCATCGCGTTTGGACTCCTGCGCCATTATTTTCCACAAGCCACTTCTTGACAATATTCCTATAGGATAATATCCCTATGGTTGTCCGTTCCCATGAGGGACGCGAACCGGTTGCGCCGGCTCGTGTGGAGCGGGCCGGCGCCCGCGGGCGTGGCGAGCAGGCCACGCACCCGGGCGGCGTCGGGGCTCCGCCTGGCGGCCAATACGGGCTGCCCGCCAGGAGCTGGCTGACGGAGGCCGTCCATCATTCGGACGGTCACGAAAAGCGCGGCCCGACGCCGAAGGAGAACGCCGGACGGCGCGCCGGAGGGCGCCACGCCTTCGCAAG
>DATAPP010000074.1:0-8007 GCA_036265125.1 Pseudolabrys sp. | reverse complement strand
AAGTGTTTTGCAACGCGGTATGGAAATCACCTCACGAGCGGAGGACGCCGATGTGCTCGTCGTTAACACTTGTGCCTTCATTGATTCAGCCAAGGAAGAATCAATCGACGCGATCTTGGAAGCGCATCAGCGGCGCGGGTTGAATAAACGACCAGACCAAAAATTAATCGTCAGCGGCTGCATGTCCCAGCGGTTTGCGAGAGAGCTGCATAACGAATTGCCCGAAGTAGACGCGTTCATTGGACTGGATCAAATCAGTGAGCTCGGAGCGATCGTGGAAGAAATGATAACGCGACGGTCCCTGTTGCCAGATGCAAGCGACGCAAGCGAGACGCATGCGCTACTTTTCGCCGACAGGCGCCCCACGTACATTCCCGATTACGACACACCGCGTTTCAGACTTACTCCGGCGCACTCCGCTTACGTGAAGATTGCCGAGGGCTGCAATCATCCGTGCAGTTTTTGCGTGATTCCACAAATGCGCGGCAAGCATCGGAGCCGAAAACCGGAATCGGTATTAGCGGAAATCCGTGCGCTTGTCGGCGAAGGTGTGCGCGAAATTAACTTGATCAGTCAGGATACCACGTACTACGGAATGGATTTATGGGACGCCAAAGTGGGGCCTCGGCAGCCGGTGGATTCGACGCGCGGACCGACGTTGGCTTCGCTACTGCGGGACATTCAACAGATCGAAGGCGAATTCTGGGTGCGCCTGCTTTACACGCACCCGGCGCACTGGAGCAATGAACTGATTCAGATCATTGCTGCATGCGATAAGGTCGCGCGCTACATCGACATTCCGTTGCAGCACATCGACGAATCGATGCTGGGGCGGATGCGACGTGAAACATCGCGCGCACACATTGAAGATTTAATTCACAAACTGCGTGCTGGAATTCCGGGCCTAACCCTGCGCACTACTTTCATCGTCGGTTTTCCTGGCGAAACCGATACGGAATTCGAGACATTACTGGATTTCATTAGTCGCAGCCGGTTCGAACGGCTTGGGATATTCAAATACTCGCAGGAAGAGGGTTCCCGTGCGGCGCGGATGGCTGGGCAGGTGCCGGCAAAGATAAAAAACTCACGTTATCGAGCAGCGATGGAACTGCAGCAATCTATTGCCCATGATCTCGCTCGCGAGAAAATTGGCAGCGAACTGAAACTGCTCGTCGATCAGCCGCACATCGCCCGAAGCGAAGCCGATGCTCCGGATGTTGATGCGCGGGTAGTTTTGGCCCAGTCCGCGCCTGTCGGTCAGTTCATTCGGCGGACCGTCAAAGGAAGCCGCGGCTACGATCTACTGGCCTGACCCGAGTCACATTTTCCTAAGCAAGATTGGGTAGTGACAAGTCGGCGATTTTTGATCAATTTCTTCACTTAATGGCCGAACCCCCCCAACCAAAAAAAGAGACCGTTCGCATCCAGTTGCCGGATCCGCCTGTTACGAAACCGTTGGAGCCCGTGAAACCACACGAGACGGTCCGGATCCAGTTGCCCGTTCGTGAAACCGGCACTTCGCCTTTTCCCTCTCCGTCGCAGTCAGCGCCCGAGAATACTTCTCGCACGAACTTTTTCCCGCCGCCGCAGCCGCCTGCTGTCTCGCGTCCATTATCCGCTTCAATGCGTCCTCCTTCGATTCTACCCCCTTCAGGACCGAAAAAGGAGACCGTGCGTATCCCTCCCGAACCGTCGCGCTTGTCTCAGAAAAAGACTCAGCCGTTGATCGCGATGCCCAACGTGGTTTCTCAAAATCCGCCGATCGCGGTAGCACCGGTCGAGAAAAGCTCAATGCTGGTGTATTGGGTGCTTCTCGCTACGTCCGCATTGATTTTGATTATCCAGATTTGGACGTATTTTTCTTAGCTATGGAAAATTCTGCTGTTATCACGCTTAACGAATCGAACTTTGACCGCGAACTGACGCAAGACGACAAACCGATGATCGTCGACTTTTGGGCGGAATGGTGCGGTCCGTGCAAAATGATCGCGCCGCTGCTAGACGAGATTGCGCGGGAAAAAACGGGCACGCTTAAAATTGCGAAGGTAAACGTAGACGAAAACCAGAGTCTCTCAGCCAAGTACAACATTCGCGCGATTCCGGCGCTGCTCTTTTTCAAGAACGGCCAATTGCGCGATCAGGTCGTCGGCGTAGCGAGCAAAAAGGATTTGCTGAGCCGACTGGAAGCATTGGCTTAGCGGAATTTTCGCGTCGCGAAAATTCCGGTGAAGCACTTTATAGGGCGGCCGCCTCGGTCGCTGACCCAAAGCACGGACGGCGTCCATTGGAATGGCCGAGAGCAATGCATCTGGGTGACAGCCGCGGAGACTATTTAGCTAGGTAACGGTGTACCTTCGCTGAATATTTGAATCGTTTCAGCGTGTCCAATGTCCGAAAACACCGGTTAACAGTGATACTGCAATGTGTTTCACAGCGCGATTATATGCCAGGTGCAACGTAGTTGGAAATCGCCGGTACACCAGACTCAGGGTTCCGAAATCACCGATTTTAAGGCATCACTTTTCGTTTCAAAAGAACAATCAATGTCCGCGAGGAAAACGCGATTTTTCAGAGGAGGTTTGCGTGTGTTTTAAGATGTCCGGCTATGCCTTGTCCAGTGAAACAGGTGACTCTTAACTGCTGTCCTTCCAAGGCAATTTGGCAAGCGCTACCGAATACGCTACGGAAATTTTGGATGATGCTGATCATGCTTCGATGATAAGCGGTTACATCGGTTACTCGGTCGGGACACGCGTTACAAACCGGTCAAAATGTTAGCTGATCCGAGCGCTGTCGATCGCGATACTTACGGTGCACCATCAAGGTGCATTACGAGCTGTACCGAATGATAATGACCGCGAGTATCGATCAGATTGCCGTAGTCGTAGGTAATTGTGACTTCGTGGGTCTGCGCCGATCTCTCAATCACGGTTAAAAGCATCGCTCCTAGGATTATCAAAAACGGCAACAGCCAAAAAAGTTTTTTCATGGTTTTCATAAAGGAAAGCGTGAGGTAACAGGCGGCGGGATGGCAAGCCCGTTCGCCACTCTTCGAAATCGCCCTTGTGCTGATGAGGAGATTGACATTCTGCAGCACTCGATCTGAAAACTTCGAACCTATCAAGAAATACATAATTAGGTATGTTCGTTGAAATGGGGTTTGTCGCTTCTTGTCAGCAGGAGGGAACGACAAGCGCGCTTGGGCTTTCGGCTGCGCGAAAACCTGCGTGCAGACGAAAAACTGACTGCCTTTGTCGCGGAAGCGACTCCACTTCATCTTATGAAAGAGAAACCCGCTTCACAATCCGCGCCTGCTCGCCGTAGCCTAGGCAAAGTGGGGTTCTTTAAGCTTCGAGTCTTGCTTGCTTTTGTTTTTTGCCTGGCTTGCGCCTTGATCGCGCTGGGCGAGCCGCCCGATGGCCTTAGCTCCCGGCATACCACCGAATACTACCAGTACTCCGCACCCCAGAGCTGGCACGTGCGCGTCGGCGAATTCCAATTCGGAAACCTGTCGACTCTCGGAAACATCTCCGCGCGGGCCCTTGTTCAGACAGGCGACAACGTGATGATTGGCGGCTTCATGGTTCAAGGGACCGAGCCAAAGAGGGTAATTATTCGCGCCATAGGCCCTGAGCTTATTCAATATGGCGTTCCCTATGCACTGCCTAACCCGACTTTGGAACTGCACGACCGCGCGGGAGCTTTGATTGCCTCTAATAACAACTGGGTAAGCACGATCATCGGTGGGGTTATCACCATTAATCAAGTCAACGAGATTCGAGCCAGCGGCTACGCTCCGGGCGACCCCTTTGAGTCGGCAATCATCGCGGATCTGCCAGCGGGTAACTACACGGCGATCGTCCGTGGTGTGAACAACATGACCGGAGTCGCCCTGGTGGAAGTGTACGGTCTCAGCCCTGAGACTAACTCAATACTAGGTAACATTAGTGCTCGCGGCTTTGTTCAGACAGGCGACAACATGATGATTGGCGGCTTCATGGTTCAAGGGACCGAACCAAAGCGGGTAATTATTCGCGCCATAGGCCCTGAGCTCACTCAATACGGCGTTCCCGATACACTGGCTAACCCGACCTTGGAACTGCACGACGGCGCGGGAGCTTTGATTGCCTCCAACGATGATTGGCAGCATACGATAATCGGCGGGATTATTACCGCCGGCCAGGTCGCGGCTATCCAAAGCAGCGGGCATGCTCCGACTGTGCCAGACGAGTCCGCGATCATTGCGACGCTGCCACCGGGTAGCTATACCGCGGTCGTACGTGGTAAGAACAACACCACCGGGGCTGCTCTGGTGGAAGTATACGATCTCGGTTCGAGACCGCTGCAGCCTACCTACGATGCTGCGATCCAGGAAGGGCAGACCGCTGCCCAAGAGCTCATCAATGATGGCGCCTCCGCGATCGCGATCGCTCTCGTGGATGACAAGCACATCATTTGGAGCCAGGGCTTCGGCCTGGCCGATCGCGACACGGGCCGGGCGCCCGCCAACACCACGATGTTCGGCGTCGGCTCGGTGAGCAAGATTTTTGCGGCGATCGCCGTGATGCAGCTCGTAGATCGGGGCGTCGTCGATCTTGACACACCGCTCACTGCATACCTGCCGGCCTTCCACATGTTATCTCCACCATATAGGAACATCACCGTCCGGATGCTCCTCAACCACTCTTCGGGCTTTCCGGGAACTGATTATCGGAATGTCGACATCCGCTCGCCCGTGCCGGGATATGTGAATCAGGTCCTTCAGACGCTGGCCATGTCGCGGCTCAAGGATCCGCCCGGCTACATGAGCGTCTATTGTAATGACGGCTTCACCATCACCGCGGCCCTCGTCGAGGCAATGACCGGCAAGAGCTACGTCCAGTTCGTGCACGACGAGATCTTGACACCCCTCGGTATGGCCAACACCCGCTATCCAATCAGCGCATTCCCAAACGGATCATACGCCAAAGCCTATGTAAACGGCGCGGTCAAGCCGCAGGAGTTCGTGAATACCCTCGCGGCGGGTGGGGCCTATAGCACCGCAGACGATGTGGCTCGCGTCGCCATCATGTTCCTAAATGGTGGAAGAGTCGGGACGACACGTATTCTTTCCAGCACTGCGGTGACTGAAATGGCCGTGGATCAGACCATCGGCAGCTTCAACCCAATCCATAACGACTCCTTCGCTTTCGGCCTAGGGTGGGACAGCGTCTCGCAACCGGGGCTTGCGGCAGTCGGCTTCGATGGTTGGATAAAGGGCGGCGATAGCAATGACTACGGCGCGGCAGTCGTCGTTTCCCCGCAGGCGCAGCTCGGCGTCGTGGTGCTCGCCGCGTCGTTCGGCGGTTCGGCACGAGCGACTGCCATAGCGGAGCGGGTGTTGTTGCGCGCGCTCGATGAGAATGGGCGGATCGCGGCCTTTCCATCGCCGCTCCTACCCGTCGTACCTCCTGTGGTGTCGGTTCCCGACGGCCTGCTCGCGGCCGTCGCCGGAGAATACGCCCTGGGTAATCTCATCGTGCAGCTCCAGGCTCAGCCCGACGACTCGCTGCAGGCCACGGTGCGCTCGGACGGCGGCTGGACGCCGTCCGGATCACCGCTGAAGTACCGCGGTGACGGATGGTTCGCCAGCGACCAGGATCCCCTCAAGGCATTCAAGGTCGTCGACGCCGACCTCCTAGGCGTGCTCACCCAGTACATCGTCAATCGCGCTCCTGCCGGCTACGGGCACTACCTCGACCACAGCGTGTTCGCTCAGCGAGTGCGTCGAAGGCCCGGCAACCTCTCGGCGGCTTGGCAGGCTAGGCTGTCCTCGACCTGGCTCGTGGTGAACGAGAACCCGGCTGAGCTCGCGTGGAATGGCATGGATCCGCGCCTGCGTCTGGCGACCGTACCGAACTTGGACGGGCTCATCGCCGTCCGGCCTCCCTCCGACGTTCCGGCGCCGGCTGCGGGGCACCCCGATACCCGTTTCCATATCGTCGACCCCTCGGCAAGCGATTCTTCCGCGACGATGATGCTTATCATCCCGCAGCTCAACGGGCGCGATCTCGACGACCTCGACATCGTGGAACGCGATGGCGCGGAGTGGACCCGCTTCGGAAGTTACATGCATCGGCCGCTCGCATCGGTACCGGTGCTGCCCAGGGGTGCGACGGACGTGGTCACCATCGGCCCCGAGGGCTACGCCGAGTGGCGTGCCGTGGCGAGTGAGGTGACCCAGGTGCGAGTCACCATTACCACGACCGGCGCGTGGCACCTTTACGACCCGGCATTCACGACCGTGGCGAACGGAAATGGAAGCGCTGTGACTTCCCTGCCTGCCGGGAGCGGGCTTGGCTACCTGACACTCTTCGGGGATCTGGGGCAGACCATAACGGTGGCGGTGCAGTAGTTCAGCATCGCTCTGCACACTTCACAATGGTTTAGTGGAAGCTCGGTGGTAATTACCCCAGAGGAGTGAAGGATCGTCTCGGCTATTTCGAGTTCCCCACCGCGTCGCCGACCTGCTCGACTGAATCTAATCGCGTGAAATATTGGAAAATAATCGTCCGCAATATCAAGAAACGCGGTTGAAACTTGGGCTAGGTCTCAGCCCTTGATTCGCAGGGCGAACGATCTGGAATGTTGACGCGCACCGCGGCGACGGGAACCGGTTCGTCGTGCACTCCGACGAAAAGGCTCACCGCATTTGTTGAACTTTGAACGCCAGGTGTTAACGACGACGTTTTACCTTCAATTCATTCAGGCCGATTCGTATCGGTAAGCTTGACTCGTTACCTTACGGCGCTTGCGATCGGCCTCATTTTCGTCGCTGCTGTTTAGGAAGATCGTCCTTTTCTCATAACATTTTGTTCGGTTTGTAACGAGTCGCAGACAATTTCGAATGTTTGCTGCACGACCACTGTCTAAACCGCGCGTCTGGCATTTGTCCCCGGTGAATTGATTCAAAGTCAATTGAATTCTGTAGCTCGGTTAAGCGGGTAAGAACTCTGAATTACCGAATACGCCACGTAAGTTTGGCACAGAACATCCCTCGCCCTTCGCCCTCGCCTCGTAGATCGGGAGGCACCTGCCATCGCGCGATGGACTAGAACTTGCGGAATGGGGGTTCCAATCTTCGCGTGAGTTTGGGAGAAATCTACCAAGTGGTCGAATCAATCCGCCGCGACCGTGAATCATCGATTCGAGTTCTAGAACGCAGCAAGTGTGACGGTTTGCACAACGTTTAACGCGCAATCATCACGCTAAAAATCGCGTTGACACTGTGTGTCCCCGTTTGCGAGAGTCGTCCTCGCGTCAAGTCCGTTGGGTGTCTCCCCGAGGCGCTCTCCTGACCCTCTGTTCGCAAGGGTAGCCTTGCGAGAACGGCTCGCACATACAAACAACTAACAAGACATGCGAACAATTAATCGAGTTATTTACCGGACACTTGTGCTGGTCGCCCTTACGTCTTTGGCGCCTTGGTTACAGGTGCAAGCTATCAGCGCGACGCCAGACGGAGTGCTAGCCCCCAACAATGCAGATTCTAGTTATAACTTTAACAATTCTAAATTTCACGGGTGGTGGCGTAACACGATGATTGGAGCGATGAATGGGTTTACTGCGGGAGGACCCTCTTCGCCACTACAAGATCAATACATCTACATTGATACTTCGGTCTATCCCGTCCAAGTCTTCACTACTTACGGAACGGATAGATTTCCTCGATTGGAGCCCGATGCGTTTGATCCTCATCCAATTCCGCTGCCTCCCGTCCCCGGTGTTCCTACCGCCAATTCTTACTTTTATAAGGGCCCAAACGAATTGGTAAACGGCTATAACCCTCCTTTCGGGGGCTCTTTTTACCCCCTCTTATCACTTATTAATGGTGACACCTTAAAGTTACTCGATGATCAAACCATCAGCGCATTTAAGTATTACAACTACCACTATGCCGGACAAACGACGTTGGCAGGTTTAGCCATTTACAAAAAGATGGTGACGCATGTGCCAATAGATACAAGC
>DATAPP010000073.1:0-21033 GCA_036265125.1 Pseudolabrys sp. | reverse complement strand
CGAGTTCTTCGACTGGTATAATCTGCGGCGGCCGCATCAGGCGCTCAGCTGGCGAACACCGGACGAGGCTTACCTCGGCCAATCAACCGCGGCGGCGCTGGCCGCCTGACGCCATGCCAAGCAAGTGCTGTGAATTTGTGGTCGGCTGCGCCGATCCCCGCCTGACCGCGCAAGTGCGGTCCCCTATGGACAAGCCGGGGAAAACGCGATGCGTTTCCCCCACCTTGCCCACAGGTCGGCGGCTGCCCACAAGCTTCACAGCACCCCGCAACAACACGCGATGAATTTGATTCGGGGAAGGGTGAAACCAGCAGTAGGCTACCGGGGCCCTTTAGCTTATTCCTCCCCGGAAGCTGTCCAACAACCGGAACCGTTGCAATCCTGCGGGTCCGAACCAGCTTGCGATGATTACTTACCACCCCTTTCACGGAGGCCATGTTGAAAGCGCGGCATTTCGAAGTCACAACCATGATCGGATGCAAAGTTGCGCGTGTCTATTGTCTGCAAGCAAGATTAGTCACCGCTGTTTCGGCGAAGATCGCATGATGAAGTTTGATAACTTTAAAATATACATCATGAAATTCCCAGGCGTATCGTTCTGCACTTTACTGGTTTCGCTGAGGCGTTCTTAAATCCTCACTGCGCGGACATGATAGAGTACGCGGCCGAGTCGCGGACAATCAATCTACATTAGCACGACGTTAGCGGGGATAACGCCTGATGAGGTCAAGAGGTTATCCAAGCTGCAGTACTATAAATTTCGGATCCATCTACCGTCCGCTGGAAAAATCGTGAACTTGGCTATCAACGACAAACATTTCTCTCTGCTCTCGGATCTCGTGGCAGCAGATATTATCACTGACCTTCATTTTCACGGAAACGAGGTGCACCGGTTTTAGGCGCATGGCTGCGACAGCATCAGGTCGATTTCGAGGAATTCCGGATCCAGGATCGCGCCGGAAATCTCAATACGAAGAAAGGTCAAGGCAAAAACATCAAACCCGATCATAACAGCGGCCAGCCCAAGCGGCAAACTCCGTTTGCGACCGCATCTATCAGAATGTGCAGCTGCCTAATGGCGGATGTGGTGCTCTGTTGTATGGATTGGTCGGCGGAATACGTGCTCGGCAACCTGAAGCGGGACCGATTTCAGGACTTGCATCGATCCGAAACGTTTCGGCGCGTGCTGTGCGGGTTGAGAAAGCCCGGCGATAACTTATTGTGTCGCACGTGCCACGTCGCCCAACCCGGGGCCGCAAAGGACGCCTTAAGACGGCGATCCGAAACATGCCCGGCATCGGCCCGTCGCCGTCAAAACTCTGAGCGGGCTGAAGCACGCCGCGAAACATTGGGGTGCTCGGCATAATTAGGTTCGGGTTGCCCTTCGCTATCCTGCACGACGCGTCAGCCGTTCTTCGGGAAAGGATGACGAAGGGATTCCCCTAACAAGGCGTCGTCGAGCTCGGTCGCCTTCACGATAAATACTTGGCCTGGACAGATTTCGATACGCTGAAATTTTGGAAACCGCTGCGGTGGTGTGCCGTTGCGTTCCGGATTGGTGATCGCATCCATACCGAGCTCATCGACCAGTTGCTTAATGAGACCGACCATCCCATAATCATGGCTCGGCAAACGTCGCTGCCTGTATTTGACCTTGCGATATAACCGGCTTGCCGGCTTGGTGATCGAACGCGCCCCTATCGTACCCAATGCTCGTTTGGCTAGACCGGCGATTAAATCGTGGTAATTTGGCAACCGGGAATTCGACTCCGTCGTACTCGAAAACTGCGGTGGTGGAGCCGGAGTGGGAATTGGCCACTCGTATCTCGCGCCATCTGGCCAACCCTCCCAATAGCTGACCCGCCAATCCTCGATTACATAGTAGCCACCAGCCTTCAGATAATTATCGAACAGATGCCAGAAGCTGATCTTGGTGTAAGCGGCGATGTGCGATGCATCATCAATGATTATGTCGAACCCGTCGGGTGCGCATTCGCTAGCTATTTGATCCAGAAGGCGCAGATCGCGCTGATCACCGCGATAGGTGCGAATTCGTCCGGTTGGATCATCGATGTGCACGGGCTCCAAATCCAATCCAACGATTTGGCCATTTGTGAAGAAGTCTCTCCATTGCAGCAACGAGCCTCCTTTATAAACTCCAAGTTCGAATAATTTTATGTCGCGCGCAGCAAGCGATTTAAAATGACGTTCGTAGTGGTTCAAATACAGCTGATGTTTTTCTGCGCTGTACTCATAAGCACGTAGGGATCGTTCCATCTTCATCACTCCGGAATTGCGCTATAGTTTGCGAGTAGGTTGCTTCTCGATTAGAAACGCGCAATTCGCTCAAATCGGCAACTTCGCGACCAGCGCATTGCCTGCTCATGGGAGGATGGTAAACACACCCTGTCTCAAAACTCTACATCCCCGGTAACATCCACGGCCGTCCACGCATGCTGCTCATGGTAAGCACAGACCTCCGAACGCCACCCCGCAATCTGATTCTCATCGATTCGAATCACTTCAAAAGCACAAATCCCATCCAAATTTTCATAAGTATCTTTGCTCCGCTGATCTTGGAGCCAAGTGCATACATGAAACTGTCCTACATTCAATGAAATACCAGGGAACCTACATAACAGTACCGATGAGCCGGATGTGGTACCAAATCCATCCCCGTGGTAATAAGACGAACAGATCACCGGGATTTGAATTTGGCTGTTTACAATCTGAAAGCAAAAGCTACCGTGTAGCATGGGTACCCGATGTCGGATCCAGAATTTCATCTCAAGTGGCTCGCCAAAACGGTGGACCGCATTTGGATCAGAGGTCAAGACCTCGATACGCGCGATATGAGGAGAGATAATTTGCGGGTCAAACGGACGTATGTAGCTGGCTTTCCTCGCTCCTCTTGACAGATAGGTCGAGACAGCTTCGGTAACTGAGCCATCAACTGTGACCGCCCCAGCATCGAGCAGCAATGCCCGGTTGGCCATTTCAGCAACTGCCGCCAGGTTATGGCTTACTAGCAGCACCGTCCGGCCTTCCTGCCGAGAAACCTGGTCGATCTTCCCGAGACACTTTTTCTGAAATTCGGTATCGCCGACTGCCAATACTTCGTCAACGAGCAGGATCTCCGGCTCTAGATGGGCAGCCACCGCAAAAGCGAGACGGACGTACATTCCTGACGAGTAGCGCTTTACTGGGGTATCCAGGAATTTCTCGACGCCGGCAAAGTCGACGATCTCATCGAATTTCTTGCGGATCTCGGCGCGGGTCATACCGAGGATCGCACCGTTGAGATAGATGTTTTCCCGGCCAGTCAATTCGGGGTGAAATCCGGTACCGACCTCGAGCAGGCTCGCGACACGGCCCCGCAGGATGACCCGTCCGGCAGTCGGTTCGGTGATGCGGCTCAATACCTTCAGAAGCGTGCTTTTGCCGGCGCCGTTACGGCCGATGATCCCGATAACCTCGCCTCTCTGGACCTCAAAACTCACTTCTTTGAGTGCCCAGAATTCCTCGATCCGATCCGTTGAAAAGATCTGGCGACCCCGAGCGGCGGCAAGCGCCTTGCGCGTAAGGTTACGAGCCGCGTCTCCGATCACATCGCGCAATGCCGTGTAGCGTTTGTAGCCTTCGGTGTCGGGCGTATGCCCGATAACGTAATGTTTGGACAGATTTTCGACGGAGATGATAGGGTCCGACATGATCATGCCTGCGGGTTTGAACTGAAATGAAATCGGCAACGCGCTTCTGAGGTCGACGGGTCACGTCTGAGGTCGACGGGTCACGCGGGTCAAGCAAGCTTTTCATTGCTGCTTCTGAGTGACACAGCAGCAGTTTCCGGCCGCGGAGTATCGGCGGCAGGGGCAAAATTGCGTTAACCATGATCCGATTTGCCTCGACCACGATGGTGCGATAACCTGCCGTAGTTGGAGGCGCGTTTGGTTGCACGTGCCAGCGGTTCTTCGAGGACCAGATAGACAAGACAACGTACACCCGAAGACGACACTCTGATGTTAATAACTGTTGGAATTTGCACCTTTAATCGGGCGGAGTCGTTGCGTGAAACGCTTGACTCGCTCTGCGCGATGCGGCTCCCGAGCGATCTCGCCTGGGAAATCGTTATCGTTAACAATAACTGCACGGATTCTACCGACGATCTCATCAGCCAATATATTGATCGGTTGCCGGTGCGGAGGGAGTTTGAACCCGTGCCTGGGAAATCGAATGCGTTGAACCGAGTAATAGATGTTGCAAAGGGAGAGTATATAGTCTGGACGGATGACGACGTGTTGGTCGACACTGGCTGGCTGACGGCCTATGCGGAGGCCTTCCAACACTGGCCCGGCGCGGCGGTGTTTGGCGGCCGAATTGTGCCGCGCTACGAGACTCCCGTAGCGAAGTGGGTAGCGGAAAGCGAAGCCGTGCTGGGTGGTCCATACGCCATCCGCGATTTCGGCGACCACCCTTATCCGCTCTCGGCTAGTGACGAAGACCACTTCCCTTATGGTGCGAATTGGGCCGTTCGGGCTGTCGAGCAACGCGCCTTCCGGTACAATCCCGAGCTCGGGCCGATAGCAAACAAGATCCGAGTGCAGGAGGATACAGATGTTGTTCGTCGGCTTCTCCGGTCGGGGGCAACCGGTTACTGGATCCCGAATGCGATTGTGCACCACCGGATCGGACGGCAGCGGCAAACCGTCCATTATATTGCCGCTTATTACGAGGAATGGGGCCAAACCTGGGCCTTTCTTAACGCCTCCGCGATCGCCGCGGCGCCTTTTTTATATGGAATTCCGCGGCGGATCTGGCCGAGACTGCTGATATGGTGGGCGCTCTACCGGTTTTGCCGGTTCATCCTCCCCGCGCCGGTTTGGGTTCGGTATCTGAAAGCATATTACTACAATAAGGGAATGTTGCGCTTTTGGCTACAAAGACGGATCGAGACACGACGGACGATAGGCCCCGAGCGGCGCGTTTGATCAGGAAAATTTGCTGTCGCGGCCCTCGGGGCTGTGCAGCCTAGGCTCCGCCTCCAGCATGGCATCGTACAGCGCGCGACCGCGATCGGCCCAGTCGAAACGCGCGCGGCACTCAGCGTAGGCGGTCTCCTGTAGATTGTTGAGCAGCTCGAAATCCTCGATTGCGGCAGCTACGCCTTGCGCGAGTTCTGGCATCGATGGAAAGGACAGATAGTGCAGTCCCGGCACCAGCGGCAGCCCGGAAGTGCTGCCGTTTAGCGCGGCGATCGGTATTCGATTGAAAATATAATCGAGTGTTTTGAGCTTAAACCCGCCGCCGGTTCGCTCGGGGACGATACCCATTCTGGCAGTACGGAAAATCGGCTGCGGATCCTCGACAAACCCTAAAAAGCTGGTGGCGCGAACGCTCCGTCCATGCATATGATCCGGGACCCTTCCGACCACCCACAATTCGATCTGCTGCCGTGCGAAGAGCTCGTCAGCGGCCTCGACGAATTCAATCATGTTCATCTGCTTGGCCAACCAGAGGGCGCTGCCAAACAACACAACGCGGCGCGGCGTCGCCGCGGTGATCGTGCGAGCATCGGCGGTTACCCCAGCGTATCCCGGAGTGAGCACAACGCTATTCGGCAAGTTGCCGAAGCGGTTCCGATCCTCGCTGGTTATCGCCGAGAAAAGGGTCGCGCTGCGGACGATTGCTCTTTCCAACCGCCCCGCTTTGAGCGCATCAAGTTGCAAAGCCAGCTTGCGAAAAATGTTCCCGTTGAAATTCCGCGCCATCGCCAGTCGAATATCGCTTTCGTATCCGTGGGCGATATAGACCGCGACGACCCCCGCGTTTCGGTGGCGATAAGCTTGGACCGCGGGCCAAACCCAGCCCATTCCGAGATGGTCGACGGCGATCGCATCCCAGTCCCGGGCCATCTGCCTCCGCAACGCGCGACGGAACGATCGTGTATCGTATTGCTTGGCGACATTCGGGAGGCGACTGAACAGGCTACGCTGCGCAGCCCCGCGAGCGGGCTTTCCACCGCCTTCCCAAGGCACGATAATCCATTCGATGCCACCGGCCTCGGCCGTTCGGGCCCGCTCACCGGTACGGCGCATTGCCAGGACTGTCAGGCGCACGCCAGCGCGGCTAAAGCTGGACAAAAGGTGAAAGGTGTACGCCAAATCTCCGGCGTCGGGAGATACCGGATCTGTCCGGGTCAGCCAAAGACACCGCAGCGGGTTACGTCCGGTCTCGGTAAAGTAACGCATCTTTGAATGTTAGCGCCGGCAGTCGGCACGAGTGCTCTTTTCCATGCGTATCACGCGGCCTCACATTCATGACTTTGATGTAACACGCTGCCGCACAACCATGAACCTAAGATCCAGAAAATGCATTAACGTAATACGCGTGATCTGGCTGAGCTGAGGGGTCGTCCAGCGGCATGCGACGGTTGGTCGATAAACCGGCGGAATAGCTCTTCAAACCGGGCAGCGACGGCATAGATATCAAAGTTTGCGCGGGCATAAGCCAGTCCGGCGGCGCCCAGTCGTTTGCGACACTCTTCATCCTCAACCAGCGATCTGGCCGCGCGCCGAAGTTCGGCCGAGTTTTGGGGCTCGACGATCAGCCCGGCGCAAGCCGCTTTGATCGTGCGAGCCGCCAAGTTATCCGCAGGGATGGCCGCCAGAATTGGCCTTCCTGCGGTCATGTACGAGAGAATTTTGGACGGAACGGAATATTTTGCCGCACTCGGGTCCAGTATAGCCACCAGCACGTCAGCCGCCGCTAGCGCTTTATGGTAGTTCTCTGCCGACTGGTATGGCAGTAAGACCAATTGCGGGAATTCGCGACCCCTCAATGACAGCCATTCAGCGCCGTAACCTTCTGAAATCACGACGACGCAAACATCATCCTCGCGATGAAATTCGGTCGCGAGCTCCAGGAACAGCTGAGGATTGTGCTTGAAGCCGAGGGTGCCCGAGTACAGGAGAACACGCTTGTCCGCGAGCCCATGCTGCGCCGCCCAGTCATTGTCTTTGGGCGGCAGTGGGTCTGGCGGTATTACGCCCCAGTTTTCGACCACGGCGATTCGAGCTGGATCGACCCCCCATTCGACCGCGAGGTCCCGAAAATCATCCGAGATTGCAACAATCCCATTGCTCTGCTGCGCCACTCGACGCTCGAGCAAAGCGTAACCGGCTGCGATCGAGGCGCCGATAACCGGCACCTTCGAGAGCACCGATTTGATGCCGATCGAATACACATCTTCCAGCCAGAAGAGAAATGGCGTTCCGGAACCTCGACACGTCTTCTGTATGGCCGCCTGGATCGCAATAGGGCTGTTGCCCGAAATGACCAGGTCAGGACGGCGGCTGGCGATTACCGACGAGACCCGAGCACCGTAGACGCGTTCCTGCAAAAACCTTTTGACCAGCTGCCATTTCGCAAATTCCGCACCGAGCTCAACAGGAACGACGATCACGTCGTCGTCGGGGGTGAAGCACAGCGACCTCCGGGATGGCGTCGACGCGGATGGGCAATAAAGGTAACTGACCTCGTGCCCGCGGGACGCCAGAGCTTTGGCCAGCTCTTGCCGATGGGTATAAGTCGCCATCTCATGCAGTATGAGCTTCATCGAATGCAGTAGCCGATCAAGCCCGGTCGGGGAGGCGAGGCGATCGCAATGAGCTCAACGCCCCGAGAAGCGCTTTGATCGTTTGCGGCCGCGAGATCGCTGCAAAACGCCACAGAATGAAATTGCCCCGAAAACGCGGCGGCGACAGCGCGCAAGCTATGGTCCAAGCCATCAGGATCCCTCTGTCGCGCAATCGCATCTCAGATGTTGCAGCTGCCGAAAAGAGTAAACGATAAACAAGCCCTACCATCCTGTCGTCTGGAAAAGGGTGGGCAGATCGCTCGACCAAGTACGAGGCGAGCCGATATTGTAGATGGTTGAGGCTGTAGCGCAGCGGATCGGGCCGTGTCGACAGTCCGCGCTGGCGAGATACGCTGGCGAATAAGCGCGCTTTCTCGATATCCTGGTACAGCCGGTCTCGTAGTTTGAACGCGTCCAACGACCGCATTCCGCTATAACTCGCGTCATGTACCCTATACCGGGCCAACGGCTTTCGGATGCTCAACACATCGCCCATAATTGGCGCGAGGGTTAGCAGTACGGCGTCTGATTGGGGGATGGATGGCGAGTACGCGAAAACCTCACGTACGAAATTTCGTGAATAGGCGTTGCCAGTGCCTGGCGGTGTCGTATATGCCATAGTCCGCAAAAATGTTCGGCGGAGCCTTTTGGGATCTTCTTTCGCGGGGAATTGCGGAATTGCAGATCCCAAGGGGGCGTTAGAGGCGTCGATCAAGTTCATCCGGAATTGAATTTTTGAGACATCCGGCCGCCATACCTTCGCGACCTCTCGCATGACTTCCGGTTCGAGCAGATCGTCGGCGTCGAGAAAAATAATGACGTCGCCGGTGCTCTGCTCGAACCCGAACATGTGGGCCCCCAATTGGTGGGATTTAAGCCTGAAGTGAGCCGCCACCTTGCCGCTAAAGCCTTCGATGACCAATCTCGAGCCATCGGTCGAGGCATCGTCTACGACGATCACCTCCTTTTCGGGCCAGTCAATCGCAAGAGCGCTTGAGATCGCTGAGCCGATGAAATCGGCGTGATTGTGGTTTGCGATGATCACCGACAGCTTCATGGTTCGGCAGTGGCCGGCTGGTTTAGCACGCTGTTTAGTTCTCGGACGACGCGGCGCCAGCTCGCGTTTTTTCGCCGCAGCCAAGCGCTCTCCTGAAGCTCCGCCAACCAGTGCGGCTCGTCGACCAGCCGGGCAAAGTGTTGCGCAAGATCGGCCGCGCTGATTTCTGGCATGACCAGTTGTCCGGCGCCCAGTTCCATAATGTCTGGGATACCGCCCACATCCGTAGCAATGATCGGAATACCCATTCGCAGAAATTCAAGTAGCGCAATCCCCGTCAATTCGGCGCGGGACAACATGCAGCCGACATCAACATTGCGTAAGATCGCTAGGAAACGGTCCATCTGAGCATTTTTGTCGATCAACCCGTGATAAGTGACGCCCTCGCGTTCCGAGATTTCGGTTGGACATTTGCCGATTATGTGGAGGCGCACATCATAACCGGCATGCCTTAGAAGTTGGACAGCATCTGAGATCGTGGGTAATCCTTTGCGTTCGGGATAGAGTCCAATGAAACCCACCACCAACCTTCTCCGATCCGCTCGCGGGGATCGCTCGGTTGGATCATCCAGCCGAGCGAGCAGGCGCTCGGAGATGTTCGCGCCTGGCGGCACCATGTAGACCTTTTCCTGCGGGACGTGGTAATGCTGGATCATATTAGTCGCCGTTCGTCTGCTCATGACCACTATTTTGCGGCAGTTTTCGTAGCCCTCGCGCTCGATGAGCAGCGCCCGGCGCATCACTGCTTGGTCGATTCCTGCCGTGTCGAAGGCGCTGTAACCATTAAAATATTCCCTCAACGTGCCATCAATATAGAAATACGGTTCTATCCCGAAAGAATTATAGGAACGCAGGAAATGTGGTCCAAACAGCTGGAAGTTATTGACGACCCTAGAGCCGGCTAGCACCGGAAGGTTGCGCCGCCAAATGGCGTCGAGGAAGCTATTAGTAAACTTGAAGCCGCCGCATCCTCCAAACCCGCCTCTCAGTTTCCACCAGCCCGCCCGGGCGTAGATGCTCCACGCGTGTATCCCGCGCGGGTACAAATTCACCATGCCGGTGAGCAGTCCATCCTCTACCCCCTGCACGGAAAGGTGGTGGGTGATGCCGCTAAACACCCGCACATCACACTTGACATCGCAGCCGACAACAAAGGCGCGACGCCGGGTTGAAGGCGAGGCTTCCTGCATGATCGGCCTGCTACCGATCCGTCAGCGAGGGATGATCGATATTCGCCCGTCTCATTGGTCCAACCCGCCTAGCCTCAGACCCGCTTGAGATGCACAGAAAGATCATCGTCGTCTAAAGTAAACTAGAGATCCTACTGACCACGTTGAACCAACTATCGCCCGGCGTCAAGCGAAAAACATCTCCCGGTCTATTTCAATATGTGTGTTCTGGTAAATCGAGAAGAAAGAGCTCTGTATTTGCTGGCGCGGACCAGTGCGCCCAAGGGGCGCATTTGTTTAAAAAATATCACTACTCGCGAACCGTCCGTACCCCGTCTCGCGGGGTTAGGTCTTGATCCGGCCGTTGACCACCAGCATACTACACTGTCTCGCATGTGACCACGGAGCCATAGATCGTGAGAGAGACTGCCGAAACAAGTCCACAGCGTCGCCTTGGAATGGCGCGCATCTGTCCGATGTGGCAGAGTCCGCTCAGCTGGGGAGTGGGCATCCGCCAGCGGATCACCGTACGAGGTGAGTCGGGCCAACCCAGTGCGATTGGAGGCGATCGTCGCCGATTGGAACACCCCGCAAAACCATGTTTGGCGAGCGCGGGCGTGCTACTGACAGAGGAGGGTCTTGGCACGAGTGGGATCATGCGCCGGACGGGCACGACCTTTGGCTATCCGCCTGGCGAAGCCACCCGGTGGACGGCCGCGACATGGCCAAAGCGGTCGGTATTAGCGTCAGTTCGGTGCAGCGCATCTGGCGGACGCAGGATTGCAGCCGGACCGGGTGCGCCAGTTCAAAACGTCGCGTGACCCCGAGTTCGTGCCAAAGCTGCGGGATGCCGTCGGCCTTTATGTCGATCCGGCAGCGCATGCGATCCGGCTCAGTGTCGACGAGGAGTGGCAGATCTAGGCGCTTGACAGCAGCAGCTCGGCCTGCCGCCGAAACAGGGTCGCTGCGGCACGATGACCCACGACCGCAAACGCAACGGCGCGATCACGCTGTTTGCCGCCCTTTGCCGCCCCCGCCGCGCTCGAATGCAAGATCATAGCTGTCAGACGCGGGTACGAAGTGTTGGGTTCGATCCACTAACAGGGCCCTGATCATCAAATCAAATCGACTCACTTGGAAGAATTTTTGCCGCATCATGAGACAAATGAAAGCTTTGCGCAAATGTGCAGAAGTACGGTCCGCCCGCCATGGAATACTCGGCTGCGCACTTGTAGGAAGTCTCGGCATAATTATAATTGACCTGCTGACACTGCGTTACGGCGTGTACTATTCAGATAACATTCTTGTCCTTTATCCCGTTGCCGTACACAGCTTAACCGAGAGTTTCAAAGTCGACGTTAGGCCCTTGGAATATCTAATTATACTGGCTGCCAACAATATCTACCTACCGCTTTGGCTTGTAGTATCGCTTCTCTGCACGGTAGGAGCGACGATCCTAGCCGCTCTGGCGTGCGAGCGCATGTTCGAGCGCCAACTTCCAGAGCCAGGTTGGTGGGTGCTCGGCGTGGCTAATCCGCTCCTATTTTACCTCGTCAGCCAACCCATTGTGTCGCAAGCCCTTTGCAATCTGTTCTTCGCCGGTGCAATGTTTGCTTTTGTCTCTGAATTGGATCGAGGATCGGATCAACCCGCCCGCGGTTGGCGCGCGGATAGAGTAGCCGTTTTCCTCAATCTACTGGCGGCAGCCCTGTTTTTCACGAAGGAAACTGCTGTCGCAGCCGCCTGGGTTATTCCTGCCGCCACGACACTTATTCATATTAAACGGAGGCGACCTTCGCCGTTATTCGTCTTTTCGTTGCTTTTCCCAACCGCAGCCGGTACCTGCTGGATATTGCTTAAGATCTGGGAAAAGATGAAGTTTTCATATTCGATGGTTCCCACCCTTGGAGGAGGGCGCTATGATTTAAAGCTAAATCCCCTCTTATGGGTGGAAAATTTTGTGACCACCCTGAGCTTTGCGATAACTCCCTTGCCCAGCAGCTTCATAGGATTTGAGCTACTAAGATCGCTCTGGATCGCGGTCGCACTCGGGTCGGTTATTCTTTTTATTCTTTTTATAGCGCTTCTTTTGCGTGAGTGCCCGTCCCGGCCGAAAGTTGCTTTACCACTCCTTGTGATTGCTGCGTCCTGCGCACCAACGATTTTGGTTAGATCTTCGGAGCTCTACTCTTCTATGATTGCGCCTTTTGCGGTGTCGATCGTGCTCCTGTACGGTCTCTCAAAATCGCGGGGGCTTGGTCTGGCCTATGGGTTAACACTCTACGCTGCCTCCCTTGGAAACGGCATCATTTTCTGGTTAGGCCCCAATTTCAACCTCCTCGGCCTAGGACACCTTAATTATTCCATTTATAGTAAGGAATACCAGTTTGATCCGATCTGCCCCATTGGAAAGACAGCCCATGTTGCTTTGGATGAAACTCCCGTCAACGATTTACCTGACGTAAAAAATAGGGTCATTTGCGTTCGCTAGATGACAGATCGTGCCTTCTGTTAACGCCATATCGGATATTCCGATCAGCCTCTGCATCAAATTTTGATGGAGAAAATTACGTCAGTGGCGAACCACAAAGAAAAATTTCCACCGCCGAGTAAAGCCGTGGCCCGGGACGCTATACGGCGGCAAGACTTCCTATTGTCCGTCGTGGTTCCGTGCTTCGATGAAGAGGATGTAATCCTTCTTACGTATCGTCGGCTGGTGGAAGTACTTGGAACCAGGGAGTTCCACCTGCAGATCATCTTCGTGGACGATGGCAGCGACGATGGTACACCGGAGATGGCTGCGAACCTCGCCAGGAGCGATCCGCGGGTCAAAACAGTGCTTCTGTCGCGCAACTTTGGCCATCAAGCCGCAGTCAGCGCCGGGCTGGCCCATGCCGATGGTGATGCGATCGTTGTGATGGACGCCGATCTTCAGGACCCCCCCGAGGCGGTACTCCGAATGGTTGAGAGTTGGCGGGATGGCGCGGATGTCGTCTATGGCATCCGCACGAAGCGCAAAGAGCCGCTGCTAAGACGCACCGGCTATAGCCTCTTTTACCGACTTTTTCAGCGCCTGTCCAACATCGACGCCCCGATTGACGCCGGAGATTTTTCACTAATTGATCGCAATGTACTGGAAATAATCATCAAGCTCCCGGAAAGGAACCGTTTTTTTCGTGGCCTCAGAGCCTGGAGCGGCTTCCGGCAAATCGGCATCGAGTATGAGCGGAACGCGCGCGCCGCCGGGTCTAGCAAGTATTCGCTGCTCAAACTGATCGCGCTTGCCAAAGACGGGATTTTCAATTTTTCAACGGTACCGCTCACCGGCATCTTTTACCTGGGTATTTTAATGTCGAGCTTGGCGTTCGCGGCGCTCACGGTTGTGCTCTTCATGAGGATTTGCGATATCCCAATCTTTGGGATGCGGGCCTCCGACGTGCAAGGATTCTCCTCCACTATATTGACCGTCTTGCTGATCGGCGGCATACAGTTGGTGAGCACAGGTGTGTTGGGCGAGTATATCGGCCGCATTTACAATGAGACGAAAGGCCGTCCGACCTACGTGATCCGCGAAAGAATCGGCGCACAGGATGTCAATCTGCGTTCGCTGACAGAGGTTGAGGGTCGTGAATTTGGCCCTCGACACCCACGCGCGTGAAATGTTGGCGGTATGATCACATTCTGGTCGACAGGGACACCCGACGCAAACATGGACGAGGAGATCCTCCTCACCTTGCGCGATGTTATTGCGCGGCACCCTTGGTGGGCTGCACGAGCAGATCTCGTCCTAGCGCTCTTGGAACAGCTGAGAATACTGCCGCCCACCACGGTTCTCGAGGCAGGCTGCGGCTGGGGCATCAATCTGGAAGCGCTCGAAGCAGCCGGTTACCGAATTACCGGTCTGGACGTCTCGCGGAATATGCTCGAGCGGCTGGATCGCCCCGACCGCCAACTCATCGAAGCGGATCTGTCGCAAAGTCTGCCCCTTGATGCGCCCACGTACGACTGCGTATTGGCCCTCGATGTTATCGAGCACATCGACGATGACCGGCATGCCGCGCAGGAACTTGGCCGCTTGCTGAAACCTGGCGGCAGAGCGGTTTTCAGCGTGCCGGCGCTGCCAGAATTGTATTCCGAATTCGACGAAGTGCAGGGGCATCGGCGCCGCTACACTGCCGAATCGCTCCGTGAGTGCCTCGAGAGAGCGGGTCTAATCGTCCAAGAAACAGCGTGGTGGGGGCAATGGATGGTCCGGGTGCTGAGCGGACGAAAAACCCGCAGGCGTAGCCGGCCCGGTGACGCTCTTGTGGACGTATACCGGCGTTATCTCTCATTGCCGCCTTGGCCTGGCCCCTGGGCAATGAGAATTATGTATCAGATCGATCACCGACGCACCCTTCGCCGGCAAAACATAACTGGAACATCTTTAATTGCTGTCGCATCACGGCCACGTTAGACGACTTCATTTGATTTTCGGGGCAGTTTAGCGGTAGCTCAGAGGAACCATACCCGATCTGATGGCAGAGCCAATGAAACGGATTGATGTCGCGCTGAAGTGGCCGCTGGTGTACCGCCTCTGGATGCGAACCCACGCGGATAAAAAACTAATCCCGATTATGACACACAACGATGTCGGTCGTGCTCGTCGCGTCCTAGACGTCGGATGCGGCCCGGGGACCAACGCGCCCTATTTCTCGCACACCGACTACCTGGGCATCGACTTGAACGAGCGATATATACGCGATGCCCGAAGCCGTTATAACCGGCGCTTTCAGGTAGGGGACGCCGCAAATCTCCAAGTCCTTTCCCATGAACAATTCGATTTTATTCTGATTAATAGCCTTCTTCACCACATTGATATCTCGGCTACACGCCGTCTGCTTTCCCATTTACCTGTTCTGTTGGCTGATGGTGGTCATGTACACATCATCGAGTTGGTTCTACCAGCTAAGTTTTCGCTCCCATTTATCCTCGCCCGTGCAGACCGGGGAGACTATGTTCGGCCGACCAATGAATGGCATCATATATTCAACGAATATTTCACGGAAGTTGTGTTCGAGCCCTTCGATGTCTCCGTTTGTGGGATCGCGTTTTGGAACTTGGTGTATTTTAAAGGTAAAGCGCAGAGGTAGACTTTCCAATATTTGCTTTGTTGGCAAAGGAAGTTAGCTGCGATACAACATTGATTTCGTTCGCATGTTAGTCGCCGCGCCGGCCACGACGGGCAATCGTGATCGGCCGGCTTCGGCCATCTGGCCGCGTGGAGCTGTAGGCCCGTTCAGGGTGCAGAGGACGACTATGATTGTGAGATAAGCCGAGTCGAGCAAAGTATTTCCGGTTAATAGATAATTATAAACGAGGCCTGTAATCACGGGCGTCGGACACCAGGACCGGCGAAAACAGAAGCCTAGGAAGCATGTAAAGACAAAAGCGGCGAGTAGACCGTATTCGTATACTAAATTAAACCAGGTGTCGCCACTTTTAGTATAAAAACCGAGAGGAACGAAGCCGATTCCACCCAAACCGTTGCCAAACAAGAATTCCCACAGGGACCCCGTGTGGAAGTAATCCGCGGCGATCCAGAATGGCGAGACGTACCTGATGAAACCACTTGCACCAGTGTCCTGAAATTCGCCAAGTCGCCCGGTGAACGTGGATGAATGGATGATGCCGGTGGCTAACAGCCCGATGGCGAAAATGCTCACCACCAACACCGGCAACTGGGCCCTTCGATTGACGAGAAAAGCCACTGGGAAAGAGATGAGCAGAATCGAGATCCCGGTTCCGCTATAGGCCAGCAGAAAGCCGAGAGTGAGTACGGCAAGGTATCGCGGCCGACGAAATTCTAAAACCTCGATCAGGAGAGCGATAGCCACGATTTGCGACATCGTCGATGCTTCTGTCAAAAAGATGCCATTGCTTTTGATCAGCCCTGCAGAACCTATTATGCCCATCGTGTTCACTCCCGCATGGTACGGCAAAAGAGAATCGGGGAAGATCCCAAAGAACATTAACAGCGCTCTGGGATCCGCTATAAACTGAGCGGGAAACTGGAGTATTGCTAAGCAGGAGAGAATCAGCATGAGGACCTGAAAACCCTTGAGCGTTTCTTTGTATTGATCAGTAGTGGACGGACGGCACAAAGTGAACATGAAATATATTACCAGAAACAAACTATAGGAGCTTAGCGAGCTCTTGCTAAAATTTAATAAGAGAGAGCAGGTAGCTGCCAACGCCAGCAAAATATACCACAGAAGCCGGTCGTATCGGATCAGCAGTCGCCCGGAGGCAAATTGGTGGGCGAAGATCACCGCGATCGGAACTATGCAAAGCGATGTTGACTTGCCGAACAACGGTAAAGTAAAGCGTTGCAAAAATAGCGCCGAGACGAGCAGAGCGATGTCGACCCGCGTCGCCGCAGAGTCATATGTCGGCCGGACGGATGTCCCAGCGGTCTCCGGCCCGCGCTGACCGACACTAACCACGCAACTGATCGTACCATCTTTCAATGGCGGACCCCGCGGGATGCGGTTCTGGGCGAAGCGCATCACCGGTTTGCGGTTCCGACCTATCGGTCTCGAAATGGGCATCCGGTTTCGCAGCCCCCACTGAGGCAATCGACGATGATGACACTCGCGTAGTGGCCGGCTCTCGATACTCGGAGACCGTGCGATAAAGCCCCTTGTCCGTATAGACCAGCGTGTGATCGCGGTATCCGCGCCGTCGCTGCGACTTCAGGTCAATGTCGTTTAAGATCACCGCAACCATCGAGATGCTCGCGCTGCGCAGGACATCGAGCGCGAACTGCACGAACTGGCGTTCGGTGCGGCCCCAACGGATGACCAGCGCGATGTGATCCGCTGCCGGCGCCAAACGGATGGTCTCGGCGAGGCCGACCACTGGTGGCAGGTCGATAATCACTAAAGCGTACCGATGCTTCAAATAGTCGATGAATTCAAAAAACCGTCGAAGGTCCCGAGTTGACCAAGCGGTATCGCTGGAAGCAGCTGGCACGAGGTGAACGCCCGACCGACCCTCTACGACGATCACGTCATCGGCTGCGCACCGTTCATCTAGAAAATCTCTCAGCGTGAAGTCAAAATCATGATTGATCAGCCGGGAGGCACCGGAGCGGCGCAGATCCGCATCGACAAGGACGACGCTCTCGCCCGCCAGCCCTGCCGTCCGCGCCAGGGCAAGAGCATGGACGGATTTACCCTCACTGCTGGCCGCAGAAGTGATACCGAGGGCGATACCGGGCCCGCGTGCGTTGACGACGACGGACTTCGGATGCGCAATGGCGAAATGAATTTTGGCCCAGGATACACGAAACGCCTCGGCGAACGCACATTTGTTGTCGTTCAGGATAATGTCTGCAGGCGATTTTCGGTAGCGGCCGACTGCTCGCGGCGTCGCGCTGACGGCCACCGATCCAATATGTTCCTGCACTTGAGCGCTGGTGCGGAACCTTTTGTCGCGAAGTTCGAGAAGCAAGGAAAGTAGGCTGCCAAGAGTAAATCCGACGAAACCGCCGGCAAAGGCAAGTGTTTTCTCCTTCGGTGATGTCCCCGCGGCGGAAGCGTTGGCGCGTGAAGCGATCGTCGAATTGGGTGTGACGAACGCCGGATTTGCTGCCGTTTCCGCCACCCTCTTTTCAAGGTTAACGAGTAGCGACCTGATCGACTCAGCGTTGCCTTGCAATTGCTGAAGCCCGGCATCCGCGGTATTGAGCTCCTTCGTCAGCTCCGTAATGCTCTGCTGCAGCGACTGCTGGCGCGCCCGCGATCTTTCAACCAGCTGGAGCGCGGCAGCGCGGTCGCGCCCGATCTGGCGAGAGATTTGGCCTCGCAGATTTTCTAGCGAAGCACGGACGCGTTGGAGCTCCGGATATTCGTCGCCATGGTCTCTGCTGAGAGCGGCCTCGCGTGCCGTAAGCTGCGCCTCCTGGCCGCGCAATCCGCCGATGGTTCCGGAATTGACGACCTCAGGTAGGCTGTCAGGCCCAGCGCTGGTGGTAAGCCGAGCGGCGCGCGCCTGGTTCTCGGCGAGATCGGCTTGAGCACTGATTAACTGGCTGTTTAGCGCGGCGAGCTGCGCCGACACGCCGCCGCTGTCCTTGGCGGCTCCCGTGAGACGATGTTCGACGCGGTATCGCGTAATGGCGGCCTCGGCTGTTTGCAGCTGTTGCCGCAGCTCGGTCACCTGCGAGTTCAGCGCGGAGTTGGCGTGCTCGGCAGCCTCCACCTTGGCGCGAACTTCAAGGTTTCTATAGCTATCCATTTGCGCATTCACAATGGCGGCGGCGCGCTCGGGTGACCAGGCCTGGTAAGTCACGTGTATCGTATTCGAATGCCCGTCGTTGATTGCGATCAGATAACCCGAATACGCGCTGACCGCCCCGTCGATTTCCGCCTGTGTCGGCGGATCGGCATTGTTGGGTTGGGGATCCACAATGGGCTCCGCGCCGGAGCTATATTCCGCGCCACCGTCAGTCCCCCACATATCGCGTATGCCGCGCCATGTCTCACCCAGACGTGCCTTGGCCGTTTGCCAAGTCCAACCTCTGGGATAGACCATCTTCTGAAATTCTGGCGCCTCCCACAATCTGAACTGACGCACCACGGGCTCGCTCACCGATCGCGATAGCAGGATATCGACCTCGCTCTGAATGACGGAAACGTCGGCACCGGGGTCGGGGAGTTCTTGCAGCTCGGCGAGGCGTTGCGGCCGCGCGTGAATGACCAGGACCCCTTCCGCCTTATACCATGCCGGCAGCCCGAGCCCGATCAACCAGCCGACGGCGCATAGCGAGACCGTAAATACGATAACGATCACAAAGTGCCGGCGGATGCTCGACAACAATGCGCGCGCTGACAGACCGTCCACGGCAGGCTGATTGAGGTCACCAGCTAATAGTCCATCACCCATCATCACCTCTGATCCGTCTGCATGCTTAGTGTGATCAGATTGCGTTGGCTCGAGAGAGCACCGCGAACACCGTTCGCCCCAGTATTAAAAGATCGAAGCTCAGTGACCAATTCTCGACATAAAATAAGTCATGCTCGACTCGCCGGCGGATCTGCTCGATCGTCTTTGTCTCGCCTCGCCATCCATTTACCTGCGCCCACCCGGTGATGCCGGGTTTGACGCGGTGGCGGATCGGATAGTCGCTGATCGCACGCGCATATGCAACCCCGGCGGCGCTCGCTGCCAACGCATGTGGCCTCGGACCGACCAGAGACATCTCGCCTTTCAGCACGTTAATGAGCTGCGGCAACTCGTCCAAGCTCGCCACGCGGAGAAACCGGCCAACTCCGGTGATCCGAGGGTCTCCGGCCCGCGTGAGCTGATGGCCAAGTGGATCAGTTTGCTCCACGTACATTGAACGGAATTTCAGCAAATCGAACGTGAGATTGTTGGCACCTAGCCGCTTTTGCCTGAACAGCGCCGGGCCTGGACTCTCCAGTTTGATAGCCACCGCAATTCCCAACATAAGAGGAAGCGTAATCAGCAGACAAATGGCTGCGATTACCACGTCTTCGATGCGTTTGACGAGCGTGGCGACCTCGTCCAGCGGCTTATCCATGACCCGAAAGGTACCAATGTCGCCGTATTGGCGACTATCCAGCACTCGGAAATTCTCATACCCGTCAGGAGCGAGGACCCGGAGCGACACCGGGAAGGGATGGAAGCGCCGCGACAGTTCCAGAATTCGATGGGACGCGTGTGGCGGGATTGCGATCACGACTTCGTCGATGCGTCCCGTGCAGAGCAGCTCATAGAGTACCGTTAGCTGTTGCACTCTCGCGCCAAACCCGCTTTTAGGAAAGCGCGATTGACGCTCATCAAATATTCCAACGAGGCGGGTGCCCGAGCACTCCTCGCTGAATCTTGCAGCTAGCTGCTGGCCGGCTTCGCTCGCCCCGAGGATCGCAATGTTTTTCATCAATCGACCTCTTTGTCTCAGCCTTTGTGCAGCTGATCCTGTAAACAGGCGAAACCCGCACAACGCGATCGAACTTGTAAAGCTCCATGTCGCCAGCCATAGGCGCGATACATTATCTGAGACTTTGAAAACGAACAATACAGTAGTAAGCATTAGCATGGCAATTGCTACGCACTTGATAGTAGCTCTCAATATCTCCAACCGGCTAGACTCGTAAACATCATAGACTCCGGAACTCGCGGACATCGCTACTAGAACAATGATTGTCCCGATAGTACAAACGAGATACACAAAGGAATAGATATTCACAGTATCGTCGCGTGCATAGGTAACAAGGTTAAGCGATAAATATGATAGTGTGGTCAGGAGGAGACCATCGCCGACCACCTGTGCGATGGCGATTAGTGTCCGACTAAACGGATTGAAATTGAAGCTTTTTAAAGTTTTGCGATCGTGTCGCGTGGTAGGAATTTCGCCAACGGTCATGTCGTCCCCAGCTGTTAGCCTTCTATTGCCTTGAGAGGTCGGCAGAAAGAAAGCTAGTGTGACCACAATGAACAAAAAACGCACCAACCCGCCAAAAGCCCATCGGATCACACAATACCCGGCGCCTTCGAGAAAATGGGACTGTCCGAGCTGAATTCGTCGATCTGAGGACCCGCGGACGGATGCTGCGCGTCGCAAGCAAGGCCAGAGCAACCGTTCCGTCTCCGGGCCTACCGTTACGCAATGCGCGCCCAAAAATCCAAGATGCCACCCCCCGACCCCAGGGGGTTTAGTGCCGAGACAGGTGAACGTCTGGGTTGGAAATAGTTCCATCCGCGAGCCTCAGAATTAACAGGGTGAGGCGCCGTACTGCGGCGACCACCGGACAGAGCGTCGAGGCGACAGGATCGCGCGCGCGTTCGGCCTGGTTCCCATTCTCGAAGACGCCTTCGGCGTTTTGGCAACTCTCTAGCCCTGCGGTTGAAGCGAAACGGCATTCCCATCCCGCCATAAAGAGTGGCTTCCAAATATAAGTGGCCGAGGCGTTAACGGTACACAGTGTCAACCAGGAAAACAAGTTGAAAATTCAGGCAAATTGGTTTTGGTTGCACTTCTGTGCGACGGGTATGAGGGATCGCTGCCGCGGTGGCGGGTTTGTTTTCCGGATTGGGTCGGCGCTGGGGTTGAAGAACGGAGGGCGATGGCGGGGGCATCACGCCCCGGCTCTCAGGTGACGAGA
>DATAPP010000072.1:0-3185 GCA_036265125.1 Pseudolabrys sp. | reverse complement strand
TGCCCCGTAGCTTCGACCAGTGCCTGTTTTAGCCTACCTGTCTGTGGCATCTCAAGCCTTTAATATGCCAATATCTGCTTGCTGATTTTTGATCCCACATAGATCTGCATAGCATCGATACATTCTCTCCGCCACTATTTCCCAGGTAAAACGCTCGTAAACCCAATCGCGGGCTGCGCGCCCCATTTTTTGTCGCAATTCCTGATCGCGAAGAAGCTTAAGAATGCTGTCGGCCAACGCGCGAGGATCGTTTTTTGCGACCAAATACCCGGTTTGCTGATCTCTGACGATCTCCGGAATGGCGCCGCTGCGAGTAGCGACCACCGGAGTCCCGGCAGCCATGGCTTCGATTGGGGGAATCCCGAACCCTTCGTTCCAGATCGGCGCGAACGCGAAAACATCGGCGTTATAATAAAGGTGAACCAGTTCTGGTCGCGGGACAAAACCGCGAAAATCAACCTTTCCGTTTGCCGCCGCCGACAATCGTTGCTTTAAATGAGCGAGATAAGTTCCGGCGTCGGCGGGCGCTAGTGACAATTTTGCCTTCAACCGGGCGCTCCAATCATAAGCATAGAACGGATATATGCTTTCAATCACCTCCCGGTCGCGCAGTTCAAAGTTCTCAGCCAAAGGATAGCTCGCTTGCAGGCCGACGACGTCCAGCCGGACATTTGGATATTCCTCGACCACCATGCAGAAGGCATCCAACAGGACATGCAGGCCTTTGTGCGGCGAAACTGCGCCCGCATAGAGGATACGCTTTTCCCGCCGCGGCGCTGGGTCATACCGCCGTTCCCGACCGAACTCGGCCGGATCGATAGCATTGTACATCGTGCGACAACGGTCGGCAATGATCGGGAATTGCCGGCGGGTCGTCTCGCTGATGTAATCGCTCACGGTTGTTACCAGGTCTACGTGACGCAGATGCTGTTCGAGGATCGCCGGCCGATTTTGCGAGAACCATTCTGCGTGTAGCTGCAGGACTATCCGAGCGCTCGGATTGAGGGCCCTAATGAATGGAACATACTGCGCGCAATGCTGGACATGGATCACATCACAAGCCTGCCCGCGGAGGTCCTCCGCCACTTGGCGGCCAAAGGCTCGAAACAGCCAGCGGGAACTCGAAGCCGGCGCACAAGACGGAACAAGCTTGGAATATTTCTCCCTAGCCTTAGCCGCGAGCCGATCGGATAGGGGTACCGCAAAGAAGCGAAAATGGACGTTGTGCTCTCCGTAACCGGAGGGAACGTGTTTGTGCCGGTTGCTTGTGCCGTACGCGACAACCTCACAAACCTTGGCCAGCGAACATGCCGCACCATAAGTGCATGCCCCTACCGAGGACTGGTATGGCGGAAGAATGGTGTCGATCGGCTGATTGACAAAGGCGATTTTCATCTCGCTGCCCTAGGGGTAGACGGCTGGGCTTGTCGGCGCCTATGCGAGGATGCGCTCATACTTATCAACAAGATCCTCGGCGATACGGTCCCACGAGAACATAGTGGAAGCGCGCTCCGCGGCCGCGCGCGCCATCGCGTCGCGCTGGTCCGGGTTGGACAGAAGTTGCAGGATTGCGTCGGCTAGCGCCGGCACGTCAGAGCGTTCCACCAGCAAGCCGGTCCGCCCGTGTTCGACAATTTCCGGGAAGGCGCCGCCTGTCGTGGCTACAACCGGCGTAGCCGACGCCATTGCTTCGACCAGTGGCATGCCGAACGACTCTTCGCACACCGAGGGGAACGCAAAGATAGTAGCGGCGTGGTAGTGCGGTGCGAGTTCGCTGAATTTCACACCATCATTTAAGAACGAGATGGTGCCTGAAGGGAATTCCGAGATTTTGGCGCGCAGAAGTTCTGCATACGTGCCGGGGCGAAAATACGGTTCGATACCCAGCAGGTGTGGATCCTCGCAGCCGGGGAAGAGCGCCTCTAGAGGGAAGACCCTCTCCTGGCCGATCAGTTCGAGACGCGCGTCGGGATGATGCGCGAGCACGATCTGAAAGGCGTCTAGTAGGATGTGGATACCCTTTTCAGGAGCGAGTCGGCCGACGTAGAGAAGCTGCTTGGGCCTTGGCAGGACACCAGCAGGCCTGGCAAAGAGTGCGATGTCCGCGCCATTGTAAATATGGCTGCATCGTTGTGCGAAGGACGGAAAGCGCCGCTGCACGCCGGCGGCGATGAAGTTGCTGACGCCGAGTACCAAATCGGCAGCGTCGATCCGCCGCTCGATTACCGCCGCGTCAAACTCCTCGAGCCATTGACAATGCATATGCAGCACGATCCGCGCTTTCGGCACCCGGGCGCGGATAAGCGGGACGAACTGTGAGAGATTCATGATGTGAACGACATCGCAGTCCTGTAGCACCGGGTCCGCGGTGACCTCACCGATGAACTGGCGGTACCACAATGTAGAGTTAAATATTGGCTGAAGCGCATTTCGCGGATAGACCACATCGATCAGCCGCATGATTTTTTGGTGTCGTGAGAAGAACCAGCGATCGATCGATGTTGACATGCGCCGATATTCGACACCTCCGCACTGCTCGACCCTCTGCTGGTCCTCGCCACGTGCACAATAGCCGATGACATCGTGTGATCGGGCCAGCCGCCGCGCAATTTCGTCCATAACCAAATCGCCGGCAGAACCGTAGGTGGTCAAAGACACCGGCGGGCGAATCTCGTTGACCGGCATGAAAATGATCGCGATCTGCCGCCTGCGTTCTAATTTTTCGGCTGTCATGAAATGCAAATACTCGCCCGATTCGGTTGGTCAGATCGTCCACGATAATAGTTCTGCGGACGGCTGAAAGCCTCAATTGTGACTGTAGCTTATATCATACTCAACTGGATGGATCCGCCTACCCAGTGGGCTTCATACATTGCATGTACATGGTACCCACACGTCGAACTTCTTGATCGAGGTTGACATCGAACTCGCGACGCTGAATTTGGACAAACCCCACCCTTTCGAGCAGCAGCCGCATGGTCTCTTCATCGTAATACCAGCGGTGCTCGCCACCCTGACGCATGCAATAGTTGACGTGATCCATTTGCGTCTTACACCATGAAGGGTTCCACTTTTGCTGCGCTTGTGCAAAATCGGCACCCTCTCTTGTCATGTAATAATGGAGCACTTTTTCGCCGTCGGGGACTGAAAACGAAAGAGAGCCGCCGGGTTCGAGAATACGATGG
>DATAPP010000071.1:0-1554 GCA_036265125.1 Pseudolabrys sp. | reverse complement strand
GCAAGGTGGAAGGCGCGGCACTCTTTCTGCAGGCGGCGCAGGACATCAATATCGGCGGGCGCCCGACGCGGACGCAATTTCAATACACCCTGCAGGACGCCAATCTCGACGAGCTGAGCCAATGGTCGTCGAAAATCTTCGACAAGATGAAGACATTGCCCGAGCTGCGCGACGTCGCGACCGACCAGCAGACCGGCGGCGCAACGTTGACCCTGACCATTGACCGGGACCAAGCGGCGCGCTTCGGCATTCAGCCGCAGCTGATCGACGACACGCTTTACGACGCGTTCGGGCAGCGGCAAGTGACGCAGTACTTCACGCAGCTCAACAGCTATCACGTGGTTCTGGAGGTTCTGCCCGAGATGCAGCGCCCGGGGACGGCGCTCGACAGCATCTATGTGAACTCGCCGAACACGGGTGAAGCGGTCCCGCTCAGCACCTTTGTCAAATGGACCAGGGAACCGACGAATTTCCTGTCGATCAATCACCAGAGCATGTACCCGTCGGTGACGCTGTCCTTCAACTTGGCGGCTGGCGTCGCGCTGGGTCAGGCTACGACAGCGATCCAAAATGCCGAGGCGCAGCTCGGTGCGCCGGCGACCTTGATCGGCAGTTTCCAGGGCAACGCCCAAGCGTTCCAGGCGTCGCTCGCCAGTGAACCTTTACTCGTCGCCGCAGCGATCATCGTAATCTACATCATCCTGGGCGTGCTGTATGAGAGCTACGTCCATCCGTTGACGATCCTTTCAACACTGCCGTCGGCGGGCCTCGGTGCGCTCGCGACATTGATGGCGTTCGGTTTTGATTTCAGCCTGATCGCGCTGATCGGCATCATTCTGCTGATCGGCATCGTCAAAAAGAACGGCATCATGCTCGTCGATTTCGCGATCGAGGCGCAGCGCAACCGCGGTCTCGCCCCGCAGGACGCGATCCGCGAGGCATGTCTGCTGCGATTCCGGCCGATCATGATGACAACAATGGCGGCGCTCCTCGGCGGCGTGCCGCTGATGCTCGGCGCAGGCACCGGGGCGGAGATCCGCCAGCCGCTCGGCTACGCGATCGTCGGCGGCCTCATCGTCAGCCAGGCGCTGACGCTTTACACGACGCCGGTTGTCTTCCTTTATCTCGACCGTCTCAACGCGTGGTTCACCGGTGCCGCCGCTCGCCCCCAAGGTGCGCGGATCGCTGGGGGAGTCTTGCATCGGCAAATCCCAGCAGCTGCCGCGGGCAACGTGGTGGATTGAGATTCCGGAAGCGGCCGCCGCGCGGCTGCAAAAGACAACCAGCCGCCTTTGCGCGCATGCGGTCCAAGTCGATTGCTATGTGCCAGCCGCGCGAAGTCGGGAGGCGAGGAACCGGCGTCAATGCGGGAACGGCCAGAGCCGCAGCTTCTCCTTGCCGATCGCCCACAGCCGCGCCAGGCCGTTGGGCTCGACGATCAAGAAAAACACGATGAGCGCGCCGAAGATCATCGACTGTAGATTAGTCACCAGATTGACCGGAACCTCAAATCCGGCAAGGCGCGGCCCGTTGTCCAGGAGGATCGGCAGCAGC
>DATAPP010000070.1:0-1731 GCA_036265125.1 Pseudolabrys sp. | reverse complement strand
TCGCCTATTCGAGCACTTTAGGGCGCCTAAGTAGTTGAGATTGCTCAGGCCGACCCCCGAAGGTCGTAGCCGAGCGGTGTCCATTGTCATGGTGCCTGCGGGCGCAAGCTCCTTCCGCCCGTCCGGAAATGCCGACATGCTAGCTGTTGGCAAAGCGCTTCATCGCAGGCGTCGGTGGACGACCTCCCGCGTCGCCGCCGACTGCGGCGCCGAGCAAGGGCGGTCCTCCGGCAGGAGCGCCGTCCTTGAGCTTGCCGATGATTCGTTGGGCGACATCGCACACGGCGTCAATCGCGCCAACCATCTCCTGCTTGCCGATCACGACCTCGTCCAGCAGGCACTCAAGTTGCGCCGTTACGCCCGGGTCGACCAGCGCCGGATCGGCGTGTTTGAGAACCCCGAACAGCGACATGCCCGTCTCGGTGGGCACGATGTTCTTTCCCTGGGTGATCAAAAAAACCTGCTTCTTCAGCCCACCTATAATCTCGGCTCGGGTCGCCGGCGTGCCAATGCCTTTGGCCTCCTTCAGGCGCTCCCGCAGAACCTCGTCATCAACAAAGCGCCAAGCGTTCCGCATTGCCTCGATCAGAGTGCCTTCGTTGTATCGCGGCGGGGGGCGGGTCTCTTTGTCCTCAATGGTCGGGTTTCGTAGTTGTGCGATCTCGCCGTTGCGGAGTGCTGGCAGCAATTGCGCTTCGTCTCCCTTTTCGTCGGCCGGCTGCCAGTCAGGGAATGCTGTGCGCCAGCCGAGATCGATGGGCTGGCGACCTGCGGCGCGGAAGGCGAAGCCGCGGACGTCAAGCGTTGCGGTTGTCTGCCGGTAGCGGAAGTCGGACATGACGGCGGCCAGATAAGCCCGCGCGATGACGTCGAACAGTTTCTTTTCGTCGGTCGAAAGGCGAGGCCAGATCTCACGCAGGTCGTCGACTGTGTTGACGTTGGGAATGACGGCGTGATGGCTTGCACCTTCCAGCCCCTTGTCGTAGAAACTGCCGCTCGCTCCCTTGCGGATGATCGGCGGCTCGGGCACCGGGATCGCGTTGAACGATTTACCCACACGCAGTCCGGCCACGATCCGCGGCACGTCCTTTATCAAGTTCTCCGGCAGATAGCGGACCTCGGCGCGAGGATAGGTGATGATCTTCTTGCCCTGGCCGTCATACAGTTCCTGCGCCACCTCAAGCGTCTTGGCGGCCGGCCAGCCAAAGCGCGAGCTGCAAAATTTCTGCAGCGAAGGCAAATCGTGCAACTTGGGCGGTCCTTGCCGCTTATCCTCGACGGCCACGCCAAGCGCGCCCTCGAAATCCCGAGCCGCATTGACTATGTTCTGGGCAATCTCGCGCCGGACAATTCGCTTTTGAGGCGCGTGCCGCATCTGGAATTGACCGCCCGCCACATTGGCAGTGGCGACAACTTCAAAATAGACCATCGGCACGAAGTTCCGGATTTCCAGCTCGCGTTTGCATACAATTGCCAAGGTCGGCGTCTTCACCCGACCAACCCCGATCACTCCCCGCGCCCCTCGGCCCAGAATGACGGTCGCGGTCCGGGTCAGCGACAGGTTGTAGATCTGGTCGGCCTGCCGGCGCGCCACCGCGGCGGCGTAAAGGCTGGCATATTCAGCGTTTGGCTTGGCCCTGACGAATGCGTCGCGGATCGTCTGCGAATCCTGTGCGGTGAACAGCACCCGCATGACCTGGCCTCGATACTCGTAATGCTCGAGGATTTCCT
>DATAPP010000069.1:0-32651 GCA_036265125.1 Pseudolabrys sp. | reverse complement strand
GTCCGACTCCTTCCCCCAAGCAAGTAATGGTCGGATTTCAAAAGCATGATTGAAGCTGTGAGGACGCCAGTTTCGGCCATCATGATTGACCTACAGGTCGAAAATCACGGCTCTGTCACTTCGGCGCCCAAGGAGCGAGATGGGCCGCTTTTGGATCGAAGACCATATTCCTAAATACGCAATCCCCTTCGCGGACAAAGTCAACGGTCCTACCTTCATCATCGAGCGTTGCTACATGGGCATCCTCAGCGACGCCATAGCTCAGGGCTCAACATTGAGCAGCTCAGATGGATAGACGGTAGTTAACGGTTATCCCGTTCGGCTGTAGCGGCCGCATTTTACCAAGCCTGCTTGTGTCAGACGTTCCAATCGCAGGCGCTCTCGATGCAGTTTCGCAATGGAACCGCGCCGTCATATTCCTGTCGAACTCAAATGGAAGTGTAAATTTCGATACGTACAGTTGTTGATATCGCGCATAAATAGGATTTGGCCTTTTGTTGAGTGCCACTGGTTTGTAGATAGGAGTCGAGCTAGTCCATTGGCCGACTCTTTTTATTGAACGTGCAGTCCGTGTGTATGCCACGCCAATCACTCAAAGGGTGTCGCATGCGAAAAGATCAAATACTTCCCCAGCAACGGATTATCGGTCGTCCGTTCTGCGAATTCTGCAATTCTCAGATGTGGCTCACCTGCATTGAGCCGGGCGAGCCCGATCATGACAAACGAACTTTTGAATGCCCGGTATGCCCAAACGTGACAGTGAGAATTGTAAAGTATCGGTCGGCAGCTAAACCATGGGAACCTGGCGTAAAATACGCCTAGCGTCCGCTTTATTAAGCCGAGGAATACTCAACCATTCGTCCTCAGCTAGCAGCCCAGCTTCGATCAATGGCAATGAACTTCATCGCGACTACGCGCCTTGAAATCCGCCATCGCCCTGCTCACGGCTCGCCGCGCAACTGCGTGGGTGTCAATCGTCCTGCTTCGGACGTCGGATCCACACAATCAGCAGGACCGATAAACACCCAACGACGGCGATCACAAACACGATCGCAAACGACCAATTACTTAATTCCATTTCAATTTCCCCCGCGCGCCCGTTCGAGATCGCGCAACGGCACGTGGCTGGTCAAGCCGTTGTCCCACGTTACCTTGGTTGCGTAGCCCTGCAGTATTGCTTCGACGCGCCCTTCGTAATGCCCATCAGTTGCGCTCGGGGCACGCGATTGCCGATCGAGAGAGCTTCATCCATTCGTTGACCCGGCGTCCGTATCTCATTGGTTGCTCGTCAAGTCCGACGTAATGCGCGCCGTCGCCTGCTCTCGGCTGAGCTTCATTGCAGCGATCAAGAGACCCAATTCGACTTAGTTTTTATCAATCTCGGCAGGAACATTTTTAATCGTCCGCACCTATTCTCACAAACATGTTCCGCTTTTTGGCCACGCTGGCCTTTGCGGTCAGCTTCGACTTTCTCTTGACCGGCGGCAAATATGCCACTGCCGTTGGTCAAGTCGCCATGGCTGTGGTCCAACATTTCTGAGTAGGCAAGCGCGACAAAGATCGCACAAAACGGGAGGACCGTTCGTGCAGCACCTTCGGCCCAGCGATACCCTAGGACAGCCCCACCAACAGCCTGTCATCAAATGCGCCCGATGCGGCGAGCGGCTGTTCGTGCCGGAATGCTCTGAATACGTCGATGGGCGCCGCGTGCGACACGTCTGGAAATGCGAGCCTTGCGATTATTCCTTTGAGGCTACCATTTGCGCTGCTGCGCGGCGCGCCTAGCGCGTACTGGCGAGGCGCGCAGACGATGTTTTACAAGCGCGCAGGATGATACGGGAGAGTCCGCTATTGGCCCAAAGCGGACACTCCAACCCAGTCATCCAATGTCTGCTTTTGGGGTAAGAGCGGACATTTTCGCAGATAAAGCGGACACCAACAGATCTTAACCGCTTTGTCGCCCCGTAT
Source organism: Pseudolabrys sp. (assembly GCA_036265125.1). GTDB lineage: Bacteria > Pseudomonadota > Alphaproteobacteria > Rhizobiales > Xanthobacteraceae > Pseudolabrys. The sequence continues at coordinate 30,683 of DATAPP010000069.1, read as the reverse complement.
CCGTACGTACGTCATCCCGTACTTCTAAAGTGGACATTCGTGAGCACAGTTGGAATGTCCGAAACGCTGTCTAATCTTCGGTCTTAGACCGGTAGATTTCAGCGGCGTATTCTTGGATAACCATAAGCACGAGAGGCGGTGTTTCGGGATTGGTAGTGATGCGCTCAATGGTTTTGGTAGATAGGCGGCCGAGCTTGTGTGTGCTTCTGATTATCGTCCAGGCCGTAGAGCGACTCAGGCCAAGGGCTTTCGCTTGGCGATCCAGCGACGTGTAACCGGATGAAATGAGCGCTTCGGTAATGTCCTGAATTTTCGTTTTGCGCGCGGTCAGATCTCGGAGTGCGTGCAGGCGCTCGCTGAGATTGTTGCGGACACGCGCACCCACCACCGCTTGCTGCGGCTTTTCCTTCATTTTGGTAAGGCCCCCAACTTGGGTAGCGCCACCTAAATTCCATAGCACCCTGCGGAACGGACCGTGACATTGATCACATCAAATTTTCTTTCACGTTGGAAATGTTTAGCAGGGTAGGGCCGAGTCATTCGCCACGGTATGTCTGCTTTTGGCCTTTGCGCACCAAAAACACAGGCCCGCCAAAGCGGGCCGCCAGTCACTTAGCAAACTCGCCGGCATCCGTAGGCATTGCAAACTCGACGGCAGGCGGGCGCTACCACGACCGGCGGGGCTACCACCACGCCTGGAGCTACCGCAGCGCCGCCCCAGTAGCGGCCCCCGTAGTAGCCGTTGCGACGGCAACCGCCACGAGGTCCACGATGAAAGCCAGCGCCACATCCGCCAGCGACTTGCACGACCAAACTGTCTTGAGTTTTATTGCTCCCAAAGGGCATGGCCTGCGTCGTCGCCGCTGATAATCCAACAGCAGTAGCAATTAGGACTGAAGCGAAAAACTTACTCATTTATTCTCTCCACCTTAAGGGGCTGTCTTCTTCACAGACCGGCCCCAATCCCAGAACGGATGTAGCGCTTGGCGGCTGTCCCGATAGCGACCAGTTTCGCTGGCGACATACCAAGCCACGGCAGCACCAAGCAACGCGGCTGCGCCGACCATGAAGCCCAAAATGACACCGGTTCGGCGGGCGCGCGAAATATTATCCTTCGCTTGCGTAATGACCTGATCGACGCGACGCTCCGCATCAGGCGGCGCCAACCCAGTCACCGTCGCCACCAATCGAACAAGATAGCTCCGATCCTCAACCTGCAACCCGCGATGACTGGATGTCGTCAATAGAATACGTGCGGCCTCGGCCCGCGGATAATTTATGTTTTCCGCTATTCCTTGCGGTCTCCGCTCGCTGCGAAACAGCCGGTCCAGATCATATGCGATGATATTTTCGCCAACAACCGACGTTGCTGCGGAGCTTCCAGAGGACGTTCCCAAGCGTGGCGCGCCTTGAACAACCGCCAACGCAATCAAGCCGGTCAATAAGGTTGCCAATGCCCACATAAGCAATCCGTCGACGCCATTGCGAAATTCACTGATGTCAGTCGTGTCTACCGACGGGACGCGAAGGCGTGCTGTGATGTAAGCACCAAAACCGTACGAGGCCAAAGCCACCAAAACAAGATAAAGCCCGGATAGAAGCACCAAGACTGCCGACGAATCTCGCCAGGTGGGGGCCGTAGACGATAGGCTGATGCCAACCGCCCCTGCGAACGCGTGCAACACCAAGGCAAGCGCGGTCGCACAAATAGCGCCCGCAATTACACAACTCCATTGAATATCGGTGGACGTTTCGACTGTTACGGGCGCAACCCCTGTCCTAGCCGCCGGCATGATCACCTCCTATCGGTCGCTAACGCAATCCGAGGAACGACAGAATGGCCATAATCACCACAATAAGTCCGATGATGTAGATGATACCGTTCATGCAAGCCTCCACGGCAGGCTGTTCCAAAGCCTGTCAAACAAACGGCGGTTGGAAGCGATAGTTCCGTCCCGCTTGAATCGATTTGCCGAATCAGTTTGGCCGGTGCAGGCGTCCGCGTCGCGTCCGTTAACCAGCTCGATTTATCTCGCGCGTCTTACACAATCGTCTCGACACCGTCATAATTCGAGACGGGGGGTAAACCGCCAAACGCACTGGGCTAGGCGTGGAATAGCGGTTGTTGACGACTAAGCTCCGTATTCCGAGGCGGTAAGCGCGCCGTCTCCTCTCGGCCGCAAGCATCGGGGCAATGTCAGCCGGCAGAAAAAAGCCCGGCACATGGATGCCGGGCAGTGGATGTTTAAGCAGCATTGTCTAAGCGACGCTGATTGTCAGCCCCGATGAGACGATGTGGCCTCCGGTGACTTCAAGTTGTTGAAACGCGCTTTCTGCTCGTCGGTCAGAGAAGAATAGAAGTCAGCGAGAGCAGGGCGTACCGTCATGATGGCTGCTGCCATCGCACTGAGACGTTTTCCGACAGCGTCAAATCTGTCTATTGGCGTTTGCGGTGACTGAGCGGGACAGGATGCCTGCAATTGATTGGCGGCCTCCGTTGAGGCGATCTTTAGCTTTGCCAGTGCGTCTTGCTGTTGTTGCGTTGGCTTCACGGCTTGCTCGACATGTTGCACAGGCAGTTGCGTGAAACTTTCCGTGCGGCTGCTGCACAGTGCAGCCAGATTGTCGCCCGAAGCAGGTCCACGGCGGTTCACACGCTCGTTTGAAGCCGGACCCAGCGCCGCAAAGCGCTGCCTTTGCTCGTCATTCAGCGAATCGTAGAAACCATCGAGTGGGATGCGTAGCGTGCCCCAAGCCTGCAACATGCCGTCGAGCCGCTTTTGCACCGTGTCGAGGCGTCCCAACGGTGTCAGCGGTAGTTCGCTTGAGCAAGACGCTTTGAGAAGGTCGCTCGCCTGCGCTGAAGCCACCTTTAACGCGTCGAGTGATTTGAGTTGGTCGTCGCTTAGCTGGAGTGACTGTTGGATTTTGTCGATTGGAAAGTCGGTCACGCCCGGTGCGAGGCCGCCGCAAGACTGCGCGAGTTCTGCGCTGTCGGCTACGGAGCCGGTCGTTTCAGGAGTGATGCGACGGGCGACGCGCGTTCGTGACGGGCCGCCATAGGCATACCCGCCATAAATGTCATCGGATGGGGCGTAGGCGTACTGGGGACCGGGCCAGAACATGGCATCCCACACAAACATATTTCCGTAATCCCAGAACGGGTCGTAAAAGCCCCACGGCCAGAATGTAAAGGCCAAAAGGTCGCCCGCAAAGAATGGCCAGAAGACTGGTCCGCCGAACCACCAGCCGCCGCAGCATCCACGGTTCCAGCCGCCTCTCCAGTTGTTGCCCCAGTGGTTCCAAGCGGTGTGGTTCCACGCCCCGTGGTTCCAAGCGGCCCGGGTGCCCAAAGCGCCCGCGCCTAATCCGTGAACGTTCGCGGCGTTAACGTGAGCGAAGTTGCCGCGCGACACGCGGCTGAAATTACGGCCACTGAAATTACGGCCACTGATGTGGGCGGCATTGAACCGAGACGTTCCCATACGAGCGCCGCCGAAGCGTGCACCGCTAAACCGCGCTCCGCCAAAATGCGCACCACTAAAATGCGCCCCGCCAAAATGTCCTCCGCCACCTCCGAAGTGACCCCCGCCACCAAAGTGGCCGCCACCGCCACCGCCTCCTCGCGCCATGCTGGGGTCAGTGCCGAGAATTAACGCGGTGAGCGAAACTGTCGCGACGAGCGCTTTGACAATCTTGCGTGTCATAGGGAGCACTCCTATACCAGACGCGATTGCGCGTACTCTCATGCGTAGCGCAACTGTAATACGTGCCAAGAAATGTTGTTCCCGTTTGGGCGGCGTAAATAAGGTCAGCGTTAATTTCGATACCAAGCGGGTACAATTTCGTTATTAGAGAGTACAAAAGCAGAGTACAAAGGACGTCAGTCGGCTGTCCCGAAGTCAAATTGTTTCAGTGACTTAGCTGAGCGCTGGCCGTTTCCTCTCGACCGCACCATCGAAAAAATAGAGTACTGAACTTATTTTCGCTTTTCGCGATACCTCGGTCTGCAAGAGCGAGGTCGTCTGAAGCTGACTTCAACTTTCCTCTGAGTATCGGTTTTCTTTTCGACAGCATCACCAGAGTAGATCACTGAAGGCGGCCGCGCAGCGGTGGCAGATCGATCGTCCTTGTCATCTTCGTGACGTGACTTCCGCAAGCACGCAAGATGTCCAAAGATGCTTCGATCTTAGCAAACGCGGAGCGATAGGACTCGGATATTTCTTCAACAAGTTCGTTACGAAATTGACCCGATCGAGTTCGTCCTTGCCGATGGCGAATGCCACATGCAACGCGCCATCGCCACCATGGCCGGGAATGGTCCCGCTCGGCAGAGTAACGGTCTGCGCCGTGGCGCCCTTGCGAAAGACCAAAAGGACATCGCGCCCAGCCACCGCATAGGCGGACAACCGATTATCATTATAGATCGGCTCCAGCCCGAGCACGCCCTCGTAGAAGGCACGGGAGCGCTCCATATCTTCGGTGTGGATCGCAGTTTCCACGATGCCATGAAGCTTTCGCATGATTACCCCAATCAGATCGTCTTTGCTGACTTCGCGTGCTCCGTTAAAGATCCGCAGGATAGGTTAGGGCTCCGCCCGATCCCAGCCTTGCAGCATCCGTTATATGCGCCGGCTCAATGCGGTTGTGACCCAGAATATGGAACACCGCCTCGCCATTGGCGATCAGATAATCCGTGATGATCCGACGATGGCATCGCCACCATACCGCCTCTGCGCACATAATCGCGCATCGGGAAGCGTGACCCAAATCGCGTAGCGTATTCAGCCCAAGGTGAAAGCTCTCGCTCAAGGCATAGTCCGCGTAGTTATGAAAGCTTCGGTTTTGCCAAAACGCATTCACGGTTTCTAGTACGTCGCACTGGCTTCCGCGCAGGCCTCCAAGCGCCGCTACGTGCGCATATCCGATCTGGAATTCGGATAAGGAAACTGGGAGCACATCGTCATTGTATTGCGGGTTAGTCCGTGAGCGCGGCACGGTTCGAACATCGACGACAAGCCGAACCTCGGCATTCCTCAGCAAGCCAACGAATTCGCCGATCGCACGAGTCGAATGCCCAATGGTGAAAAATGGGTAAGTCATGCCTAGCACCGCGCCCTCGAAGGCGCCCCGGCGGTTAATCAAGACGCCTTAGCGCGGTACCCTTGTGGATGGCGACGTGATCCGTCTTGTCGCTCTTGATCTCGTATTGAGGGTCGCCGCGACTCGCATGATGTATGTAACCTTTGTAGTTCACATCCTTGGTGTGCACTTTCACGATCGTTCCGCGAACGCGACCAGCCTCGGAGTTCCAACTTACCTGATCGCCACTTTGAATGCCTTCGCCATCGGACCCCAAATATTCACGCCGCGCAGCCATGGCCGGTGCCGCGGGATAAAACAGTCATCGCGCGAACTTGTCGCACATCCGCTTCGTGCCCTTGGCGGACATTCCGGCCGCATTGCCGAATGGCCGCTATTCACTCAATAGCGACCAAAAAAGCGGACTTCGCGACAGCCAGAGCAATTGGTCGCTAATGGCCGCTGAATGTCCGCTTTCGGGGGTAAAACGGAGATGACCAGTCACTGCTCACCTCAATCTATAAACACCACGGCCTAGTGGGAGGATTTGTGCTTCGGCCTTTCACCAATTTTATCCTTGGCGCGCTCTATTTCACCAAGGCGAGAGTGATCAGTCGGATCGATGCCTTCCTTGCTGCCAGCCATACCCTCGTTGCTTGCAGTAAGTTGCTGATGCGCGTCCTGCTCCCAGCTATTAAGTGCCTTCTTCTTTTCTTCAGCGGAAAGGCCATTGTCTTTCACAATATCGTTAGGTGTGGCGTAAAAGGCCGCAGGATGTTCAATTTTGTCGATCTTGAGTTTTGAGACATCAACCATGATCGCCTCCTCACGACTGCATTATTGAAAACGAGTCAACCGGATCGTGACCGATAAAGTTCCTTCCACCGTCGTGCCGACGAGGAGCCTCATGACCCTAGGTGCCGATGGTGACCTGCGCGATCAAATTTCCCAGATCGAGTCCGATATTGAGCAATTTGCCAAAACCATAGATGAATGCCGAAAGGCCATTTTGCTCTCGAAGGTTGCCATCGCGGCCGGAGGAATTTTGATATTGGCTTGTTTCCTCGCGCCAGTCAGGTTTGATCCCACGATCATGATCGGCGCCATCGCAGCCATCGTTGGAGGCGTCGTCGTGTTCGGGTCAAATTCGAGTACATCGAAGCAGGCCACGACAGCGATGAAGGCTGCTGAGAGACACCGAGCCGAGTTGATCGGCATGATCAATCTTCGGGTAGTAGGAGGCAGCGGCGGTTAAGAGTTGTGAGGTGAAAGGAGTTAAAAAATGTCCGACTGTGTGCATTGTGACATTCATGAACTGCTGGAAAGTCGCCTACAAAACCAAGAAGCCAACCTTGCAGAAATGGCTGCGAAGGTAACGGAAGTTCTTGCCGACCTAATTTTGATGGCTCCGCCTGATGAACAGTCAACACTGATGGCTGACATGCTTGCAAACCTCGGCAGTTTTTTGCTTGAGAAAAAAGAAACAGCCGACCCAACTAGTCCGCGCCGTTCAAGCCATTAGCAATCAGAGCCAGTCTCTCCGATTGACCGAGATTTAGTTTTGGATTTGATCAGTGTTCTGCGTTGTGCACTTTGATTTGGCTATGCGGAAACTTCTGCTTTAATTCCAAACCTGCCTTCAATGCTTCGACAAAAATCCATATGCCGATCTAAATTGTCCGTCGATTTCGACAACATAGGATTCAGGAGACAGAACTTTTTTTTCAACAGCTGTTTCCATAGGTCACCTCCGCTATCCTGAACTATTTGAACGGTCAGGTTAATGATCGCTTAAGTGGGGTTAATTATTGATTAATTGCTCATATCGTAAGCAATGCTCCACTTTCTTTGGATGATTTAGTGCAGAATCGTCCCCGCCTTCGGACCAATGCTCGGTCCGATCAGGGAGTGCCCGCTCGCGCCGCGTGCGAGAACTTCGGCCCGCCCCCGTCGCTGACAAAGTTGAGGACTCCAGTCGACTAGCGTCCACTTTTGGAGGTATAGCCGGCATGGCGATTGCGCTTCGGAATGTCCGCTCATGACCCAAGGCGGACATTGGGCTCTTCCAGTGGCCTAGTTTGAGCCGCTACGATCCCTTGTCTTGAGCGTCGGTGTTGGCGGCAATGAGAAGGCGCGAATTCATCAAAGTAATTGCCGGTTCAGCGAACGCGTGGTCGTTCGTCCCGCGCGCGTTGGACTAGCAAGGTGGCTATGATGGCGCCGTCGGCCGTTGGTTAAAGATCGCGGAGGACCGCCGATGCAGATGAGCCAGATGCACTACCTCCCGATCGCGCCGGCCTTTTTTGCCATATTGGTTGGAATCTTTTTTATCGTGCTAATCCTGCGTTCGGTGCGCTACGCCTATGAGAGCCTCGGCGTCAGTCACCAATCCGCGATGTGGCTACTCTTCGCTTCGCTCCTTGGCAGTTTTTTCAACGTCCCGATCGCGGAGCTACCGCCGGAGCAGGTGATGTCCAATCAAGTCGTCGATTTCTTCGGCATGCGCTACCAAGTGCCGGTCGTCAGCCATTGGCAGGGCACCATTATAGCGGTCAATGTCGGCGGCGCCGTTATTCCGGTCTTGGTGTCGGTCTATCTCTTGATCAAAAACCAATTGTGGGTGAAGGGCCTAGTGGCGACCACGATCGTCGCCGTCATCCTTCATTGGACGGCAAGTCCCGTGCCCGGGCTGGGCATCGCGGTGCCGGTGTTCGTGCCGGCTCTCGCCACCGCCATCGTCGCCATGCTGATGTCGCGCCAATACGCCGCCCCGCTGGCCTATATCGGCGGGAGCCTCGGCACCCTAATCGGCGCCGACCTCACCAATCTCGACAGGGTGCGGGGGCTCGGCGTGCCAGTCGCTTCCATCGGCGGCGCCGGAACGTTTGATGGCATTTTTCTCACCGGAATTCTTGCCGTGCTGCTGGCGAGCTTTTATGCGCCGCGGCGCACGCTACTGGTGGGATAGGCGGGAAACACAAGGACCGCCGTTACCCAAAGCGACATTGTGCCTACAAAAGCCAGCGCTTTCTTTCCGCGTCTGGTGAGCAAGTAGGCAAATATTTGTTTGATCAACGCTCCCCACATCGGTCTCTCCTGTCACTTGGGGCAGAGGTGTACGGCCGCTTGTGGTCTGCTCTGTGACGGGCTTCACCCATAGGTTTATTCACAGCCCTTAGGACGTGGACTTAGGCGCGGGCCATATATTGAGCGAGATGATCCGAATGTGCCAAAGTCTTGTTCCACAGCGCATTGTCGCGCCGACAGCTTTTTTCAAGGTAATTGAATGCTTCGGCCAGATCGTTTCATTGCCTCTTGCGCATCTTGGAGCGAGTTCTGGGAAGGCACCAAAAGACTTTCATCCACTGGCGAAAAGGGCGTTGTGTTTGAACGCCTGACCCAACTCTATCTTCAAACTGTCCCAGAATATCAATCAGAGCTGGCACACATCTGGACCCTTGGCGAAGTGCCGCCGGACGTGCGCAAACTTCTTGCCCTCCCAACCCTTGACGAAGGCATCGACTTCATAGCCCGGACGCGTCACGGGGAATATTGGGCAATCCAGTCAAAATTCCGCAGCCAGCACGACAAGCCGCTCACTCGGAAGGAGTTGGGCACCTTCACCAGCCTAGCCTTCACCTATTGCCATTTTTAATCGTCGGCGTAGCGGTGCTGCATGTGTGGGCGCTGCATGTTTCAGGTCAGAACAATCCGACCGGCATAGAGCTGCGGCCAGACAAGGACTACGTGCCGTTCACGCCCTATGCGACCATCCATGACACCTTCGGCACAGCATGTTTTTTGATCCTCTACGCCTGGTTCGTGTTCTACATTCCGCACTACCTCGGGCATGCCGACAACTATATTCCCGCCAATCCGGCGGTGACGCCGACGCATATCGTGCCTGAATGGTACTACCTGCCGTTCTACGCGATCCTTCGCGCAATCCCCGACAAGCTGATGGGCGTGATCGCGCTGGGCGCCTCGATCGTGATCCTCGCGTTCCTGCCATGGCTCGACACTTCGCGCGTGCGCTCGGCGCGTTACCGGCCGCTGTTCAAGCCGTTCTTCTGGCTCTTTGTGATCGTGTGCGTCGGGCTTGGCTGGCTCGGCTCCGAGCCGCCGGAAGGTATCTACGTCATCCTCGCGCGCATCTTCACCACTTACTATTTCGCCTTTTTCTTGGTCATCCTGCCGCTGCTCGGCATCTTCGAAAAAACCAAGCCGGTTCCGAATTCAATTTCGGAATCAGTGCTGGGCGCGAAGGGGTGAGCGGGCTAGCGTGATCGAATAATACCGTCGCGCAGCGCGCTATATGGACCGTGTTTCCTAAAGGGCGTGAAGCCTGCCGATTTGCAGGGCGCAGTCTTCAACCGGATTGGCCAGCACGTTCATCCACGCTTCGTGGCATGCGGTTCTATTTTTGAATTATGCACGCGTAAATTGTTTTCCCATTCGTGAAGGTATCACTGGCCAGCATGATGGTGTCATCAAACCGCGGCGAGCGATCTCCGTCATCGAATGATCACTTTGCTCTCATCGAAAGACCACTTTCAACGAACAAAATTTTTTTTAACGGGACGGAATAAATTGCCAAAAACAGTAAAGGGGCGGCGTCATGAAAAAATCCACCATCGGCGGCTTTGACTTTTCTGGCAGCCTTCATCAAATCGACCTCGGCAGCCTGCAATCATTTTTCCATCACGGAGGGGGCGACCATCACCCGAGCCCGGCGCCCGGCGGCGTCAACTTTCGCTCTGTCGACGGTTCCAACAACAATCTTGCGAATTCCACCATGAACCAGGCCGACACCGACTTTGCTCGGGTGGGGCCGGCGAATTTCTCCGATGGGTTCAATGCGATGACACCGGGGCCGAACCCCCGCGATATCAGCAACATCGTTGTGGCGCAGGCGGGCACCGGAGAGGATGGCCCGCATTTGATCGACGACAATGGTATCGCGCTGTCAGGCATGATGTATGCGTGGGGCCAGTTCGTCGATCACGATCTGGATCTGGAAAAAGGCGGCACAAGCAAGGATATCTCGATCACAGTCCCGGCTGGTGATGGGTTTCTGCCGCCAGGCAGCACCATTCCCTTGACGCGAGTCGCCATCGATCCTGCGACCGGTGTTGCCGGACATCCGGCAACCGCAATCAACACGATAACGGGTTGGCTCGATGGTTCACAGGTATACGGATCCGACGCTGCCACCGCAGCGAGCCTGCGGACTGCCGACGGCCATATGAAAACGTCGGCGGGAGACAATCTGCCGATTGATCCGCAGTCCGGAATGTTTATGGCGGGCGACGTGCGGGCACAGGAGAACCCCGATCTGACAGCCTTGCAGACTTTGTTTGTTCGCGAGCACAACTACCAGGTCGATCAACTGCACCAGGAACATCCGAACTGGAACGGCGACAAGCTGTACGAGATGGCCAAAGCCATCACCACGGCTGAGATGGTCAACATCACCTACAGTGAGTTCCTGCCGCATCTGTTGGGCAATGATGCCATTAAACCGTACCACGGCTATGATCCTACGGTAGACGCGCGGATCACCGAAGAGTTTGAGGGTGCCGCCTATCGCTTTGGCCACTCCATCGTCTCCGACGAAATCAGCGCAACCAGCAATATTGGCGCCTTCACATCGGAGCAGACGCTGGCGGAATCGTTCTTTGAAGATCCGGCGACTTTCGCCGCTACGGGCGCAGATGGCCTGCTTCGGCATCTGTCAGGGGACCTGGCGAATCCGCTGGATACCCACCTCGTCGATGGTTTGCGGAACCTGCTGGTCGATCCTCCGGACGGCGTCGACCTTGCGGCTATCAATATCCAGCGCGGCCATGATCTTGGTTTGGGTACACTGAACGAGACCCGAAAGGCGCTGGGGCTGACGCCGTACGCTACCTTCGCTGACGTAAGCTCTGATCCGGAGACGGCAGCGGCGCTCGAGCAAGCCTATGGTTCCGTCGATGCCATCGATCTGTGGACTGGTGGATTGGCGGAAGATCATGTTCCAGGAACCATCATCGGATCCACCTTCGGCAAGATCATTGGTGATCAGTTCACCGCATTGCGCGACGGCGATCGGTACTATTTCGAGAACCAGAATTTCGACAAGCAGACTCTAAGCGAGATCAAGGGCACCACGCTGTCGGACTTGATCCTGCGCGACACTGATACCACAGCGATGCAGAGTGATGCTTTCGTCGCCACCGAGCGGCACAGCGGCACCCTGGGAGGAGTAGACCCGACCGGACAAGAGGCTGCCGCCGGTATGGCGCAACTTGTCGTCGGATCCCCGGGCAAGGACACCCTGACCGGCGGAGATTTGAATGACACCTTGGTGGCGGCGCGCGGCCGCATGACCATGACCGGTGGTGATGGTGCCGATACCTTCGTCATTGGGAAAGGCCACATCAACGCGACGATCACCGACTTCCAGCTCGGGGTCGATAAGCTGGACTTCGAGAATGCCGGCAAGCTGGACTACCGGCACGTTCAGGTTCGGCAGGATCACGGCAACGTCGTTCTCACGGTCGGCGATGATCACGTCGTGTTGCAGGGCGTCAACGTGCACCAGCTGCATCCGCATGATCTCAGCAATTTGCTTGTTTAACTGAACTGGGAGCTTTTTGCGCACCGAAATAAGGGGTGCCACTGCAAATCAGTGATGGGGGAGCATGCTGTCTCTCGACGGCGACGACCCGGTTGCGATTCAATTGCCCGCAAGCCGACGACGATTGGCAGGCGTCGCGGTATTCAGCGGCGTGGTCAATCTGCTGACGCTGGCCGGCTCGATTTACATGCTGCAGGTGTACGATCGCGTGATTCCGAGCCGCAATGTGGCGACGTTGCTCGGGCTGTCGGCGATCGTGGTGATCGCTTATCTGTTGCAAGGTTATTTTGACGCGCTCCGCGGCCGCATGCTGGCGCGGATTGGCGCCCTGTTCGACGCTGAATTGCAGCCTCAGATTTACTCTGCGCTGGTCTCGCTTCCGCTGCGGGGAACAAAGCCAATCCTGGCCCAGCAGCCGCTGCGTGATCTCGACCAGGTGCGCGCATTCCTGTCGGGTTCGGGGCCGACAGCATTTCTCGACATGCCGTGGGTTCCGCTGTTCCTGATTCCGCTGTTTCTCTTTCATCCGGCAATTGGCATCGTCGCGACGTGCGGGGCGGCGGCCATTGTCGCCGTGACGTTGCTGACTGAATATCAATCGAGAAACGCAGCGAAAGTATCGACGGAGGGCAACGTTCAGCGGCAGCTTTTGGCAGACGCTCTGCGCGAAAACGCGGACGTCATCCGCGCTCTCGGCATGACAGGGCGCTGGGCGGGCCGGTGGTCGCTTACAAACGAGCACTACATCCAACACAATACGCGCCTGGCCGATGTCTATGCGAATCTTGGTTCCGCGGCCAGGATATTGCGGTTCGTTTTGCAATCGGCGGTGCTTGGGGTCGGCGCCTATCTGGTGGTGGTGGACCAGGCATCCGGGGGCATCATGATCGCGTCCGCGGTCATGATGGGTCGCGCACTGGCGCCGGTTGAGGTTGCGCTGACGAACTGGAAGCAATTCGTTGCGGCGCGTGAGGGGATTGGCCGCTTGCGCGCGGTCCTCAAGGTTACTGCCGCGCCGGCGGCGCCGGCAGTCATCCTGCAACGGCCCCACCGCAGCCTGACAGTCGAGGGCCTCAGCGTTGTCGTGCCCGGGACGGAGAAAATGGCCGTGTCCCAGCTATCCTTCGAGCTGAAAGCAGGAAATGGTTTGGCGCTTCTCGGGGCCAGCGCTGCCGGAAAATCCTCGCTGGCGAAAGCCCTGGTGGGCGTCTGGCCGGCCGCGACGGGCACGGTCCGCCTCGACGGCGCGCCAATCGATCGCTGGGGTTCCGACGACCTCGGGCGGTACATCGGTTACCTTCCGCAGGATGTATCCCTGTTCGATGGAACGATCGCGACGAACATCGCGCGTTTCGATGACACGGCAACATCGCAGGCCATTCTGGAGGCTGCGCGGGTGTCCGGCGCTCACGACATGATCTTGCGCCTGCCGGATGGCTATGACACCCGGATCGGGGAACGCGGTACCTCATTGTCGGCCGGACAGCGCCAGCGAATTGGTCTGGCGCGGGCCGTATTCGGTCGTCCCTTTCTGATCGTCCTCGACGAGCCAAACGCCAATCTCGACGCCGACGGCGAGAATGCACTCGTCAACGCGATTGAAACCCTGCGGAACGAGCAGAGCATTGTGATCGTCATCTCGCACCGACCCAATGCATTGGCAGCGTTGAACCTGACGATGGTCATTTACGGCGGTCGAGCAATCTCGTTCGGACCGCGCGAAGAGGTCTTCGCTCGCGTCGCGCAGTCGGCCCTCCGCAGCGCAGCCGTTTCGAAGCAAGGCAGCAGAGCTTCGCGCGTTGTTGCAGGTGCCGCGCCATGACTTACTCGTCGGCCCGCGGGCACACGCCGGAATATCATCATGGCGACAACGTCGTGGACCTGCCGCAGGAAGCCGCTCTTGTTCGGGAGCTGCGGCGGCTTCAGAAATTTCTTGAGCAGGAACAGGAGCGGGAGCGATTTCCGCACGCAGTAGATTTTCAATCCGTCAAGCGGCTTTGCAGCCCTATGCGCGACGACAAAATCAGTACATCTGCAAGGCCGGTCAATGGCCCGGTCGACCGGCTTCTCGACAGGCTCGGCTTGAATCGGCGCGACCCGGCAAACACGCCAATTCCACATAGCAAGCCACCGTCGCACCAAGGATCCGAGCAAACGGTTGAACGGATAGCGCCGGCTCCTGCAAGGACGGGGAGCGATCACGCGCGTGGACCGGACACTCATCATTTTTCTGAGGTGCCGCCGGTCTCTCCGGCGGATCGCCTTGAAGCCGAGTTACCAAAAGGAGCCAGAAGTCAGGTGCGACCCATCATGGCAGCCGGGCGCGAATTTCTCCGGCCTCGTCGCACGTTCGAGCGTCTGCGCTCCGCCTATGAATTTCTCACCGGGCGAGAGGATACGGCCGGTCTGGAGACCGAAGCCAGACTGACCGCACGGTTAAGTCGCGCCTTTGAGCGCGAACTCAAAAGAGGCCTTCGGGTGCTGATCTTCGGTGTCGGCATCGTTGGCATTTGGGCCACTTTAATGCCGCTGTCGGGCGCAGTCGTCGTGCCGGGCACATTGGTGGTGGAATCGGATGTGAAGAAGATTCAGCATCCCACAGGCGGCGTGGTGGCGAATATTCCGGTCCGTGACGGAATGCGTGTGAGCGCGGGTGACCTGCTTCTGCACCTCGACGAGACACAACTGCGCGCCAATGCTCAAGTTTTATCGCAGCAGCTCGATCAGGTCCGCGTGAGAGTGGCGCGCCTGATCACTGAACGCGACGGCCTGGACCAACCGCAGATGCCACACGACATGGCCAGCCGATCAAGCGACGGTGATGTCAACCGATTGTGGACGTCGGAAATTTCTCTTTTTAACAGTCGTGCGGCTACGCGCCGTAATGCCAAGGAGGTTTTGCAGAGCCATGCCGGACAACTCGGCGAACAAATTTCGGGTCTCGACGCCCAGGTGAAATCGAAAGCAGCACAACATGACCTGATCTCCGGTGAACTGGAGGGCGTGGACGGCCTCTACCAGAAAGGACTGGTGCCTCTGACCCGCAAAACATCACTGCAGCGGGAGGCCGCCCGCCTCGATGGCGAACGCGGTCAGGTGGTGGCTGCCATTGCGGAAGCGAAATCCAAGATCAGTGAGTCAGAGCTTCAAGCCGTCAAGATCGATCACGATTTTCGCACGGAGGTCATGAAGGATCTGCGCGAGGCCCAGGACAAAGAGGCCGAGCTTGTCGAAAAGAGCACAGCCGCGCAGGATCTGCTCAGGCGGGTCGACCTGCGGGCGCCGAACAACGGCATTGTGCACCAGCTTTCGGTCCATACCATCGGCGGCGTGATCACGCCTGGCGAAGTTGTTATGGAGATCGTTCCGGAATCGGACGAGTTGCAGATCGAAGCCAAACTTCCTCCTCAGGAGGTCGATCATGTCCACCACGGGCAGCGGGCCTACATCCGTTTTTCAGCGTTCAATCAGCGCACCACACCGCAGCTGGAAGGGGTGGTGTCGTATGTCTCGGCCGATCTGAATCACGACCGGCAAAAGAATCCCAATGCTGCGACCTACTACACGGTCCGCGTGACGCTGCCGCCGAGCGAGCGCCGCCGGCTCGGCGGCCTGGAACTCGTGTCCGGGATGCCTGTCGAGGTATTCCTCCAGACCGGCAGTCGCACGATGATGAGCTATCTGCTTAAGCCGATCAGCGACCAGCTCTTGCGCACATTCAATTGATTGTCGAGCCTTGAATTAAAAGGCCGTCTGCCATCACGCTCATCACCGCGCTTCAAGATCGCGGCGTCCGTGCTATAGAGTATCCCTCCGTGAGTTTGCGCCCGCGACCAAGGCGCCTCGAATCCCTTCCGGCGCACTATCCCTCTCGATCAAGATCTCCCGATGAAACGCCTGCCGACGATTGTCTCACTGCTGGGCATGGTGACCGCCGCCGGCTTTCCGGCGCATGCGCAGGATCCGGTCAGCCGCGGCCAGGCGCTGGTCGCGGAATTCTGCGGACGCTGCCATGCAGTCGGCACTCGAGGCAAAAGCCGGCACCCTGACGCACCGCCTTTTCGTACGTTCGGCCGCAAGATCGATCTCGATGAGTTTCCGCGGGCGCTCGAGCGCGGAATTTCGACAGGTCACCCCGACATGCCCAACTTCAAGTTCAGCACTGACGACGCACGCGCGGTGCGCGCCTATTTGCGCGTCATTCAGGAATAGCTCAACGGTCGATGGTGATGTCGTCGCTGCGCGCGCGCGAGACGCAAATCATGATGGTGCTTTTGCGTTCATGTTCCGCCAGCACAAGGTCGCGGTGATCGGCCTCGCCTGCCAGTAATTTGGTACGGCAGGTGCCGCAGGTGCCGGTTTCGCAGGAACTCGGAACGTCGAGCCCATGCTCGCGCAGGGCTTCGAGGATTGTCTTATCCGTCGGAACATCGAGCACTGCACCGGACCGCGCAAGCCGCACCTTGAACGGCCTGTCATCTGCCTTGTGTGTCTCTGCTTCGTTGAACGCCTCGAAATGTACAGCGGTAGACGACCAGTGGTCGGTCATGGCGCGCACAGCTTCCATCAGCGGTCGTGGTCCACAGCAATAAAGGTGTTCACGGTTTTTCCGTTCGGCCAGGATCGGGCGCAGGTCGAGTGAGTGCGATGGGTCGCCCTGGTCGTAGTGAATTGTGACCATATCCTTGAACAGTGGCGCGCTGAGTTCGTCGCGGAACGCAGTCGCTTCCGGTGCACGTGAACAGTAGAACAGGCGGAAGCGTTTGCCTTCCGCCTGAACCTGTCGAATCATCGCCATGATAGGCGTCACGCCGATGCCGCCGGCAATGAACAGAAAGTCCTGCGCGCGTGGCGGCAAGGCGAAGTCATTCACCGGCGCCGACACCGTTAGCTCGTCGCCGATTTTTGCGTTATCGATCAGGTTGCACGAACCGCCACGGCCGTTGATCTCGCGTTTCACCGCGATCTGATAACGGGTGCGCTCGGCCGGGTCGTTACACAACGAATACTTGCGCAACAAACCGTTCGGAACCCGGACGGCGATATGTGCGCCGGCGGAGAATTCCGGCAACGGAATCCCTCGAGGATCGCAGAATTCAACGAGGTGGATGCCGTCGGCGATCTGGACGTTGCGCACCACGCGCAGCGGCATCGTCATCGGCGGGTCGGTGGCGGTCATCGTGTCTCTGATGTTTCCTTCGACACAGGTGGCAGCATTGCATCGCGATCGCAAGTGGGGCACGCCGGCGGGAGTCAATCACCGTCATGACAGAGGAAAAACGCGTCAGCGCGCGCCGGTGCTCACGCGCTCGATGGGGCGGGGGCCAGTTGCGGTCAATGGCGTGCTTTTCGCCGTCAGGGCGCCATAGGCGTCGGCGAGACCGGCGCCGAACATTACATCGGGGCCTTTTGGGCCGAGATCCTTTGCAGTTGCCCGCAGGATGCTGCGCACCTGATCGGGTGTGAGGTCAGGCTTGCGCTCAATCATCAGCGCCACGATGCCGCTCACTTCGGCTGCGGAATAGGAGGTGCCGGATGAGACGTCGTAGCTGCTATCGGGGGCGGCGACCAGGATTTGCGCGCCCGGAGCGGCCACCGTGATGTGACGGCCACGATTCGACGGCTCGAACAGCTTGTCATCGGCGTCGGTCGCGCTGACCGCGATCACCGTCGGGTCGGCGGCCGGATAGAGCGGCGGCGACTTCGATCCGGCATTGCCGGCGGCTGCCACCAACACAATGCCCTTCCTGTGCGCGGCCTCGAGGGCCCGGTGGATTGCAGGATCGGGCGGGCCGGCAAAACTCATATTGATGACCCGTGCGCCATGCGCCGCCGCCCAGTCCATGCCCTTGAGAATATTGAATGTCGTGCTTTCCGCGCCGGCATCCTTCGCGTCGAATGCACGGACAGCCAGTATTTTTGCGTCCGGGGCGGCACCCGTGAGCTTGGCATGCGCCGCGATCAATCCTGCGATGGCCGTGCCGTGTTTATGTGGCGATCCCGGAATTGCGAGCGCGTCGAAGCTTTCTGCGATCGAGCCGGCCAACTCAGGGTGATTGACGTCGATCCCTGAATCGATCACCGCAACCAGCACATTATTGCCTCTGGCAATCGCGTGCGCCTGAGGCAGGCGCAATTTGGCAACTTCGTACTGGGCAGAATCGCCTTCGCTTCGTCCTGCGTCGTCCTGAAGTGCAAAAAGATAGTTCGGCTGCGCCGAGGCAACGAGCCGGTCACCTTCGAGTGCGCGCACGACCGCAGCGACCGAACGGCGGTCCGCAATGCGCCAGCGATAAAGCGTTGTATTGGATAACTGGAATATCTGGCTTTCGATGCGCGTCAGGTTGAACCGCCGTTGCAGCGCGTCGACTTGTTGCGTACTGGCGGAGTTGGAAAGCTCGATAACGACTTCGTCCGGTACGAACCTGCGCTCATTGGCCGGCGGCACGCCACTTGCGCCGCGGCGGCTCGTTTGCTGCGAACGGCGAGGCCCTGACGGACCATCGTCGATGGCAGGCCCGTTGGACCGATATCCTTGCGGTGCCGTCATGATAATGCCGGGCACGACACCGCCCCAGCCGGGGCCGCGAAAGCCGCCGCCGCCCCCTGAAGGTCCGTTCGGCCTGCCGATATCGGGCGAGGGACCGCGATTGAACATCTTCTGCGCAAGGGCGCAGTCAGCCGACATGACCGTGAGTGCCGCAATCAGGCAGAGCAGGGCGGTTCGTTGCGCACGCATGATGCGATCTCCGATGACGGCTGTGCCGTTCGTCTCACTCGGTCGTGGCTATGAAGCCGACGACTTTGTCTTGCTGCAGCTTCTTCACGATATTGGCGAGTTCGCCCTTCGGAATTCCGGTCACCGCGACGCGGACCTTGTACAACCCGCCGGCCATCGGTCCCGCCGCAATCGACAACTTGTTGGCTTCGAGGAATTTTGTGATGTCGTCCGATGACGCCTGCGGCGCAAAGCGGATCAATGTGAAGGCGCCGACACCAGGATCGGTGGTTGGAGCAGATGCGGTCTCGTAGCCCGTTTTCGTTTCCTTCAGCACGATGTCCGCGAGAAGTCCTGCCTGCAGCAGGATCGCCACCGCGGCTGCGCTCGCCGACCATGCCAGCGTCCGTGGCGACAGGCTCGCAAAGAACTCACCGATGCGGCTGCCGAGATTGAGCGATTGAGCCTGCCGGCGCGCAGGCTCGGCATCGATTTTGGCAAACAACTTCTCGAGCGCGCGGGCGGACGGCGCACCCAGTGTCTCATTAAGACGAATTGTTTCGCCGAGTTCCTCGCGCACCAGCGCATAGCGGCTGGCAAGTTCGGGATCGTTCGCCAGGGCGTCTTCCACGCGCTGGGCGTCGCGGCGGCTCAGCGTTCCCGCCGCATGCCATGGCAGGAGCGCTTCGATTTCCTGGCGCTCGGGCGCTTCTTGTTTCATCGCGTTCATGGCCAACCTCGATCTATTCCTTGCTCCTTCAGGAGTTCGGAGAGTTTCTTGCGCGCGTAGAACATACGCGTCTTCACGGTTGCCTCCGGAATGCCGACAATCTCGGCTACTTCTTCCACCGACTTCTCGTGGTAGTACACAAGGTCGATGATCTCCCGGTGGTCCGCTGAGAGCCTGGCCAGGCATTGCCGCAAGGCCGACCCCTTGTCTTTCTTTGCCAGGGCCGTTTCGGGATCGTCAGCATGATCCTCGATCTGCTCTGCCTTTTCGTCATCCAGCTCTTCTTCCGGCCGGCGTCGCAGTGCCGACAGGGCTTTGAAGCGCGCGATGCTCAGCATCCATGTCGAGACGGCGGAACGCCCCTCGAACTTCCCGGCTTGACGCCAGACGTCGAGGAACACTTCGCTGATCAAGTCTTCCGCCGTCGCTTCGTTGCGTACCAGTCTAAGAACGAACCGGTACACGCGGACATGGTGCCGTGCGTACAGCACCTGCATGGCGAGCCGGTCGCCACCTGCGATTCGCGATATCAGAACCTCATCCGAAGTCGTTTGCATCGCAGAACAATCGGCTCATGCATGGGTCGCTCGGTGGGGCGCCCAGGTTCAAATCAAAATCGAGGGAATTTGCACGCACCGGCCGCCCCCCGGGTGAACGCCAGTTTCCCCTTTTCGGACGGGGCTGGGCAAGCCGGACCCACAAAGACGGGCATTTGCCTGTTTTTGGCATGAATTAAGCGTGACGCGGCGGTTTTTAGCCCGACCGGCGACAGGCTTTGAACCTTTCCCGGGGCGCCAGCGACCCAGGTTCAGGATGTGACAACCACATCCCGAGCAACCCAAAGTCCTCGAGACAGGAGAACCGTCATGTTCCGCAAACTCACCCTCGCCCTTGGTGCCACCATTGCGATCGGTGCCGCCGCTTTGATCCCGACCTCTGCTTCCGCTCATATGCATGGTGGCCATGGTCACGGCCATTTCCATGGCGGCTACGGCTGGCGCGTCGGCATCATAGCGCCCACGACCGTCATCGCCTCCGACTGCTACGTCACCAAGCAACTCGTCAATACGCCCGTTGGCCCACGCGTGCGCCGTCTCACGGTTTGCGACTGAGCGAGCAGACCATGGACGGAAAATAACCCCGGCTTCGCCAGGCGAAGCCGGGGTTTCCTTTTGGCTTCAGTCCTCTTGCCGTGCGCCGGAATTTGTTATGCTCGGCTCGCACAAGGTCAGGCCATGCTCCTCGAAGGCTTCAGCCGGTCCGAAATCAGAACCAGCGGCGCCCGCATTGTCACCCTTACCGGGGGCAGCGGGCCTCCGGCGCTTCTGATGCACGGCAATCCATTTACCCATTTGTCCTGGCGAAAGGTTGCGCCGGTGCTGGCGCGCGAATTCACCGTAGTTTGCACGGATTTGCGGGGGTACGGCGATTCCGAAAAACCGCCGGGCGGCGAGGATCATTCCGGTTATTCATTCCGGGCAATGGCGCAAGATCAGGTCGAGGTCATGGCCGCGTTGGGCTTCGACAAGTTCTATGCGGCAGGCCATGATCGCGGTGCCCGCGTTCTGCACCGCATGTGCCTGGATCATCCTGAAAAAGTGTCGCGCGCGGCGATACTCGACATCATCCCGCAACACCACCTGTACAACAACATCAACAAGCAATGGGCGACGTTCTCATGGCACTGGTTCTTCAACATACAGCCTTATGATTTGCCAGAACGAATGATGGGTGCCGATCCGGACTGGTTTATCGAAAAGAAACTCGCGAAAACCAAGCAGGGATTGAGCTTCTTCGATAAGGACGCGCTTGCCGAATTCAAACGCTGCTTCCGAAATCCGGAGACAATCCACGCTATCTGCGAGGATTATCGTGCGGCAGCCGGCGTCGATCTGGAGATGGACACCAGGGATTTTGCGGCCGGCCGCAAAATCGAATGCCCGTTGCTTCTGCTGTGGGGCGCAACCGGCAGCGTTGGTCGCAACAGCAAACCGGGGCCGGCCGAAATATGGAAGGCTTATGCATCGAACATCAGGGATGCAAAGGCCGTCCAATCCGGCCACTATCTTTCCGACGAGGCGCCGGCGGAAACCACGGCCGCGCTGCACGAGTATTTCACTGCGAAGTTTTAGATCGCCGTGACTGCCGGCATGTCAATAAAGCCGCGCACCGCATGCCAGAACAGATGGCGATTGATCGCCGCCGCGACTGAATGCGCGGTGTTTGGCAAGATCACCAGCTGCTTGTCGCCGTGCGGAAGCCGCCGGTAGAAGTCGAACAGGTCTTCCACAGTCGCAATGCCGTCGTATTCGCCGCGGACGAGCAGGACAGGCGCCTGCACTTTCCCGGGATCAATCACCGGCAGGTTGGCCGTCATGTCGAGATATGTGCCGGTGGGCACCTGCTCGCCGTATTGCAATTCGATGTCGGCCAGAATCTTGCCGACGGCAGGATCGATGGTCCCCGGTTTGTCGCGTGTGAAAATACCCTCGATCATGGCGCGATCGCGCTTGCGCATATTGTGGGTACGGAAATATTCGAGCTGCTCGGCGCGTTTCTTCAGGGTCGGCGATTCGGTGCCTTTGTAGGTGAATGCCGCCAGCACCAGGCGGTCGACATGCTCCGGTTCGATCGTCGCATAGAGAGCAGCGCGCAACGCACCGGACGACTCGCCCATAAAATGCGCTTTCTGATGTCCGGTTTCTTTCGCCACCACGGGCATTGCAGCCTTGAGGTCCTGCGCGCCGCTCGCGATGTCGGAATTGCCGCTGGTGCGGCCGGATTTGCCATAATTCTCGTGATCCATGGTCCAGACATCGAAGCCCCAGCGCGCGAACACATTCATCATTGAGTATTCGCCATGTCCGGGCGTATCGAGGTCGAAGATGCGCCACGTGACCGAGGAGCCGTGGACGAGGAAGAGCACTGGCCGCGGTGGCTCACCGGTTTTCGGCACGCCAAGCCGCTTGCGAAAAATATAAAGCGGAACATCGCCTTTTTTCGTCCAGTATTCGGCACTCCAGATTTCGCGTCGGACGCGGCTTGCGCTGGCGTCGCCGCGCCGGATAAAAGCCCGGCACCGACGCCCAGCTCGGCCGTTTTGAGAACAGCGCGGCGAGCCAGAACGACCTTGGATTCTTTCATGGGCCTCTCCCGAATGGCCGTTGCCATATTGTTTGGCGATGACCTTATTATTAAGGACAATTTAGCAGACTACTGGAACCGTGTGCAGTCTACTCGCCCAACGGGATCAGTTCTGCTAGGGGACGGGCAAAGGTACGCTTTTCGGGGGCGTGCGGCGTTGAAGGCGATGTTGCCGGCGCTGAAACCGGAGGAATGATGGTCAAGTGGCTGCGCGCGGCGGCGCGATTTTTACAGAGGACGATCGGCTGGAATCGGATTGGCCTGATTCTGAGCATTGCGATTATTTCCGTTGCGGGTGTCGTCCTTTTCCATATGCTCCGCGACATCGATACCGATGAGGTCATCGCGGCGCTGAAAGCGACCGAGCCGCATCATATCGCCGCCGCAGCATTTTTTGTCGCTTGCGGGTATTTCACACTCACCTTCTATGACTGGTTCGCTCTACGGACCATTGGCCGCGAAGAGGTTCCTTATCGTATTGCGGCGCTTACCGGCTTTACGAGCTATTCGATTGGTCACAACATCGGAGCCACGGTGTTCACGGGTGGCGCGGTGCGTTACCGCATCTATTCGACTTATGGGCTCGACGCGATCGAGGTTGCGAAGATCTGCTTTATCGCTGGTCTCACCTTTTGGCTCGGCAACGCCACCGTGCTTGGCCTCGGCGTCGCCTATCATCCGCAGGCCGCCGTGCCGATCGACCAGCTGCCGCCCTGGCTCAACCGCACCATCGCCATCGGCATTCTGGTGGTGCTGTTGTCATATGTGAGCTGGGTCTGGAGCGCGCCTCGCGAAATCGGTCAGGGCGAGTGGAAAGTCCATTTACCGAGTGGTCCGTCGACGCTGCTGCAGATCTGCATCGGAATCCTCGATCTCGGCTTCTGCGCGCTGGCGATGTATATGCTGCTTCCGAGCGAGCCCAACATCGACTTTGTGACCATAGCGGTGGTGTTTGTATCGGCAACACTGCTTGGCTTCGCCAGCCACGCCCCCGGAGGTCTCGGCGTCTTCGACGCCGCCATGCTTGTGGCGCTGTGGCAGTACGACAAGGAATCCGTGCTCGCCGGGCTGCTGTTGTTCAGGTTGCTCTATTATATCGTGCCCTTCGTGCTTGCTCTGGCCATCCTTGGCGCGCGCGAAGTATGGCTCAATCTGAAAGGTGCGCGGGTGGCCACACCGAAACTGATAAAGTCGGTGACCGCGCCGATCCGTAGTGAGATCGAGGCCGAAAAAACCGACGCCGACTGATCATGGCGATAGACGACGACCGCCGCGATTTTACTCCCGCCGTTGGCTTGGCGGGCCGATTGCGTGGCGCGTGGCAGGCTTTGCTTGGACAGACAACCGTCGTCAGTGCCGCCGGCGCCACGCCCGCAGCGGACCGCGCACTTGCCGGACCGCAGGCCTTGTTGATCGAGCAACTTATCGGTGGTCTGCCTGGTGCTGCAATCGTGCTTGATCGCGAAGGCCGTGTGATCGCGTTCAACGAAACAGCCGCAGGCATTGCGCCGGCGTTGCGGCGTGGCGAACCCGCGCTGATCAGTTTGCGAATGCCGGAGTTGGTCGATGCCATCCGCCGAGCCGCCAAACGGCGTGAGCCGCAACGTGTCGAATTCTTCGAGCGCGTACCCCTCGACCGATGGTTCGAGGCCTTTGTCACACCGGTCCGGCTCGCGGCTAGAGACGAAGGGGCCGTCGACATCCTTCTTATGACTTTCAATGATCTCACCCCGTTGCGCCGCGTGGAGGAAATGCGCGCAGACTTCATCGCGAATGCGAGCCACGAGTTGCGTACGCCGCTCGCGGCGTTGCTCGGCTTTATCGAAACGCTGCAGGGGACGGCCAAAGACGACACTGTGGCGCGCGAAAAATTCCTCGGCATCATGCAGGGTCAGGCGACGCGCATGGCCCGCCTGATCGATGACCTGTTGTCACTTTCGCGTATTGAGCTCAATGCCCATCTGCAGCCGAATATTCCAGTCGACCTTGCGCCGATCGTGCGGCAGGTGGTCGACGGCTTGCAGACGCTGGCCCGCGATCGCGGCGTTGAAATCAAGGTCCTGGCGCCGTCAGATACCTTGATGGTGCGCGGTGATCGCGACGAGCTGGTTCGCGCTCTCGAAAATCTGGTCGAAAACGCGCTCAAGTATGGTGCTGCCGGGAAGCGTGTCGATGTCACATTGGCGCAGGGGCAGACGCGCGGCGGCGCGCCGGAAGCACGCGTGGCGGTACGTGACTACGGTCCAGGCATCGCGCCCGAACATCTGCCACGACTGACAGAACGCTTTTATCGCGTCGATGTCGTCGACAGCCGCGCACAAGGCGGCACCGGTTTGGGGCTGGCTCTGGTCAAGCATGTGCTCAACCGGCACGGCGGCCGTCTCACGATTGAAAGCACTTTGGGCTCGGGCGCTGCCTTCATCATGCACCTGCCGTTTCGCACCGGCGATTCCGTCTCGGCAGACGATTCATAGCCAAGTTCAATAGGTTAGGCTGTCATGTGACTGTCACCAAAGCTTTATAGAACGGTGACATGCGACGCCTATGGCAGACCTCGGCTTCGGAATTCCCAGCTCTTATGCGGAACAAAAACGTCCGAAGCCGGCGTGGAGAGCATCTTTTAAAGCAACAGCGGCAGCCCGAGCGATTGGGCCTGGAGACAGAGACGACGGGTCCCTTTCGGCCCGCGAGCGTCTTTGGCCGCAAACATGGAGAGAACCCTTGAAACACTGGACCGCACTGGCAGCGGGCGTCGTGGCCGCCGCCGCAGCGTTTGTTCCGGCCAAAGCCGCCGACATTTCTGGCGCCGGCGCTACCTTCCCTTATCCGATTTATGCCAAGTGGGCCGATGAATACAAAAAGGTCACCGGTAACGGACTGAATTACCAGTCGATTGGCTCGGGTGGCGGGATCAAACAGATCAAAGCCAAGACCGTGACCTTCGGTGCCAGCGATGCGCCGCTGCCGGGCAAGGAGCTCGACGAAGCCGGTCTCGCCCAGTTCCCGATGGTGATGGGCGGCATCGTACCGGTCGTCAATCTCGATGGCGTGAAGCCGGGAGAACTGACCATCGATGGCCCGACCCTCGCCAAGATCTTTCTCGGCGACATCAAAACCTGGGATGATCCCGCGATCAAAAAGTTGAATCCGGGCGTGAAGCTGTCAAGCCAGGCGATTGCGATCGTGCACCGGTCCGACGGCTCCGGCACCACCTTCAACTTCGCTTACTACCTCGCCGACGTTAGTCCCGACTGGAAGTCGAAAGTCGGCGTCAACACATCGGTGCAATGGCCGAGCGGGATCGGCGCCAAGGGCAATGAAGGCGTTGCCAACAATGTAGGCAACACCAAAGGCTCGATCGGTTATGTCGAGTATGCTTACGCCAAGCAGAACAAGCTGACCTTCACCAAGATGATCAACAAGGCCGGCAAGACGGTCACGCCAACCTCTGAAGCGTTCCAGGCCGCGGCGGCAAATGCCGACTGGAAGTCGCAGCCTGGTTACGGCGTGATTCTCGCCAATCAACCTGGCGACAGCTCGTGGCCGATGACAGCGGCGACCTGGATCCTCGTCTACAAGCAGCCAAGTGATATCGCTGCCACCGGTGAGGCGCTCAAGTTCTTCGCATGGGCCTACAAGAATGGCAGCAAGGCGGCCGAAGATCTCGACTACGTCCCGATGCCCGCCAATGTCGTCAAGGACGTCGAGAAGACCTGGACGAATGAGATCAAAGACGCGAGCGGCAAGCCCGTTTTTGCGATGACGAATTGATCAAAAAGTGAGGAAAGGGCGCCGCGTGGCGCCCTTTCCTTGTTTCCACCGCCCCGCTGACAGGCGGCTTGTGCTGCGGCCGGCGGGCGGCTTGAGTAACTCTCCGCAGTGGCGAAGAGCCCAAGGGGAGCCGGATGCTATCGATGGGGAGGCGACCGGTGGTTGACGTGGCGTTGCAGGGTACGGGGATTTCGGCCGTCGACCAGGTCGACCGCGCCAGGGTTCTGCAGCGCCTGCGCCTGGGTGACATCGTATTCCGCCACATTACCCGCGCTGCCGCGCTTGCAGTCCTCATCATCCTGGGCGGCATTATCGTTTCGCTGGTTTGGGGATCATTGCCGGCGCTGCGCACCTTCGGTTTGAGCTTCCTTTACGAAGAAGTCTGGAATCCGGTCACCGAGAAATTCGGGGCGATTGCGCCGATCTACGGCACCATCGTTACTTCATTGATTGCGATGCTGATCGCCGTCCCGGTCGGCCTGTTCATCGCGTTGTTCCTGACCGAACTGTGCCCGATGTGGCTGCGTCGTCCGATCGGCATTGCAATCGAACTGCTCGCAGGTATTCCCAGTATTATCTATGGCATCTGGGGCCTGTTTGTGTTTGCGCCGTTCCTGCAGCAGCATGTGCAGCCGTTCCTGATTGAACTGTTCGGCAATATTCCGGTCCTCTCAATCCTGTTTGCTGGCCCGCCCTATGGCATCGGCATCTTCACAGCGGGCCTGATCCTCGCAATCATGGTACTGCCCTTCATCACCTCCATCTCGCGCGATGTGTTCGAAGCGGTGCCGCCGGTGCTCAAGGAGGCGGCCTACGGGCTCGGCTGTACGACCTGGGAGGTCGCGCGCTACGTCGTGTTGCCTTACACCCGTGTTGGCGTGATCGGCGGAGTTATGCTCGGTCTCGGCCGCGCTCTCGGCGAAACCATGGCGGTCACATTTGTGATCGGCAATGCGCACCGAATCTCAGGATCGCTGTTGGCTCCCGGCACCACCATCTCCGCCACCATTGCCAACGAATTCACCGAAGCGGTCGGCGACCTCTATACGTCTGCCTTGATCGCGCTCGGCCTGATCCTGTTCGTGATCACCTTCATCGTGCTCGCCATCGCGCGGCTGTTGCTGATGCGACTGAACGCACGGGTCGGAGGCTGACCATGAATTCCTCGCTGCAGACAAAGCGCCGCCGCCGCAACGTGATCACCATGGCTCTCGCCTACGCTGCGACAGGTTTCGGCCTGACGTGGCTGGTTGCCATTCTGGCTGTACTGTTGTGGGAAGGCTTCAGCGGCCTGTCGCTTGCGGTGTTCACCGAGATGACGCCGCCGCCCGGTTCCGCCGGCGGCCTGCTCAATCCGATTGCCGGCAGCCTGGTGATGACAACAATTGCGGTGATGATAGGCACTCCGCTCGGCATGTTGGCCGGCACCTATATGGCTGAGTACGGCCGCTACGACAAATTGACCACGGTCGTGCGCTTCATCAATGACATTCTGCTCAGCGCGCCCTCGATCGTGGTCGGGCTGTTCATCTATGAAGTCATGGTCGCGCAGATGGGGCATTTCTCCGGCTGGGCCGGAGCGGTATCGCTGGCAGTCATCGTGGTGCCCGTTGTTGTGCGCACCACCGAAGACATGCTCACGCTCGTACCCGACACCCTGCGTGAAGCCGCGGCCTCGATTGGACTGCCCCGATCCCTCATGATTCAGAGGGTCGCCTATCGTGCGGCCCGTGCCGGCATGGTCACCGGCGTTTTGCTCGCGGTCGCACGAATTTCGGGCGAGACCGCCCCCTTGCTGTTCACCGCACTGAATAATCAGTTCTGGAGCACAAATATGAATGCTCCGGTCGCCAGTCTTCCGGTCGTCATCTTCCAGTTCGCGCTCAGCCCCTACAAGGATTGGCAGCAACTGGCCTGGACCGGCGCATTGATCATCACTTTGGCGGTGCTTGCGCTCAGCATCATCGCCCGGATTCTTGCCGCCCAGAGAAGGTCGTCATGAGCGTAGCAACCATCACAGTGCCAACCGTTACTCACACGCCGGGAAATGCGGAGGATCTGACCGAGAAGATCTCCATCCGCGACCTGAATTTCTTTTACGGCGACAATCGCGCGCTGAAGGATATTTCAGTGCCCCTGTATCATGGCAAGGTGACCGCGTTCATCGGTCCGTCTGGATGTGGCAAGTCGACGCTGCTGCGCATCCTCAATCGGATGTACGATCTTTATCCCAACCAGCGCGCCACCGGTCACGTGCGGCTCGACAACGATGACATCCTTTCGCCGTCACAGGACCTGAATCTGCTGCGCGCGAAAGTCGGCATGGTGTTCCAGAAACCGACGCCGTTCCCGATGACTATCTTCGAGAACATCGCCTTCGGCATCAGATTGTATGAGCGGCTCCCGAAGGCGGAGCTGGAAGACCGGGTCAAGCACGCCCTGGAACGCGCGGCGCTGTGGGAAGAAGTCAAGGACAAGCTCGGCGCCAATGGACTTTCCCTTTCCGGCGGTCAGCAGCAGCGCCTGTGCATCGCCCGCACCGTCGCTGTGCGCCCGGAAGTGATCTTGTTTGACGAGCCATGCTCCGCGCTCGATCCCATCTCGACCGCCAAGATCGAAGAACTGATCGACGAACTCAAGGACGACTACACGATTGCAATCGTGACCCACAATATGCAGCAGGCCGCGCGTGTATCGGATTTCACGGCCTTCATGTATCTCGGTGATCTTGTCGAGTTCGGTGAGACGACCCGGATCTTCACGACCCCAAATGACCGCCGCACGCAGGATTACATCACTGGCCGCTTCGGCTAGCGCATGATCGCCTGCCAACGTACATGAGCGAAAGATGAACACGATGACCGACCACACCATGAAGGCGTTCGACACGGACCTGCAGGATCTCGCACGCATGGTTGCCGAGATGGGCGGTCTTGCCGAGAAACAGGTCGCGGAGTCGGTCGATGCCCTGGCGAAGCGCGATACCACGCTGGCGCAGCGCGTAACCACGGGGGACGCGAACATCGATGCATTGCAGCGCGAAATCGAAGAAAAGGCGGTGCTCACCATCGCGCGCCGCCAGCCGATGGCGGTCGATCTGCGCGAAGTTGTCGGCGCCCTGCGTCTTGCGAATGATCTTGAACGCATCGGCGACCTGGCCAAGAACATCGCCAAGCGCGTGGTTGCGCTCAACGGCGAGTTTCCGCCGCCGAAGCTTATCCGCGGTGTCGAGCATATGACCGATCTGGTGCTCGAGCAGATGAAGCTGGTGCTCGATTCCTACGGTCAACGCGACGTCAGCAAGGCAATGATGGTATGGCGCGGCGACGAGGAAATCGACGCGGTCTGCACCTCGGTTTTCCGCGAACTGCTTACGTATATGATGGAAGATCCGCGCAACATCACCTTCTGCATCCATCTGATGTTTTGCGCGAAGAACATCGAACGCATGGGAGACCATGCAACCAATATTGCTGAGACAGTGCACTACATTATCGAGGGACGTCCGATTGCCGACCAGCGGCCGAAAGGCGATACCACGACCATCTCAGCGGTGCGCACGGCTGGTGACAGGTAATGGAAATGCACATGAACGCCCGTATCTTGATCGTCGAAGATGAAGAACCGCTTACGATGCTGCTCCGGTACAACCTCGAAGCTGAGGGCTACGAAGTCGAGACCTCGGCCCGCGGCGATGAGGCCGATACGCGCCTGAAGGAGAGCACGCCCGATCTGGTCGTGCTCGACTGGATGTTGCCCGGTCTTTCCGGCATTGAACTGTGCCGCCGGCTGCGCGCACGACCTGAAACGCGGCAGCTGCCAATCATCATGCTGACCGCGCGCGGCGAGGAAAGCGAAAAGGTGCGCGGTCTTGCCACCGGCGCCGACGATTACATCGTCAAGCCATTTTCGGTGCCCGAGCTGCTGGCGCGCGTGCGGGCGTTGTTGCGCCGCGCAAATCCCGAGCGGGTCGCCACCGTACTCAGTATTGGCGACATCGAGCTGGACCGTGAGAAGAAAAGAGTGTCCCGCAACGGACGTGCGGTTGATCTCGGACCAACCGAATACCGTCTGCTCGAGTTCCTCATGGAGCGCCCGGGCCGGGTGTTCTCGCGCGAACAGTTGCTCGACGGGGTCTGGGGATCGGACATCTATATCGACGAGCGGACCGTTGATGTGCATGTCGGGCGGCTGCGAAAGGCGATCAATCGCGGCCAGATGGCGGATCCCATCCGCACGGTTCGGGGTGCCGGTTACGCGCTCGACGACCGCTTTGGTCAGATGAACTGACGTTTACAGCGCTTATTCCCCAAAATTCGGCACCGAATTCCGCTGTTGCATGCGCAATGTCCCGGGGTGGCAATAGTCGTACGGAGCAGCAGCGGCTCTCTTGACTTTAATCCTATCGTGAATATAGTCCTATCACCCTGCTCATCGAGGGGCGTCATCATGAGGCGTCTGATGGTGGAGCAGGGTGCGGCGCCCGCGGGCGTGCCTCGCAAAGCACGCACCCGGGCGGCGCCGGGGCTCCGCCTGGCGGCCAATAGGGGCCGCCCGCCAGGAGCTGGCTGACGGAGGCCGTCCCTGTTTGGGGCGACCACGAAAAGCGCGGCCCG
>DATAPP010000068.1:0-8452 GCA_036265125.1 Pseudolabrys sp. | reverse complement strand
CTGATCTACCCGTGGAACAAGCCGCAAAGTTCGACCTGGTCCTCAACCTCAAAACTGCAAAGGCGATCGGCGTGACGATCCCGGATTCGATCCTCGCCCTCGCCACCGAGGTGATTGAATAGAAGGTATGTCGGCTATTGGCCGTTAGCGGACTTTTCAATCGCGGCGACGAATGTCCGCTTTCGGGGGTAGAGCGGACATGACGATTGCACCACCGAATGTCTGCTTTTGACCCAAAGCGGACATGCTATGTCAGTTCGACGCTAAATAATGCAGCGTGATTTCTGGCGGACAATTGAACCGTACGGGGATTGTCGACCCCGCACCGGCCGACGTGTATCCAAACATGCCGCGATACTTCCAGGCGCCACGGCCCATATTTCTTGGTAAAACTGAATTCAGAATGATCGGAATGTGCCCAGGTAGGCAAATCTGTCCACCGTGGGTATGTCCGCTTAGCAGCAGATTGAAATCGACGTAAGCAGCTTCCTCGTAAACTTCAGGGGTATGTGAAAGAAGGATCGAAAACCCCCCGTCTGGTATTCCAGAAGCAGCCTTTTCAATATTATCTGTCAGATAGAAATGGGCATCATCGATTCCGGCAAGATAAATGCATTGTCCGTCACGTTTGATGATCTCGCATTCATTGAGCAGCATTCGGATGCCCATCTGCTCAAGTCCTGGCAGCATTCGGATCGTGTCGTGATTTCCTAGCACTCCATAAATTGGTCGTTTTAGAGCAGCACAAATCCGCGCCATGCCAGCCATGGTCTCGTCGTACGGGCCGAAAGTCTCGCCTCTGTAGTCACCCGTTAAAACGCAGAGATCGTACTCTAGTTCTGGCAAAACGGTCGTGAGTCGCTCCATCGCGTCTCGGCTCATGTCGACGTGCAGGTCGCTAAGGTGAAGAATAGCGAACCCATCAAATGCCTTCGGTATTTGAATCGATCTTACGTAGTTGCGTCTGACCTGGATCTGGGCCGCATTTCTGCGGCCGCGGCCATACAGCCCTACCAACTTTAAAAAACTTGTGATGAGAAAATGCGATGACCTCAAATTTTCAATGTGAAAATAGTTTATGCCCTGCCCGAATACTTGAGCCTCATGTTCTGCTTCTATTCCAAGACGTAGCTTGGCGTGAAGACGTCCGAGGCGGTTTTCTAAAAATTTTGAAACGTCATCGCTCATCAAGCCGATATTAAGATACAGGCCGCAAATCCGGTATAGGGTCATTGTCCGCTTTTGGCCCAAAGCAGACATGGGGTTGTGCGCTGCCAATGTCCGCTTTCGGGGGTAAAGCGGACAGCCCTTTTTGCGATGCAATGTCTGCTTTTGACCCGGAGCATTCGGTTGGACCACAGTCCAATTCTCTAACGGGGTTCGCTCGCACCTAAGGTGATCCATGCGCGCGATGGTGCTTGATAACCATTTCCGATCATTTTCACTTTGTGGCCCAACATCGCCCGCAACTTCGCCGCAAGGGCGTGCGGTTTTTTAAAATCAATTTCTCAACTCGCCTGCCAAGAAATGCGAGCCGAATTTTTCCTGAGGGGAGGGAATTGCATGAGATCGCTTATCATTGGCGCTCTGTTGGCAACTTTGATCGGCTGCTGCCGGACTCTGCCGCCGGCATCGCTGGAGCGCTGCACGTCGAAAGATTGTATTCACAGAACCGCGGCCACTCCCCGGGTTGAATTAAAGTCAGTGTCATTCAGGCCCGGTCCTGCGACAGCAAACGTGAAATTCACAACGACTGCGAAAGCACCAGAGCCAGCATCGACTGACCACACCGGCCTCATCGAAAAAAGCGCAAACTCAGCGATCAACTCCACGCCCGAGGCTCCGCCGCCCGATCGGCTCGCTGAGACATCCGATACCGTTCTGAAAAATGCAAAGACCACAATAGCCTCGAAAATGGAGAACCCGGCGTCTGTTGAGTTTAAAGAGATAAAGCGGGCCGAGAGGAAAAATGCGGTCGGCAAGTCTATCGACTCTATTTGCGGCTACGTCAGGGGGAAAACCGCGTCAGGCGAAGAGACCGGAGACAAGCCGTTTCTATATCTTGTCCAAGAAGACGAGGCATACATCGGCGATTACTCCATAGCTACGTCGCCCCACCACAATATCTGCAATTGAGAAGCAGATCACGGACACCCGCGATGTCCGCTATTGGCCCAAAGCGGACATTGAGACTGTAGCCGTAAATGTCCGCGTTCGGGGATAAAGCGGGCAAAGCCGAATTTTGCCGAGAATGTCTGGACGTTACGAGAACCCGAAGCCAACGGCCATAGCCCTGAGCATCCGGAAAATGCCATCAACGTTACGGCCGTCATAGAGCCAGGAGTCCAATAAAAACCCGACCGCCAGCCCGCCGGCAATCCCAGTCATCATGCGCATTCAGTAATTGTTGCGCCAAAGTCCTAATCGCTGGTTAGCCGGTTAGTGAAAAATTTTGAATTGATGCGCTTGGGACAGCATTTGGTCGCAGGCCAGCGAGAGCGCATGAGTGCAAACCTCGGTGCAGTATCCATTCAACGCCAAGTAGTCCAGCGTAATGGCTATGCCTATGCATCCGATGAAGTGTTTCATGGTAAGAAGGTATGGAGCACAATCGCTAATTGCCGGTTAGCACAGATCGTAAGAGTGTTTGCATAGGGCTTTACTCTGGCCACGACCAAATTCGAGATGGTCATCAATCTCAGAGCCGTCAAAGCGGTCGGAATTGGCATACTACCGCCCGTTTGGTCGCCCGCGCCGACGAGGTGATCGAATAAAGCCAGCGATGTCCGCTATTGGCCCAAAGCGGACATCGGCCAGAGTTAGGTTACCCCTTCCAGAATGCTGTTGCCGCTTGGTACGATCCTTTGGTGAGGGATAACCTGTGAGGCGGCGAGACTTCATCAAAGGAATTGCCGGTTCAGCCGCGGTCCGGCCGTTCGCGGCATATGCGCAGCACCCCGAAAAGGTACGCCATATCGGCGTGCTGATGGCGCATCGGGAGAGTGATCCTGAGTTTCAAGATTATTTAGGCGCCTTCCGACAGGGGCTGCAGAAGTTCGGGTGGGTCGAAGGCCGCAATGTCCGAATCGAGACGCGCTGGGGAGCGCTCGATGATGCCGAGGTGAGGCAACGGTCCGCTAAGGAAATTCTCGCGCTGAACCCCGATATCATTCTTACGCAAAATACCCCGCCTACGGCGTCGATGCTGCAAGAGACGCACAGTGTCCCAGTCGTTTTTGTAATCGTTACGGACCCGGTTGGAAGCGGTTTCGTTAAAAGCCTTTCACGACCGGGAGGCAACGCGACTGGTTTTACAATTATGGAGCCCACCACAAGCGGCAAGTGGCTAGAGCTGCTAAAGGACATCGCTCCCCAGTTGAAGCGGGCCGCCTTTTTATTCAATCCGCGAACAGCGCCCTTCGCAAATTATTATTTAGATCCATTCAAGGCTGCA
Organism: Pseudolabrys sp.; assembly: GCA_036265125.1. Taxonomy (GTDB): domain Bacteria; phylum Pseudomonadota; class Alphaproteobacteria; order Rhizobiales; family Xanthobacteraceae; genus Pseudolabrys. Next base: position 4,998 of record DATAPP010000068.1, on the reverse strand, counting down.
GCCGCTTCCCTCGGAGTGGAGGCGGTCGCCGCCACGGTCGATAGCAAGTCCGACCTCGAAACCGTTTTTGCCACCCAAGCGCAAAGCCCGAATACCGGCCTAATCGTAATGCCGGACGGTTTTTTGAACGTCTATCGTACCGAAGTAGTTTTGTTGGCTGCACGCTATCATCTGCCGGCCGTCTATCCTTGGCGATTTTTTACAGAACTCGGCGGCCTTATGTCCTATGGTTTTGACCAGCGGGACTCGTTTCGGACGGCTACGGTCTATATCGATCGTATTCTTAAGGGCGAGAAGCCAGCTGAGCTGCCCGTGCAGGCGCCAACGAAGTATGAGCTAGTCATCAACCGTAAGGCTGCAAAAGCCCTCGGGCTAACTCTGCCGACATCGTTGGTTGCGCGTGCGGACGATCTGATTGAGTGAGACTGGCCATGTCCGCTATTGGCCCAAAGCGGACATTGGCTGACCTCACATCCAACCCCTCCGGCGGCGAGGGACACATGAAGCTGCGAAAGCTAAATCAAGGCGAGTTAATGCCTTTCGACTTCATAACGGTCAGCGAATTAGGTGATGAGATAAACGATAATAAAGCTTTTGCTGCCTGCATTTGATTACTCCTCGTAAGAATTCCGGCGGCGTAGGCATTAAACGTCTTAGCCTGAGCTGGCAAAACGCCTGCCAGTTCGGTGCCTGGTCCATTGGCACCGCTGATCACCCATACACCGAGCTCGGCCTCGCCGTTTGCGATGGCCTCCAGAGCTGCAGCACCTGACGAGAACGTCTTAATTTTTGGCTTTATCGCGTCGGCAATTTGTAGCCGTTCGATCAAATTGGCGAAATAGCTTCCAGTGGTACTGCTTTTAGGATCACCCAGGGCAATCGATTTTGCGCTCAACAGCATCTGCTTCAGTGCGTGAACCGTGTTCATGTCGGGCTTTGGGACACCTTTCTGAATGAATACGCCATATTCGAGCTTTGCGATGGGTGTCACACTATCCTCGACGATCTTACCCTCATCCTGAAGTTGCTTGATTTGCTGGGGCGACAGGATTGCCACGTCAGCCATTTTTCCATCTTCGATCTCCCTAACGAGAACTGAAGTGGACGCATAAGAAATCGTGACCTGGTTGCCCGAGGAGCGTTCAAACTGCGGGATCAGATTGCTAAGTGCGGGTCTCATCGCTTGCGGGGACAAAACCCGCAACTCGGCAGCATGCGCAATACTCGCAGTCGTCGTCAGAGAACCGACTACCACCACTAACGCAGTGATAGACTGCAGCAACTTCGCTGATGGTTTTGCCATATGCGCTCCGGCACAAGAGGACCGTTTTGAGCAACAAGGAGATGGGGCCGGGCCATGTCTGGGTTCAAGGTCCACGCTCTAAAGTAGGCCAGACATCCGATTCAAAACAAAATGCCCCGGGTCCGCTTTCGGGGGTAAAGCGGACATGGCTCGGGCATGACGGAATGTCCATTTATGACCCAAAGCGGACATTTTGGTCAGAGCTTCTGACCTTTGTCATGATGCGTTCACGCCAATGTTTGTATGTTCTGGTCCGCTCCCTTGGTTTAATGTTGGGCGAATAACTTGAGGGGGAAACACATGGCTGCGTCAGCCAACACTTTGCATCTTGCTCATACAGACAGCATTGCCGCGACTTGGAGCGATTTTCTGCTCCTTGTGGGCCGCGTACTTCTAGGTTGGCTTCTTTTGGCCTCAGGGTACGGCAAGCTTGGCGGCATTGCGGGGACCACCGCCTATTTCACAAGCCTCGGCATGTCACCGCCAGAGTTCTGGGCCTGGTTCGCTGGCATTGCCGAAGTCGTTCTGGGCGCTGCTTTGATCCTCGGCATCGCGACCCGTTATGCGGCGCTTGCATCGTTCTTGTGGGTGCTGGTAGCGACCGCGATTGCTCACCGTTACTGGACGTATCCAGCGGCACAACAAGCTGGCCAGTATAACAACTGGCTGAAAAACATCGCGATCATGGGCGGTACACTGTATGTCTTTGTGGCTGGAGCAGGACGCTACTCAATCGACGCAGTGCTCTCAAAGCGTTGAATGCGAGCCGCGGATTTTTTTTCGCGTGCGCAGGAAAGGCTTACGTTAGATGTGCCGGCGGGGTTCGCCGATCCGAATGTGATCCCCCGGCACGACCAGCAAGACGCCGATCCCGCAGTGGTCGCCGCCATTGCCGCAGTGCGGCCAGTCAGATTTGCCGCGGTGTTGGTGCCAATCATTAAACGCCACGAACCGAGCGTACTGTTCACCCAACGCACTGCGCATCTAGCCGACCACGCCGGGCAGATTTCGTTTCCCGGCGGCAAGATCGATGCGAGTGATGAAAGCCCCGTCGCCGCCGCACTACGCGAGGCCGAGGAGGAGATTGCGCTTCCCCGCCGTTTTGTCGAGCCAATCGGCTATCTCGACGTTCACATGACCCCTTTCGGCCATCGCATCTTGCCGGTGCTCGCTCGAGTGCGGCCGCGCTTTGTACTTCGGTTCAACAAGGGAGAGGTTGACGACGCCTTCGAAGTGCCGCTCGCCTTCCTGATGACGCCGCAAAATCACAAGCGTGAGAGCCGAAACTGGAACGGCCTCACCATTAGCCTCTACGCTATGCCGTTCGGTGGCCGAAACATCTGGGGCGTGACCGCAGCAATACTTCGTAACCTGTACGAAAGGGTCCACCGAGGCTAATGTCCGCTATTGGCCCAAAGCGGACATTCCAACACCGTCATCCAATGTCCGCTTTTGGGGGAAGAGGGGACATTTTTGGCCCCGAAGCGACACTAGGCTCCGCAAGTCGCGAACTGCCATTTCATGTCCGTTGTTGGGGGTAAAGCAGACATGACGTTGTGCGGTGCATTTGTCCGCTAATGACCCAAAGCGGACATTGGGGCATTCCGCGCGTCAACGTGCGTCTGATCTTTCCCATCTCAAGAAGCGCGAACAAAGTAGGTATTCCCAAGGGCAATGGCTTGCACGTATTCCGACATTTATGCGAAATTTATGCTGCGAAACAGAGCGATGATATGTGTCTGAATCGGGCCATTATCCTAGCGGCTCTTGCCATCTTTGCATCCGCCGGCGTCGCGGTGGCGCAGCAACCAAAGACATATCGGATCGGGTTTCTCAGTCCTGCGTCGGCCGCCTCGATGGAAGCCCGCGTCGGACATTTTCGACAAGGACTGCGTGAACTCGGTTATGTCGAGGGCCAAAACACCACCATTGAGTATCGTTGGGCAGACGGGAAGGAAGAACGATTGTCCGACCTTGCCCTCGAGCTGGTCCGTCTAAAAGTTGATGTGCTTGCCTCACATGGCGTTTTGGCGACGCAAGCTGCAAAACGTGCTTCATCGACGATACCGATTGTGTGCTTTGCATGTGGCGACGCGGTGTCGGTCGGACTGGTGGCCAGCCTTGCTCGACCAGGTGGCAACATCACAGGGCTGACAGTACTTGCACCGGAGGTCAGCGGCAAACGGGTAGAACTTCTCAAAGAAGTCGTTCCCGGACTTTCGCGGCTAGCAGTTCTCTGGAATTCCGACAATCCAGTGTCCAAACCGGAATTCAAAGAGGCAGAGGCGGCGGCTCAATCCGGGGGATTACAACTGCAATCCGTTAGCGTGACAAATCCCAAAGACTTCGCGCGCGCCTTCAATTTAATGAAAACGGACGGTGCACAGGCTCTTATCGTGTTGTCTGATGCCATGTTGTTCGGAAATCGGAAGCAGATTGCTGATCACGCGGCCGCAATCCAGTTGCCAGCAATTTCCTACACCGGTGAATTCGCCAAGTCTGGTGCACTGATGGGCTATGGGCCCGATTTACAGGCACTAGCGACTCGTGCGGCTTTCTACGTTGACAAAATTTTGAAAGGGGCCAAACCCGGCGACCTACCAATTGAGCAGCCAGCCAAGTTCGAATTGGTCATCAATCTCAAAACCGCGAAAGCGCTCGGCCTAACAGTGCCCCATTCGGTGCTGCAGCGCGCAGATGAACTGATCGAATGAATTATGTCCGCTCTTGGCCCAAAGCAGACATGCGCTAGTGCACTGCAAATGGCCGCTTTTGGGGGGTTAAGCGGACATGGGCTGGCGCAATGCAAATGTCTGCTTTTGACCCAAAGCGGACGTCGGCTGGAGTTTAACTTGCGGTACCAAAGGCGACTTCACCCCCTATCAAAGCACTCGCTGCAGCTAGTACAATATTGCTCCTGAGCCTGGGGCGAACATGAGGCGGCGGGAATTTCTTGCAGGCCTGACTGGTGCGCTCGCAATGCCGCTCTCGGCGCGAGCGCAGCAAACCACCATACGCACGATCGGTTGGTTCAGTCTCAGATCAGCCGACACCGCCACAGAGAAAAGAATTCTCACTGCATTTCGTCAGGGACTCGGTCAAACCGGCTACGTCGAGGGCCAAAACTTGACGATCGAATATGGTTTTGCCGATGGCCAATACGACCGATTGCCACTTCTTGCAGCGGAGTTGCTGCGCCGACGAGTGGAAGTACTCATGACTGCGGGCGGGACCAATATCGCTCGCGTGGCGCAAGCCGCGACCGCAACAATCCCGGTCATCTTTGCGACCGCCAATGATCCGGTCCAGGATGGCCTCGTCAAAAGCATCAATCGGCCAGGTGGCAACAGCACCGGAGCGTATGTGCTCAATACCGCCTTGCTAACGAAGCGTTTCGAACTGCTGCGCCAGCTCTTACCGAATGCTCGCTTGGTCGGCTTCCTGGTGAACCCTAACGGCGCAAGCACGGCGGACCAGCTCCTTTATGCTCAATCCGCCGGTCGAACCATGGCGCTGGAGCTTCTCGTGCTCAACGCCGCGACGCCGACCGAAATCGATGCCGCCTTCGGCAGCCTTGTGCAGCATGGCGTTGACGGACTGGTGATGGGCAATGATCCATTCTTTCAAGTTCAGCAGGATCAGCTCGTCGCGCTTGCCGCGCGCCACCGTATCCCGACGATTTACGAGTGGTCCGA
>DATAPP010000067.1:0-10263 GCA_036265125.1 Pseudolabrys sp. | reverse complement strand
AAACGTTATCTCGCCGCCGGCGCCTACACGATTGCCGACATGATCTGCTATCCCTGGGCATCGAGCTGGGCGACCCGAAAGATCGAGATTGACGAGTTCCCGAACGTGAAGCGCTGGCTGGAAGAAATCGGCGAGCGGCCGGCCGTCAAGAAAGCGATGGCGATGGGGCCGGAGTTCCGGGAGGATCCCGCTTCGATCAGCGCCGAGGAGCAGGCCCGTCGCAGAAAACTCGTGGCGGACCAGCGCGCGCAGTCCATCCCCGCGGAATGGATTCGCGCAGCGTAGGGGTATTTGTTGGGGCGCGGCGGAACGCAGGTACAGGGGCTCGAAAACCGACAACTTAGCAACTCTTGCCGAGTAGCAGCTCGCGAACGTCTTCCGGCTTCTGGAGCATTTCACCGAGGCGGGTCAGCGAGTCATTGATGGCCTCCGCATATTTCCGTGCACCGCCAAAGCGTTCCAGCGTCTCCGGTGGCACGAGTTTGATCAGCAGACCGGCTGTCCCTTTGCGCTGATGTTAATGTCGCTGATGCCGGCACGAACACTCGGGAAGGAGCTGAAGGTGATCGGCAATCAGCTGATCTCAGCGGCCGTGTAGTCGGCGACGAGCCGCAGAAGGTTCGAGAAGCCCTCGCAAGCTCGCCGGGAATCGAAACCGTCGTCCTGCGCAACTCTCCGGGAGGTGGCGCGCAGGCCGGCTACCAGGTGGGTCAGATACTCCGAGAGCGCGATTTTCGCATGGCAGTGTCAGGTTACCGCTATTCTTCGTGCTCCCGAATATTTCTCGGCGGCAGCACTCGCTACTTCACCGATGATTACGTGGCCGAAAACAACAATGTCGGGTTTCACGGGCATTAAGATCGGATGGGACGTCTCAACGCGAATCTCCCCATCAATACGGTCTACGCGACTGGGTCGTCAAATACAGCGATGGCAAGGGCGACCCCGCGCTGGATCAATATTCCTTAGGATCGTGGGATGATCCACTTCTTTCATCCCGGCATTTCAATTCCCGGCAATACCAATCGGTGCCGCAGAGCCGATTTTGCTCGCCGGAGCCACGATTTCTGTTAAGGAACGTTCGCGAACTCCCGCGCCTGACGAGCTCACTATTCCTCCGTTTTCCGCCAAACGCGTGAGCCGCTCAAGGTCTAATATCGTAACGCAGTGTTTCTCGACATTGACAATCCCTGCTTCACGTAATGACCGCAATACACGGTTGATATAAACTACAGTCAATCCAAGGTAATGCGCGATTTGTACCTGGGTCAAAGGCAAGTTGTATGTGGACCCCGTAATTAGTTTCTTGCGCCTCAGTCGGGTGTAGAAGTCGAGCAGCATCATCGCCAGCCGCCCTGGTGCATCAAGGCACGATATCGCAGCGAGACGCAGGTCGGCACGCTGCTGGCGCTTACTCAATAGCCAAGCAACGTACAGCGCGGCGGGGCGATACGCCATCAGATCCAAAAGTGCGTCCTCCGCCAGGATCGCGCGCATCGTAACTGCAGTCAACGTTAGCATCTCTTCCGGCCGCCAGGTGTGTAGGGCACCGTCGAGGCCAATCATGTCGCCAGGAAGAAACACGTCAACGATCGCTCGACTGCCGTTTGATAAACTTTCAAACTGACACGCCCATCCGGTCTGAAGATGGTAGATCTCACCGCCCGGCAGTAATTCGCCCGCCTTTCGGAATTGCGGTGATACATTTTCAAATTTTGCTCGCAGCTTGCGCTGCCCGAGCGTTAACTCGCGGTTGAGCCCAACGGACTGGGTCAAGTCCTCACCTCAGTCCAAGCCCCGCCATGCGGGGTTCTGATAGGGCGGCACTTTGGGGGTCGGTCGGGATGCGGGTTTTTTTGCATGGAAACAAATGCCTGCCATGGGCAACTATTTACGGCTGTTACGGTGCGGTTCGACTCGGGTGGGTATGGGAGAAGAAATTCAATTTGCCCTGGATCTTGGGAAAATGCCAGACAAAAATTCGTTGAAAAACTGATGCTCCTTAGCTGATGTAAGGTTAATACTCCAACCTCGTGAAGGTTAATGTTCTGCATGTTAAGGTTAATACTCTACTTTGTTAAGGCTAATACCTTATTAAGGTCAACACTCTACCTGGTTAAGATTAAATACTCCGTAGCAAATTAGGGTTTGCACTCTACCCATCTTCCCTGATGGACTGAAGCAAACGGATGGTGCAGGGCAGTGGTCGAGTTTGGCCAGAATCTCAAGCGATGTTGAAGCCCTGTTTTACGATTGGCAGAGAATGTAACCGCTTTCCAGTCGCGGCGAAGACCGCATTGGCGACCGCCGGCGCGATGGCCGGTGTACCGGCTTCGCCGATGCCGCCAGGCTGCTCCGCACCCTCGATGATCGACACCGAGATCTTGGGCATCTGTGCCATATGCAGCATCGGATAGGTATCGAAATTGGCCTGCTCCACCCGCCCCCGCTTGAGCGTGATCTCGCCATAGAGCGCCGCGGTCAGACCGTAGACGATCCCACTCTCCATCTGGGCTGCAATGGTATCGGGATTGATCGCGAGACCGCAATCGACCGCACAGTCCACGCGATGCACACGTAAACCGTCATGTTCGATCGAGATCTCAGCTACCTCGGCAACGATCGAACCGAAGGCCTCATGCATCGCGATGCCGCGGAAATGGGCGGCCGGCGGCGGTTGGTTCCAATTGGCCATGGTGGCCGCCCTTTCGAGCACCGCTCGATGCCGCGGCTTCTCGGCCAGCTGGTCGAGCCGGAACACGTAAGGATCCTGTCCGGCGGCATGTGCCAACTCGTCGATGAAGCCCTCGACGTAGAAGCTGGTAATACTGTTGCCGACGGAGCGCCAGAAGCCGACCGGGACGCGGACGTCCTTCAACACATATTCGATACGCCGGTTCGGCGGGGCATATGGCGACGCGACGCCGCCTTCGACCGAGCTCGGGTCGATGCCGTTTTTCACTCCGCGCGGAAATGCCCGAGTCATGATCGACGGCGCGACGATCTTGAAGTCCCAGGCCGTCACCTTGCCAGCTGCGTCGAGGCCTGCTCGCAACCGAGCGGTTGATGCGGGCCGATAGAAGTCGTGCTGGATGTCCTCCTCGCGTGCCCAGATTAGCTTGACCGGCTTCGCAACGGATTTGGCGACCATCACCGCTTGAACAATGAAATCAATCTCGAATTTGCGACCAAAGCCGCCGCCCAAATAGGTCGGATCAGGTATTCACCCTTCGCCGCATTCGCTCGACGAAGATTGCCCGCCTCCGGCCGGCCGCTGCAGCTCCGCATCTCGGGAACTGCGCCGGGAGCGACCAAACGGCTCGTCCTGGGGCCTGATGCACCCGCCTGTCATTGACGAGGGCGACCCCAACGGATGCAATCGATCGCGAACGCGATGCTTCGTTTAGCCGTGCTTTGGCAAATCTCGATGATTGTGCTAGATACTCTCGCGTTTTATTGAGTGCTGCGAAACAATGAACCCGGTTTTCCTCGTCTTTGCCTCTCTAATTGCACTCTCGTTTAGCGGGTATTCCTGGGCTCCCCGCGCCGGCCCTCGGCAGACGAAGTCGTCGAGCAGGGGCGGCCGGAAGGAGAGATTCTGTTCGACGTCGTCGAGGTGGACCAGCGAGTCGTCTCGACCCTTGTCGCCAAGCCGAAGGAGAGCTTTGCCGCTCGCTTTACATCGGAGGCCGAGCTCCCGCCAATCAACATCGCGATCGGCGACACGATCTCGGTATCTATTTGGGAAAGCGCGGCCGGCGGCTTGTTCTTCGAAGCGCCGGCCGTCATTCCCGACCGGGCCACCGTCGGGCGTCGAACCGTTGGCGCCGGAATCCCAGCCGAGAACCGGCGAGCGACAGGACGAGTTTGGCGCTCGCCCGCCGGTTCAGCCTCCTACCCCGTCGGAAACCCCGGAGAGGCGGCGCGGCGGTCCTGCACAGCGGATGCTACAGCCGGAGGCCTACGGCACTGGGCCCGGGGGTAACGTCGCGGTAATCCCTGAACAGCAGGTGGGCAGCGACGGTGCAATCAGCGTGCCTTATGCCGGCCGGGTTCCAGCTGCCGGCCGTTCACCCGAAGATGTCCAGAAAACCATTGAGGCCCGATTGGCGGCAAAGGCGCTGCAACCGCAGGCGCTAGTGATCATAAAGAAGAGTGACGCCAATGCGGTGACGGTGACAGGCGAAGTGGTCGCCGGGGCCAAGATTCCGCTGTCCCCTGGCGGTAACCGGCTGCTCGAGGTCATCGCCGCCGCCGGCGGCGTCAAAGCCCCGCCGCATGAGACTTTTGTCCGACTTTCGCGTGGCGGAATCACCGCGACGATACCGTTTGGGCAGCTCGTTTCGAACCCGGCCGAGGACATTTATGCGCAACCAGGTGATGTGCTGACAATCGTACGGGCACCGCAAACCTTCAGCGTGTTCGGAGCGACCGGGCGAAACGCCGAAATTCCATTCGACACCGCGCGGCTCACGCTGGGCGAGGCGCTTGGCAAGTCGCAAGGGTTACGCGATGATCTGGCCAAGCCGGAGGGCGTCTTTCTTTTCCGTTACGAGCCCAACTCCGTCGTACGTGCGCTCGATCAGCCGATAGGCGGCGGAACGACGAGCACGGTTTCGCCGATCGTTTATCGTTTTAACCTGAGGGACGCAAATCGTACTTGCTGGCTCAAGAATTCCCGGTCGAGAATAAGGACGTCATCTTTGTTGCCGACGCCCGGGCCGTGCAATCCTACAAATTTGCTACGATACTCAGTAATATCACAGGACCGATCATAACCGGTCTCTTGGTATGCCAGGGCGGGAACTGCTGAACTATAAGCAGCGTCGCGCCTGTGCCCCCATCGAGGCCACCGCCAAGAGCCTCGACGTTCGCCTCGTGGTCACCGACGACATCTGCAGCCGTCGTGCGCTCAAGCCGAGGCCTGGAACGCATCTCTCTCTGAGGCCCTCTACTGCGCCTGCGGCCGGACTGAAAACCTGATGAAATTGCACAAGGCCCCACCGGCGAGAGCTCTGCTCGAACCCGGTTCAGGAGGTCGGCTGAAGCCCGCCTGCAGCAAGAGCCAGCAGTGGAACCAAGCGGGACACGCGGGACATGCCTATGCGCGCGATGGGCAAACACTCAGGTTTGGGGCACACCGGATCGCAGCATTCGGCTGTGCCTCGTCGCTGGTCTCGCCGGCTGTCCCCCACATTTGATTCCGATCGTCAGTCTCACTGGCGATGCAAAAGGCCAGTAGCTCGAAGGGACTCGCCTCCGCAAAATCGATCCGGTGTTGACCACTCCGGTATAGCTCCACCATCCGCGCAAGTTTTTCTGGGACCTGGGAAGCCTCGTCGCCGCTGTTGCTGCATTTGGTGCGGAAGATCGCGTCGTCGGCGCGTTCCAGCTCGGGTGTATCCGGGATCGCTGCCAGTTCAGCCGCCGCTTCCTCGCCGCGCCGGAGCGTCTCTGCCAGCGCAGGGTCGATTCCCAATACTCGGAGACGCTCCCGGATGATCTGGTGCATTTCGACGAGGGCACGTAGCACCCGCCGGTGGTTCGCTGCTTGCCAATCGGCCCACGATATCTCGGGCGCCATTGTTTCCGCGCGGGCAAGCCTGCGTTCAAGGTCCCTCCTCATCAAAGGTCTAAGTCCTCTTCGCTGAGCAAGATTGGGATTGCGCCGGAAGCGCGCCATAGTGCTTCGGCCTCCTCGAACGTCATCTGCTCGCCGCGGGGACTCCGGACCAGGCCATCGTCTTGATGGACCCAGATTCCAGTTGTACCGGACCCCGCGACCTCGACGGCCCGAAGCCGAAGCTCAAGGTCTCGTCGCATCGTTTCTTACTTCTACTGCCCGAAGCCGCTGATCGAATTCTCCCGCCTCGAGCGCCTTTACGTAAGCGTCCACCAGCTTCGACAACTCGGCTGCTTCGCCCGGCGTCACCTCCCCGGCGCCCACCCCGGCGGTGAGCGCCGCCATCGCACTGGCGGCATCAGCAGCGGATCGAAGTGCGGGCAGTTGGAAGCGCACCGACCTTTCACGGCGCGGCGGCCGATGCGCCTTGAGCAGCGCCAGGAGCAAGTTATCCGAGTAGCGCCGAACCAGGACGGGTTTGCCGTCATCGTCGCGAACGAGCTTGCCAGCACTGACAAGCGGTTCTGCGATGCCTTCGACGGCGCGACGCCGCGCCTCGTCTTCAAGCCGATCGGTGGCTATTTCCTCAGCTTCTTGCCAGGCGCTCGCGAATGCCGGGTCTGCCTTCCGTAGCTCGTAAACACGAGTCCGGCTCGTGTTAGCGACAGCGATTGCGGCTGTCACACTGCCGGTGTTGGCAAGGGCCTCCAAGAAACGACCTTGCCTCTCCTTGGTAAGTTTGAGCTTATTCATAGAATCCTATCACAGTTCGACCGGCTATCTGGCGACTTGACGCGGCCGGCCACAATTAAAAGGAAAAATGGTTGTTCTCTCTACGATCCCGTTCCAAAAAAAAATCTATCTAATGGTCGTAAGGTTTTTTCCCTGCAACCGAAGTGCTGTCCCAATCGCTATCAATATGGTCAAATTATAGGAAGTGTTACCAAGTTTGTCAAGAAAAAATACGTTAACTTTGGCGCGCCCAATCCGGGTGGCGTTGTGATTTGGGCAGACTGCTGATAGAGGTCGCCTTTCAATAATGCCGGTGTGCCAGTACAAGCGACATGTTCGCACCAACTATGAATTGCCATGAATCGAGCAAAATTTGAAGGGCTCAGTTGGTTAACCCGGCTAGGAATGCCCATTCGTGCCTGCCGACCTACTGGTAAGTTCTCGGGCGCAGCCGACCAAACCCGCGACGGCCGGACAGGCTTCAGCCAAGCTCTATAATTCCTTCTATTGCCTCGGTGCTCGGCGTCTAACTTGCGCGGGCGGCGTGCCGATGGCATTCGACCAGGCTTCGCCATTGTGCGCCCACAGGACGGCGCTTACCGCGACCGACCCGGGTCTCATCCCGTCGCGGTGATACGTTCTTCCGGCATATCATCTGCTCGGCTGAGACATACTCAGAACTGCAGGTCTGGGCCAGCGGTCGGTCAAACGAAAAGCGGTTAGCTCCATAGCTCACTCATTGTGACGATCGCGCTATTGGGCTCCAGATATTAACGAACTGGTTTATGGTTAAGCGGTCTATTAACACTAGAAGCCAAATCGGGTGAACCAGTCTAAGGTGAAACAGGAATAACGGAACAAAATTTTAGATCAGATTGATTCTTTTCATTGACACGGTAGATAGTGTTTTGAATAATCATCTTGTGGACAGTCAGATTTGGGAGTAACAGATGAGTATACGTGAGGGCCATGGAATAAATAAGCTGTCGCCTGGTGATCTCTGCAAGCCTCAAACCGGTGGGCCTATTTCCTCGCTGAATGAGGCATGGTTTCATGTTCTAGACAGGTGCGTCACCGACTGCCCCTTTAGCGAAGTAATCCTGCCAGTAATGCGCGAGTGTTTTTTTGGCGGCGCGACGTATGCGGTTCTTCTGCTACAGAACGGTCAAGGCGATGAGTTAGCTCGCGACCTTGCCGGATTTATAAATGAAGAGCCGCGGCCCGTGCTTCCCCAAACCCCGTAACCTGGACCAAGGGGACGGCGCGATGGACCGAACAAACTTCTCGAAGCATCGTCTGCGCCCTGCCAGCGACAACGACGCCGTGAACGATGAGCCGAAGCGCGGTTCCGAGAGCAGAGCAGAGTTACTGCGCGCCGAACGGAATTTCGACCGCGGAGCGATGCTGAGACCGAGCCGATGGGAAGAAATCTGATGAGGAAGCAGGCTACCCTCGCAGCTGTCACCGAGCAGAGCGAACGTCCGATTGGCCGGATAGTGGCTGCGCCACCAGGCGATAGCTCCTCCACGGTTTTGACATTGATTGAACGGTTGGCGCTTGACGCCCGCGCCGATGTCGAGAAGCTCGATCGCATGATGGGGATCTATGAGCGACTGAAGGCGAAAGAGGCCGAGCTCGCATATAACGCGGCGAAGGGCCGGATCCTAAAAAAGCTCGCCGGCATCAAAATCGTCAAGAACAGGCCCGCTCTCTACGAAACTGAAAAAGGAAAGTCCCAAGATGGCACTCATCTAAACTTCAAATACGCGCCACTGGAGGAGATTGACAAACACCTGCGGCCGCTTTTGGCGGAAGAGAATATGGATCTTTCCTATTCCGACGAACCGAGGTATGGCGGCGGCATGCGAATCCGCGGCCGTCTGAAGCATTTGCCGAGCGGCCACTATGAGGATTCATTTATGTCGGCGCCGCTCGACACCACGGGGGGTAAGTCGGAGGTGCAGGCCGCCGGGAGCACCAATTCTTTCCTGCGCCGCTACGTCACCTGCAACATCTTCAATATTGTAGTCATCGGAGACGATGACGACGGAGCTATGGGAACAATAGACCAGGACCAGACCAAGACAATTCTTAACCTGATCAAAAAAGCAAAAGTCGGGCCGAAGTTTCTCAAATACATGAAGGCCCGGAGCGTCGAGGAAGCCGGTTCTCTCGAGGCAGCCGTAGCGAGTATCGCCGTCCGGGATTATCACAAAGCCATTAGTACTTTAGAAGAACACATTGCTAAGACAGAGGCTGGTCATGCCCATCTTTCATCATGACGTAGCGCAATACTCGGAAGCGTATGACCGCCTCAAGCTTGGGATCCCGACGAGCTCGCACTTCCACAAAATCATCACACCCCAAGGCAAGCCCTCGAAACAGTGGCGTGAATACGCCTGCATCCTGATCGCCGAACGGATACTGCAGCAGAAAATCGAATTTTATAATTCGCGGGCGATGGAGCGGGGCTTGATCGTCGAGGCCGAGGCAGCCGATTGGTATGAATTCGATCAAGACGTAGCCACTCAGAGGGTCGGCTTCATCACCGATGATGAACACACAATCGGGTGCAGTCCTGATCGGCTGGTAGGTGCGGACGGCCTATTGGAAATTAAGGCGCCGCTACCGCACACTCAAGTCGAATACTGGATTTCGGGAGAACTCAATGAACGCTTCCGTCCTCAGTTGCAGGGACAGCTTTACATAACCCAGCGGAGTTGGGTTGATATCCTATCCTGGCACGACGTGTTGCCAAAATTAATCATCCGGGTTGAGCCCGACGACCAGTTCCTCAAAGCCCTGGACCGCGAGCTTCGCATCTTCAACTATTTCGTTGAAGGGGTGGTGGAAAAAATCCGCGCGACGCATGAACTGCCAATCCCGCCCGCCAGATTAGCGCTGAAGGCCGCTTTGCGCGCAAGCTTGGAAATAGCGCCATGAAATCAATGTGGCTGTGCAGCAGCACAGCTTTTTCTTAGTTCAAAACCAATGACCACGCCCCGCATTCCACGATGGGTGGCGCCTCGCAAGCCCAGACCTGGCCTCCGCAGGCGCGCCCAGCACTTAGGCTTTATCAGACAGCTTCCCTGTGTTGCATGCGGTAAGGCAGCTCCGTCGGAGGCCGCCCATGTGCGGTCGGGGTCTGACGGTGGCGCGGGAATGAAGCCGTCGGATCGCTATTCCGTTCCGCTCTGCAGGAGCTGTCATGCGCTGCAACACCAATTCGGGGAGCTGACATTCTGGAGCACCTTGCGCATCGATCCGCTCAACGTGGCTTTCCGCCTGTGGACGGTATCAGCCGACATCAGGGCAGGCGAGCGGATCGTCTTCCGGACGCGACAGCGGATTGACTTGATGAAAACTGCAGCGCAATGAACCGACCTAACGAACGGTCGATGCGTGAAGGATTGCCGATAAAGTGGCGGACTCCGGAAAACGGGACCACAGGAGCGGCTTTCACCTTACGAGCCCACTCCTGTGGCTTCGGTTGCCGATAGACAAGTTGCCGTTGTCACGGTAACCGGCGCGATGCAGAGAGTTGGCGCAGTCGAACCGTGTTTCATGCGGCGGCAACCGCATCTTGCCGGACGGCTGCTTCGGCTCTAATGATCCGAAGCGTCGACCGAGAGATGAGAGTTCGTTGATGGTTAAGGTATTGTGGACTGGGGAATAGATGTTAAGAAACCGCTGCGCGGGTCGAGACGACTTGAAGCGCTGCATCTTGCGCTCTCGTCGCCGCACAATTTGATCGGAGTTTTCAGCGCGATTGTTTTTTCTGAGGCCTCGATGGTAAGGGCAGGCGAGGCGCAGTTGCCGGAGGGCCGAGCCGTAGCAGTCCAGCTTGTCGGTGACTAGCAACTTCGGTGCGAAGCCCTGTTTCTTGAGCAGCTTGCGCATTAGCCGGA
>DATAPP010000066.1:0-2470 GCA_036265125.1 Pseudolabrys sp. | reverse complement strand
TTCTTGGGGGCTATCTCCTATTGCGTCTCACAGAATTGCTGCGCGCTCGAGCACTTGATCTTGTGCAGCATTTGGGAAACGAATTTCTGCGTGCTGCCTGGCCAGTGATTGTTGCTGCGATATTAGCCATCTGGGTCGTTTCCCGTCAGGGCATTCCCTACCTCGTCTTGTTGGTCGCGATTTGCGCGATTGCAGCGGAGCTGCTGATGCGGCGGACCCGCTATGGCGCGCGCCTATACGCCATCGGCGGCAACCCGGAGGCGGCGCGGTTATCGGGCATTAATCTCAAGAGGGTTGTCTTCTGGAACTTCGTCATCGCCGGCTTCGGCTATGGGGTAACCGGCGTGGCCCTCACAGCGCGCGTCAGTGGCGCAATCGGTGGCACTGCAGGCCTGTTCCTTGAGCTCGACGCGATCGCTGCGGCGATCATCGGTGGCACCTCCCTGTCTGGCGGTCGCGGCCGGGTCGTCGGTGCTCTCCTCGGAGCGCTGTTAATGGGAAGCCTCAATAATGGCATGAGTCTAATGAACGTGCCGACCTTCTATCAGAACACGGCCCGCGGCGTCGTACTTCTGCTCGCCGTCGCCATCGATCATATCAGCCGCGCTGGTCGCTCTGGACGCTAGCTCGCAGAGATGCCTTTCCGTGAAGACAATTCAGGTCGTCGGAGGATGGTGCTCAAGCTGCAAGACCAACGGGGAGCTTTTTCGCTTTCCCTGCCGCGGAGCAGGCTTTGGTGCACGGATACACTTGCGCCGTCTCATGAGGTTATCGTTTAGGAAGTGCTATGATGTTCGGCGTCTTCGAGGAGGCGGCTTGATCCGCCTTTCGCAAGAAGCCCGGCGCGATATTCCAATGCCGTCCATCGGTTCCAATGACGGTCACGGATTTGCGATTGTAGCGGGTCAGCGTGCCTTCGACCTTACGCCCTTGCCCGTCTTCAAACGTCACACGATCGCCGATCGAAAATTTAAGCATGGTCTGATGCGCGTGTATCTGATGAAGAAAGCGCAGTCGCTCAACGATCCTGTGATTTAGATCCACCAACTCCGCCTCGCTCAACGCGTCTATGTCGATCGGCATTTGCTCCTCAGACCTTCGGCAATATCTGGCTGACTCGCTAACTCGAGGCCAGGTGATTGTCCACGTCGCCGAAGTTGCGCAGCGGCTTTAGGGCAGAGATACGCATTCCGCGCGATCTTAATGTGTTTGGCGGTAAATGTCCCGGTCGTTGGCGCGGTAAGAATCGTCATGCCTTTCAAATTTCATCGCAATGGCCGCCATCATATTCCCCGACAGAAATTCCGCGTGGCGAATTGGCGGGACTACGAAGCCGCATTGCGAAACCGCGGAAGCCTGACGATCTGGTTCACCGCGGAAGCCATTGCATATTGGCGCGCTCAGCCGCGTGCGACGCCAGGCGGACAGCGTCACTATTCGGATCTCGCGATCGAGACGGCGCTGACCTTACGCGCTGTATTCG
The DNA here is from genome assembly GCA_036265125.1 of Pseudolabrys sp. Taxonomy (GTDB): domain Bacteria; phylum Pseudomonadota; class Alphaproteobacteria; order Rhizobiales; family Xanthobacteraceae; genus Pseudolabrys. The sequence goes on along the minus strand of DATAPP010000066.1, from coordinate 987 downwards.
GCCTGGCTCTGCGTCAGACCGAAGGCTTGAGCGGTTCGATCATGCAATTGCTGGAGATTGACCTGCCGGTTCCCGATCACACAACGCTCAGCCGCAGGGCCGGCGGATTGAAGGTCTTGCAGAAGCCTCGCGCCTCCTCGGACCCGCTCCATCTGATCATCGACAGCACAGGCCTGAAATTGCGCGGCGCCGGAGAATGGCTGTTCGAAAAGCATGGAACGGCAAAGCGGCGCGCCTGGCGCAAACTTCACATCGGCATCGATGCCGACACGGGCGAGATTGTCGCCTCCGACCTGACCGACAAGGATGTTGACGATGCTTCGCATGTCGGGCCGATGCTGGATCAACTATCGCTGGCTCCGACTTCATTTATGGGGGACGGAGCCTACGATAGAAGCGTCGTGAGCGAGCTTCTTGCAAGACGAAATCCCGATATGTCCGTTCTCGTTCCGCCGTGCAAAGGCGCCGTGCCCGGATCGGACGCGACGTCGTCGCCGACCCAACGCGATCGGCACATTTTGGAAATTGAGGAACGAGGTCGAATGCATTGGCAAAAAGCCTCTGGCTATAACAGACGCTCGAAAGTCGAGGCGTCTATTGGGCGTTACAAACGCGTCATCGGCGACGCTCTGAAATCACACGCCGACAATCGCCGCAAAGCCGAGGTGGCGATTGCCGTCAAAGCGCTCAATCGTATGCGTGAGCTCGGTCAGGCACAGTTCATTCGCCTCGCATAATCACGAAGCCAAAGGGCGAATGCCGTCCCCACGAGCCTCCATGCAACAAGGCCTCATGCGCGGCAAAAGCCCACTGCCCTCGCTCTCCTTATACGCGCGCCGCATGTCAACAACATCGAACTCGGCAAGAAGGGCCGCTGGCGCTCAAACGTCTGGACCTACCCCGTCGCCTCTTCGCTCTGCTCGGATGCCCGCCGCGGCCTCCAGGACCATCCGACTGTCAAACCCACCGCCATTCTGGAGCACGCGC
>DATAPP010000065.1:0-5245 GCA_036265125.1 Pseudolabrys sp. | reverse complement strand
TCCTTCTGATGCTTGGGGCCCGTAACAACGGTGACCCCGTTTCACCATCAGCCAGAAGCGCAGCACCCAAAATCTTTTAGCTATCCGCAAGCTGCCGGCCGATTACCCCATCTATTGGGGGTAAAGCGGACATGCCGTATTGCACTGCAAATGTCCGCTTATGACCCAAAGCGGACATATACGTCGGCCTGATCCGAGTTTTGATCCAAAGGCCATCATCAGGAAAGCCAACAAATTTTGACTCGAGTGTAAGCCATTTCACATCCGCCTCACCGCTCCAGTCCTAAATTCAAATCATCGTCATGCTCCCTTTCGCGATTTCGCGGGGGGCAACGGCGTCGCGAGCGGCGCACCACCGGCTGCAGTGGATCCTGGCAGGTCGCCCGGCAGCGTTGCCGAGCTTGCTGAGACCCAAGGCCCGACGGCCCGGCGACGAGGATGACCTGAATTCCTGACAGGAGATGACCATGGTGACACTCAAAGAGCGCGCACACACCGAAACCGTCATTCACCAGCAAAAGGATCCAATGGACGGTACACGCCGTCTGAAGGTCTTAAAGTACCTTCGTCAAAACATACCCGGTAATATTCCACGATCGAGCGTGCGGGCCCTCGAAAAATTGCCGGCAAAAGTGTTGTCGACTCTCCATGCCGGATCCGATCTGCGTCAGATTACCGAGGACCCACGGCTAAGAAACTGGTTAGCCGCCAATCCCGTGCCCTCGTCCAAAGCTTCCGTCCAGGCGCCGCTTTTCCAAGGCACTCTGGTCTTTGTGCAGATGACATTCACTCGGCCCAACCAGTTGCCTTTCTCTATGCTCGCCGCGGATATTCAGACTGCCGTCACCTACGCCACTTTGGCAGTAGGGCCGATTCAGAGATATGCATGGCAATACGGGCCAAACAGCGTTCAGGTGTCGCCAAACATTCTCCCTTTCACTGCCAACTTACAAGGCAACACCTTTAGTGATGACGACTTGCAAGGCTGGGTGGACAGCATCGTGCAGGATAATAATTTGACCGACGCGTGCGTGGTGATTTTGCACGACTCAGTGAATGCGAACAGTCCCACAAACACCGACGCCCTCAGTGGGATTAATAGCGGCTACCATTCCAGCACGGGCCACGGACACCCATACTGCTTCTGCAAAGTTTCCGATCAAAACATAACCGTCGCGGACAAGCGGCAACACTATGCCGGCGTCCTGAGCCACGAGATAGCAGAGATGACTGTCGACCCGATTCCACACTTGGAGAACCCCGAGGTCTGCGACGGGTGCTTTGGCAACTGCATGAACTTCCAGTTCGATTTATTCGACAGCAACAGCACGTTCATCGGCGGCACGATTAACCCGACTACAACTTCGACGCCATTCACTTTCTACATCGATTCCATCATTCGACCGAGCGCCTACGATCCCAACACCGAATGCGCGGTGGCCGGCTCGGACCTGACAGCCGTGTGCGTCTATCCGCCTCCGGGCGTGCAGGGCGAACTGCTGTCCTACGGGGACGCCGGAACTCCCGGTAATGTTTCGAACCCCGTGCTCGTCGGCTTCGGCGGATGGCTCCCGTTCAAGTTTCTCTTCGCCGGCAGAAATGCAGCCGACGTGGACCGCATCTACGCTGTGAACCAAAACGGTGAACTGCTGTCCTACGGGGACGCCGGAACTCTCGGTAATGTTTCGAATCCCATGGTCGTCGGCTTCGGCGGGTGGCTGCAGTTCAAGTTTCTCTTCGCCGGCAGGAACGCAGCCGGTGAGAACCGCATCTACGCTGTGAACCAAAACGGCGAACTGCTGTCCTACGGGGACGCCGGTACTCCGGGTAATGTTTCGAGTCCCGTGGTCGTCGGCTTCGGCGGGTGGCTGCAGTTCAAGTTCCTCTTCGCGGGCAGGAACGCAGCCGGCGAGGACCGTATCTACGCTGTGAACCAAAACGGCGAACTGCTGTCCTACGGGGACGACGGAACTCCCGGTAATGTTTCGAGCCCCGCGGTCGTCGGCTTCGGCGGGTGGCTGCAGTTCAAGTTTCTCTTCGCCGGCAGGAACGCAGCCGGTCAGGACCGCATCTACGCTGTGAACCAGAACGCCGAACTGCTGTCCTACGGCGACGCCGGAACTCCCGGTAATGTTTCGAGCCCCGTGGTCGTCGGCTTCGGCGGATGGCTGCAGTTCAAGTTTCTCTTCGCCGGCAGGAACGCAGCCGGTCAGGACCGTATCTACGCTGTCGAAGCCTAATTAGCTTGAACGAAATCTCGGCGCGTTGATCGGTCGTGTTGGGTGCGAGGGCGGCCTCTGCGCTGCTGACGATTGTCTGCTTTTGGCCCTCAGCGGACATCTGCTTGTGCGCCGCAGATGTCCGCTTTTGGGAGTAAAGCGGACATCGCTTTTTTGCGGTGCGAATGTCTGCTTTTGATCCAAAGCGGACATTGTTATCTCCATTTGATGCGGCGTCTTGTTCCTCAGGCTTGGGCAAAGACAATGAGACGGCGAGAGTTCATATCGCTTCTCACCGGTACGATTGCCGCATGGCCGCTCGCGGCGGCCGCGCAACAGCAAAAAACTCCACGACTTGGATCCTTACCTATTGGTTCACCTGACAAGTGTCGCGTGCGCTTCGACCCGAAACGAAAATCAAACTGGCGGTGGCGCGTCTGTCGATTGCGGCGGGATGATCAAAATCAAATACCGTTGAGACGAACTGGTAAGACCGAGATAACTTCCGGCCAGTTCTACGTCGGTTTTTCGGCTGTCTGGATTTGATTTGGCGGCTGCGTTTGACCGGGCGATGCAATTCGTCTTCTCCGAGTAGCAAACAAGTGCCATACCGCTTGTTCGAAGTCGTTCTGCCGTGGGCTGGGGCAATCCAAGAAGGGCTTGCGGGCGATCTTCCGCGTAAGCCACGACGCCGTACGCTAAATCGCCGCCCACGTAGCGCAGCGGAGCTGCCGTCTTCGAACGCCACGCCAATTCGACCTTTTCTGCTAACATTCTTGAATGCAGAAGTTCTGGTGGCAGGCCTCGCTTGTACATGACGTACGCAATAACCGGCGCTGCAGTTAGCATAACAACTGGCAGTGCGACCGCGGAGCCGGCAATCCAGCGGGTGGACAAGGGTGGCACCTGCACTGAAGGAGATGACAAAAGCAGCACCGGCAACAGTGTCCAGCTCGACATTGACCAAATACCATTAATTTCAACGCCCCAGAGAGTTGCTGGGATCAGCGGCAGCAACATAGTCGACCAAAACGCGACAGCGACCAATCGGCGGTCGCGCTGTGCAGGCCATGCCATGTCAGCAACGGTTCTTAGGCTCGGCCGCGATACCAGGAGAACTACCGCGATTGGCACTGACACAAACGCAAACGAATCGAGGCAGTAGCGCACAGCGGCCCAGGCCGATTCACCGAACGAGTGGCCGCCGTGTACCGCCAACGCATAGTCCATCGGTGAGAAATTATGCTTCTCCAGCCAGCCGATGTGCGGACTGATCACCGCGATCATTGTTAGTACGGTAATCGACGGAGCTGCCGATCGAAAATAAACACCACGTCTGGAATCGGATATGGCTGCAACAACCAGACCGCCGAGCAACCAAAGCGACCAGTACTTGCTGACCATGCAAAAGCCTGCGCCAACGCCTGCGAGCGCGGCATAAGCTGGGCTACATGTCTTAAATGAACGTAGAAACCACAGTGTGGTGACCGCCCACAGTGGCATCAGCATTGTGTTCACATTGAATTTCAGAGCGTGGAAATTGAAAAAGGGAATGAACGTGAGCAATAAAAGAGCCACCAGCCTCTTTTTCGGATTTAAGTAATCTCCGAAAAGCTGCCAGGCGATCCATAGAGCCGCTGTTGCGGTCGATATGCCGAGCAAATAGTAAGCCCAGTCTCTGAGCGGAAATATAGCAAACCATCCGCGCACCACGATTGCTGCAAAGGGGGGATGCTTGGGAAAGCCGAGAGCTAAATCGCGGGACCACGCGATTAGCTCGGTCATGTCGGGATGAAGGTCCTGGTTGCTTTTGGCTACGACGCCATAAAGCGTCCACACGAGCAAGTATCCGCCCAGGACGGCTAGCACCGCACGGTCTCGCCGGCTCGGGTCGATGAACGCGATTATAAACCGACCAAACGCTCGATTGACGGCGCGAGCTATTTCTCGACGACGCAAATAGCCCCCAACTCTCCGTATATCCACTTCGAAAAATGCACATTTTTCGCGTAATGGCTGGCGCGGATAACGCCGTCCAATACGCGATGTTGACGCCATTGCTGCTACTGACAATTACTAGGAGTCGTTAGACGTCTAAGTCATCGGATGTACGTTGCAATAAAGATCAAGCTGTGAAAATTTTGGGGAACAATGTGAAATCGGCGCAAATTTTCGGTGTCTAGCGTAAAAGGTGGCTAAATCCGTCGTGCAGTTGACGCGTCAATTCTGTTGGTGGACGTCCAGAAGTTAATGCGTTGTTAGACGTCATGTCGTCGCGATAAACCTCGCGTAAAGTTCTCGACGCACAAATTCAGGGGATAACAAAAAGCCGTTACCAATGATGTAGCGTTTGGGCCATGGCAAGGCATCGACCAAAACCTCGTAACTTGCTTGCAATGATAGTTGGCCGCAGCGGCCAGACGAGCGAGAAGCGTTTCTCCAAACGGCGTTCAGCAATTAAATGGCTTGAGGGAGAGGGAGCAGCAGCATTTGAGGGAAAAATTGAACGCCTTGAGCTTTATGACGGGCGCGCGACGCTAATCTGGGCCAAGTCTTTGGATAATCGTGCGAGTGGTTGGTAATTCTATCGTGTGGAAGTAGCTAAGTTCTGTAGCTACGCCCACAGTTATGAGATTGCTCGTGACGAAAATCATAAAATTTCTGATTTTTATCGTGTGCTCTATTGCACTCTTGGCGGACGTTGCGTTCATCGCTTGGGCGACGCGAAACCTGTTGATCGTGGTTCCAGTTACCTTAGCCGCGGCTTATCTCGCATACGCGGCCGCTCACTGGACGATCCCGAAATTACCCAAAAATAAAGCCACGCCGTAAAGCGCACATGATCAAAATCGACCATCAGGTCGCGAACTGCGGTTTTATGTCCGCTATTGATGCTGTGGACGGCTCCTCCACCGGCACGAGAGTGCCATTGATATGGGCGCTGTTAAGGCTCCCATGATTCATAGGAGCGAGCTATGCAAACGGTTACGACAATCGGTCTCGATATCGCCAAGTCGGTCTTCCAG
>DATAPP010000064.1:0-2103 GCA_036265125.1 Pseudolabrys sp. | reverse complement strand
GCTCGCTCCACTATCCGCCTGCGGAGAAACCGTGATCCCGGATCGCTTTCAACCGGAACATATCGTCGAGCTACTCGCGCACCACCGGGTGACCTTCTTCGGCGGCGGGCCGCCAGCCATCTATGCCGGGGTGCTGGCGGCGCGCAATCTGAGGGGCGCTGACCTTTCGGCCCTCAGGGTGTGCCCGGCCGGCGGCGCACCCTTCCCGGTCGAGTTGGTGGAGCGCTGGCGGCGCGCCACGGGGCTCGAAATCTACGAGGCTTACGGCATGTCGGAAATGGCGCCGATCAGCGGCACGACCGCCGTGTCGGGAGTCCGGCCTGGCTCGGTCGGCAAGCCCGTGCCTGGCGCCGACGTGCAAGTCGTGGACCTGCAGACTGGACTTCGCGTGCTGGCGCCGGGCCAAAAGGGCGAGATCCGGGTCCGCGGCCCGCACATGATGACAGGCTATCGCAAACAGCCGGAAGAGACCGCCCAGACCATCCGCCACGGGTTCATCTACACGGGCGATATTGGCTACCTCGACGAGGATGGCTTCTTGTTCATTACGGACCGCAAGAAGGACGTGGTGTTCGTCAAGGGCTTTAATGTATTCCCGCGCGAGGTCGAGGAAGCGATCCACACTCACCAGAGCGTCGGGATGGTCGGCGTCGTCGGTGTGCCGGATCCGCGCACTGGCGGCGAGCGCCTGGTCGCCTTCGTTGTGCCCCGAACCGACCAAAAGGTCGATGCGGTCGAGATCTCCGCGCACTGCGCGTCGCGGCTAGTCGGCTACAAGTGCCCGACTGAGGTGCGGGTGGTCGGTCAACTGCCCCTCACGCGCGCTCAAAAGCTGGACCGCATCGCACTGCGTCGGGCCGCATGCGGCGAGCACGAGCTGGCGACCGGCTGAGCCCACCTGGACTGGTCAAGGCAGAATGACGAAAGCAGCATCGGATGAGCAAAACCCGCGCGTTGAAATCGTCGGGTAACACCGCCCGTCGCCGGTGTCGAGATGGACGTGCTCGGCATTGCGTTTTCCGAGTTCACCGACGCCGAACGTATGACAGAGGAAATCATGGACGACAGAGAAACTTCCGCCTGGGCCATCGGCGGGGCGCCTGACCCTGGCAAGGGTAATCATAACGCCAAGCTGGGGCTGATGAAATCGCCCAACTTGGCAGATCGGCCCGAACAGGCGATCGAGAAGCTGCGCTTCTTGGTAGCGTTGATCGATCCGAAGGCATTGACACGTGGCCCGATCGGCGAGCTGTTGGCCAAGGCGTTTCCGGAATACGCATTGGTTACGGCTTCGACGTGCGAAGAATTGCTCGAAACCGAGGGGATCGGCAGACCAAATCTTGTTGTCGTCTACATCAGAAGCGCGGGGTTAACGAACACATGGGTACAAAGCGCGCTTGAGCTTCTGCGGGTGCACCTCCCGGAGGCCTCGTCCGTTGTGCTTTCTGACAGAGACGATGTTGATGAAGTCAACCGCGTGCTGACGCATGGCGCGCGGGGCTACCTCCCGACATCGGTTGACTGCGAAGTTGCTGTCGCGGCGCTCAGGCTCATCGGCGCGGGTGGCACCTTTGTTCCGGCGGATGCGTTGCGCGCGACAAGCGCAAAGCCGCAGAGGCGATCGGACGGACTGGACCTTACGCCGCGTGAGCTTTCGGTAATCGATCTCCTGCGCGAGGGCAAGCCCAGTCCGCCGAGAGATGTTCGGTCCTGACGTTGATGATCAGCCCGCGGTCGTGGAAATCCTAGGTCATCGGCGTGCCCGGGTACGGCGTGGCGCCACGAGACACCGGCAAAGGTCGACTGTAACCGGGCGGATCTTCGTTGCCGCCTTGGCAAACGGGCCGAAGGCGAGAGACGGTCACCAGAGAACTCACATCCCAATCCTGTCGCCAGGCGCTGCTCCCTGAAACGCCTTCGCAGTCAGGCCGGCACCTCCGCATTACGAAAATGTAAAGCTCCGGCAATGCGGGGACCAAGTTCGTGCGAGTACAGTTGTTGCTCGATCGGTGAGGAGCGCCCCGGGGCCGCACGCAAGGCGTGCCCTCTCGCCTGGACGTCCAGCTCACGGGGCAGGCAAATGGGAGAGCGATATGATCTCGG
>DATAPP010000063.1:0-3856 GCA_036265125.1 Pseudolabrys sp. | reverse complement strand
ACCCCGAGATCAAACCCGCGGCGGCACGGGCGACTTATTAAAATTCCTATCTGCAAAGGTGAGAGGGGCGGCCTGGCATCGGGGCCGTCTGCTCGGAGCCGTCTTGCTGTCGACATTTGTTCTTGGTGCCACGGTGACTTTCGCAAAATGGTACCTGGCCCAAGACGCGCGGCTCGGCGTTCTCCATTTCCCGATCTCATGCGGGTGGCAGAGCCAGCGCGAGTTCACGACCGCAACATCGTTGTTGCACCTCTTCCAATTCGAGGCCGCTAACGACGTCTATACCGATCTCGTCAAGCAGGATCCTGAGTGCGCGATGGGCTATTGGGGCATCGCTATGAGCAAGCTGCGGAACCCCCTTTATCTGCTGCCGAATGACGATGACGTCAATATCGCGCGCCGGGCGCTCACCGCAGCAGAGGCGGCTAGCAACATCAGCCCGCACGAACGAGCCTATATTGCGGCGGCGCGTAAGCTCTTTCCTACGACTGGGATCCCGAGCTGGAACGAGCGTCTGATAGCTTATGCTCGGGCTATGGAGGCGGTAGTTACGAAATTCCCCGAAGATCGCGAAGCGACTGTTTTTTTTGCACTGGCCCTAAACTTCGCGGCGCCGTTGGGTGACAACATCTCACGCGAGCGCACCAGGGCGGCGGAGTTGCTACTGCAAGTTTTCGGCGAGCAGCCGGACCACCCGGGCATCTTCCACTATCTCACCTATTGCCTAGGGCATGAGAAGTACCAACCGAAACCGTTCGAGAGATCCACCATGACCAATCCCGCACAGCGCATTGTACTTGGGGCGTTTGCTTTTTTTGCTCTGCTCGGACTTGGGATATTCGTCGCATTCACGGCCGACTTTCGGCCGGGCGCCGGCGAACGGACTAGTTTTGGCGGACCGTTCGTGCTGACAGCAAGCGATACGCGCGTGGTAACCGATCGTACGTTCCGTGGCCGGTACATGCTTATTTATTTCGGCTACACCCATTGCCCCGATATTTGCCCGGCGACCTTGATGACGGTTGGCCAGGTTTTGGAGAAACTCGGCCCATTGGCTGACAAAGTTCAACCGGTATTCGTTTCCATTGATCCAGAACGTGACACGCCGGCGGTGATAGGTAAGTATCTTGAAGCGTTCGATCGACGTATCGTCGGCCTTACCGGCAGACCAGCGGAGGTCGCTGCCGCTGCCAAACAATATCGGGTCTTTTACAAGAAATCGCCATTCGAGAATTCTGACGATTATTCCATGGATCACAGTCCGTATATTTACCTTATGGGCCCGGATGGCGGCTACGTGACACTGTTCTCGCCTGATCAGTCGTCCGATCAGATGGAGGCGCGGCTTCGCGAGCTGCTGACCCTCTCTGCAGCAGATAATGCAGCAGCGGACTCGCCGAACACGCGCACAACATCGAGCGGTGACTAACGGGTATAGGGACTCGATATGGCAATCGGAATTCTGTCTCGCAGCGAGCGCGCGCATCCTCTTTTTTTTTGGTTGGGCGCAGTCAGTGTGAGCGCGGGGGTAGCGCTACATCTGCCGATGTATCTTCGCTCGGCGTCGATGAATTTTCATCTTGCCGGAATGCGCTTCGATACAGAAATGTTTTTCGGGATGGCGTTGATCGTCGCCGGGACTGCAGCAAGTTTCTATGGCCTGCTCCCAACCGCTCAGAAACTCGAACCGCCCGGCACAACTGTGGGAACCGTGGCGAAGCTTCAGCATGACGTGCCCACAGACACTGGGCAACTTAAATGGGCCCACTGGCAGCTTCTGCTGATCCTGACCGTCGCCGTTGCCATCGACTCGATGAAGCCGGCCTCCCTGGGCTTTGTCGTTCCCGGCACGGCGGCCGAATATGGATTGTCACGCGAGGTCGTCGCGTTGCTGCCATTTTGCGCGCTGTCCGGACTTGTGATCGGCTCTTACATTTGGGGCATCATCGCCGACCGGGTAGGCCGGCGAGCGGCGATACTGCTCTCCGGTATCATGTTCGTAGGGACCGCTATTTGCGGTTCAATGCCGCAATTCGAGCTGAACCTGTTGATGTGTTTTATGATGGGCATGGCTGCGGGTGGCATGCTTCCGATCACCTACGCGCTGCTCGCCGAATGCATACCGACGCGGCATCGCGGTTGGTCTTTGGTATTGGTCGGGGCGTTCGGCCTCATCGGCGGATGGTTCGCGGCGAGCGGTGCCGCAGCATTATTCGAGCCGCACTTCGGTTGGCGCATTCTCTGGTTCTTCAGTGCCCCGACGGGGCTGGTCCTGATCCTGTGCAACAACCTCATCCCGGAATCGCCACGCTTCCTGTTAGCACGCGGCCGTGTCGATGAGGCTCGCGAACTCATTAAGCGGTACGCCGTCCGGTTGGATCCTCGCGATTGGATTGACGCTGGCACTCTGCACACCGGTGCTATCGATAGCGCCGGTGATTTGATAGGTGCTCGTTTCCGCGCGACGACGGTGACGCTTAATATTCTTGCCGGCGCGTGGGGGCTGGTGAACTTCGGCATACTTTTGTGGATGCCGGCGGATTTGCGCGCGCGGGGGTATAGCGTTGCTGGCTCGAATGAACTTTTGTTCTATTCATCAATAGTGGCGTTGCCGACTACCATATTCGTCGCCTTTCTCTACAGTCGTTGGAGCACCAAGTGGAGCTTGGTTTTCCTGACGGTACTGACCGCTTTCGGTCTATTAGGGGTGTCCATGTTCGATTCCTCGATTGGCATCTTCCGCACACATCCACTCATTGTGTTTTCAGCACTGATGGTTGGTGTCAACGGCATCATCGCGGTACTCTTGCCATATACAGCGGAAAATTATCCGGTGCTCGTCCGTGGTCGCGCTACGGGATTGGTATCCGGCAGCAGCAAGTTCGGCGGTCTTGCCGCCAACGCCCTCACTATGGCCGCACTGGTTCCAAGCTTGGTGTTTGCAACGGTTGCTCTCATCGCTCCCATCGCTCTTTCGGCTGGCTTGGTTGCGCGTTATGGCAAAGAAACACGCAATAGTCACTTGGAGTAGCGACAGAGTGAAGAGGGTTGCCGCATGGATTCGACCTTCACTCTTTTTTGCTATTGGTGTTTCGCCTCGCTCACACACATCCTCGAGACTGCTGCACAGCCTAATGCGGATCGCCGTTTGCCGCTCGTTTAACTACATAAATTTGTTGGTGTTGGCGCTTGTCCTCGTTTCCTCCGGATGTGACAAGGGCCCGAGCCTACCGGATCCATCATCCAGTGAGTACCGGAACGTTGTTAAGGCCTTCTACGCCGGCCTGACTGCCTTGCAGGTAGGTGATGATGATCGTGCCGACGCGAGTTTTGCCGCCGTGACGCGGCTTGCCTCTGCGGAACCCGCCGGCTGGGCCAACTGGGGTGTACTCGCACTGCGTCAGAGAAATTTCGATCTGGCTGCGCAGCGCCTCGAACGCGCACGAAATCTGACGCCGCAAGACGGGCATATCTACAACCTGCTAGGGATATTGGACAGTGAGCGCGGCAATTCTGATTCAGCGATTGCAAACTTCACGAAGGCCGCGAAACTCAATCCCAAGGATCTGCGTAACATCTATGCACTTGCGCAGGAATACGAAAGGAAAGGCGGTCCGAATAGCGATGCGGAATTTCAGAATACAATAGAGAACATACTCGCGCTCGATCCTGACAACGTCGCTGCGCGACTAGAACTTTGTCGGATTGCAGCGAAGCGCGGCGAGACCGCAACGCTGCAATCCTGCATCGGTCGTTTAAGTACGGCAGCATCAACTTGGCCGCCTGAAGCACAGGAGCAGTTGCAAGGGCTGCGATCGGCAGCCGATGGGGCGGACGTGCGGTCGGCCACCATCAA
>DATAPP010000062.1:0-40561 GCA_036265125.1 Pseudolabrys sp. | reverse complement strand
TGTCCGTCGATTTCGACGACATAGGATTCAGAAACAGCGGCGGTTTGAGTATCGGCTTCCATGAGCGACCTCCGAAAGCGAGGTTACAAACAGTTTGATTGGCAGGCTTAATGATTGATTAAATCAGGTTAATTTTTGCTTAATCGAATGTCCGTTAATGACCCAAAGCGGACATGCGCTAATGCAGTGCACATGTCCGCTTTCGGGGGTAAAGCGGACATGGTGCGAAGCGACCAGTAAAATAGGGGTTTTCGAGAGGGAGGCTTTTTGCTACCCCACCTATGGCCCCATCATGCCTCTTTTTGGCTATAAGAACGGTCTTGGCGGCCGATTTGGGCCGCTTTCAATAAGCAGTTTTTGACCTGATTTCAGAGGGTTAGGCCCGTTAGGGAACCAACCACTATTTTCTTGTATTCTCTCCATATATGGAGTTGTATTTCCACATATGGAGGAAGGGCAATGACAAAACGAATTCCAAAGTCGTTGGTCGGTCCGTCGCCTGAAGCGCGAGCAAAGCCAGCCGTTCGCAAACGAATGTCCGGCCCTGCTCTCCAAAGCTTTCTCAACATCGCTGAGAAATGGAATCTGGACCCTCAGGAGCAAATCGCTTTACTAGGGTCGCCAGCTTCGTCAACCTTTTACAAATACAAAAGCGGCGACGTTGGCACCTTGTCTGTGGATGTACTGACCAGAATTTCTCTGGTGCTTGGTATATTCAAAAATCTGCGCATCCTTTTTCCAGATGTCGCCTTAGCCGACAGGTGGATAAAATTGCCGAATTCGAATCCAATCTTTGGCGGCAAGACTCCAGTCCAATTCATGGCGGAAGGTGAAATGGATTCGCTTTATCGGGTACGACGGCTTTTAGACGCCCGTCGCGGCGGCTGGAATTGATTCCAAATCTATTTCGGCTACGCGCTGCTAACACTCATCGGCTAATTCCAAGCCGATTCCCACCCGTGGGCGTGTTCGACGATGTTGCTACTCCCGATGATCGAAAAATAATACTTGAATTGGAAGATTGGACGAATGATCGCATTTCATCCGAATTCGGACTGCTAAGCACGATTCCTAAAAGCGAATGGGTGGTCGGCGTGCCAGGGGCCACAGTTATTATGGCTTCCTTTTGTCATCCCAGTCCTGAAGGTGGCAGATTTAATGGCCCAGATCGCGGAGCTTGGTACGCGGCTCGCAAGCTAGACACGGCAATCGAAGAGACTATTTTTCACAAAGCTAAAGAACTGGACGAAATCGGCGTCTACGACACATACGTTCAAATGCGCCAATATCTCGCGGATTTCGATTGCCAGCTTTACGACGTTCGCCCATCGCCGCATTTTGATGGTTGTCACGACCCAACAAGCTACAAGGCCAGCCAAGCACTAGCGCGAACGCTACTAACAGATGGCGCGAACGGAATCATATATCGAAGTGTCCGACACGCGGGCGGCGAATGCGTAGCGTGTTTTCGGCCACGACTTGTCACAAACGTCCGTCAAGGTGCTCACTTTGAATATCGCTGGAACGGCAACCAAAGGCCAAACGTAACCAAATTAAAAGCTACTTAATTCGGAGGTCGAGATCTTCGGGTGCCCCATGGGGCCAGCGGCGTACATTCGCCAGTCTCCTGCACGGAACGATGGCTTGCGGCGTTCCATCCGCCATTGGGCTTCAAAAGGCTCAACCCGGCCGTCAAGTAATCGCGTTGGCGGGTGATGGCGGCCTTTCGATGCTTTTTGGTGACTTAATGACCGTTATCCAGGAGCACCTGCCGATCAAGATTGCGGTGTATGACAACGGAAAGCTTGGCTTCGTGGAGATTGAGCAAAAGGCCGAAGGAATGCTCGATACCTTCACCAGACTGAAAAACCCGAATTTTGCAAAGGTTGCACAAGCGTTAGGCTTCTGGGGCGAAACGGTATCAAGCCCGGACACGCTCGAAGCAGATGTAAAGTCCTGGCTGGCCCAGCCGGGGCCCGCACTTCTGCACGTACACGTCAGTCCGATGCAACTGGTCATGCCGCCGTTCATGGCCGCGGAACCAGCAGTTGGCATGGCGCTCTATTCGACTCGCGCGATTTTGCACGGTCGGGGAGGCGATGTTTGGGAAATGGTGAAAGAAAATTTCCTTTAGCTACTGAGCCGGGCCAGCAGGAGCGATCCAAAGGTCCTCCGGCGGCAACCGGGGAGGAGAGCTCATGGCGAGTTTCGAGGAGCGCCAGTGGCTTTATCGTCTTTGCAGCATCGCGCGACTGGGAGGCGCTCATCCCGGGAAAGACAGCAAAAGTCCACGCTGTATGGCGCCTTTAAGCATACTGCCTTAGGCTTGAAAGTCAGTTGGCCGGGCGCGGAGGGATACGATGGACGCGCAGATACCCAAAGCGAAGACACAAGCAACATCCGCGGAAGCCCCGAAGCTCACGCAACCGCGCGAGGCGCCAAAACCGGCGCTGCCAAGTGTTCCGGCGATCATTGTCGGTTTAGTCATCGCCGCCATCGCCGGCCTGTCGATCTGGTATCTGGTGCGGCCGGTGCCGCTGCTGGTACAGGGCGAGGTCGACGCGACGCGGCTTGACATCGCCGCGCGGGTCGACGGGCGGGTCGCTGAGATCCCAGTGGTGCGCGGCCAAAACGTCGCCGCGGGTGCCGTACTCGTTAAGATCGACAACCCCGAGACAATCGCCAAGCACGCGCAGTCAACCGCCGCGAGGATCGTCGCCGAAGCTCAGCTCGCGAACATCCGCGTTGGCACACGCGCGGAGGTCATCGCCGCGCGCAAGGCCGCGGTCGAGAGGGGGGAGGCGAACGTGGTGCTGGCGCAAAAGACTTTCGATCGGACGCGCCAGCTTGCAGAGCACGGCAACGCACCGCTGGCGCGGCTCGACCAGGCGACCGATTCTCTGCACGAGAGCCAACGCGCGCTCGATCAGGCGAAGTCCGCCTACGAGCAGGCGGTCAATGGCTACACGCGCGAGGAACATCAGATCGCCGAAGCAAACGTCGGCAAGGCGGTGGCCGACATCCAAGCTGTCCAATCGATCATCGATCAGATGACCGTTTACGCCCCTGTCGCCTCGCAGGTCTACCAGCGCAACGTCGAGCCGGGCGAATACGTGTCACCCGGCGTGCCGCTGGTCACCTTGATCGATCTCAGCGACCTGTGGATCCATTTCGACTTGCGCGAGGACCTGGTCAAAGGTCTGAAGGTCGGTGACCGGTTCGCTGTGCGCATACCGGCGCTGGCCGACCGCCACGTCACGGTCGAGGTCAAGCTGATCGCCACCAAGGGCGAATATGCAAGCTGGCGTGCGACCCGGTCGACCGGCGATTTCGACCTGCGCACCTTCTCGATCCGTGCCTACCCGGTCGACAAGGTTCCGGAGCTGCGGCCCGGCATGAGTGCCTATCTCGATTGGCGGATGCGCGAATGAAACGGAGGGCGAAGCCCGGATTCCTGCTGGTTGCCGCGCGCGAATGGCGCTGGCTTCTGCACGACCGCGTCGCGCTTTTCCTGATATTCGGCGTGCCGTTTTTCACCTTCGTGGTTCTGGCGGCGGTGTTCAGTCAGCCGGTGATCCGCGGGCTCGGCGTCGTCGTGGTTGATGCGGACCGATCGGACACATCACGCGCCCTCGTCGAGCAGGTCGCCGCGTCACCCAATCTGCGCATCACCGCGCGCGCCGGCGATCTCGCATCGGCCGCCAGCGCGATACGCTCCGGCGAAGCCATCGCTGCGCTCTATATCCCCGCCAATTTCGAACGCGACGTGAAGGCCGAGCGCCGCCCGCAGGTCGTCGGCTTCTATAATCAGCAGTACCTGACCGCAGCCGGCGTTGCCTCGGCAGGCCTGAGCGCCAGCCTCTCGGCGGCCGCCGCGAGTGCGGCACCAGCTGCCCACGCGGCGCCGACGCCGGCGCGCGTCGGATCTCTCGTTGCAGAGACGATCGTCCTGGGCAACCCGCAGACAAACTACGCTCAGTTCCTGCTGCGCTCACTGTTGCCGACGATCATTCACGTGGTCATCGCGCTTGCCGGCGGCTATGCGGTTGGCTCCGAGTTCCGGCGACGCAGCGTGCGCGCGTGGCTCGCATGCGCGGGCGGCAATCCGGTCATCGCGCTCGCCGGCAAGCTCGCGCCCCTGTTTGCGATCTTCTTCCTGATCATGCTGGCGGTGCCGCTGGTGCTCGAAGGGCTGCTGGACATCCGCTTCAGAGGTGATGTGCCGATGATCGTTGCGGCGGCGTCTCTCTTCATCATCGCCTACTTGGCGCTCGCCGCGCTGCTGCAGCTCCTGATCGGTGATCTCTCGAGCGGGCTTGGCCTCACCGGCCTCATCGTGTCGCCGGCATTCGGCTATGCCGGCGTCAGCTTTCCGACGCTCGGCATGAACGCGTTCTCGTCTGCCTGGAGCGCGATCCTGCCTTTGCGCTGGTACATGGCGGTGCTGTTCGGCCAGGGAGCGCGTGGCCTTCCGGTGTCAGATTCTGCTCTCCCATTTGCGATGCTCGCGGTACTCACCGCGCTCTACGTGCTGCTGGCGCTCTGGCGGCTGCGCGCCGTCGCGGGACGTCTGAGCCGCCGGACGGCGGCAGACGATGTGATGCTGCCCGCCGATCGGCCCGGTGTCGCCGGCGCTTTCGCCGGTGAATGGCAGCGCGTGCTCGCGATCCGCGGCGCGTTCATCCTGCTGATCGGAGCGCCAATCATCTATGGCATCTATTACCCGCAGCCGTATCTCAACCAGATCCTGCGCAAGCTGCCGATCGCGGTTGTCGACGCCGACCAAAGTGAGCTCGGCCGCCGCGTCGTCGAGACCCTCGATGCGAGCGGCGCGGTCAGCGTCGTGGCCCGCGCCCGCACACTCGCAGATGCGCGGGCATTGATCGACCGCGGCGACGCCTTCGCCGCCGTCGGTATCCCGCCCGGCACCGAGCGGGACGTGCTCAAGGGCGTCACGGCCCACATTCCGATCTACGCCGATGCCACTTACCTGTTTCTTTTCCGATCGCTGTCGAGCGGCATTGCGGTCGCGATCAGCACGTTGTCGTCAGAGCTCGCCGCCGGCGGCGCGCGCCCGGACGGCAGCCTCGTCAAGGCGACGCTGGCCGGTGCGAGCCCCGCCGACGTATTGCTGCAGCCGATCTTCAACCCGGTCGGCGGCTACGCCAGCTACATCGTCCCTGCAGCCTTCCTGCTAATCCTGCAGCAGACCCTGCTGGTCGGCGGAGCGTTTCTCACCACGATTGCGCTGGCGCAGGGCGGCGGCGGGCCGTTTGCGAGCGTGCTCGGACGCGGCATCGCGCACCTGACGATCTACCTGCCGGCGCTCGCGCTCTATCTCATTGTATTGCCCCACATCTATGGCTTCTCGACGCTTGGCGATCCGCTGCAATTGCTGGCGCTCGGTTCGGTGTTCCTGCTGGCGACCAGCTTCATGGCCCAGGCGGTCGGCGCCTGGTTCAAGCGGCCGGAGACGCCGACCCTCATCTTCCTCGCCACCAGCCTGACGCAGTTCTTCCTCACGGGGTTCGCCTGGCCGCGTGAAGGGATCCCCCAGGCGGCGCTCGTCACCGGCTATGTCTTCCCGGCCGACTTCGCGATCAACAGCATCGTCCGCATCAACCAGCTGGGTGCGAGCCTTTCGGAGGTGGTGCAGAATTGGCGCGGACTCTGGTTCCTGGCCGTCATCTATTTCGCGCTGGCCGTGTTTTCGGCTTACGTCATCAAGCAGAGGGGGAGTCGGCTGCATGGCTAGGGGCAAGTACATCGCAACCGCTTTACTCGTTCTTGCCGGGGCGGTGAGCTTTTATTTCCTGTGGCGACCCGACGCGACGGCGCCGATCGTGGGCGTCGTACGCACGACCGAAATTCGCGTCGCCCCCGAAGTCGGCGGTCAGCTTTCTGCCATCAAGGTCGAAGCCGGCGCGCGCGTGCGCGCAGGCGAGGTCGTCGCCGAGCTGTCTGCGGTCGAGCTGACTGCTTCCGTCGGTCAGGCGCGCGCGCAGCTCGCCGCTGCGAAAGCCTCGCGCGACAATGTCTATGCAGGCGTTCGTGCCGAGCAGGTGGCTTCGCTCAAGGCCGAGATCGCGAAAGCGAAAGCGCGGCTCGACTACACACAAGCGCAATTGACGCGCGTCAGCACGCTCGCTAGCACCGACGACGCTGCGCAGCAGGCGCTCGATCAGGCTGAGAACGACGTGGCGAATGCGCGCGCCGACGCGGCCGATGCGGAAGCAAACCATGAAGCCGCCGTCGCCGGACCGACGCGCGAAGAGCGTGCCATTGCTGACGCGGAAGTCGAGGCTGCGGCCTCCGCACTAGCTGTGCTCGAGCGTCGGCTTAACAAGACAATCCTGCGCGCGCCTGCTGATGGCGTCGTGAGCGTCATCGTCGCCGAAATCGGCGAAAACGTCCGCGCCGGCCAGCCGGTGCTCGTGATCGCGGAAACCGGCAAGCAGTTTCTGTCGTTCAATACGCGCGAAGATCTGCTGCACGGCCTCACGGTCGGCACAAGCGTTGATGTGCGGCGGTCAGGTGCGGCGGAAAAGGCGCCAGCTTTGGTCACCGAGCTGCGCCCGCTGGGCACATTCGCGACTTGGCAGGCCGAGCGTGCCGTTGGCGATCACGACCGCAATACGTTGCGCCTGCGCCTCGATCTGCGCGGCGATCCGACGGGTTTCGAGCCGGGCATGTCGGTCTGGCTCGATCCTCAGCCTGAGACTGCAAGAAATTGAGCAAATTTCGATCATTGCAGCGGTCTCGGGGACGTGAGCCGAATTACCACCACATTAGTGGCTGCCAATTTCGCTGATAACGGTCGGACGCGATCGGGTCTCCATGATCGTGGCCCCAACTCGTCGGAGAACGCCACTCAAGCGAGTAGGCCCTGACGTAAAGACAGATCAGGAATCAAAACGCGGCAAACATATCCCATTTGCAGCAGAGTTCTCCAAGAAGGAGCCGCCAGCTGACCCCATAACTGTTCACGGACATTGGAAACGAGATATCCCCGTGAGCGCGGCAATTCAGCTTCTGGAAAAGTTCCCCACTGTAGAAAAACCCGCCGCCGACCGTCGGCGCGTCGTTATCGTTGGCGCGGGGTTTGCGGGGATTGCAGCGGCGCGCGCTCTACGTCGCTCCGACGCCGATGTTGTTCTGATCGATCGCCGTAATCACAACATTTTTCAACCACTGCTTTATCAAGTCGCGACCGCGGTTCTCGCCGCTCCTGACATTGCCGCCCCGGTCCGCCAGCTTGTTGCGAGGCAAGCAAATCTGAGCGTGACCTTGGCGGAGGTGACCAGCATAAATCCGGATTCTCGAACGATCGATGTGTGTTGCCCGCGTATCGGCTTCCGAAAGATCCCTTTCGACTTCCTGGTGGTCGCTCCCGGAGTGCGTCCGAGCTATTTCGGCCATGATGAGTTTGCCCTGTATCCGCCGAGTCTCAAAAATCTGAGCGACGCGGAGACAATCCGCACGAAGATTTTGAGTGCGTTCGAAGCGGCCGAGTCGGCTGATGACAAGGCGGAGCGCGCCCGTCAAATGACATTTGTCCTTGTCGGCGCGGGCCCGACCGGCGTGGAACTGGCCGCGTCGATGGCGCATATGGTCGCCCATACGTTGCGCGGGAATTTTAGGCGCATCGATCCTGCGCAAAGCACGATCATCCTTGTCGAGGCCGGCAATCGCATTCTCCCGACCTTCACCGAGAGTCTGTCCAAGAGGGCGGCCAGACGGCTGCAGAAGCTCGGCGTCAAGGTCGAGACTGGGATCAAGGTCGACCGTGTCGATGCCCAGGGCGTGATCGCCGGCGGGAAAAGAATTCCAAGCGCGACAGTACTATGGACTGCGGGCGTGGCGGCATCGCCGATCGTGAAAATGCTCGGTGCGAAGACGGATCGAGCGGGCCGGGTACCCTGGTCGGGATTGCGGTGGGTGTCGCCTGCAAATGGGTTGCTTCATTTGTCTTCTATAGGATCTTCGGCGAAGATTATCGCGGAGTCGGAATGTAGTTCCTGAACTGGCCACCGCAACTAAAGCCAGTAACGAGGGCCGCTCGGTCTAAACCAAATTTGCGCGCGACTCTGGACGGTATTGGGTGAAGCTCGCGGGCATTTAGCCCTTTGCGTCGAAGCGCTGGCGAGCGTTCTCGATAGCGGGGCGGTTCTTACGCGCCCATGACCCGAGTTCGCTCACTGGATCGAGCAGCGACCGGCCTAGTTCGGTCAGCTCGTAGTCAACCCGCGGCGGGATGGTCGGGAACACGGTGCGCGTCACCAGCCCGTCACGCTCGAGCGCGCGCAGCGTGAGTGTCAGCATGCGCTGAGAGATCGAACCCAGCGCCTTGCGCAACTCGTTAAAGCGCTTGGAACCGCCGCCCAGCGTCCAGACGACCAGCACGCTCCATTTGTCACCCACGCGCGAGAGCACCTCACTGACCGCCCGGCAATCCTCAGGCTCATGCAAGTTACGCGGTAACACGGATGTGCCTTCTTGCGCCCGCCGTCTGGTCATCTATTTAGCCTCGGTAATTATTCGTAACCAGCAGATAGAGGCTGTCATGAGCAAACTCAAGATCGCGATCATTATCAGCACCACCCGCGCTGCGCGCTTCGGCCACAAGCCTGCGCAGTGGATCCAGGACATTGCCGCCGGGCGTGACGATATGGAGACCGAAATCGTCGATTTGCGCGATTTCCCGATGCCGTTCTTTGACGAGGTGGCGTCGAATGCCTGGGCGCCTTCGCAAGATCCCGCCGCCCAGCGCTGGCAGAAGAAAGTCACCGGGTTCGACGGCTATATTTTTGTCACCGCTGAATACAATCACGGCATATCAGCGGTGTTGAAGAACGCGCTCGATTACGCCTATCCGGAATGGAACAAAAAAGCTGCCGGTTTCGTCGGGTACGGCTCGGTGGGCGGGGCGCGCGCGATTGAGCATTTACGCCTCGTTGCCGCCGAGTTGCAATTGGCGACCATCCGCACCGGCGTCTACATTCAAGGCGCGGACTTCATGGCGGTCTGGAAGGACGGCAAGGAGCTCAAGGACATCCCCCACCTGCAAGCCGGGGTTAAAGACATGCTGGATCAATTGGTCTGGTGGACGAGGGCACTCAAGGTCGCGCGTGATCGGGATCAACTCGCTGCGGCGGCCTGAGCCAAGCTGTGGGGGATGACACCGCGTAGAGGCAATTACGTGAAGCAGCAATGTTATGTCCGCTTGGCACAAAGCGGATTACGGCAGCGACGGTCTGTCAGCTTCAGGCCCCTATTGGCCAAGTAACCTCGCTCGCGGAGCTTGGCTAAGCTGCGCCCAATGGTCCGTGGGTGGCCTTGGTATTTTAAATCGTGCCCCAGGCTGGATTACTGAAACGGAGCAACGGTGTTTCGGGTCGAGCATGGGGGCGAATCGGCAGACTTTGCGCTTTCGATTCGTACTCGAAACCATGTCCGCGGCAGTAGCACACGTGCCGGACAGCCTTCCTGGACTTCCCACTCTTTTTGACCGTGACCACCTCAATGCCCACCGGCACTGTCTGCTGGCATTCAAGGCAAAGGACAATCTCAGCGAGATAGACCACTTCGGTGACATTGGGATCTTTAGTCGGTATTTTTCCAATCAGTTCGCGCATGGCTCACCTCCTGACACGTGATTCACCACCATGATCCACGTGGCACATTTAAAGGTTGTTGCTGGTCGGACCGGCGCCGTCCCCGCTGGGCGCCAAGGGAAACAGTAGTCTCAAAGGAGCAGCCGCAAGGCCCGCATTTCCAGTGGTGACGCACGTTGCGCGCGTCGGAGTATTCGGACGCCTCCGGCACGAACAGTCGCTCGCCACATCTGGCGCAGCTGACAAGCGGGGTTTCGGTAGGAGTGGCTAACATATCCCGACTCTAGGTCTCGGCGATTTAAAATACGCTTGCCTAGATTGATAGAATCTAAGTCGAAATTGGTAGACCTCGACGCCAGCCAATTTCGTTGGTGGATGCACAGCACCTCGAACCGGGTTCCAACCAGCTCGGAAAACGCTTATCGTTCACGTCATCCAGGGTTCCTTCCTGAGAACCCCAATAAGAATCGGCCGCTTATACGGCCAAGCCCAAGCGCCTTTGGGAGGACGCCAAATGACTACATTTACACGCCGCAATATGTTGTCGGCCGTTGCCTGCGCGACCGGCATGGCGGCCCTGCCGTTTGGGACGCCTGCACGCGCGGCCGCACCGCCCGCCGGCAAGCAGGTCGCCGGCTGGTATCGATACAAGATCGGCAGTTTCGAAGTCACCGTGGCTACCGATGGTGTTGCCCGTTTCAAGATGGCGGAAGATCACGTAACCAACATCAAACTGGACACCGTCAACGCGGCGCTCGCCGAAGTCTTCATGCAGAAAGACATGATGACGACGCCCTATAACCCGGTTGCAGTGAACACCGGTTCCAAGCTCCTGATTATCGACACCGGCACCGGTGAAGCCAACTACAAGAAGACCAATGGCGTCGGCGGCCAGTTTGTCACCAACCTCGAGGCCGCCGGCATCGAACGCACCGCCGTCGATGCTGTGATTATCTCGCACTGTCATGGCGACCACATTAACGGCCTGCTGATGGCCGACAATTCGCTCACCTATCCGAACGCCGAAATCCTGGTGCCGGCGTCCGAGCACAAATACTGGATGGACGATGGCGAGATGAGCCGCGCCGATACCGTCCGTGTCGACACCAATTTCAAGAACGTGCGGCGGGTATTCAACACCGAGGTGATGAAGCATGTGCGCACCTACGAGTGGGGCAAGGACGTTGTCCCCGGTATCAACGCGCAGGGCACTCCCGGCCACACGCCTGGACATACGTCGTATGTAATCGCCTCCGGATCAGAGCAAGTGTACCTGCAGTCCGACGTTACCCACGTGCCATTCCTGTTCGTGCGCCATCCCGACTGGCACGCCTTTTACGACCAGGATGGCGCCATGGCAGAAGCCACTCGCCGTAAGGTTTACGATATGCTGGCGGCGGAGAAGATGCGGGTGCAGGGCTTTCACTATCCGTTCCCATCGCTCGCCCATGTGGAGAAGGATGGTAACGGCTATCGGTACTTTCCGGTGCCGTGGAGCCCGACGATCTGATCACGAAGCGTTTTCATATTTGCCTATTGGGTCTTCGCCGATGAGTTGATCGGTGAGCCGTTGTTCGCTTTTGGCCCTCGGCTTAGCGTTTCTTGATGCCGGCCTTTTCGATGACTTGCGACCACTTGGCGACGTCGCTTTTGATGCGATTGTGCAAATCATCGGACGACATGCCGCGCGCGTCCATGCCGGCGGAGTTCGAGAATTTCTGAACCTCGGGAGACTTCAGTGCTTCGCCAACGGCTTGGTTGAGCTGTGCGACAATATCGGTAGGCGTTCCTGCAGGCACGGCGAGCCCGTTCCAGCTTGTCACCTCGTAGCCAGGCACACCACTTTCGATGACAGTTGGAACGTCCGGCAGGTTACTTGCGCGCTCGCGCGCGGTGGTGGCGATGACGGCCATCTGGCCGCCGGTGATTGGGGACTGGAATCCGGCGTAATACTCGAATGCGAAATCAACATCGCCGCGTAAAACGGCGTTCGCCAGATCCGGCGTCGTCTTGTAGGGGACGATCGTGACGTCGAGGTTTGCCATCGTCCGGAACAGTTCTGCTGAAAGGTTCTGCGCGCTGCCGGCATTGATGGTGCCGAAATTCAGCGTGCCGGGATGGGCCTTGGCGTGTGCGATCACGTCGCCGATCGTTTTGTAGGGCGAGCCGGTCTTGGTGGTGATGACGAGCCCGTAGGATGCCGTGGTCGAGATCGGCGTGAAATCGGTCTCAATATTGTAAGGCAGGGACTTGAATAACGCTTTCGCGATCGTGAGGCCGCCGCCGACCATGACAAGAGTGTATCCGTCGGCCGGCGCCTCGCGCGCGGTCTGCATGCCGACAACGCCGCCGGCGCCCGGCCGGTTCTCAATAAAGAACTGCTGGCCGAAACGCTTGCTGATGTCCTGCGCCACGAGCCGCATGGTCACATCGGCGATGCCGCCCGGCCCGTAGGGCACGATGATGCGCACCGCTCTCGAGGGGTAGTTTTCGGCATGTGCCGGCGTGAACGTCATCGCGCTGAACGCGAGTGACATTGCGCAGATGACGGATGCTGTGCATTTCATGAAAAACCCGATGGCGACGTCGAGAGGGCCAACATTTGCAGCTGGGCGCGGGAAGCGGCGCCGAGAATAGGAAGGCAGGGCACACGGGACAATATCTTTGGAACACATTTTGTCGAAACCACAACCGCGTGTGCTGCCGGCTGCCGCGATGCCGCTTTACGGTGACAGCCGATTGTCCTACGGAAGGCGCCCGTGCCTAATTGCGCGCAGCGTCACTCATCGATGCCAAACCTGCACATGCCAACAACCACCATTGATATTCATCCGCACATCATCTCCGGCGATGCCCGCTACCCTTTGGCCCCCCTGGGCGGCCACCAGTCCGACTGGTCGCGCACGCGTCCTGTGACGCTGGAGCAGCTGGTGGCAGCAATGAACACGGCCGGCGTCCAGAAGGCGGCGATCGTGCAAGCCTCGACCTGCTACGGTCACGACAATTCGTACGTGGCAGATGCAGTGTCTGCGCATCCGAAGCGCTTTACCGGTGTGTTCTCCGTCGATGTCCTTGCGCCAGACGCGCCGGAGCGCATGCAACATTGGCGGGCCAAAGGCTTGACCGGCATGCGCCTTTTCACTTTCGGCAGCACCATGTCCGAGCAGGCCGACTGGCTCGACGATCCGAAGTCATACCCCGCCTGGGGATGCGCGAGCGAGCTTGGCCTTTCGATCTGCCTGCAGATGTCGGCCAAAGCCATTCCGCAAGCGATCCGCATGGCCGAACGCTTTCCGAAGGTGCGCATCATTCTCGATCACTGCGCGCGTCCGGAGCTGGCCGACGGACCGCCGTACAATGCCGCCGCCAGCCTGTTTGCTCTCGCGCGTTACTCCAATGTCTACCTTAAACTCACGCCGCGCATTTTCGCCGAATCCCGCCGGGGCAAAGCCACGCCTGAAACCTTTTTTCCGCGCCTCGTTTCAGAGTTCGGTGCGTCGCGGCTTGCATGGGGGTCAAATTATCCTTCCAGCGAAGGCAGCCTGCCGCAACTCCTGGACACTGCGCGACAATCGCTAACCTGTTTAACGGATGCCGATCAGGACTGGATCTTTGTCAAGACCGCGCGGACGCTTTACCCGGTGCTCGCGGATTGAGGAGAGAATCTGTGACGTCAACCATCGAGAAGACCAAGTTGTACACACTGCTCGGAGACTATCCGAACACGATGGCGCTCAAGAAAGGTGAGACGACGTCCAGTCTCGTCGACTTTGACTTCGCCGACGTGAAAGTTTCGAACACGGCCTTCAAACCTCTGGTGCGCGAAGCGAAGTTCGATGTAGGCGAATTGGCAATCGTCACCTATTTGCAGGCGAAAACCTATGGCAAGCCTTATGTGCTTATTCCGGCAACCGTGCTCGGCCGCGGTCAGCACCACACGATCGCTTACAATCCACAACGCGGCGCTTTAAGTGCGTCCGGCCTTGCAGGCAAGCGGGTCGGTGTGCGCGCCTATACGCAGACGACGGGCGCCTGGGTCCGCGGCTTTCTCAGCGATGACTATGGCGTTGATCCCACGAAGGTCCACTGGGTTACATTCGAGGATCCGCATCTGGCCGAATTCAGGGACCCCGATTTCGTCACGCGTGCGCCTGAGGGCAAGACGCTGGTGCAGATGCTTCTCGACGGCGAGCTCGATGCCGCCATTGTCGGCGACAAATTGCCCGATCCGCGGCTAGCGCCACTTTTTCCCAATGCCGACGAAGAGGCGCGCACGTGGGCGGAAAGGCATGGCGGCGTTCCGATCAACCATATGATGGTCATTCGGAATACAATCTCAAAATCCCGCCCCGATCTCGTGACGGAGATTTATCGCATGCTGCGCGAAAGCCGCCGCGCTGCGCCGCCGCCGCCCGACGGGACTTTCCTTGATCTGTGGCGTTTCGGTGTGGAGGCCAACCGCCGCTCACTTGAAATCATCATCGACTACAGTGTCCGGCAGAAACTGATCCCGCGCGCGTTTACGGTCGATGAGTTGTTCGACGACGTCACCCGCGCGTTGGGTTGAGCGTGCCTGACACCACGCTTCAGTGGACCTGTTTTCGTTGATCCCGGACGGCCGCCTCGGGCCTTGGCGTGCGCCTTGCCAGCGGCAGGACAAGAAGGGCGCCAAGCGCAGCGAGCGCGATGAGGGTCCAGGCATCGTTTATGGCGTCGACAAAAGCCGCTTTGTCGACGAGCGAAGCCAGCATGGCCTGTTTCTCGGCGTCGAGCGCCGTTGAGCCTAAAGCATCAGCCGGAATACCAAGCTTCGCCGCTGCATCGAGATCGCCGGCAACAAGGCGACTGATGAGCGTTCGCGCGTGTTCAGGCGCGCGTGTGTAAATGACTGTATCGATGATCGCAATTCCGATGGCGCCGCCGAGATTGCGCATGAGGTTGAACAAACCGCTGGCATCGGCGATGGCACTCTTTGCCAGTTGGCCGAGGGCAAGCTCGGTGGGCGGCAGAATGCAAAACATGATGGCGCAACCGCGCACCAGCTGGGGCCAAAACATTTCATCGAAGTCTGTGGCCGTTGTTTGCACAGAACTCAGACCCAGCCCTATTCCGAAGAGCAGGAAGCCGAATGCGGTCAATAGCCGTTCGTCAAAACGACGCACCAGCGCCGCCGCAACCGGAGCAATGACAAGCTGCGCCACGCCGGTCACCAGCATGATCTTGCCGATCTCGAGTGCATTGTGCGCCCGTACATAGGCCAGAAAAACCGGCATCAGATAGACCGAACCAAAAAGCCCCATTCCAAGCACAAAACTGAGCAGACACCCGATCGAAAAATTTCGATCACGAAAAGTGCGCAGGTCGACAAGCGGGTTTGGCGATCGCAGGGTTCGACCGACAAATGCCACAGCAGTCAGCAGGGACAGGCCGAGAAGGCCGGCAGCCAGAGGCGACGTCCAGCCTCGCTCCGGCGCCTCTTTGATTGCAATTTCCAGTGCAGCCAGGGCAACAGCCACCAGCCCCAGCGAAGCCACGTCCAGATGACGAACCTGGTCGAAAGACGGTCGTTCTTTCGGCAGCGATATCGCCGCCAGCGAAGCGGCGATAATCCCGGGCGGAACGTTGATCAGGAAAAGCCATGGCCAGGAATAAGTCTCAGTGATCCAGCCACCCACAACCGGCCCCACAGTCGGCGCGAGAACCGCCAGGACTCCGGCAATCATGGTCGCGAGGGGCTGGAGCCGAACCGGAAAAAGTAGAAAGACCGCCGAGAAGACCGCCGGGATCAGCGTGCCGCCGGAAAATCCCTGCAATACGCGAAACGCAATCAGCGACGAAAAGCTTCCACTGGCGGCGCAAGCAATCGATGCAAGTGTGAACACCGAGACGGCAACGGTGAACAGCCACCGCATCGTCAGGACCCGTGTCAGGAATCCGGTGAGCGGAATTGAGATGATTTCTGCGATCAAATATGCAGTCTGGATCCAGCTCATTTGATCTTGCGCGATATTCAGAGATTGTTGGATGGTCGGCAGCGACGTCGCAACGACCTGAACATCAAGAATCGCCATAAACATGCCGGTGCACATCATGGCAAAGCCGGTCCAGACCGCAGCCGTGACCGTTGACGCCTGGTTTTCAGCCGCAGAGACCATTGCCGCTCCTGTGCGGGGTATTTTCAGCCTGGACGACGATCACGTGTCCAGATTTAGGAGCACGTGTCTAGATTTAGGAGAATGAACGGCTTGCAAACCGATTACGTTTCTCACGCAACCGTGATGAATGCGGCGCAGAGATGCGCACCGGTATTTACGGCGGCATCGTCGATGACCACACTATCGGAAGCGTTTCTGCCACAATGACGGCACGGCTTTATGCCACCATTCATGAGCCTCCAATCAGCGGTTCGTAGGCGGCACCTGCAGTGAAAAATTGTCGAGAGTGCGATGTCGTTGTCGTTGGTGGCGGCCCCGCAGGCTCCACGATCGCGGCGCTGCTCGCTCAGAAGCGTAAATCCGTTGTCCTGCTGGAGAAAGAGCATTTTCCGCGCTTCCATATCGGCGAATCTCTGCTGCCTCTCAACTTGCCCCTGTTCGATCTTCTGGGCGTGGCCGACGAGATCCGACGCATAGGCGTGTACAAACCTGGAGCAGAGCTCATCTCTGATGAGCACGGGGCGACCGTGACGTTTCGTTTCTCCGACAACCCGTACCTGAGTGTCGGCTACAGTTACCAGGTCAGGCGATCCGACTTCGACAAGCTTCTGCTGGATAACAGCCGTCGGCTTGGCGCGGACGTGATTGAGGGAGCGCGCGTCACGGACATCACATTTGACGCGGAACATCGTTCGCGTGTCACGGCAACTGGCGCTGATGGAATGCCATTAGCCTATTCTGCCCGCTTCCTTGTTGACGCGTCCGGGCGCGATACTCTGCTCGCCAGCCGACTGAGGCTCAAACGAGCCGACAAGCACAACAACACCGCCGCAGTGTTTGGACATTTCCGCAACGTTCCTGCCCGGCCCGGTGATGTGGCGGGAATGATCAGCGTGTACCTATTTGAGCACGGATGGATCTGGATGATCCCGTTGCCTGATGACGTGACCAGCGTGGGCGTCGTGGGGACGCAAACATTCTTCAAGGCAAGAGATGCCAGGCTCGACGCACTATTCGCGCGGGCTGTCGCTGCGAGTCCGAGCGTTGCCGATCGCATGGCCAATGCTCGGCCGATAGGCTCGCTCGTCGCATGCGCAGACTACTCCTATGACTCGCGGTATTACGTCGGCGAAGGACACATTCTGGTTGGCGATGCCGCGGCCTTCATTGATCCGCTATTTTCAAGCGGCGTCATGATGGCAATGAGTACGGCGGCATTTGGCGCGACGGTGGTCGAGGCCTCCCTCGACGGTCTGGACTCGCGTGAGCGTCACATGCGTGACTATGAGCGCAAGATACGGCTCAGTCTCCGTTCTCTTTCCTGGCTCATCTACCGAATAAATTCGCCAATCCTGCGCGATCTTCTCATGTCCTCGTTCGATCTCTTCAACACGCGTCAAAGGCTGATCACCATACTGGCCGGTGATTTCTACGAATCGCGATCTTTTCTATCGCCGTTACGGCGATTGCAGCTCGCATACGGCTGTCTCTTTCTCCTCTCAAAGATCGGCTTTCGTCTCCGCGCTGGTGGCATCGAATGGCGTTCTTCGCAGCACGGCACGGGCGCTTGATGGACGGCCGCCGATCGTCGGCCGCTACCGAGGGGAGGGGTGGATGATGGCGGCCCGTTCAGGTTGTCGGCACGGCAGGTGAGGCCAGACGGACTAAGGACGAATCCGGACGTCAGGAGTTCGAATCCCTTCGGGCACGCCAGCACTTAGCATCCGGCTTCCGTACAAAATATTGACGCCGGTGGCACCGTCGCGTCGACCTTGGCATGTTCTTTTCGTTGATTGGCCCGCCACGCATGGCGTTGGCGCGCGACCATTGGTAGGCTTGAACCCAACAACGGTCGTTCGGGAGGATAGAGAAATGAAGACGGAGTTTCGTGCTCTCTTTGTAGGCGTGGCGGCGATCAGTCTTTTGACGATCGGTCACGCGGCGCATGCGCAGGATAAAACCATCAAGATCGGTGCATTGTTTCCGATGTCCGGGCCGGGCTCTTATTTCGGCGCGCAGGACAAACAAGGCGTTGGACTTGCGCTGGAGCAACTCAACAAGAGCGGTGTCAACGGCTACAAATTCGCGGTTCAGTATGAAGATTCGAGCTGCGGGCCGCTGCCTGCGACACAGGCGGCCAAGCGCCTGATTGAGCAATTCAAGCCGGACGTCATCATCGGCGAAGAATGTTCGGACGCGACGCTCGCCGTTATGCCGATCGTCGATCAGGCCAAGGTACCGCTGCTCAATGCCGGCTCTTCCTCCATTAAGGTGACCGAGCCTGGCAATTCGTGGACGTTCCGCATTATGCCGAACGAAGTGATGCAAGGTATCAACCTCGCGGACAATGCCTACAAGCGGCTCAATGCGCGCAATGCCGTCCTGTTATTCGAAAACACCAATGCCGGCATTGGCAACGCACAGGTGTTCAAGGACACCTTCACCAAGCTTGGCGGTAAAGTCCTCGCGGAAATCGGCTTTGGCCGTGACGTCAACGACTTCACCTCGATCGCGACGCGGGTCGCCGGTCTCGGGAAGATAGACGTGATCCCGACATATACGCTGGAAGGGCAGGGGCTGAAGATCACTCAGGCTCTGGCACAGGCGGGCGTCACGAAAGGCGGCGGCGGTGATGCCATTCAGATTGGCACGATCTGGCTGCCATTCGGCTTCGAGCAGAAGGCCGGCAAATCCGCTTTGGGTTATATTCGGATTGTGCAGTTCGATCCGACCGAAACTCGCGATGCTGTGAAAGATTTTTCGACTGCGTTCAAGGCGAAATACAACGCGGATCCGACACACCTGAACGCGCACGCTTATGATCAGATCATGCTGATCGCGGACGTGGTGAAGCGCGGGGGCAAGGATGCCCAGTCAATCCGCGATGGTCTCGCCGCTACCAAGAACTATTCCGGAGTCACCGGAAGCGTCGAATTCGACACGAATAACCAAAATACAAAGATGGATACCGTCCATTACATGGAAACCAAACCCGACATGTCGTGGACGAGCCTGAAGTGGAACTGACCCGACGATGACAACAACGATCGTCCTCCAACAGGCGATCAACGGCGTCGTTCTCGGAAGTCTCTACGTCCTGGTGGCGTTAGGCCTGACGCTGATTTACGGCGTGCTCGTGCAAATCAACTTCGCGCACGCCGACTTCGTCACGCTCGGTGCCTTCGCCGCCTATTTTCTCATGCACCTGGTCGGTGCCGGCTATATCGTCAGTATCGGCTTTGCGTTTCTAGTCGGCGCTGCACTGGGCTGGCTGATCAACGCATCGATTTTCACGCCGTTGCGTCGCAAGGGCAATGAACTGTTGCCGCTCATTGCCACCATCGGTGTTTCGGTCATGATGCAAAATCTGATGTTGGCCTGGTTCGGGCCGATCCCCTACGCCTTCGAAACACAGTACAGCAGCGAGGTCATCCGTTTTTCCGGGATCTTCGTATCCTGGCAAAATGTCATCATCATCGCGGTTTCCTCCGTAACGATCGCACTGCTTTACGCGTTCATGAAATTTACGTTTCTGGGCAAGGCACTGCGCGCCGTATCGCAGGACCGCGAAACCGCCGGGCTGATGGGTATCAATCCCAACCAGCTCATCATGCTGACATTCGTCATCGCGTCTGCGCTTGCCGGCATGGCGGGCGCAATGCTCGCGCCTGTTCTCGTCCTTACGCCATTCGCGGGAACCTCGGTCATCGTGAAAGCCTTCGCCATCGTGATTATTGGCGGTTTCGGCAATGTGGAAGGAACAATTCTCGCCGGGCTTATTGTCGGCCTCGTCGAAAGTTACACGACGCAATATCTCGATCCTGGTCTGATCGATATCGTCGTTTTCGGTCTTCTGTTGCTGATGCTCGCAATCAGGCCGACTGGGCTGATCTCGGAAAGACGCGAAGAGAATGTCTGATCGAGCGATCTCGCAGCAACCGGTGGAGCGAAAGGCCAGCCTGCTGTCCCGGCGAATGGGATTCATGCTCGCGGCGCTCTCCATTATCGCGTTGCCGCTGATTTTCAACGACACGTATTGGCGGACTAATCTGACAATTTGCGCCATCAACGTGCTGCTTGCGCTCGGCCTGGATTTCATCCTCGGGTACGCCGGGCAACTCAATCTTGGCCATTCGGCCTTCTACGGACTGGGCGCCTACGTCTCGACGCTGCTGATCGTCAAGCTCGGGGTTCCGTTCTGGGGTGCGTTCGTCGCTGGCGTTGCCTTCTCCGGGCTGGCAGGCATGTTTCTTTCATTGTTTGCGGTGCGCCTGCGCGGTCATTACCTTGCGATTGCCTCGCTCGGTTTTGCGGTCATCGTCTATCAAATTCTGCTCAACTGGATAAGCCTGACGCAGGGGCCACTTGGCATATACGGCATTTTGCCACCGCCACCGATTGCAATCGCCGGAACATTGCTTGTCGACTTCCGTAATTTGGCCGCCTTCTTCTATCTGGTGTCGGGGTTTACGTTGGTCGTGTATCTGCTCCTCGATCAGTTGGTGCGCTCTCCAATCGGAGAAACGCTCACCGCAATCCGCGAGGACGAAGTTTCTGCCGCCTCGCTCGGCATTAACGGCGCGGCATGGAAGGTTTTCGCATTCGGTGTCGGCGCTGCCATTGGCGGCGCGGCGGGCTGTTTTTATGCGAGTTTCGTCGGCACACTGGTGCCGGACGCGTTTTTCGTAACTGAGGCCTTCAATATCCTGGCCATGGTCATTGTCGGCGGTATGGGCACTTTGATAGGCCCCGTGTTCGGCGCGATTCTCCTGACTCTGTTGCCCGAAGTGCTGCGCGGCATTGGCGACCTGCGTCTCGTCGTTTATGGCGCCGCGCTCACCTTTGTCGTTTTGTTCATGCCTGGCGGCCTCGCCCAGGCCGCTCGTGTCGTGCGTGACAAGCTCGGATTCGGTGGGCAGGCATCATGACCGCGGCCGCAGCAATGGAAACCCGCGCCTCGATCGTAGGAGCGCCGCTGCTGAGTGCGCGCGGTTTGCACAAAAGCTTCGGTGGTGTCCGCGCCGTTTCCGATATTTCGCTCGACGTCTCAAGCGGCTCCATTTTCGCGGTCATCGGCCCGAATGGTGCGGGCAAATCGACGCTTCTCAATTTGATCAGCGGGATCTATCAGCCCGACGCCGGGTCGCTGTCCTTCAACGGCCACAATCTCTCCGGGATGCCCTCGCATCGGCGTGTGCGCCTCGGTCTCGCACGCACATTTCAGAAGATACGTTTGTTCAAGCAGCTGAGCGTACTCGACAACGTGATCGCCGGGTTTCACGTCCACCATAAAATTCCAGCATGGCAGTATGTCTTGCACGGTCCGGCGTTCGCGCGTGATCAACGTCGTTGCCACGAAGAAGCGCTGCGTCTGCTTGAATTCGTCGGCATGACCACCCGTCTGCATGTGCTTGCCGGAGCGCTATCCTATGGCGAGCAGCGCATGCTTGAACTTGCGCGCGCGCTGGCTACCGGGCCCCGGCTATTGCTGATCGATGAGCCGGCAGCGGGGTTGAATGCAGCGGAAGTTGACGTCCTGCTCGATCGCATCCGCGTCCTGCGCAGTGGCGGCATTACGGTCATCATTGTCGAACATAATATGGACCTGGTGATGAACGTCGCCGATCGCATCATGGTGATGGAATACGGCCGCCATTTATTCCAGGGTGCGCCAGCCGAAGTGCAAAGGAATCCTGCAGTGATCGCGGCCTATCTCGGCGGAGAATTGCTGTGAGCGCGCTGTTGTCTATCGAAGGACTCGAGCTTGCCTATGGGCAGGTGGCCGTCTGTCGGGACATTTCGCTTTCCGTCAACAGGGGTGAAATCGTCGCTCTGATCGGCGCAAACGGCGCAGGAAAATCCACGACACTGCGCGCCGTCGCCGGTGTGTTGCCTCCGCGGCGCGGCTCGATTGTATTTTGCGGGCAGGACATTACGGCAACCCCGTCGTATGAGCGCACCAACCTCGGGATTGCGCTTGTCCCCGAAGGTCGCCATGTGTTCCCCTTTCTTTCGGTTCGCGAAAATCTTGAACTCGGCGGCTTCAAAAGCCGCAGGGACAGCGCAAAAATCCGCCGCATGATCGGCGAGATATTCGACATGTTTCCCAGATTGTCGGAACGGAGCACGCAGAACGCCGGAACGTTGAGCGGCGGCGAACAGCAAATGCTTGTGCTTGGGCGTGCGATGATGTCGGAGCCGCAATTGCTTTGCCTGGACGAGCCGTCGCTCGGTCTCGCGCCGATGGTTGTGCAGGACATATTCCGCACGATCCGCGCGATCAACGCCACAGGCACCAGCGTACTCCTCGTTGAGCAGAATGCCCGATACGCGTTCGAGACGGCAAGCCGTGGCTATGTGCTGCAAACCGGTTCTATGATCGCCAGCGGATCTTGCGCGGATCTCAAACAGAATCCGCGCGTTCAGGAGGCCTATCTTGGCCGGATTACGGCTGCCGCCGTTTCGTAGGACTGGTAATGACGGTCACCGATAACTTTTCGCTGGCAGGAAAATCGGCGGTTGTCACAGGCGCTGGCAACGGTATCGGACGCGCCATCGCGCTCGCCTTTGCCGAAGCCGGGGCGGCTGTCGCCTGCGTCGATCTCGATGCGAAGGCCGCTGAGGCGACGGCCGCGGCGATTGCGAACAGGGGCCGACGGTCTCTGCCCCTGCATTGCGACGTGGCCAGCGAGACCGAAGTCGAACGCGCGGTGAAGAGAATTGTCGGTGAATTTTCGGCCGTCCATATTCTGGTCAATGGCGCCGCCGGTTACGACCCGAACGGCACCGTCCTCGATCTGTCTTTGTCCGAGTGGAATCGGGTATTTGCGGTGAATGTTGGCGGTGCGTTTTTGATGAGCCGCGCGCTTCTGCCCGTGATGATCGGTGCGGGTGGCGGCAGCATCATTCACATCGCTTCGCAGCTTGGCAGCGTCGCCGCCTCGCGCCGCGCCGTTTATTGCGCGACGAAGGGCGCGCTGATTCAGCTTGCCAAGGCGATGGCAACCGATCACGCGTCGCAGAAAATTCGGGTCAACACGTTGTCACCTGGCGCGATAGAAACCGAGCGTCTGATCAAGCGCTTCGGCGACATGGAAACGGCGCGGCGTATGGCGGGCCCGAAGCATTTGCTGCAAAGGCTGGGCCAGCCGGAGGAAATCGCACGTGCCGCGGTATTTCTGGCGAGCGATGCGTCAAGTTTCATGACCGGCGCGGACCTTTTGGTCGACGGCGGCTATAACGCCACGTAGCCTTTCCGCTCAACGGCCGAGGATGCTGCCTGCCATCGCGCGCGGATCGCGCTTCGGCCACGCCCCGGCGTCGGCCGCCTGGAACAGATCGGACAAGTGCATATTAAAAAGAGCCGGCTCTTCCAGATTGATGTTGTGACCGGAATTGGCCATCACCACTAACGCGGCGGTCGGGATGTTCTTCTTCATCAAGATCCCGGGCTCGAGACAAGGCCAATCCTCATCTCCTGTCATGACTAGGGTGGGCACAGTCATGGCTTTCATCTTGTCAACCAGATCAAACAGCGACGGACGGCGCTTCTGTACGCCGCGCATTGTAAGCGCGGCGCCTTCCGTCGAATGTTCGGCAAGCTGATCGGCAAATTCCCGCCAGCCGCGCGGGTCTTTGTTCTGGTGCTGTACGCGTGTGGGGCCAAGCGCGTAGGCTTCCGCCGCTTTTTTCATCGTGAGCTCTTCGAATCGCCTGGCGGAGGCTTCTGCCTCCTCGGCGAACTTGGCGCGCTCGCCGGGCGCCGCCCCATACCCGCAACCTGCGACGACGATCGAGCGGCAGCGCTCGGGATAGGCGAATCCAAAATGAAGAGCCGCAAATCCGCCCATTGAGAGACCGACAATGTGGGCTTTCTCGATCTTGAGTGCATCGAGCACCGAACGGATGTCGTCCCGCGCGCGGTCTTGCGAATAGCGCTCGCCGTCCGCTGGCACGTCCGAGGGCGGATAGCCGCGCGCGTTAAAAGTGATGCAACGGTAATATTTCGAAAAATGACGAACTTGCTGTTCGTAAGAACGGATGTCGCCGGCAAATTCGTGAATAAAAATGACGGGGATGCCTTTGCCGGTTTCCTCGTAATAGAGCTTGATCCCGTCGTCTGTCGTCAGATGTGGCATGAATTCCTCGTTCAAAATGCTTGGGCGCGCGCGGATAAGCCGGCATCGATAGTGACGACCGAGCCGCTGGTATAGGCCGAACGTTCGGAGGCAATGAACGCGATCGCTGCACCGATTTCTTCGGCGGTAGCGCCGCGACCGAACGGCAGGGGTTTGAACAAGTCCTTCCAGTTATCGGCGTCGCCGGTGCGGTCCAGCGCTTTCTTTTTCATCAGGCCTACCAGCCGTTCGGTTGCCACAGGTCCCGGGCTGACTGCGACCACGCGGATGCCGTCCTTCGCACTGACGCTGCCAAGTGACTGGGTGAATGCGGTGAGCGCGGAGTTTCCTGCGACACCGCAGATATATTCGGGATCATGAGTATCAGCAGCGTTGCCGACCACATTGACGATAACGCCGCGCTTGCGTTTCTGCATCAGGGCATAGAAGGCGCGGCACATATTGACGTAACCGAACACTTTAAGATCCCAGGCTTTGCGCCAGGTTGCCTCGTCAACATTGAGCAACGTGCCACCAGGAATGGCGCCGGCGTTGTTCACCAGAATATCAATATCCGGATAATCGCGAGCGAGCTGGTCGACATTCGCACTGTCAGATAAATCAGCGGCGACGGTGTCAACGCGCACGTTGGTCTTCTGGGCGATCGCTGCCTTCGCCGTCGCAAGTGCGTCCGCGCTGCGCGATACGATAATGACGTTACAGCCTTCGCCGGCTAAAATCTCGGCGGCAGCGCGGCCGATCCCTTTGGATCCGCCCGTGATCAAGGCGGTCTTGCCGGCGAGTTTCAAATCCATAGTCGGTACCCTCCACAAAACGCAACATCGGGACTATGACGACCGCGCCGACGCCCGGCAACCTGATCGTCAGCGTGCCGCTTCGATCACACGGCGAATGCCTTCCCGGTGACCCACTCTGGCGCGAAATCCGAAATCGCGCGCCGGCGCATCGGTATCGACCGGCCCTCGCGCCGCTACCGGCTTGCTGCTGTCAAACGCGAGGCGAACCGGCTTGCCGAGCGCTGCCGCAGCGGCTGCGATATCTTCAGGCGTCACCTTTTCAGGATGCGCAATGAAATAACTGAGCTGTTTGCGGCCCTCGGCAAAGCAGGCGGAGACGGCAGCCTGCGCGGCGTCGTCAATAAAGATGTAAGGCCAGTCAGTCATCGGCTCAATTTGCGCGGTTTTCCCCGCCAAAGCTGCGCCGACGATTTTTTCGACGGTGAAAACGGTCTGTCGTCCGGGGCCATAGATCACCGTGAAGCGCAGCGAACACAGATCGATTGGTACTTTGCCCCACAATCCGCGCAACACCATATCCATCGCCGCCTTCGAGGCGCCGTAGGCCGAGGTCGGGCGTAGCGGATAGTCTTCGCCGACCGGTTCATTTTCGTAGAAATTGCCAAGCGACGAAACCGAGGAGCAGTAGACGAAAGTTTTGACGCCAGTTTCGACTGCGGCGCGCAGCAAATTGAGGCTGCCGACGACATTGATGGTCATAGTTCCGAAAGGGTCGTCCGCCATGACCATCGGACCTGACACGCCGCCGGCATGGATGATGTGTGTGACTTTCTCGCGTGCGAGCAACGCTTTCAGGCTCGAGCAATCCGAGAGATCGTCGACGATTTGAGTCGTCGCCGACGCACGCGGGTCGAGCCCCATCGCGCGGTGCCCGTTTTGCGTGAGCAATTTCATGACGGCGTGGCCGAGGAAGCCGCTTGCGCCGGTGACCAGCGTCACATTGTTGATCATTGGGATTCCGTTAAACGATCTTGTTGGCGTGAAAACGCGTGATTTCGAGATCGCTATATCCGGCATCGCGAAGGATTTCGTCGGTATGTGCGCCCGGCTCCGGCAAGGACGACACAACGCTCGCGGGAGTGCGTGACAACGTGACCGGCTGGCCGACAACGTGGATGTCGCCGCGGCCGGGATGATGCACCGGCACAGCGATACCAAGGTGCTTGACCTGCGGATCGGCAAAGACTTCGTCGAGCTTGTAGATCGGCCCCGCCGGAACGCCTTGCTGTTCCAGTTTTTCCAGCCATTGCGCAGAGCTTTTGGTTTTGAAAATCTCTGCCAGGAGGGGCGTCAGCTTTGGCCGATTGCGAAAGCGCAATTCGAGCGTTGCATACTCAGGCGCCTTGCCGAGATCAGGCCGCTCAAACGCAGTGCAGAGCGCGCGCCACTGGCCATCGCCGCCGACGCCGATATTGATGAAGCCGTCGGACGTTTCGAAAACGCCCATGGGCGTCGAATAAGGATGGTCATTGCCTGCCTGACCCGGCACTGCGCCATCGACGAGAAAACGTGCCGCCTGGAAATCCATCAGGGCGATTTGCGCCTCCAGCAACGAGGTTTGCACCCATTGGCCGCGGCCGGAGTGTTCACGTTCGGCAAGCGCAATCAGGATTCCCGTTGCGGCGTAAATTCCGGCTGAGCTGTCGGCCACCGCAATGCCGGCGCGCATCGGGCCCTCGCCGGGCATTCCCGTGACCCACATCAGTCCGCCCATGCCCTGTGCAATCTGGTCGAATCCTGCGCGCGTGCGATAGGGTCCGCTCTGCCCGAAACCCGAAATAGACGCGAGAATGATGCGCGGATTGACCGCGTTGAGCGCGTCGTACTCGATCCCCATGCGCTCTTTGACGTCAGGCCGAAAATTTTCCACGACCACGTCGGCGTCTTTGACCAGCCGCATGAAGATTTCATGCCCGGCCCGCTCTTTCAGATTGAGCGTCAGCGAACGTTTGTTGCGATGGAGATTGAGCATGTCGGAGCCATCCCGAGCGCCGCTCATGCCCTCGTTCGGGTCGACGCCGGGAGGCGCCTCGATCTTGATGACGTCGGCACCAAAATCGCCGAGGATACGGCAACAGGTCGGCCCGGCGCGCACGCGCGTGAGATCAAGCACGCGGAGCTTTGCCAGCGCGGTCGAAGGCTGCGGAGTTCTCATAACAGCGGTCCCTGATATGACGCCGTCACCAGATCGCACACCGCGGCAGGGACGTTGGCATGCCAATCGCTGCGCCTTTGCACCGCCGCCGCCAGTGCAATCAAAGCATGATCAGATTGCGGCTTGCCGACGATCTGCAAGGCGACCGGCATGGCGCGATCGTCAAATCCGGTTGGAATAGCAACCGCAGGAAAGCCCAGCATATTCACGAAGCGTGTCCAGCGGCTGAGTTGATAGAGCGTTTTCGCATTGAATAACGTCGAGCGGGGATCACATTCAGCGGCCGTTGGCGTGCGGATCGCAAGCGTTGGCAGCACGATCGCTCCGGCATTCTTGAAGATGCGATCGATGAAATCTTTGGCAAGCTGAGGACGTGCCGAGATGCTGGCTGCAAGTATTGCATCGTCGATTGTGAGCCCTTTGCCAAGCCGCTTTGCCAGGACCGGATCCAGCGATCCGCCTTCCATCAACGTTCGATGCGCGCGGGCCGCCTCCGCCTGCATGATTGTAAAAACGTGCAGGTCGTTTGCTTCAATGGCCGTGACTGCATTGCAAGAGTCAATTTCGATCCCGCAATTGGCAATCATTTCAATGCCGTCCCGGCACGCTTTGGCAATCGGCCCTTCGGCAAGATCAAGCGCGTCTTTGGCAAAAACGACCTTTGTGATTGGTTCGATGTCACGCGGCTCGAATAAAATCCGTGCGGCGATTTCCATGTCCGATGCACTGCGGGCCAAAATGCCGATCGTGTCGAGCGTCGGTGCGAGCGGCATCGCACCGGCAGCCGGTACAACGCCGTAGGTTGGCTTCCATCCGGTAACGCCACAACAATGGGCGGGAATGCGCAAAGAGCCGCCGGTGTCGGACCCGAGGGCGACGACCACCGCTCCGCTCGCGACAGCAGCCGCCGAGCCCGACGACGAGCCGCCGGCGATGAAGTCGAGGTTCCACGGGTTGCCGACAGGCCCATGCGTCGCGTTGTAGCCAGATGGCTCATAGGCGAGTTCCGTCATCGCGGTATAGCCGACGCGCCGCCCGCCTGCGCCGTCGAGGAGGTCGAGCACCGGCGCCGGCTGCGTTTTTGGCATCGGCAGTGGCATGGCGAGCCCTCCATGCGGCATGCGCGCGGCGGACACAAAGATGTCCTTTGCTGCATACGGCATTCCGTCGAGAGCCCCGCGGCTGACGGAAATTGCTCCATTTTCAAATTCAGCAAATGCCTTCAGCCGCGGCTCAAGCCGGTGTGCAAAATCGTTCGCGCTTGCGGAAATTCGCGCATGCATTGCCGCGTCAAGCCCCGTCCAGTCACCGAAACGCAGCGGCATTGTGTCTGCAGGCTCCTGGGCTGACACCGTAATTTTACATTGTCTTTGGGGCTACCCAAGGTCGGGCGGCCTTGTCCTTCGCCCTGAATGCTGTGACTTGTTCACGATAGCTGTCCGTCAGGTCGACATCGTCCCAACCGTTCAGCAGTTGGTTGCGGCTGATCGGATCAATCATGAACGTGCAGTTCCAGGTACCACTGCTGATTGTCTGCCGCTCCAAATCAACATCGATTGTCTGTGCGGGATCGGCGGAGATTGCTGCCGCGAGCTCGGCAATCTCTGCCTCCGTGGCAACCGCCGTCAACAATCCGTTTTTGACCGCGTTTTGCGCGAAAATATCTCCGAACGATGGTGCGATCACGCAGCGGAAGCCATGATCATAGAGAGCATATACGGCCGCTTCGCGTGAGGAGCCGCCCCCGAAATTGCGTCCGGCCAACAGAATCCTGGCGT
This sequence comes from Pseudolabrys sp., assembly GCA_036265125.1. Classification (GTDB taxonomy): domain Bacteria; phylum Pseudomonadota; class Alphaproteobacteria; order Rhizobiales; family Xanthobacteraceae; genus Pseudolabrys. The sequence goes on along the minus strand of DATAPP010000062.1, from coordinate 11,924 downwards.
CGCGGTGGGCGTCTTGATTGAACGGGATGTCAGCTCGCTGACGGCCTTCGGCATCAAGACGGAAATCGTGAAACAGCACAGCGCCGAGACCCTTTGACCGCGGCCACTTGAGATAGCGTGCCGGCAGGATCTGGTCTGTGTTGAGGTTTGGTATCATCAGCGGGCACGCTTTGGCGGTCAGGCGGATGAATTTTTCCATGTGCGCACCTAAAGCTTGCGTCCGGCCAGGAGGGGCCGGACATCGGCAAGATGTCCGCTGACGGCCGCTGCAGCGACCATGGCGGGCGACATCAAATGCGTGCGTGCGCCCGGACCCTGACGGCCGCGGAAGTTCCGGTTGGTGGTCGAGGCGCAACGTTCGCCCGAAGGCACCAGGTCGCCGTTGATGCCAACGCACATGGAGCAACCGGAATCCGCCCACTCCAGTCCAGCGTCGCGGAAAATACGATCGAGTCCTTCGGCTTCCGCCTGCCGTTTTATGGTTGATGAGCCCGGAGAAACGAGGCCGGGAACTTTACTGACGCGACCGGCAAGCACTGCCGCGGCTGCACGCAGGTCCTCGATGCGTGCATTGGTGCAAGAGCCGATGAAAACCCGGTCGACCGTGATATCGGTCAATTTTGTGCCCGGGGCGATGCCCATATAGTCGAGTGCTTCACGTACATAATTCGCACGCATGGAATCAGTTTCGCGGGACGGGTCGGGCGCTCGGGCGTCAACAGGCAAGGCATCGTCCGGTGTCGTGCCCCACGTAACGATCGGCACGATGGCGCTGGCATCAAGCCTAACTTCGCGGTCAAAAACGGCGTCGTCATCGGACGCAAGTTTCGACCATGCCTCGACCGCCCGGTCGAAATCTGCGCCCTTCGGGACATAGGGCCGGGCATTGAGATAGGCGAAGGTGGTCGCGTCTGGCGCGACTACGCCGCAGCGTCCGCCCGCTTCGATCGACATGTTGCAGAGCGTCATGCGGCCTTCCATCGTGAGCGCGCGTATTGCCTTGCCGGCAAACTCAATGGCGTGGCCCTGCGCACCATCGGCACCGATGTGCGCGATCGTGGCGAGTGCGATATCCTTGGACGCAATGCCGGGAGCCGCCGTCCCGTCGACGACGATGCGCATGCGCTTTGGTCTCTTCTGCCAGAGCGTCTGCGTCATCAGGACATGAGCAACCTCCGAAGCGCCAATTCCGAATGCATATGCGCCAAAGGCGCCGTGAGTGGAGGTGTGACTGTCGCCGCAGACGATCAACAGTCCGGGCAAAGTCAGTCCCTGTTCGGGGCCGACCACATGCACAATACCCTGGCGCGGATCGCGCAGGCCAAACAGCGTGATGTGATTTTCCGCCGCATTGGCTTCAAAATTTCGCACCATCGCGGCGATCTCGGGATTGGCAATGTCATTTCCGCGGCCGCGCGTCGGCACATAGTGATCGGCGACACCGAAGGTGAGTTGCGGTTCTGCGACAGCGCGCCCACGCGTTTTCATCTGGCTGAAGGCGTGGAACGAGCCCTCATGCACGTAATGACGATCGACCCAAAGCAAAGCGGCGCCGTCGTCGCGGCGCACAATTTCATGCGCCGACCATAGCTTGTCGATCAGGGTCTGGGGCTCGCTCATGTCCGGGGCCTGCTTTAGCGGTTGCGAGCTTGTCGAGGGTCCGCAATATTGTAAAGCCAGGTTCACGGGCCTTGAACGGCAAGGCCGCGCCGCGCACCGTAAAGCGAAATCAGGAGGGAAGTCACCATGCCGAACCAAGGGAATCCGCTCAGCCGCCGCCAGTTCCTCGCCACGACGACATCCGGCGTCGCGGTTGCGGCAATCGGCAGCGTCGCGATGCCTTCCGTGCTGCGCGCGCAAGGAACACCCGTGAAACTGGGCGTGCTGCATCCGGTCACCGGCGCGCTGTCCTACTCGGGTCAGCAGGGCCGGCTCGGCGCAACCTTGGCGATCGAGGAGATCAACGCTGCGGGCGGTATCAAGGGTTTGGGCAAGATCGACGCAGTGCTCGGCGACGCACAGTCGACACCCGATGGCGGTACCGCGGAGGTCGAAAAAATGAATTCTGCCGAGGTTGCCTGCATTGTCGGTGGCTATGCCAGCAACATCTGCCTCGCCACCACGCAGGCGGCGGCACGCTATGAATTGCCCTATGTGGTCGACGTCGGGGTTGCCGACAGTATCGTCACCCGCGGACTGAAAAACACATTCCGGTTTGGCCCTGGCTTCGGCGTCATTGCGAAAACCGCTCTGGCCAATCTTGCTGCGATCAACGACCAGGCCGGCAAACCCGCCAAGACCGTAATGATTGTGCACGAGGACTCGTTGTTCGGCTCCGGCCTCGCCAAGCTGCTCAATGCACAACTCCCGCAGCAAGGCTTTGAGATTCTTGAGACGATTCCACATCCCACGCCGACGCGCGACTTCAACAACGTTGTCCTCAAGATCAAGGCGCAGAACCCGGATCTCGTCATCCCGGCGAACTACTACAATGAATATGTCTTGCTTGCCCGCACGATGCAGCAGCAGCAGGTCAAGCCGAAAGGCATCTATTCGGTTCTTGGCGGGGCCGCCTCATCCTACAAGTTCGTCAAGGAATTCCCGGACGCGGCCCGATACATCATGGATTGCAATCACTGGTTTGATCCGCGTAACGGCAAGGCGCAGGCGCTGAAGAAGAAGGTCGAGAGCAAGGACCAGTTCTTTACCTACGAAGTCTATATGAACTACAGCTGCGTCTATCTGATCGCCGATGCGCTTGAGCGCGCGGCCTCGGTCGACCGCGCCAAACTCACGGCTGCGCTGGCGAGTTCAACCTTCTCGGGCCACCTGATGCCTTACGGCCCGACCAAGTTCGTCAATGGTCAGAACGAAGGCGCTGCGCCAGTCAATACGCAGGTGCTCGACAATGACATCAAGGTGGTCTTGCCGTCCGCCTTCGCTAACGCGAAGCCGGTGTTTCCGAGGCCGGCGTAAGTGTCATAGAGTTGCGGGCGGCACACCCTCGCCCGCAACCATGGCTTTCAAAGTATCGCGTCCGTGCTGTCGCCCACCATCCTGATCCCTGCGGTCCTCAACGGCCTGTTGATCGGCGCAATCTACGCGCTCGTTGCCCTTGGGCTGACGCTGATCTACGGCGTGCTCCACATTATCAATTTTGCGCATGGCGCGCTGTTGAGTGCTGCCTTGTTCGCCGCCTTTTTCGCCTTTCGTCTGTTGGGCCTTGATCCTTACGTCGCCGTCGTCCTGCTCGCGCCCTTATTTTTCGCTCTCGGCTATGGCTTGCAACGCTTCATCATTGGTCCCGCTTCACATGGCGACGAGCGCAACATGCTGCTGGTGACTCTTGGCATCGCCGTGATCATCGAAAATACGCTGCTCTACGCGTTCCGCGCCGACACGCGGACCATCGATGTGCCTTATGCGTTCCAGACGATTGATATCGGGTCGACATTTCTGGCTGTCTCGCGCGTGGTCGGCTTTGTTGCCGCATTTGCGGTCGCACTCGCGCTCTGGCTCATTATGACCTTCACCGATACCGGCCGGGCGATACGCGCCGTCGCGAAAGAGAAACTCGGCGCCGAGCTGGCGGGCATAAACGTCGCGCATGTCTATGCCGTCACCTTTGGCCTCGGCACCGCCTGCGTTGCAATCGCGGCCTGCCTGCTGATCCCGAGCTATTACGTCAATCCGACCGTGGGCGACGCCTTCGTGCTGGTGGCCTTCACCATCGTCGTGCTCGGCGGCATGGGCTCGGTGCCAGGCGCACTCATCGGCGCTCTGCTCATCGGGGTGGCGGAAAGTCTGTCTGGCCTGTTCCTCGGCGAATCTCTTGGTCAGATCGGCATTTTTCTTATTTTTATTGTCGTGCTGCTGGTGCGGCCAAGCGGCCTGTTCGGGGCGCGCGCTTGAAGGCGCTGATCCCGACCGCAGCGGTTCTGGCCGTCCTGGCCGCAGTCCCGCTTGTCGTGCATTCAAACGTCACGCTCAATTTCCTCGTCGTCGCGTTGATGATCGCGCTGGCCGGACAGGGATGGAACATTCTCGGCGGCTATGGGGGTCAATATTCCTTTGGCCACGCAGCCTTCTTCGGCACGGGCGCCTACGTCACCGCGATCCTGCAGGTGCGCTACGGCATCAACGCATGGATTGGCTTTGCCGCCGGCATTGCGGCGGGTGCCGCGCTTGGCGCCGTGCTCGGTGCGCTCACCTTTCGTTCCGGCCTGCGCGGCTCTTACTTTGCGCTGGTCACTCTCGCGTTCGCGGAAGTGCTGCGCATCATCGCAAGTGTTGCCCCCGTCACCGGCGCCGGCGTGGGCACATTGATCAGGCTCGACCTGGGCATCCGGAATCTCCAGTTTCAAAGCCGTGCCGCGTTCTACTGGATCATCCTGGCGCTGGTCGGAGTTTCTCTTGTGACGGCGCAACTGATCGAACGCTCACGGTTCGGAATATGGCTGATCGCGGTGCGCGAGAACGAAGATGCAGCCAAGGCGCTGGGCGTCAATGTCAACGGCGTCAAGCTGGCGGCGATGGTTATTTCGGCCGCCATTACGGCCGCCGCCGGATGCTTCTACGCGCAATATTTTCTTTTCGTGGATTCCGGCATTGCCTATGGCACCTGGATCTCGATCCAGGCGCTCCTGACGCCGATCATCGGCGGTGTCGGCACCGTGTTCGGTCCGTTGCTCGGCGCTCTGGTTGTGAAGTCGTTGGGCGAGGCCGCAAAGCTTCTGACCGGTGATGCTCCCGGCCTTGATCTCATTATATATGGCGCCGTACTGGTGCTGGTGATCTGGTTCACGCCGCGAGGCTTGATCGGGGGCCTCACGCAGGCGCGCAAGGTGTTGATGCGACGTTCCGGACGAGCCGCCCCTTCGGCCGGGGAGGCGCGCGATGGCTGAGCCTCTGCTCGCGGTCGAACGCGTCACGTGCCGGTTCGGCGGGTTGCTCGCCGTCGATGCCGCGTCACTCACAGCCTCTGAAGGACATATCACCGCGCTCATCGGTCCCAACGGTGCCGGCAAGACCACGCTCTTTTCGATCATCTCCGGATTCATCAAGGCGAGCGGTGGCGCCGTCCGCTACGCCGGCGAGGACATTACCGGCGAGCCGCCGCATCGCCTCGCACGCCGCGGCATTGCACGAACCTTCCAGATCGTGCAGCCCTTCGTCGGCCTGTCGGTGCGCGAGAACATTCTGGTCGGTGCCCATCTTCACCACCGCACACGCAGCGCAGCACTCGCTGTCGCCGATCAGATCGGCCACGATGTGGGGTTGGGCGAATATCTCAGTCGGTCGGCTGACACGTTGACTGTCGCCGGGCGCAAGCGGCTCGAACTTGCGCGCGCGCTCGCAACCAGACCAAAGGTGTTGCTGCTGGACGAGGTTCTGGCGGGACTGAACCCATCCGAAGTCCGCGATATCGTCCCGGTCATTCGTGACCTGTGCCGACGTGGCATCACCATCCTGATGATCGAGCATGTGATGCAGGCGGTGATGAGCCTGGCCGAACATGTGTTCGTGCTGGCAGAAGGCCGCATGATCGCTCAGGGTTCGCCGGCGCAGGTCGTTGCAGACCCCGTCGTCGTCGAGGCCTACCTCGGCCGTGGCGCTGCGGCAAAGCTGGGGACATCGTATGGACGGTAGCCCACTGCTGGCCATCAGCGATCTGCACGCCGGCTACGGCGAGACCGAAGTGCTACGGGGCGTCGACCTTGCGGTGGATGCGCGCGAAATCGTCGCTGTGCTCGGGTCCAATGGAGCCGGAAAATCAACGCTTAACCGCGTGATCTCCGGCGTGCTGCGCGCAAGGAAAGGCTTCATCCGCTTCGCCGGGCATATGATCGATCGGGAAAATCCGGCAAGCATCGTTTCACGTGGACTCATTCATGTGCCGGAGGGGCGCCGCGTCTTTCCCAATCTGAGCGTCAAGGACAATCTCGATCTTGGGGGCTATCGGCGTGCACGCAATCACCGGCGGCAGAATCGCGAGCGCGTGTTCGGCATTTTCCCGCGTCTCGCCGAGCGACAATCGCAGCTTGCCGGCACCCTCTCGGGCGGTGAGCAGCAAATGCTGGCAATTGGCCGGGGCCTTATGGCGGAGCCTATTTTGCTCATTCTCGACGAACCTTCCCTGGGTCTTTCACCGCTCCTCGTCGAGGAGCTCTTTGCCTTGATCCAGCGCATCAACGGGCAAGGCATCGCCCTTCTGCTGGTCGAGCAGAACGTGGTGCAGAGCCTTGAAGTCGCCCATCGGGCCTATATTCTCGAAAACGGCAGCGTGGTGCTTGGCGGGGCATCAGATCATCTCCGTAGCGATCCGAATCTTAAACGCGCCTATCTCGGACTATGACCATGGCGGATGCGGTAAACCTTCGTACGCGACTGGCGCGCAAGCCTATCGTGGTGGCGCCGGGAGTTTTCGATGCGCTCACCGCGCATCTCGCCGAGCAGGCCGGGTTTTCGACACTCTATGTGTCGGGGGCGGCCATTGCTTATACCCGTCTCGGACGCCCCGACATCGGTCTCGTTGCCATGAGCGAAGTCGTCGACACCACCGCCATGATCCGCGATCGTGTCGGTGCCGATCTCGTTGTCGATGCCGATACCGGCTATGGCAACGCGCTGAACGTCAGCCGCACGGTCCGCCTGTTCGAGCGCGCGGGGGCGAACGCGATTCAGCTCGAAGATCAGGCATTTCCCAAACGCTGCGGGCATCTCGACAACAAGGCGCTGGTCCCGGCGGAGGAAATGGTTGGCAAGATCAAGGCTGCTCTCGATGCGCGGCACTCGCGCGAAACTTTGGTGATCGCCCGGACCGACGCAATCGCCGTCGAGGGTTTCGAGAACGCTATTGCACGCGCCGTAAGTTACCGCGATGCGGGCGCCGACATTCTGTTTGTTGAAGCGCCGAAAACGCGCGCCGAGCTTCAACGCATTCCGCCCGCGGTCAATGGCGTGCCGCTGATGGCGAACATGGTCGAAGGCGGCAAGACGCCCGCGCTCTCGGCGGCGGATCTGCAGGCGCTCGGCTTTTCGCTGGTCATTTTCCCCGGCGGCATCGTCCGCGCATTGGCGCGTACTGCAACCGAATTTTACGCGTCGCTCGCCGCCCTTGGCACAACCGAACCGTTCAGTGAACGCATGTATGACTTTGCGGCCCTCAACGACGTCCTCGGGACACCGGAATTGATCGAACTCGGCAAAAAATATGAAACGGCGGCGCCGGACAGCAAGAAAGGCCGCAGCACGTGAGTGATCGTCTCCGCCTCTTCGCTGCCATTGCCATTCTTTCTGTGTCGCTGACGCAAGCGTCCCGCGCCGAGGAGTATCCGGCGCGGCCGATCAAATTGCTGGTGGGCGCGCCGGCCGGCGGCACCACGGATACGATCGCGCGCGCCATTTCTGAGCCGATGGCAGCTGCCCTCAAGCAACCTGTTCTGGTTGAAAACCGGCCAGGCGCCGGTGGCAATCTGGCCGCGGCTGCGGTCGCCAAGTCGACGCCCGACGGATATACGCTGCTGGTGAGCTTCAGCAGTCACACGATCAACGCGACGCTTTATCCAACCTTGCCCTACGACCCTGTCGCCGATTTCACCGCGATCACCATGGTGGCGAGGGTGACGAGCCTGCTGGTGGGACGTTCCGATCTGCCCGCAAGAGACCTCAAGGCGCTGATCGAACTGGCCCGGGCAAAACCGCACACACTGACAATTGGCATCGGCGGCATCGGCTCATCACTTCATCTCGCCGGAGAGAAATTCAAACAGATGACGGACGTCGACCTCCTGAATGTTCCGTACAAAGGCACCGCGCCGGCACTCACCGATCTCCTGGGCGGACAGATCGATCTCATGTTCATCAGCCTGGTTACAGGTGCCGAGCAGGTCCGCGCGGGGAAATTGCGCGCCTATGGTGTCACGAGCGTGCAACGGCAGCCGTTATTCCCGGAGCTGCCGGCGATCGGAGAGACCGTGCCCGGATTTGAGTCCAGCGCATGGTTCGGCGTGTTCGCGCCGGCCAACCTTCCCGATGCGATCACCGAAAAACTCAATGCGGTCATCGTTGGCGCTCTCGCAGGGCCGAAACTGCGCGAGCAGCTGAAAAATGAAGGCGCCACAAGCGTAGGCAACACGCCCAAGGAATTCGCGGCTTTTGTGCGCGAAGACATCGATCGCTGGGCGCCGCTCGTCAGATCATCCGGAGCGACGCCGAACTAGAGGCCGCGAGTAAGCCAGGGAAATGTCTCGTATGGACAAGCCTTTCGATACCGTCATCAAGAACGCCCGCGTTGTTCGCCCGAACAAGACCTCCGTCGATTGCCTCGATATTGCGATCAAGGACGGAAAGATCGTCCGGCTTGAGCCGGACATTCAGGCAGATCAAGCCAAAAATATCGTCGATGCGAAGAACCGTCTGGCATTCCCGGGTTGCGTCGATGCGCATATGCATATCGGCATCTATGCGCCGCTCGCCGAGGACGCAGTTTCGGAGAGCAAGGCCGCCGCAATGGGCGGCGTTACCTCAAGCCTGAATTATCTGCGTACCGGCCACTACTATCTCAACCGGGGTGGCCCTTATCGCGAGTTCATGCCCGAGGTGTTCAAGCAGTCGGACGGACGATTCTGGGTCGACTACGGTTTCCACATTGCGCCGATCGAGGCCGGGCACATCGATGAAATGGAGCAGCTGGTCACGGACCATGGGGTGACCTCGTTCAAGATCTTCATGTTTTATGGCGGCTACGGGCTGCACGGCCGCTCGTCCCAGCAAAATGATTTTTTGATGATCGGTCCCGACGAGCGTTACGACATCGCGCATTTCGAGTTCATCATGCGTTCTGCACAGCGCTTGATGGAAAAATTTCCCGGCCACGCGGGCCACATCAGTGTGAGTCTGCACTGCGAGCTCGCGGAAATCCTCAATGCGTATACAAAGATTGTGGAACGCGAAGGCAAGCTGACCGGCTTGCATGCCTACAGCGCCGCGCGCCCGCCGCATTCCGAGGGTCTCGCCATCTGGATCGCTTCCTATCTGGCGAATGAAACAAATTGCCTGAACATCAATCTGCTGCACCTGAGCTCACGCAAGGCGGTGGATGCCGCGTGGACCATGCAGCAGGTTTTTCCGCATATTGCGTTTCGCCGCGAAGTGACAGTCGGCCACCTGCTGCTCGATACCGACTGCGAATGCGCAGTGCATGCCAAGGTCAATCCGCCAATCCGCCCCCGCGAGGACGTTGAAGCGCTGTGGCAGGCCGTGCTCGACCGCAAGATCGACTGGATTGTCAGCGATCATGCCTGCTGCTCGGCCGAGCAGAAGTGGTCAAAGGACGATCCAACCAACATCTGGCTGGCCAAATCGGGATTTGGCGGCACTGAATATCTGCTTTCAGGCGTTCTGAGCGAAGGCAGCAAGCGTGGGATGTCCTACAATCACATGGCCGAGCTTTTGAGCTGGAAGCCGGCGCAACGCTTCGGGCTGCCGAGCAAGGGGGACATCGCTCCTGGCTATGACGCTGATATCGCGATCGTCGATCCGCATGAAAGTTTCGTTGTGCGCGCCGCCGAATCCGAATCCGAGCAAGGCTACTCACCCTTCGAAGGCATCGAACTCCGCGGACGGGTGAAGAGTACTTTTTTGCGAGGCGCGCTTGTCGTTGACAACGGGAATGTTGTCGGGCCGGCTCGCGGCAAATATCTGCGGAGGTCGGAAACCATTCGAACGCGATGAATTTCTTCTATATCCGCCGCGTTGCGCGAGCCCGGTAAGCTATGAGCGTGGTCATCGGTGCACCCACCGCGGAATTCGAAACGCAACTGCCTTTGCTCATTATCGGGGCCGGTGCGGCCGGATTGTGTGCCGCGCTGGCGGCGAAGGAAGCTGGCATCGATGCGGTTGTCATCGAGCGCGATGCGGTGCCGGCCGGATCGACGGCACTCTCGGCAGGCCTCATTCCCGCCGCGGGAACGCGATTTCAACGCACCAGGGGAATCGACGATAGTCCGCAAAGTTTCGCCGCTGACATCCAGCGGAAAGCGAACGGCGAGGCGGATCCCGCCATTGTTGAGGCTGTCGCGCGCGGGGCAGGGCCACTGATCGAATGGCTGGCGGACCGGCACAAGCTACCTTTCGACCTCGTCGATAACTTCGCCTACCCGGGTCATTCGGCCTTGCGCATGCACGGTCTGCCGAGCCGCACCGGCCAGGAACTCATTGATCGGCTGCGCACCGCGGCCGAGGAGAATGACACCGTGATCCTGACGGAACGTGTCGTCGAGCGCCTTTTCGCCGATCCCGACGGCCGCATCCGTGGTGTCGACATCATGCGCCGTGACGGCACACACGAGCTGGTGGGATGTGATGCCTTAATTCTCGCCTGCAACGGCTTCGGCGGAAATCCGGATCTCGTGCGTCGCTATATTCCGGAAATGGCCAGCACGCTCTATTTCGGCCATCCCGGAAATCGTGGCGACGCTGTTGTTTGGGGCAACAAGCTCGGCGCCGCGCTTTTGCATCTCGGCAGCTATCAGGGCCACGGCTCGGTGGCGACGCCGCACAATATCCTGATCAGTTGGGCGGTCATCATGCAGGGGGGCATCCAGGTCAATCGCGACGGCTGCCGATTCAGCGACGAAACGCGCGGCTACTCGGAACAGGCCGCCGAAGTGCTGAGACAGCCGGGTGGATTTGTATGGGACGTATTCGACGAGCGAATCGCCACGGTGGCGCGTCAGTTCGAGGATTTCCGTGAAGCCGAACGTGCCGGGGCAATCCTGACCCGCGATACGATCGCCGACCTCGCAGAGGCCATGCACGTTCCCGCCGCAACTTTTGGCACCGAATGGAGGGAAGTTGAAAGTCTGAAATTGGCCGGTGGCCGTGATCGCTATGGCCGCGAATTTCTCGCGGAACAGTCGTGCAAGGCGCCCTACCATGCGGTCAAGGTTACAGGAGCTCTGTTCCATACGCAGGGCGGGCTTGCGGTCGACTCAAGCGGCCGAGTCAGGCACAACAGTGGAACAACATTTCCGAACCTGTTCGCGGCCGGAGGGGCGGCAGCTGGCGTGTCGGGTTCAAGTGCAGCGGGTTATCTGTCTGGCAATGGCTTATTGACGGCCACTGTTCTCGGCTACTTGACGGGAAATGCCGCTGCCGGGCAAATGTTGCGTTGATGTGGCGCCGGTAGCTCAGCTGGATAGAGCACCAGACTTCGAATCTGGGGGTCAGGGGTTCGAATCCCTTCCGGCGCGCCACTTATTCTCGCGAGAATTCAGTGCGATGAGGCGCGGCGTTGCTCTTCGGCGCAGCCGGAGAAAAACAATGTGGCAACCAACTGGCAACCGTCTATCGTAATTTGGCTGAAGAATTGGTCCCTGTTTGGGCTGGCACGGCCTTGCTTCCCTTAATTCTAACTTGGTCATCGTCGACCTCAATGCTTGCGACGAGCGAACGCAAATAGGCTTTCCGAAACGGCATCGAGCCGGTGCTGAAGTTCTCACGCATCATGCGGCCGAAACGCTCGATCAGCGCCGGATCGATCTCGATCCGAGAGGTTGAATGCTCTTTGGCGCGTTCCAGGGCAGCGTTTGCCCGCTCACGGTCACACTTCAGGGAGACAAGCCGATCTCTAACCACGTATCTAGGTCCGTGAGGCCGTCCTCAACCACCCGGTATAGCCGTGCAAACTTATCGTCGACCTGTGCGTCATTCTTTCGTCCAAGCCACAAATCAGGCGTTGATTGTTTGCAACCAGCGGATGTGCTCGGATAGGCCGCCGGGGGAGAGCGGTGTTTAGGCGCTTTGGGTTGATCCTTGCACTGATGATGACATCGGCTGCGGCTGATGATTACCGCAGCTATCGGGAGGCTTATGCCGCCGTCGATTGGCCAAATTCGATTACGTCCGCTGAGCAATGTCAG
>DATAPP010000061.1:0-8525 GCA_036265125.1 Pseudolabrys sp. | reverse complement strand
GCGAGCCCACCGTGCCGTTGAACGTCACCCGCGGCCGGTAACCCGACAGCGCCTGCGGCACACCTTCATCGGTAACGCGCACCGAAGCGCGCTGCGAATTGAGCGTCGGATTGTTCTGATAGGCCAGGATCAACGCGCCATTGAGCGTATCGGCACAGGCGAGCGGCGCCCAAAGCGCGACACTCGCGATTGCCCCCATTGCGGGCCGCTTGAGCTTTATAGCCCCCAACATCGGTAGTGGTACCCCGCGAGCACGAGAGTAGTACCTAAACTATCCGCGGCACGCCACCATCCGGCGGTAAACAGACAAAAGACGGTGAGTTTTCTCTCAACGGCCGCCACTCAGAGCACTCGATCGGGTGGTACGATTGTCTGGCCGGCTATTTGGTCTCAAGAACGAAAACGCCATTCCAGTCGGAAGGCGGGGGATTTTGTTCGAACATATGGATGCGCGTCGCATACAGGTTGAAAAGCGCTTCAAGACCGAAGCCATCATCGACTTCGCGGCATCGGGCAATTGAGTTGGCCGCGCCGGTAAAATCCTGCTGCCGGAAGCGCGCAAGCATTTCGCCGACTCTGCTTTGCAGCCGGCCAAAGCGATCGCTGCCGGCGATGTCCGCGCGCCCGAGAACGGTAAAGACCGATTCCGGCTCGGTCTTGCCCTTCACTGTGATGCAATCGAGCTCGAGGACAGCAAACTTGTCACGAAGTCCTGACGCCGTCTTTGAACCGATAATAATGGGAACGCCGTAGTTCTTCGACTGTCCTTCGAGCCGCGAGGCCAGATTGACCGGATCACCGAGCACCGAATAATTGAACCGGAGATCGGATCCCATATTCCCGACGACGCATTTCCCCGTATTAATTCCGACACCGACCTTGAGCGGGATGAAGCGTTGACCTGTCTCGCTGGCTTGCTGCTCGCGCTGCCTGTTGAGTGTATCGACGCGATGAAGCATTTCGAGCGCGGCTTCGCAGGCATTGTATTCATGAAGCGCATCGTGCAGCGGTGCGTTCCAGAACGCCATGATCGCGTCACCCATGTACTTATCGATCGTGCCCTTGTGGTCGATGATCGCGTTGGTCAAGGGGGTGAGAAAACTGTTCATCAGCGACGTCAGTCCCTGCGGATCGTCCTTGTAGAGTTCGGAAATGGTCGTGAAGCCGCGCACGTCACTGAAAAGGATGCTCATTTCGCGCTCTTCGCCGCCGAGCACGAGCTTGTCCGGCGACTGCGCCAACTGCTCCACAAGCGCAGGCGACAGGTATTGTCCGAAGGCGGAGCGAATTCGGCGGCGCTGCGCCTGCTCGCTCATATAGTTGCTGAACACCAGCGTGAGATAGACGAGGGCACTCGAGAGCAGCGGATAGGTGAAATCAAACAACAGACGGTGTTGCTGGTAGAAGTACCATGAAGTGCCCACGGTGACGGTGACAATGCCGAGGCCGAAGATCAGCAGAAGAACCGGACTCAAGATTGGCGTCAGCCAGATGATGGCGACGCCGAGCAAAAGTGCCGCACAAAGTTCAACGCCGATCGCATAGTTAGGCGACGACAAGACCGACTCGGTGAGCACGTTTTCAAGGACCTGGGCGTGGACTTCGACGCCCGGCATGACCGGATCGATGGGGGTCGTCTTGGAATCGAGTAACCCGACCGCCGATGTTCCGATCAGCACAAGCCTGCGGGCAAACCGTTCAGCCGGAATCTGGCCCGCGAGCACGTCGGCGGCCGACTCGTAGCGTGCCGAATCGTGGGGTGCGAAATGAATCCAGAGCTGGCCGTTGCGATCGGTTGGGATCACAAAGCCAGGCACCGATGCGTTCTGGACACCGGCGTGGTCGGAACGGACAAGGACCGTGTTGCTACCGCTCACCACCCTCAGCATTTCAAGGGTCAGAGACGGCATGACCGTGCCCTGAGCCTGCATCACAATGGGAACACGGCGGACGATACCGTCGCGTTCGGCGCGGATGGTGAACAGGCCACGGCCGCTGGCTGCCTGCTCGAGAGTGGGGACGTTGCGCAGCAATCCTGGAAAATTCAAAAGATACGGCCGCGGGTCACCGCCCATGGTCGCGAGTCCGACCGGCGGTTGCATTCCCGCGGGTTGCGCCACCGCGAAGGGAAGGCCTGATTCTCCAAGGACCACGCGTGACTGACGCAATGCGTCGGCAAGGACTGTGTCGTTGCTCGGCAACGCGCGCAGTTTTGCCCGCGTGGCTTCATCGAGATCGCGAAATCCGTCTGCGGCGATACTGGGCGACATCCTGTCGGGCTCGGCGAAGACAATGTCGAACGCCACCACAAGCGCGCCCATCTGCGTCAGACGGGTAATGAGATCGGCGACGCGCGTGCGCGGCCACGGCCACTGGCCGATGGCCTTGAGACTTTTTTCGTCGATATCGACGATAACGACCGGCCGCTGCGTTGCCTCGCGCGGATGCATCACCTGGAAAAGATCGAAGACGCGGACGCGAAGTTCCTGAATCGGAATCGGATCGGCGATACGCAGCGCAGCAAGCGCAATCAGCAATATGAAAGCAAGGCCGCGGGCCAGTCCGAAACCGCGCGCCAAGCGTGAAAGCCATTTCATTGGAGATCGCCCGCCGGCGGGAGAGGCGACGAATCCGTCATTTTTCCCGGAATGCCCGCATGAATTGATCTTGCAGAGGCTTGATCAGATACGACATCACTGTGCGTTCCCCGGTTTGCACGAAAGCTTCGACCGGCATACCCGGGATGAGTTTGACATCTCCGAGGCGGGCAAGCTCGCTCTTCGTCATGGCGATGCGCGTCGTGTAATAGTTTTGCCCGGTGCGCTGATCCGTCGTGGTGTCGGCGGAAACACGGGTGATGGTGCCGTTGATTTCGGGAGTCGTGCGCAGATTGAAAGCGGAAAAGCGCAAAACCGCCGACTGGCCGACCTGCACCTGATCGATGTCATGCGGATTGACCTTGGCCTCGACGGCCAGATTGTCGGTTTCCGGAACGATCAGCATGATTGCGTCGCCGGCCGGGATCACGCCGCCAACTGTGTGCACTTTCGACTCCAGCACGGTGCCGTCCTGCGGGGCGCGGATGTCGATGCGCTTGAGCTGATCTTCAGCCGCGACCTTGCGTTCGACAAATTCGCCGAACTTCGCGTCGACTTCGCGCATGTCCTTGGCGACCTCGCTGCTCAGATCCTGATCGATCTGGATAACCTGCAGTTCAGTCTCCGTCACCTTGCCTTTGGCCTGAGCGACCGAGGCTATGAGCTGGCCACGCTCGCCCTCGAGCCTGGCGCCGTCGCGCTCAAGCGCGGTCAGACGGGTAATCTGTACGAGGTTGTTTTTCCAAAGCTCACGAACGCCCTCAAGCTCCTTGCCGATCAGCGCTATCTCGCGCGCCTTCGCATCCTGCTGGGCGGTGAGGCCCTGGATTTCATCCTGCAGCTGCGTAATACGTTGTTTCAGCTGCGCCTTCTGGCCGAGGCGCGCTGAACGGCGAAGCTCAAACAGCTTGCGTTCGTTGGCGACGGCGACGGCGGCCGCCCCCTCGTTGGCGCGGGCGAGCAGATCCGACGGAAACTTGATGGACTCCGCACCGTCGCGCTCGGCTTCGAGGCGCGCTTTGCGTGCGGCAAGTTCATCGAGTCCCTTGGTAACAATGGCGAGGTTGGCGCGGGTGATCGTGTCGTCGAGCTGGACAAGAATGTCGCCAGCCCTGACGCGATCGCCATCTTGCACGTTGAGCTTTCCGACAACGCCGCCGGTCGGATGCTGGACCTTTTTCACGTTGGAATCGACGACGATGGAGCCTTGGGCGATAAGCGCGCCGGCAATCGGCGTGGTCGCTGCCCACCCGCCGACACCGAATGCCAGCAGGAGCACGATCAGGCCGCCGGTCAGCAGGTGGCGGTGGATGGAATCACGCGAGCTGCCCGGTGCGGCAACCGGTTTCAGCTGGACCAGCCAGTCCTCAATGCGGTCGGCCAGGGCCAAAATTCGTTGCGACATCTTCATGCGCCTGCACTCCCGCTTTCAGGCACGATTTTGAGCGGCCGCGGTATGGCAAGCGGCCGTTGCAGTACCTTGGACAAAACCTCGTCCTTCGGGCCGATAGCCTGTGCCTTGCCCTGATTCATCATCAAAAGCCGGTCGACTCCGGCAATCGCGCTGGGTCGATGCGCGACGACAATGACAATGCCCATGCGTTCACGAACGCCAAGAATTGCCCGCGTCAGCGCCTCCTCACCTTCCGAATCAAGATTTGAATTGGGTTCGTCGAGCACGACCAGGAAGGGATCGCGGTAGACGGCGCGAGCGAGCGCGACGCGTTGGGCCTGGCCGGCCGACAAAGCAGAGCCTTGCTCGCCGATCGGCGTATCATAGCCTCCCGGAAGCCGGACGATCAGATCGTGCACGCCGACGGCTTTTGCCGCTGCGATCACGGCTTCATTGTCAGGGTTCGGTTCGAAGCGAGCGATATTTTCTGCGACAGTGCCCGCCAGAAGTTCGACGTCTTGCGGCAAATAACCTATGTGACGGCCAAGCGCATCCGATTCCCATTGATCGAGGGCGGCGCCGTCGAGACGGACGTTGCCGCGTACCGGCTGCCAGACGCCGACCAGCAGCCGCACCAGGGAAGACTTGCCGGATCCGCTGGGCCCGATAATCCCAAGCCCTTGGCCGGCTTCGAGTTCGAACGTGATATCCTGGACGACAATTTTTGGGACACCGGGCGGTGACGTGCTGACGGCTTCGACCGTCAGCCGCTGCACCGGTGTCTGCAACTGCATTGGCGCCGATCGCGCCGGCGACATTGTCAGTAACCTGTTCAACCGCTGCCAGCTCTGACGGGCGGCAACGAAGCCCTTCCAGTTTGCAATGGCGAGGTCGACGGGCGCCAACGCGCGCGCACTCAGGATAGATCCGGCAATGATGATGCCCGCGCTTGCTTCCTGATGGATCACGAGATAGGCGCCCACTGCGAGCACGCCGGACTGCAGCATCATGCGCAGCACCTTGGAAATGGCGCCAAGGCCGCCACCGAGATCGCTCGCCTCTTGCTGACTCCGCATATATTGCCGATTGGCCTCGCTCCAGCGCGCGGCGATATGGCCAGCCATTCCCATGGCAACCAGTGCTTCAGCGTTGCGCCGGCTCGCCTCCGCGAGGCCATTGCGTGCGACAGCAGCCTCGGTTGCCGACTTTGCGGGCGCGCGCATGAGGATCTCGGTCAGCAGGGTCAGCACAATGAGTATGATAGCTCCGGCTAACGCTGCGAAACCGATGAGAGGATGGAAGGCGAAGCAAATCGCGAGATACAGCGGGATCCACGGCAGGTCGAACAGGGCCACGGGGCCGAGTCCGGAGAGATAAGACCGCACGGCGTCGAGGTCGCGCAGAGGCTGAGTGCCATCACTGCGAGCGCCCACCCTCAACGGCAGACGCATCAGGGTATCGTAGACTCGTCCGCTCAGGGTTTCGTCGAGCGCGCCGCCGATGCGCACGAGGATGCGTCCGCGGATTGCATCGAGAATACCCAGGGCCGCGAACAATGTCGCGGCGAGAACCAGAAGACCGACCAGTGTGGGCATGCTCCGGCTCGGCAGCACGCGGTCATAGATTTCCAGCATGAACATGGCGCCGGTGAGCATCAAAATGTTGCTCATGCCGCTGATCAATGCGGTGCCATAGAAGGCGCCGCGGCACGCGGCAAGCGCTTCCGCGAGTTCCGAGCGAACCGGAGAACGATTTCGATCCGTTGGATGACGCTGCATCGACTAGCACCTGACGGGGCTTAAGGGGCGGGCCCTATTGCGAGCCAACCACGCACCCTGCCGAACTTCGCCGCCCCTGGTCAGAATATGCCACAGATACCGCAATTTGTCGCCCGCGCCGGCCGGGCACAGTTAATCCGGACGCGCGGTCCCCGAAGCAAAGGTTAAAGGCGAATGCGGCTTTCCGCGCGCCGCGCCATAGCCAGGCTCTATTATGTGTGGTGGAGGATATCCGAGCCGGCGAGATTGATATTCGTGCCGGCGAGATGGATTTCCATATCCACGTGGTTCGGCGCGGCGGTTGTATTGACGTAGAGCACAGTCTGGTTGTGCTCGTTGTCGACGAACCAGCTGATGCTGCTTGCGGCAACGGTGTTTGCTTCCGCAACCTGCCCTTGCACATTGGCCGCACCGAGAATGGACGAAAGGTCGATATGGTCCGAGTTATGGGTGAAGTCGGTGATCGTATCGAAGTGGCCAGCGGTGGGTTGCGAATCTGCGATTGACTTGAAAACGAAGGTGTCATTGCCGCCGCCGCCCGTAAGCGTATCGCCGCCGCCGCGACCGATAATGATGTCATTATGTGAACCGCCAGTGAGGGTGTCAGCATTGTTGCTGCCGATCAAAACGAAAGCATCATTGGTAGCGAGATGAGCATCCACCCTCAGATTCGTCCCGTTCAAATCGTGCAAGGCCGAACCATCGACAGTTAAAGTCCCATTGTTTTGGAAATTGGAGTCAAAATTCACAGTGATTGTGGCTTCGTTGGTAGTCTCCACGTTTTGATCCGTGAGCGTCAGGTTTTCGAATTTAGTAAGCCCGATATCCGAGTGGCCGTTCGCTCCGTCGCCAAAAACTAAAGTGCGGTTCATCCCAGGCCCAATATCGATGGTGAGCGTGTCGGAACCGGTGCCGCCGGTTATTGTATCGCCGTTGTTAGCGGTCGAACTGGTGCCAAGCACCTGGTTGGTACCGCTCACAAAGCTTACCGCATCACTGTTCGTTGTGAGCGTCGTTTCAGCAGCTGCAGTCGCCACAGGATCGGTACTTACAGGCGGATCTTTAATGAACGTTCCGCCGGTACCATCGCTCATCAATTTAAAGTTCGCGGTTATGTAATCGCCGTTTCCGAAGAAGATGTCTGTTTCCTTGATTCCGTTTTCAAAAATCGAAAGCGTTCCGCCGGTGTTGGATCCGGCATTGTCCGCGTAGGTCCATGTCGTGTGTGAGTCGAAGCCGAAACCTTTAAGATCGATAATGTCGGAGAACCCGCCTCCCGCGGTAAATCCGTAGACCTTACCGATGAACGAGGTGCCGCCGCCAATCACCAACGTACCGCTATCGAGACTATTATCGGGGAAATTATTCGCAAACAGAATATTTTCGGTGTGCGTACCACCGGTAAGAGTCAGCATCGCTCCACTGTCGATCGCCAATCCTCCGATCCCCGCGCCTCCACTGACGGTCTTGCTGCTCGTTACTAAGATTGTCGCATTGGTAATGATCTCTGCCCATGGACCGGTTCCAGATGGGCCGGCGATCGTGCTGCCCGATGATCCGGTAATCACGGCATTGTTGTCGAGCGTAATCGTGCCGGTAATCGAGCCGGCAATGAGAGTCGCGCCATTCGCGGAGAGGTCTAACAATCCGCCGTTTAGGACCGTCACTGCACCGGTGACGTTCAGGCCTGGAGTTGAGGCGCCGTTCAGCACGACTGAGTTGCCCGAGCCGCTGATGTTCAATGAGTTTGCAGACCGTACGTCATTCACGGCGATCTGGAAGCCGCCATTGCCGTCAAGCTCCACATTGGTGCTCGCGCCCGGGACCTGATTGGTGCTCCACTTGTTGCTGGTTTGCCAGTTGCCATTGCCGGTCGCGTCAGCGAAGCCCGCCGCTCCGGCCGCCTCATCGTGGACAGTGGCGGCCGACAAGATAATGGTTTCGGTACCGCTTTCGCCGGGTTCCTGTTCCTCATAGCCAATAACGACACGCAGCTGATCACCGAGGTCCGCTGCACTGGGAGTGAAACTCCTGTGATTTCCTTCCTGGAACCAAGCGCCGTCCTTGAAAACCTGCCATGAATACGTAACGTGAGCGGTGTCTCCAATAACGTTTAATGCACCATCAAACAGCGTGGCTACCTGAACCGTCTGTGCCTCCACTGCATTGCCGCCAGTCACGCCGCTTAGCGTTCCAACCAAATCATCGTCGGTGTTAATTGCAACGGAATCCGAGCCGCTAGCCCCGACGTTACCGGCAGCATCAGTGTAGATACCCGTCACAGACACCGAGCCGGTGCCAATGAAGTCACCTTGTGCCGTAAAGGTTGCAGTGTAGGTTTTCCCCGAGGGATCAAGCCCTAGATTTTGTATTAGGCCGGTGATCGTGCCGTGAGTTGCCGTAATGTCACCAGCGGTAAAGCCGACCGGCACTTCGCTGAAGGTGAAGGTGACAACCGAGCTGGTGTCGCTGTCGCTGAGCGCGCTGTCGACAATGTTGACCACGACCGAGGGGCCATGGGTGTCGAGCGCAACACTGTTGCCGGCAGCCGCCGCCGGGTTGCCCTCGCCATCGGTGAAGCTCAGCGCCGAGGTGATCGGCCCGTCGGTGAGCGAATGCAGGTTGGCGCTGTAGCTGCCACTGCCGGTGACGTTGACGACGACCGTGTGGTTGGCACTGTCGGTGAAGGTCACCGTGCCGCTGCCGCTGTCGTCGAGGCCGCCAACCGTGAATGCGACCGCAGTCGACTCGGCATTG
>DATAPP010000060.1:0-4220 GCA_036265125.1 Pseudolabrys sp. | reverse complement strand
GAATAACCATTTACGAGCCCCGTATCCACCGGCAAAACTGACGACGGTGATTAAAATTAGTGTAAGCATAATGTGCCCCCCGGAGCCGAGGTCGCGTGAAGCGATCCGCCGGCCGTGTCCGTAAGCGAAGCTAGTAAAATAATTTTTCAGCCCCAAAGGCCATCAAACCGATGATTATGAGGGCCATCAATCCTAGTACTACGTTGCGCTGACCCAGCTCCATGACAGTAGCAGACTAGCTTCCCAGATTTACGTCAATACCTTTTCGCATGCCGAAACTTCATTGACTGCACGCGAGGCCGTCGTTTCATGCGTTGCAGCGGGTGCCTTTGGATTTTTCACTTTGATCCAGCTTTTCGACGGCCCAGAGCGATAAGGCGCGTCCAGCTTTTTCGTGAGATGCCCTCAAGCCCAAGGGCAATCATGCTTTGTGACAGCGATTTTCGCGCAGCGACACCCCGCCAACAAATAATTGGCAGGGACGCACAAGACTAGACATCCACGCCTCATCTAAACAGGCCCCGAAGGAGACTGTTGATGATGGCTGCTCTTATCGTAATCAGCGTGTTTGCGTTAGCGGGCGCCTGCTTCCCGAGTACGCCGCCCTGTATCGCTAGCTTGCGGCGACGCCCTCACTATCGAAGGCAATGCGAGGGCATATGAACAACAAAAGAACTTTCACGCCATCAGAGGATGCGCTAATCCTGAAACAACCGGTCGATGGGATCAGCCTCAAGACCCTAGAAAAATGGCTGCGCACCGGCCGAGAGACGCTCCTGCGTCGGGCTGCCGAACTCGGCGTTTCGCTGGACATAAATAATGAACATGACGAGCCGGTCGACACGCGAACGCGCCGTCGCAGCGATGAACTCGTCGACCCGCTACTACAACGGCTGAGGCGGGTACACGGCGGCCGGAACTAAACAAATAATGGGCAAATGACCGAGCAATTTCTGGTCGGCATCCTCGTAGCATCCTTCCTGACGAGCATCTCTCTGACGAGTTCTGATTTCTTGACTCGCCCGTTCCACTCTTAGAGTGCAAGCGCAAGCGAGTTTGACGAGCCCGTATCCTAAGAGACCCCACTCTCTAAGCCAGACCGCCACCATCCCGGCGGCGCCGGAATTCTGTTTGAACAGCGTTGCTCGCCCTAGTGGAGGCCGGCGAGTCCTTCAAGGGACAGGCTATTGGATCGTTGTCCCCTTGTACTTGATAGCGATTGTCTCCGACTCTTCGCCGCCGCCGACAACTTCCCATCCCGGCTCTAGCGAAACCCATGTTTTGGCTTGCGGGGTATTAGGCCGCCCCCGCTTGGCAACGCGACGCCGCTTTGTCCGCCGTCGACTGAGGGCGACTTACGCGGAGAGCAATGAAGCACATTGACGTTACGTCAAAACAGACGCAGGTGCTCTCTAAACGCCAGACCGCCATCATCCCGGCCTCCGGTAATACTGATACGGAACGTCAGGCGGCTATTTCACAACAGCCAGATCATCCAGAACTTTGACCTATCCAAGAGGCTGCGAAGGCCGCTGGTAGTGTAACATTTGGGCGTCATCGTACGGTGCCGATATAGGGTGCGTCCGGCATCGTTACCGGCACGAATTGCTTGACGCCCTCGTGATCTAGCACGAACAGGGGGGTTAACCGGCGCATCTCTCTGTCATCGGCCAGCGCCAGCCAGCGGTTATCGAGCACAATCCAGCGGCCATCGAGGCGGACGGCAACGACGGCGTGACCTCCGCCGCGAACGAGGTCGCGCGCGATGATCAACCGCACGTCCTCCGCGGCGACTCCCGCCTCCATAAGAGCTACGTATTTCGCAATGGCGTAGTCCTCGCAATCGCCAAAGCCGGTCGTGAGCGTCGCGAGCGGCGCGGTCCAACGGTCTTCTACACCCCACTGCGCGAGGTCGCTCATAGGACGGATCGCGAGATTGATCGCGCGGTTGATCACGCCGATACGCGCGCGGCCTGTGTGCACGTGGCCTTCCGCGATGATGGCGAGGAAGGTTCGCGCCGCCGGGAGACAACGCACAATATTCTCGCGGCATTGTGCCAAAATTTCGCTATCGGCGCGGATGTCGGCTTCGACGCGACTCCAATTCGTCAAAAGCTCTCCAGTCACCACCGACACGGCATTGAGACCGAACGGTTGCGCAAGAGTCGGCAATTTAACGGATGGTTCAGCTCGATCGACCGCCGCCATTTTTGACTGCGATCTAGCATCGTCGCGCGCGTGAATTTCGATCTGATCTTGGGCCTTATTGTCCGTCGCTTTGATCGCGACAGTGCCGAAAGGCGCATCCGCGTCGGCGAATGCATTTGTCCCCCAACCGAATACGGCCGGAAAGATCAAAAGAAATGCAGCAACAATCGCGTTCATTATGTGCTTGATGAATTCGTGTTTTTCGCGGCCAGTCGTTAGCTAATCAGCAGCGCCAGCGCAGGCAAGGGTACATAGTCCTAGGTATAATGCGCATGCGCCCCACGTGCCATGGTCTCAAAGCGACCGCCGCCTCGCACCTGACGTTCCGCTGGCGTAATTTTCGGAACCAACTTGGTGATTCGCGGATTCAGACTTTCAAAGGCACGCCGTCATGACGAGCAAAAACAAATTACACACATATCACGCAACCATGTTGGTAGCTCGCACCGAAGAATGGTGCGTGGAAGCCGCAAGCCCTGAAGAAGCGCGCGTCCTTTTCGAGGCTGGCCAAGGCTATCGGTGCTCGCCCGGCGAAATTTGTTCTCTGGAATTGGACCAGTTATTCTCAGATCAATAGCGCGTGCCAGTAGCACAATGTCTAACCGAACCTACGCAATTGGACCTGCAATGCCGCTGGCGTTCTGGCGAGCGCGATGCCTAGCGCCTTTGCTCTTTTGGTAACGCCCTGCGGCGTTCGGCCGAGCCGCTTGGCGATCTCTCGCGAACCATACCCAGCACGTGCCATCGCCTTTAGCTTCGCGATCTCCTCATCGGAAAAGGCGCAACTCTGCGACCCC
Source organism: Pseudolabrys sp. (assembly GCA_036265125.1). Classification (GTDB taxonomy): domain Bacteria; phylum Pseudomonadota; class Alphaproteobacteria; order Rhizobiales; family Xanthobacteraceae; genus Pseudolabrys. Next base: position 1,215 of record DATAPP010000060.1, on the reverse strand, counting down.
ACAAAGGACATTTTCCGAACCGCCCACCGTTCGTTGTCGGCCCGTTTCAAATTCCAAGCCCCACGAAGCGGTTTGTGTGCTCACTAAGTTTGCCGACCGCGATCTTGATTCCAAGCTTGGCAGCTTTTGAACAAACCGAGGAACGCGACCTTTTGAGCGACCGACCAATTTCAGTCGCCGTATAGCCGTCCCGGGCCATCGCTTTTAGCTTCGTGATCTCGTTGTCACTGAACAGGCGAACTGTTTGCATTACCGACATCACGCTTTTCCGCTCGTTTAAGCGTCATAAACTTGCGCGTCGTCGTGGCGGGAATGTGTCCCCCCTTTTCCGTCAGTGACATAATTGGAATGTCAGCTAAGCGGCGGTGGTGGTGGCATAAGTTGCGAACGTAAAGCCCATCGAAGACCTGCGGGCTGTGTCAAATGACACCCCCGGCAGATGAGCCCTAGTTGACTGGAGTCCTCGAAGCTTGTCCGCGGTGCTCAACCGCTAGGTAGTCACTAAGACAAACCATTAACGCCGCGGAGCTACGATTTTGTGATGCGGGAGAACGCAAAGTTCGCTAGTCTCATGGGGGCTGAAGGGGCTTCCAACACGCGAGTTTCAGCGATGTGTGACTACAGCCTTCAAAGCGTCAGGTCGCGGCCTGCAAAGGTTGGCGACAAACTCACCACACGTGACTTTGGTACCTGCACCCGCGGGTTCGCTGCAGCAGAAGATGCTAGAGTGGCGGTTTGCGTTCTTCCGGGAACCGAACTTGCGTTTTCCAACCCCGTGACCCTTAAAGATCCCCGCTTCATCATAGGGTGGACGCTGGAAAAATTAGCTTATGCGACGGCAATCTTCCGCCAAGTGAACAAGAACGAACCGTTCAAGCATCATGATGCACTCGAATTTCCGGATGGACGCATTGTTCTGCTGACACGACTCAGCGAGGATCAGGTGGCGACGGTGCTTCAGCTCCCGGCGCAGCCAACGACGGCGGCCGAAGCAGATGCCCAAAAGCGTATCGCCTACGCGGGCTGACAGTTCGAGACACATTTATTTAGGCTGCCTTACGAAGCGACCTGCTTTTTCGCACGCCCATGGCGGCGATGGCGCGTCGTCGCGTTCGCCGTCGGCAAGGACGAACTTCACCGCTGGGAGGCACGTCTCGATTCGCGCGGGCCCATCGAAGGATGCAACGATTGGAAACGCGGTGGACGCAGCATCTA
>DATAPP010000059.1:0-217512 GCA_036265125.1 Pseudolabrys sp. | reverse complement strand
CATAGTGATCCGGTGGTCCCGCGTGGAAGGGCCATCGCTCAACGGATAAAAGGTACGCCGGGGATAACAGGCTGATGATGCCCAAGAGTCCATATCGACGGCATCGTTTGGCACCTCGATGTCGGCTCATCACATCCTGGGGCTGGAGCAGGTCCCAAGGGTTCGGCTGTTCGCCGATTAAAGTGGTACGTGAGCTGGGTTCAGAACGTCGTGAGACAGTTCGGTCCCTATCTGTCGTGGGTGTAGGAGAATTGAGAGGATCTGTCCCTAGTACGAGAGGACCGGGATGGACGCACCTCTGGTGGAGCTGTTGTCGCGCCAGCGGCAGTGCAGCGTAGCTATGTGCGGACGGGATAATCGCTGAAGGCATCTAAGCGAGAAACCCACCTCGAAACGAGTTCTCCCTTGAGAGCCGTGGTAGACCACCACGTTGATAGGCCGGGTGTGTAAGTGCGGCAACGCATTGAGCTTACCGGTACTAATAGCTCGATTGTCTTGATTGCTCTCATTTCCAATGCCCATTCGCTTCCCTCGGGAGGCGTTTGGCGCACACTGAAATAGAAAGACCTTTGCTGGTTGGATCGACGTCCGCGCTTTCGCGCGGATGTTCGCTCCGCTGGCACTTGCTTCATTCCCGTCCTTGGCCGGCCTGGTGGTATTCGCGGAGAGACTGAACCCGATCCCATCTCGAACTCGGCCGTTAAACTTTCCTGCGCCAATGGTACTAAGCCTCAAGGCTTGGAAGAGTAGGTCGCTGCCAGGCCTGCCAAGGACGGATGCTTCTCCTCAACACGATGATCGATATTAAAACGGCCGCCAGCGATGGCGGCCGTTTCGTTTTCATCTTGCTCTTAATTTCAATGATTCAATTATTCTTGGGATCGCGCGCCGACCATAGCGCTGCGATCCGACGGCGGAATGCCTTCGGTTTTTCGGCAAACAGCCGGCCTGCAAGTCGCGCTGCCGTTTTCAAATGCGCGTCGCGGCGCGCTTCGATCAACGGCGTCAAGCGTGACCGCCACGGTGCCAGCGGCTGGTGCGGCGCCGCGAAGTTCGTGAGCACGGCGAGGTCCTGACAGCAGCCGAGTTGGTTGCGCAGACGCTGCGCCTCTTCCGCCCACACCCTTCCAAGGCGCGGCCAAAGCGGTTCGATGAGATCCATCTGATGGCGGTGCTCGACGACACGGCGGCGCAAGTCATGAAGGTGTTCGGCTTCTGCAGCCGGCCACCCATCGGGCACCAGTTGCCGCGCGCGGCGGTAGGTGGACGTGAGCCCGTCGGTTACGGTATCGAAGTCGATCGCCTTGAGCGGCCAACGCTCAAGCGAAAGCGTCGCGTAGTCGAGGTAGCGCGAAATCCTGTCCCGCAAACCTTTTGTAAAGCTGGTCGCTCCCGCTGCGTCCCGCACTTCGGTCAGCCGCGCGCGAATTGTTTCTGTCGACGTCGCCGAGAAAGGCAAATCCGCCTTGCCGAGATCGGCCAGGGCGTCCAGCGCCGACTGGGCATCGCGGGCGCCGGCCACTGCTCGCATCAACTCCCGCGCTTCTGTCCGCAACTGGTCGGCCTGTTCGCCAAGTGGACGAGCCAGCAGCCGGAGCAGCGCACGCCAGCGCTTGAGAGCCTTGCGCACCTCATGAACGGCCTCGGGCTCGGTCAGTTCAGGATCGGTGAGCGCGCGGCGGCCATCGGCAATGATCGCACGCGCGGCGGCCGCCAGGCCGTCGCCGAAGCTGCTGTTGCCTCCGCCAGCAACCCCCTTCATTGGCGCCTTTTGCCGCCGTCGCATGACATGTTGATGAAATCCAACCCTTTTCACCCTTCCCATTGGCACCCGACGTTGCTACATAGCCCCCGAACGGCGCGGGCCCAGCCCCGCGCTTAACATTTTGACGCGGGGTGGAGCAGCCCGGTAGCTCGTCAGGCTCATAACCTGAAGGTCGTAGGTTCAAATCCTACCCCCGCAACCAAATAACGTCGCCAGGCCAAAGGCTTGGCCTTCTCATTATTTAGCGCGCCCCAGCAGCACTATGCGTACGCTATCGGGACGAAGCTGGCTATTTGTGACGCAAGCCCCTAAGGTGATTTGATCATCGGCTTTCATCTTCGGCGCCGGTGGCTGAGAGACGCGCCCGTGCTCCCGCCTTGAAGGGAGCAACCGTGACTCACGCCCAAACACAGACTTCGCTCGCGTATTCAGCCGGCCAATGGCTTCGGCCTCGTCGTGACATGTCGGCTTGTAACGATAATTCCGGAAGCGGCAAATATTGCCCGCGATGCAACAAGACGATCGTCGCGCCAGCCGCCTCGGAATATCACGGCAAAGGACGAGTTCATCATCGATGGCTTTGTGGTGCATGCGGTCACGACTGGGCGACTGCATCGCACGTCCTGTACTAGCTCGTGCCGTCACTGCGCCACCACTCTCTCCTCCCAGTCAAAGGAATTTAAATTGCAGGTTTTCGTACGCGACAACAATGTCGAACAGGCTCTCCGCGTCTTGAAGAAGAAGATGCAGCGCGAAGGCGTCTTTCGCGAAATGAAACGTCGGCGTTTCTACGAAAAGCCTTCCGAGCAGACGGCTCGCGAGAAAAGTGAGGCGGTGCGCCGGTCCCGCAAGCTCGCTCGCAAGAAGGCAATCTTCGACGGCTCTGTCGCGGCTCCGCGCAAGAAGCCCGGTCTAGACGCCAACGGCAGGCCGAAACCCGCGGAGCGCGGTCGCCCTGCGGCAAGAAGGTAAAGTCTCAGACAATGCGGATCTACATTTTCAAGTCCGAAGCGAACGACAGTCTCTGCGCCTTTGCCGGCGATGCGGAGGGCAGCAAGCTGCCCGTCCAGTTTGCGCCGTGGCATTCGGAAGGCGTTATCGAAGCTTCCAGGCCGCCGCCGCACGGGTTTTCCCGAATTCGAATCGAGGGTGCGATCAGAGTGAGCGGCTTTCAACTTTGGCGCATGAAACAGACCGTTGCGGTTGACGGAAAGTGAGAGCGCATGGCAAAGCGCGCGCTCCGTCGGCGCTGTTTGCGATGCTGACCGAACGGCCTTGAAGAAGTCCCAATTCAACCCTATGTAGTTGTTGTTATTCGATACTTGGCCGAACGACTGGGCCGCTCCGCTTCGTTACTGACGAGCGAGCACGTTTCAGACACTTCTCCAAAATCGACCAACCGGGACAATTGCGCCGAAAAAACTTCGCGCGTTCGGTCCTGTGTGCAAACTCGTCAGTGAAAGGAAGTCGCTATGAACAAGGGAACCGTTAAGTGGTTTAACAGCCAAAAGGGCTTTGGATTTATTCAACCGGCCAATGGCGGACAGGACGTCTTCGTCCATATCAGCGCCGTCGAGCGCGCGGGCATGGGCACCCTCAATGAAGGGCAGAATGTCAGCTTCGATATTGTCGCAGACCGCCGCACGGGTAAGTCGGCCGCCGAAAATCTGCGCGCCGCCTGATAGGTAGCGCGAAAGACCATTTTGCTCTGACCACGGATGTACTGGCAGAGCATGTGGTTGAGAGTCCCGCCGCCGATTCGTTGGCGTGCGGGACTTTTTAACTGCAGCAAAGGGCCTCCGAGTTGCCGGGCGGGCGACAACGGTGCGCCGGCTTGCTAAGAAGAGAACGGCGATTCGGTCGCGCGCCCGGTTACGGAAATCATCTTGAGCCTCGGACATAATTCGAACATTGGCGCGACAGATGCGCGCTCTTTGACGCAGAGTCTTGCCAATTATCGCAAGCCCAGTCAGGCGCGCAGCATCGCCGAGCTGACGATTACGTTTGTGCCGCTGGTGATCTTGTGGATGACAGCGTGGTTCACTTTCTCGCTGGGTTATGCCTGGGCCTCGCTGTTCATTGCAGTTCCAGCCGCAGGTTTTCTCGTTCGCCTGTTTATGATCCAGCACGACTGTGGCCACGGCACCTTCTTTCCCCACCGCCAGGCGAATGACTGGATCGGTCGTCTCATCGGCGCGCTCACGTTGACGCCCTATGATTTCTGGCGACGCACCCACGCTCTGCACCATGCGACGGCTGGCAACCTGGATCGTCGGGGCTTCGGTGATGTCGATACTCTGACAGTGCACGAATATCTGGCGCGCCCGTTCTGGGGCAGGCTGAGATACCGCCTCTACCGCCATCCGGCTGTCATGTTCGGCATTGGGCCGGCCTATCTATTTCTCTTTCAGCACCGCTTGCCAGTAGGGCTTATGCGCAACGGCTGGCAGCCCTGGGCCAGCACAATGCTCACCAACCTTGCAATCGCGCTGATTGTTGCTGCGCTCTGGTGGTTGATCGGCATCAAAGCATTCTTGGTCGTGCATCTTCCGATCATGATGCTTGCGGCGACGGTGGGTGTCTGGCTGTTCTATGTGCAGCATCAATTTGAATACACGATGTGGGAACGCGACGGGAAATGGAGCCTGCATGATGCTGCCTTGCATGGCAGCTCACACTATGATCTCCCTGCGTTGTTGCGCTGGTTTACGGCGAATATCGGCATTCACCATGTGCATCATCTCTGCAGCCGTATTCCGTATTACCGGCTGCCAAGCGTATTGCGCGACCACCCGGAGTTGCGCGACGTCGGCCGTGTGACGCTGCTCGAAAGTTTTCGTTGTGTGCGGCTTGTGCTGTGGGATGAAGCGCAGGGGCGCCTGGTCTCTTTCCGCGAAGTCCGCGCGTCAGCGGGCCGACAGTCCGCGCAAAAACCGGAAGCCTGAAAAGAAACCAGCTTGTCGCCGTACCATAGTTAATAATGGCGAGCAGCTGCGATGATGTGCGCTGATTGCAATGCGTGTGCGGTATTGCTAAATTGGCGGAGTTCGCGATTGCGCTTGACCTTGCAGTTTCGGCCATACGGCCTTCCCCAAGAACACGCAAAATCCGGATGTAACAGAGCCCCTGCGAATGGTTTGTATGGGGAAACGACGCCTTGCGCGTTTTATAAGGAGGCCATTGATGGCCACAGGTACAGTTAAGTTTTTCAACGCCCAAAAAGGTTTTGGGTTCATCGTACAAGATAATGGCGGCCCGGATGTGTTCGTTCACATTTCGGCCGTCGAGCGTGCCGGCATGCACAATCTCAATGAAGGTCAGAAGCTTTCGTTCGATGTGCAGGCGGATCAGCGCAGCGGTAAATCCGCTGCCGCCAATCTCCAGGCCGTCTGAGTTTAGTTACCGCTACGACGCCAGCGCGTGAGCGCTGGCGTTTTTTTTGGTAAAAGGACAGCCATGCCGAAGAAACCGGGCACCAACCCAAAGGGCGAGTTCGTCTTTTTCGACGTTCTATATGAGGACGGTTCGCAGCGCTCAAACCGTCGCGTTCCGGCCGAGTTGCTCGGCGGCCTCGAAAAAGACGCTCCCGCGCGCGGCTTCATAATCGAGCAGGATCGGGAAATTGCCGAAAAGTCGGGACGGCCGGCGCCGTCCATCAAGAGCATTCGCCGTTCGGACGCGAAGAAATAACCCGATCTTTTGCACTGGGAAGCGGCGCTCCCACCGATAGTTGCGCGCCATCGACCATGGTCAGTCGCAGGCTTGATCGCGAACATGCGACGCAAGGATGTCGGCGGGGTCGACGCTCGCCTTCACGATAAATGAACGCTTGTGCGCCTCGGTCGGAACAAAGAGCAATGACACGACGTGGCGGTATTCCGGGAAGTACAATTCGCCTGTCAATTCATGATCGGGCACAAGCTCATAGTCTCCCGGCGACAAGGGCCGATCGATGCCTTTGACCGAAAATGGCCGTCTGAATGTCAATTTAAAACGATTGCGGCGCATACTGATAACCAACAGTTATCCCGTTAGCGAACCTCGATAAAGATCGATGCGGCGTTAGCCGCAGCGTAACAACAAAAAGTGGACCTTTCCGGCCAAATAGTGTACGCAGCGCCTGTTGAAACGAGGTTTTTTCGGCACTGCCTTGCTGTGCGGCCATGACTTGGGCGCTTATCAAGTCACCCCCAAAAACTCAGATGTTTCGATCGCACAGTGTGATGAACGCACGTGTGCGTCTCAACTCGAAGCCGCATCTAACCTAAGGAACGCCAGCATGGCTACAGGTGTCGTCAAGTTCTTCAACACTCAAAAGGGTTTTGGATTCATCACGCCGAGCGACGGCTCGCGCGACGTGTTCGTGCACATCAGTGCAGTCGAGCGCGCCGGCATGAGCACCCTCAACGAAGGTCAGCGCCTCACCTACGAAGTGGTGACGGAGCGCGGAAAGCAGGCCGCTTCCGATCTGCAGAACGCCTGATCCCACTTGCAGCCCCGGCCAACAGCCGGGGCTTTGCCAGTCCGCCCGAATTCCGCTTCGATACGCCGAAGCCACTCATGAGGATTGTCGTGAGCCACAAATATTCTGCGGGCCAGGACGTTTATTACGATGCGCAGTTTGGTAACAACGCTTCGCGCGGTAAATACAAGATCGTTCGTTCACTGCCGATCGAACGGGACAAGCGGCTGTCCTACCGGATTAAAAGCACCGCCGAGTCATTTGAACGCATTGCCGAAGAATATCAGCTGACCCGCACGGACTGACTGTTGGGTGCGTCCAGCGTTTTGATCGTCGTGATGCAGAAATTCTGACCCAAGAATTGCGCATCCACTGGGCCAAAAGGCCCATGTTTTTTCTGGAATTCCTATTTCCACGAAATCGACTGGATTAAATCCGGGAAAAATGGGCCTCCGGTCCAATAGATCATGATCTAAATCCGGATATGGTGCGATTGGTACCAGATGGACGCAAACTGGTGCTGGGACACCGCAGGCCTCGATCGGCAAAACTGAACTCTGCAGTTACTCGCCGGAGCTTGAAGCGATGGACGTCGCGCGAAAGTCGCAATCGCGGTCGCAAAACGTGCCGCTGAAGCACGATCATACTGTTCTTGTGCTTCAAGGCGGAGGTTCGTTGGGCGCCTATCAGGCGGGGGCGTACGAGGGCCTCGCCGAGGCGGGCGTCGTTCCAGATTGGATTGCCGGGGTCTCGATCGGCGCCGTCAACGCGGCCTTGATAGCCGGGAATCCGCCGGAACGTCGGGTCGAGCGGCTGCGAGAATTCTGGAATCGCGTTTCCGCGATCACCCCGTTCGTTCCGCCGGAGTCGGTTGGTTCTCTCCGGCCGGCTTTCAACGGTTTTAGCGTAGCGGTTGCCACCGCGTTTGGCGTGCCGGGGTTTTTTACCCCGCGGATGCCATCGGCGTTCTTCGGCCGTGCCGAGGACGATTCCACATCAAGTGTCTACCAGACCGATATGCTCAAGAGCACGCTGGAAGAGCTCGTCGACTTCGATCTCATCAATCAGGGCGACGTGCGCCTCTCGCTCGGCGCCGTCAATGTCAAGGCAGGCAATTCCATTTACTTCGACAATCGACAGACCCGCATTGGTTCCGACCATGTGCGCGCCAGCGGCGCACTCCCGCCCGGCTTCCCGTCGATCAAGATCGATGGCGAGTACTATTGGGACGGCGGCCTCGTATCAAACACGCCGCTTTGGTACGTCCTTGACGATTCGCCACAGATGAACGCTCTGATCGTTCAAGTGGACTTGTTCAATATGCAAGGCGAGTTGCCAGACTCGCTCGATCGCGTGATGGAGCGGGATAAGGACATCCGCTATTCGAGCAAGACGCGTTTCAATACAAAGCGAGTCAAGGAACTGGCTGAGTTGCGTGCCGCCCTGTGCCGTCTTCTTGCAAAGCTCCCCCCGACGCTTGCGACGGACGCGGATGCCAAGCTTTTGGCCGAGGCCAGCAAAGCGGGGCAGATTACTATTGCGCATCTCATCAACCGCCGTCTGCCGTATTCCAGTCAGTCGAAAGACTGCGAGTTTTCGCGCGCCACGGTGACCGAGCTCTGGGCCGCGGGCCTCGCGGATGTGCGCCGCGCGGCGGCCAACAGGGATTGGGCCGAACCTGAAGAACTGTGGGAGGGCATGCGGGTTTACGATCTCACCAAATGAGTTTCACGCCGGATTGAGGAGTGAATGATGGATGAAGCCGAAGTTAAAGCACGCGCTTTCGCCATGCCGCTGACAAGTCCGGCGTTCCCGCCGGGGCCGTATCGCTTCGTCAATCGCGAATTCTTCATCATCACCTATCGCACCGATCCTGATGCGCTGAAGGCTGTCATTCCGGCCCCGCTGCAGATGACGGAGCCCATCGTCAAATACGAATTCATCCGCATGCCTGACTCGACGGGCTTTGGCGATTACACCGAGAGCGGACAGGTGATTCCGGTGAAGTTTGGCAGCGAGCAAGGTGGGTATGTCCACGCCATGTACCTGGACGACCAACCTCCGATCGCGGGCGGACGCGAACTGTGGGGCTTTCCGAAGAAGCTGGCGGCACCGAAGCTCACCGTAGAGAAGGATACGTTGCTTGGCGTTCTCAGGTTCGGTCCGGTACCTGTGGCCGTTGCGACCATGGGTTTCAAGCATCGTGCGCTGGATCACGACAAAATCCTGGCGTCGCTCTCGACCCCAAACTATTTGCTGAAAATTATCCCGCACGTGGATGGCAGTGCGCGCATTTGTGAGCTGGTGCGCTATTTCTGCGAGGACATCACCGTCAAGGGAGCATGGGAAGGACCGGCAGCAATCGAGCTATTTCACCATGCACTCGCGCCGGTTGCCGCGTTGCCGGTGCGGGAAGTCATTTCCGGAGTTCATATCCTCTCCGATCTCACACTTGGGCTCGGGACCGTTGTTCACGATTATCTTGCGACCTGATCTGTTATCCTTGCGGATTTTTGGGAGCAGGCTCTCGAGGAGCGCCTTCCGTGCGCTCGATCGCCGGCCGCGATCCCGGGCGGAGTCTTTCGCGAATGGCCTGGAACGTAACGTACAGCGCTGGAATCGCGAAGATACCGATGAGGGAGGCGAAAATCATTCCGCCGAACACCGGCGTACCGACGTTCCGGCGTGCGAGTTCTGATGCGCCGGTTGCTACGACCAGCGGATAGAGACCAAAGATGAAAGCAAAGGACGTCATCATCACCGGCCGGAATCGCAGGCGCGCGCCTTCGGTTGCCGCCTCCAGCAGGGGAACGCCTTTTTCTCTCTGTTCTTTCGCGAATTCGACGATGAGGATGCCATTTTTCGCGGCGAGACCAATCAGCACGACCATGCCGATCTGCGCATATAGATCGAGTGTGATGCCGCCAATGGCCATCGCGACGAACGATCCGAGGACACCAACTGCGACCGATAGCAGGACAGGAACCGGTATCGTCCAGCTTTCGTAGAGTGCGACCAGGAACAGGTAGGCAAACAAAACTGCAAACCCAAGAATGATGGCGGTCTTGCCTTCGGCGCGTTTTTCCTGAAATGCGGTGTCGGTCCATTCGCCTGCGTAGCCCTGCGGCAGAGTTTTGGCGGCCACTCCTTCCATTGCATTCAGCGCCTGGCCTGAAGAAACGCCCGGGGCAGGACCACCCTGAACAGTCACCGCTCGCCGATTGTTGTAGCGGATCAGGCCGGGTGGACCGACAACGACCCGCGCTTCCACCAGGCTTCGCATGGGGATCATTTTTCCCTCGGTGCTCCTGACATTGATTCGATAAATATCGTCGATCGTTGCCCGATCGCTCGCTTCAGCCTGAACCTGGACCTGCCAGGTTCGGCCGAACAAGTTCATGTTGTTGACGAAGTAGCCGCCGAGCGAAGCCTGCAAGGCCTGAAACACGGAGTTCAAGGGGACGCCCAGAATTTGTACCTTGTCGCGATTGATATCCAGAAATATTGACGGGTTCGTCGCCGAGTAAGTGGAGAACACGCGACTTAACTGCGGATTTTCGTTGGCGGCAACGACGAGACCGCGCAAAGCCTGCGCCAGGTCTTTCGGGTCGCCTCCACGAAGGTCCTGCAACACGTAGGTAAAGCCGCCGCCAGTTCCAAGGCCGAGAATCGGTGGTGGCGCGAGCGGCGTAACCATGCCGCCCTGGATTTGGCGAAACTTTGCATTGAGTCTCGCCATGACCGCGCGGACACCCAACGCACGGTCTTTGCGCTGGTCAAATGGCTTGAGCGTGACAACCTGGAAGCCTGCGTTCGGCTGCGAGAAGTTGTCGATAAAATTTAACCCGACAACAGAAGTGATGTCCTCGATGGCCTTTTCCTCGCGCAGGATGTCTTCGGCTTGCCTGAGGACGTCGGTCGTGCGGCCAAGGGCGGCGCCTCCCGGCATTTGAACCACGACGAAGAAGGCGCCCTGGTCGTCCTCCGGCAGAAATCCTGTTGGCGTGATCCGGGACAGCCCCATGATTCCAATTGCGCTGATACCGACGAGCACTAGTCCTATGATCGAGATTCGCACGAGGCGCGCGACCACGACGCCATAACCATCGCGCACATGGTCGATTGAGCGCATGACCCGCGCCATGATGCCGCGGCGCGGCCCTGAATGCGGTCGCAACAGAACGCCGCAGAGAGCCGGAGAGAGCGTGAGCGCGTTGATTGCGGAAAGAAACATTGCGACTGCGACCGTGACCGCGAATTGCCGGAACAGTTCACCGGAAATGCCCGGTATAAACGCAACAGGCACAAACACCGAAAGCAGCACCAGCGTGATCGCAATGATAGGCGCGGTGATTTCCGCCATTGCACGCTTGGTAGCTTCGGCCGGCGTAAGCTCAGGGTGCTCTTCCATCACCCGTTCGACGTTTTCGACGACGACGATGGCGTCGTCGACAACGATGCCGATGGCCAGCACGATGGCCAGCAGAGAAACGGAATTGGCCGAATAACCAACGGCCAGGAGCGCAATAAATGTGCCGATGAGGCTGACGGGTACGGCCAGGGTTGGAATGAGCGTGGCGCGCACATTGCCGAGGAAAATGAAGACAACAATCACGACAAGAATGAAGGCTTCAACGAGCGTCTTCTGGACCTCGTGTATGGTGTCCTTAACGAAGACCGTTGGATCGTAGGTAATCTTCCACGCCAAATCGTCGGGGAAGTTTTTTTGCAACTCCTCAACACGCCCGCGAACCGCCTTCAGAGTTTCAATGGCGTTGGCGCCGGGCGTTTGAAAAATCGCGATAGCGGCAGCGGGGCTTCCATTGAGCCGGGTCTCGCGGTCGAGGTTTGCAGCACCCAGGTCGACTCTGGCGACGTCCCGAAGCCGCAGCACCGAACCGTCCGGGTTGGTGCGAATGACTATGTTTTCGAAATCCGGAACCGAGCTGAGCCGACCTTTGGTCTGGATATTGAGCTGCAGCTGCTGTTCGTTTGATATCGGGCGAGCGCCAATGCGGCCGACGGCCGCCTGCGTATTCTGCGATTGGATTGCGCTGATGATGTCGGCCGTTGTCAGATTGAGGCCCGTCAGCCGGTCGGTCCGCACCCAGGCGCGCATGGAGTAATCTTGCGGCCCCCAAAGGACTGCATCGCCGACGCCGGGAGTGCTCTTGATCTGGTCAAGAAGGTTTATGGTGACGTAGTTCGAAAGGTATAACGGATCATGGGTATGCTTGGGCGAATAGACCGCAATGACGCCGAGCAGCGCCGATGATTTTTTCTTGACCGTAACGCCCTGGCGCTGCACCTCCGGCGGCAGGCTCGAAAGAGCAACTTGAACGCGATTGTTGACGTTGACGGCGTTGATATCCGGATTGGTGCCAAGCTCAAAGGAAACAACAAGCGAATAGCTTCCGTCGTCGCCGCTGACGCTCTTCATGTACATCATCTTGTCGACGCCAACGACCTGAGCCTCGATAGGCTGGGCCACGGTTGCGTCCACAACGGCGCCGGAAGCGCCGGGATATACTGCTGTAACGGAAACCTGCGGTGGAACGATATCCGGGTACTGCGCAATCGGGATCGATATCAGGGCCAGCGCGCCGGCAATCGTTGTTACGATGGCGATGACGATCGCAAGCCGCGGCCGATCAACGAATACTGATGACAACACCGATCAGCTCCGGTCAGCCTGCCGGAGCCACTGGGCTGGCCCGCACCGGCGTGCCGGGTCGAATACTTTGTAAGCCCTCAACGATAACCAGTTCGCCTCCTGTCAAACCCGAATCGATGACGATGCCGGTCCCGCTGGCGCTTCCGGGCCTGATGCGCCTTGTCGCTGCCTTGCCGTCTTCCACCACGAACACATAGACGCCGGCTTGATCGGCTATCAGAGCGGATTGCGGAATTACGATTCTTTCCTCAGGATTTCCGGCCTCGATCACGACAGTCATCAATTGGCCGTCAATGAGGCCGGCCCTCGGATTGGGCATGGTGGCACGCGCTGTAACCGTGTCGGTCGCGCGATCAACGGTCACATCGACAAAATTCAGGTCGCCAACCTGGTCATACATTGTGCCGTCCGCGTATCGGAGTTTGACTTTCAGGCTATTTACATCGGGCCTTTTGCCAGTCTGCTGCGCGCGCAGAAAATCGCGCTGGCTGACGGGGAATGTCACGTACATCGGATCCTGGCTTACAATCGTCGTCAGCGTGCCTGTGCTGGGGCTGACGACGTTCCCCTTTGTGACGCTGGTGCGGCCGATTTTCCCGGAAATGGGTGACGTAATGTCTGTGTAGCCGAGATTGATCTGCGCGGTTTGGAGATTTGCCTGGGCTTGCAGAATAGATCCGCTGGCTTGTTGATCTGCCGCCAATGCCTGATCTCGCGCCACGACAGTGCCCGAACTCGTCGTGAGCAGGTCTTCGGCGCGCTTGAGTTGAATTTCCGTCAGTACCTTTGCCGCCTTGGTACTCTCGAGAGCCCCTTGCGCCTGTTTGACGGCGGCTTCGAATAGCCCTCTTTCGATACGGTACAGGTGCGCGCCGTCCTTGACGGCACCTCCTTCCGTGAAAACAACGTCTTCGAGAAATCCCGTCACGCGTGCTTTTATTTCGACCCGGTTGATCGCGTCGACACGGCCGACAAACTCAAGGGACGGTGTAATCGATTGTTTTTCGGCAACAACGGTACCCACGGGGACTGTCGCCGGCGCGGTTTGCTGCCCATGCGCTGGCACCGCAGCTTCAAGAGCCAGAAAAAAAACAAATACGGCGAGGCGCATCACGTCCTCCCTTGGGTCAGGCTAAGCCTCCCGCACTAAGTGTAGTGCCTGTGTCGCCCGACACAATGATTACCCAGCGAAAACGCCTCTGGTGCTATGATGCGCGGCTGACCGTGCCATGCCCATTATGGGGCATCGGCCGGTATGATTCCCATTGGACCTCAGGCCAATCGATTTTGTATCCTGTCCTCTGGCACACTTCGGTTTTCATTCCGACGACCGAATATGTCCTAAGGGAGTGGGTGCCATGATGGATCCTTCGAGCAAGGCCACTACGACAAAGTCAGTCGGTTCTTCCAAGGCAGATGCCACGCAAGCGTTCCGCGCAATGGCCGGAAACGGCGCCAAGGAAACTCTCGAGAAGATGAGTGCCGCCGCGGCTGAAACAACCACCTTAATGCAGGACAGTTGCTCGACGGCCGTTAAGGGTGCGCAAGATTACAGCGCCAAATTCGTCGAATTCGCTCGCGCCAATACCGAGGCGGCCCTTGAATTCGTCCAAAAACTGTCGACCGTGAAATCGCCTTCCGAATTTTTCGAACTGTCGACTAATCATTCGCGCAAGCAATTCGAAATTCTGACCGAGCAAACGAGAGAACTGACAGCGTTGGCTCAGCAGGTCACGCTCGCGACCACCGAGCCCCTCAAGGCGGGCGCCATGAAAGCATTTGGCAAGCTGTCGTAAGCAAGAGCGCGTGGGTTTCTGGCTGCCGGTAACGGCACAAAGGTCAGTCCCGCTCGACCCATCACTTGAGGCCGCCCCCGTCGGCGGCCTCTCCTGCAGCTTGAATTCCGTTTCTGCCGAAAATCACAGTGGAAATAGGAGGTTCGGCGACAGGTGGCCGGGAATGGCCGTGAATTTCGAGTTCCTCTGGAAAATTCGGCGGCGTTGCGAGGGGCCAGAGGGGCCCAGAGGGGCAAAGAGGGGCCAAGTGGTTCATCGCGCAACCTCGCGCGCCCGATCCAAGAGTGTCGACTTCAGTTGGAACTCCTGATTTCCCCCTTATCGCCCATCTGACCAAGGCGACAGATTTGCTGCGCTGCGGCAAAGTCAGAAAAATCATCAAGAACGCGGCAAAAAGCCTCCATCGAATGTCTAATAGGTGACAGCGAATATGTACTATTTATGCTTTGTCCTAATCTGGATACGATGCAGCGGTGATGAAAAGTCGTCGAGCCGGCAAAAGATCGGCCGAACGGGGGATACTCAGGGAGGAGTGAAATGCGAACTGCCAAAACCTTAAGCTTTGTTGCCGCGTGTGTTGGCGCTGCCGCGCTATCGATCCCCGCCCAGGCGTGGGAGCCCACCAAGCCCATCGAAATCATAGTTCCGGCGGGCACCGGGGGCGGCGCCGACCAGATGGCTCGCGTGATGCAAGGGATCATCACCAAGCACAATCTGTCCAAGCAATCAGTCGTCGTCATCAATCAGTCAGGCGGCGCGGGCGGCGAGGGATTCCTCGCAGCCAAGAACGCGAAGGGCGACCCCCACAAGCTGATTATCACGCTGTCGAACCTTTTCACGACACCGCTTGCTACCGGCATTCCCTTCAACTGGAAGGATCTGACACCGGTTGCGATGATGGCGCTCGACGAATTCGTGCTCTGGGTCAACGCCGATACACCCTACAAGACCACCAAGGACTATATCGACGCAATCAAGGCTGCGCCCGACAACCAATTCAAGATGGGCGGTACCGGCTCGAAGCAGGAAGACCAGATCATCACGGTCGCGCTTGAAAAGGCGACTGGTAAGAAGATGACCTACATCCCATACAAAGGCGGCGGCGCCGTTGCCGTGCAGCTGGTCGGCGCGCACGTCGACTCGACCGTCAACAATCCGATCGAGGCAGTAGCGCATTGGCGTGCTGGCAAGCTGCGGCCGCTCTGTGTCTTCGACAGCAAGAAGCTCGACTACGACGAAAAGATCACCGAAAACATGTCGTGGAAGGACATTCCGACCTGCAAGTCAGCGGGACTCGACGTCGAATACCTGATGCTGCGCGGTTACTTCATGCCGCCTGGTGTGTCCAAGGACGAGGTGGCCTATTACGTTGACTTGTTCAAGAAAGTGCGTGAAACGCCCGAGTGGAAAAAGCTGATGGCCGACGGGGCGTTCAACACGACTTTCATGGCCGGCGACGAATACGCCAAATGGGTCGCCGAAAACGAGAAGCTGCACGAAGGTTTGATGAAAGACGCCGGCTTCCTCGCCAAGTCCAACTGATCTTGCGGCGACCTCAGCCGCAGATACGCGAGATAAATAATGAGTCAAACTGCCAAAGAGACCGGTGGGGCGGGTCCGTCCCACCGGAGTGTCGAAGTCGGAGTTGCCGCGTTCATGGCGCTCCTCGCACTCATCGGAATCTACGGAAGCATCAAGGTTGGAATCGGCTGGGGTGACGAAGGCCCGCGCGCCGGCTTCTTTCCGTTCTATGTCAGCCTCGTCGTTTTGATCTCGTGCGCCATCAACGCTTATTCGGTACTCGCGACCGACGACAAGGGACAGTTGTTCGCGGAATGGGGCCAATTGCGGCAAGTTTTGGCGGTTCTGGTGCCGACGATCGTTTATGTCGCGCTGGTGCCGTACATCGGCATCTATGTCGCGTCCGCACTGTTGATCGCCTTCTTCATGCGCGTGTTCGGCCGATATGGCTGGATGGTGACCGCGGCCGTTTCAGTCGCGGTGCCGATCCTGACCTTCCTGATGTTCGAAAGCTGGTTTCTGGTGCCGCTGCCGAAGGGGCCGCTCGAAAACATGTTGGGATTCTAGAATATCGGGGCCGCGTTGGACGGCGCGGCGTTACAGGGCAACAAAAAGTATCCAGAGACGGGACGAATGGAAGACATTGCTAATCTATTTCACGGCTTTGCAGTGGTCGTGCAGCCGTACAACCTGGTGCTGATGGTCGTCGGCATCGTGCTCGGCGTCATTGTCGGCGTGTTGCCTGGTCTTGGGGGTGCCAACGGTGTCGCGATCCTCCTGCCTCTGACATTTTCGATGTCGCCCACGTCGGCGATCATCATGCTGTCCTGCATCTATTGGGGTGCGCTGTTTGGCGGTGCTATCACGTCGATCCTTTTCAACATACCGGGCGAACCATGGTCGGTGGCGACCACGTTCGACGGCTATCCGATGGCGCAGAACGGGCGGGCCGGTGAAGCGCTGACCGCCGCGTTCACATCGTCCTTTGTCGGCGCGCTGTTCGCCGTGATCATTATCACGCTGGTGGCGCCGCTGGTCGCGAGCTTCGCGTTGCGCTTCGGTCCGCCGGAAATTTTTGCGGTCTATTTTCTCGCCTTCTGCAGCTTCGTGGGGCTGAGCAAGGAGCCGCCCTTCAAGACCGTCGCCTCGATGATGCTGGGCTTTGGTCTTGGCGCTGTCGGTCTCGATCAGATGACTGGCCAATTGCGGCTCACGTTCGGTGTCGAGCAGATGCTCAATGGCTTCGACTTCTTGATTGCAGTGATCGGCCTGTTCGGCATCGGCGAAATTCTGCTCACGATGGAAGAAGGCCTGAGTTTCCGCGGCAAGCCAGCCGCCTTGAATATGAAGGTCGTGCTTCAGACCTGGGCCAAGTTGCCGCGCTACTGGCTGCTCTACCTTCGCTCCTGCCTGATCGGCTGCTGGATGGGTATCAGTCCCGCAGGCGCTACGCCGGCCTCATTCATGAGCTACGGCATTGCCAAACGCATCTCAAAGAATGGCCACTTGTTCGGTACTGGCCAGATTGAAGGCGTGATCGCGCCGGAAACCGCGGCGCATGCCGCCGGTACCTCGGCGCTGCTGCCGATGATCGCGCTCGGCGTTCCTGGTTCGCCCACCGCTGCGGTGCTGCTCGGGGGCTTATTGATCTGGGGATTGCAGCCGGGTCCGCTGCTGTTCGTCGAACAGAAGGACTTCGTGTGGGGCCTCATTGCCAGCATGTATATGGGCAATATCGTCGGCCTCCTGGTGGTGCTGACCTGCGTCCCGCTGTTTGCAGCTATTCTGCGCATTCCATTTAGCGTGATTGCGCCCGTCATCATGGTGTTCTGTGCGATCGGCGCGTACACCGTGCACAACAACACTTTCGACGTCGTCATGATGGTGGTGTTCGGCATCGCCGGCTACTTCATGAAGAAGTGCAACTATCCCATGGCTCCGATGGTCCTGGCGATCGTGCTTGGCGACAAAGCTGAGGAGGCGTTCCGGCAGTCGCTTCTCGCCTCGCAGGGCGGGCTCGGGGTCTTCTTCTCGAGCAGTCTGGTGAGCACGATCATGGCCCTCGGGCTCATTGCCTTGTTCTGGCCGCTGATCCAGTCCGGCTGGACCCGCCTGCGCTCGGGCAAGCTCCGGCCGGCGGAATGAAATCCGGCCGGCCAAGACACCCTTAATTCCAAGCAATTTCTTGCGTCTGCGCCTGTGAAATCAAGGCGGTTGCCGCGCAAAAGCGGCTCTGGCATATTGTATACCAGTCATGAGTAGCCGAGACCGTAACCCCCGTCGCGTCAGATTGCCGGACCGCGGACCTGCCGCCCGCACCCCGCGCGCGCCCCATCCGGCGCTTGCGCCGATCGACGTCACCCCGAGCTTCAAGCACAAAGCCTATATGGCGTTGAAGAACGCGATTGTGGCGATGGACATCTATCGCAACCGGGACGACATCCGGCTGGACGAAAGGAAGCTCGCCCAGGACTTCGGCATCAGCCGCACGCCCGTGCGCGAGGCGATGGCTCAGCTCGAGAGTGAAGGCTTCGTGCGGTCGGTGCCACGGCGTGGCATTTATGTGGTGCGCAAAACGAAGCGCGAGGTGATCGAGTTGATCACCGCCTGGGCGGCGCTGGAAGGCATGGCGGCGCGGTTGATCACCCAGATCGCGACCGACGAGGAAATTGCCGGTCTGCGCAAGATGTTCGCTACCTTCGAGAACGGTCAGTTACGCGCGCATCTCGACGAATATTCCGACGTCAACATTGAATTCCACCAGACCATCATCAGGCTCAGCCACAACGACGTCCTGATCGACCTCGCAGAAAATCTTTTCACTCATATGCGGATGATCCGCCGCAAGACCATTGGCGAGAAGGATCGCGCCGACCGATCGATCCGCGATCACATGAACATCATCGAAGCACTGGAAGCGCGCGCTACGAGCCGCGCGGAAGAGCTGGTACGCGACCACGCACTCGGCCTTGCCGATCATGTGTCGCGCTATGCAGATTATCTGGACTGAGCGTCCGAGAACGATAAAGGGAGGATTCCCATGGCTGAAGCAGCAGTGAAAGAAAAACACGCGGCAGCGACTGGCGAAGCACAGCAAGAGCTGACGGATGGCTTTCATCTCATCATCGATGCACTCAAGCTCAATGGCCTCAATACGATCTACGGCGTGCCCGGCATTCCGGTCACGGATTTCGGCCGCATGGCGCAGGCTGCGGGCATCCGCGTCATCTCGTTTCGTCACGAACAGAACGCCGGTTATGCGGCGTCGATTGCCGGTTTTCTGACCAAGAAGCCCGGTGTCTGCCTCACGGTGTCGGCGCCTGGCTTCCTCAACGGGTTGACCGCGCTTGCCCACGCGACGACCAACTGCTTTCCGATGATTCTCATCTCGGGTTCCTCCGAGCGGGAGATCGTCGACCTGCAGCAGGGCGACTATGAGGAAATGGACCAGCTGGCCATCGCCAAACCGCTCTGCAAGGCGGCCTTCCGCGTGTTGCATGCCGCCGATATCGGCATCGGCGTAGCGCGCGCGATCCGCGCCGCGGTCTCGGGCCGTCCTGGTGGCGTCTACCTCGATTTGCCGGCCAAATTGTTCGGTCAGGTGATGCCTGCAGAAGCCGGCAAGAAGTCGCTCGTAAAGGTGATTGACGCGGCGCCCGCGCAGATCCCCGCTCCGGATGCGGTCAAACGCGCGCTTGATGTGCTGAAAAGCGCCAAGCGCCCGCTGATCATCCTCGGCAAGGGTGCGGCTTATGCGCAGGCTGATGATCAGATCCGTACTCTGGTCGAAAAAAGCGGAATTCCCTTCCTGCCGATGAGCATGGCCAAGGGCCTTCTGCCTGACACGCACCCGCAATGTGCGGGTGCTGCGCGCTCGACGGTGCTGAAGGACGCCGACGTCGTGATGCTGATCGGCGCCCGCCTGAACTGGTTGCTGTCGCACGGCAAGGGCAAGGTCTGGGGTGATGCACCGAAGAAATTCATTCAGATCGATATCGAGCCGAAGGAAATGGATTCGAACGTTGAGATCGTTGCACCAGTGGTCGGCGATATCGGCTCGTGCGTCTCGGCGCTCCTGCAGGGCATGGGCGGCAGCTGGCCGGCCGCACCGTCCGAATGGACCGGCGCCGTGGCCAAGAAGCGCGAAGAGAACGTTGCCAAGATGGCGCCACGGCTGATGAACAACAACTCACCGATGGATTACCACGGTGCGCTCGGCGTACTGCGAACGATCGTCAAAGAACGGCCCGATGCCATCCTGGTCAACGAAGGCGCCAACACGCTGGATCTCGCGCGTGGCATTATCGATGTGTATCAGCCGCGCAAACGTCTGGACGTCGGCACATGGGGCATCATGGGCATCGGTATGGGCTACGCCGTCGGCGCGGCCATCGAGACCGGCAAGCCGGTACTCGCGGTCGAGGGCGACAGCGCCTTCGGTTTCTCCGGCATGGAGATTGAGACGATCTGCCGGTACAAGCTGCCGGTCTGCGTCGTTATCTTCAACAACGACGGCATCTATCGCGGCACCGACGTCAACAATGCCAGTTCGGACCCGGCGACAACCGTGTTCGTGAAGGGTTCCCGCTACGACAAGATGATGGAGGCCTTCGGCGGCATCGGCGTCAATGCGACGTCCCCGGATGAATTAAAGCGCGCCGTGAACGCGGCGATGGACTCCGGCAAGCCGACCCTCATCAACGCGGTGATCGATCCGGCAGCCGGCAGCGAGAGTGGCCGTATCGGCAATCTCAACCCGCAGAGCGTGCTTCGCAAGAAATAAATCGGTGACATCGATTGGATAACTCGCTGGATGCCCGCTATGCGGGGCGTCAGCCGAAGAGATGGAGGAGATGAAATGGCAAAGAAGAAACAAAAGAAGACGAAAGCTGCAGCGAAGAAATCCGCCCGCAAGGTGGTGAAGCTCGCCGCCGCGCGCAAGGCGAAGACCAACGGCAAGCAGAATGGCAAGCACAACAGTTTGCCACGGGCGTCGAACAAGCCCTACGGGCAGGATGGCAAGGCGCTCACAGGTGTGCGCATCCTCGATTTCACCCACGTGCAATCGGGCCCCACTTGCACGCAGCTTCTCGCCTGGCTCGGCGCTGACGTGATCAAGGTCGAACGTCCGGGTGTCGGCGACATCACGCGCGGTCAGCTGGTCGATGTGAAGGGCGCGGATTCGCTCTACTTCACGATGCTGAACCACAACAAACGTTCGATCACCATCGACTCGAAGCATCCGCAGGGCAAGCGCGTGCTCGACGAGCTGATCAAAGTCTGCGACGTGCTGGTGGAGAACTTTGCACCCGGCGCCCTCGACCGCATGGGGCTGACATGGGACCACATCCACAAGACCAACCCGCGCATGATCGTGGCCTCGGTAAAGGGCTTCGGCCCCGGCCCCTACGAAGACTGTAAGGTTTACGAAAACGTCGCCCAATGCGCCGGCGGTTCGGCGTCGACCACGGGTTTCCGTGAGGGTCCGCCGCTGGTCACCGGCGCGCAGATCGGCGATTCCGGCACCGGCCTGCATCTCGCGCTCGGAATTGTCAGCGCGCTCTATCAGCGTAATCGCACCGGCCGCGGACAGAAAGTGCTCGCCGCCATGCAGGATGGCGTGCTCAATCTCTGCCGCGTCAAGCTGCGCGACCAGCAGCGGCTCAAAGCTGGCCCGCTCACCGAATACAGCCAATACGGCGCGGGCATTCCGTTCGGCGGTTCGGTGCCGCGCGCCGGCAACGATTCCGGCGGTGGCCAGCCCGGATGGATCCTCAAGTGCAAGGGCTGGGAGAACGATCCCGATGCCTACATCTATTTCATTACCCAGGCGCCCGTCTGGCAGGCCATCTGCGACTTGATCGGCGAACCGACCTGGAAGACCGATCCGGAATACGCCACGCCGCGTGCACGGCTACCCAAGCTCAAGGCGATCTTCGAGCGCATTGAGCAGTGGACCATGACCAAAACCAAGTTCGAGGTCATGGAAATCTGCAACCAGGTCGATATCCCGGTCGGTCCGATCCTTTCCATGAGGGAGATCGCCGAGGAGCCGTCGCTGCGCAAGACCGGCACGGTGGTCGAGGTCGATCACCCGACGCGCGGAAAATATCTGAGCGTCGGCAATCCGATCAAAATGTCAGACTCAATCTCCGACGTGAAGCGCTCGCCGCTCCTCGGGGAGCACACCGATGAGATTCTCAAGGACGTGCTCAAGCTGTCGAGCAAGGACATCGGCGAGATCAAAGGCTCCGGCGCCCTGAGCGCGCCGAAGAAGGAAGAAAAGGCGGCGTAGTCTGTCATGCGCGGCTTGTCCCGGGCATCCCGCTGCGGGACGCAGTGCCTTAGCGGCCGGGATCGCCAGCACAAGCCCGGCGACGACAAATTGGTACTCGGGAGGGGTTGAATGCGTATCGTGGTTCACGGCCAGCAGGCCTTCGGCAAAGCCGTGCTGGAAGCGCTGCTCAAGCGTGGTGAGAATGTCATCGCCGTCTATGTCGCGCCGGAAAAGGAAGGCGCCAAGACCGATCCGCTGAAGGAAGCCGCCGTCGCCGCCAAGCTCCCGGTTTATCAGCCGGCGTCCTACAAGGACCCGAAGGTCTGGGAAGAGTTCAAGGCGCTCAAGCCCGATCTGCAGATCATGGCTTTCGTGACTCTATTCGTGCCCGAGGACTTCCTGAATATCCCGACGCACGGCTCGATCCAGTATCACCCGTCTTTGTTGCCGGCCTATCGCGGCGCCAGCGCGATCAACTGGCCGATCATCAAGGGCGAAAAGGAAACCGGGTTGTCGATATTCTGGCCCGACAACGGGCTCGATACCGGCGATGTCCTTGTGCAGAAAAAGACGCCGATCTCCGGCACCGACACGCTCGGCACCGTCTATTTCGATCGCCTGTTCCCGATGGGTGTCGACGCGATGATGGAATCGGTCGATCTGGTGAAAGCCGGCAAGGCGCCACGGATCAAACAGGACGACTCAAAAGCGACCTACGAAGGCCGCTGCGGCCCGGGCAATGCCAAAATCGACTGGGGCAAGCCGTGGGAGCAGATCGACCGGTTGATCCGGGGCTGCAATCCGGCGCCCGGCGCCTGGACCACGCTCGATGGCAAGACGCTGAGAATTTTCGATGCCAAGCCGCTGCCGGCGAAGGATCCGAAAGGGATCGCGGGCAAGCTCGGAGAAGTGGTCGTGGTCGACGCCGATGGTTTCACGGTGGTTTGCGCCGACGGCCGCTTCAAGATCACGCGCGTTCAGCCTGACGGAGGCAAGAAGATCGACGCCTCCGAATTCATCTCCACTGCCAAGCTCGCCAAAGGAGCATTGCTCAGTTGATTCACTCCATCCCGTCTGGTTGGGCACCATGCCCGCCTCAGCGGGATGCCCGGCATAAGGCCGGATATGACAGTGTTGGAAGACACCCGCCTCTTCGAGTCACTTAACCGCATATTGGATAAATCCCATGCCCGCCTCGCAGCATCAAAGTCCGAAGTCCGACATCGAAATTTCGCAGGCCGCCAAGAAGCGGCCGATCCTCGATATTGCAAAGGAAAAACTCGGCATCGCCGCGGAGAACCTCGAGCCATACGGCCACTTCAAGGCCAAGGTGTCGATGGACTTCATCAAATCGCTGCAGAGCAAGCCGAACGGCAAGCTGATCCTCGTGACGGCAATCACGCCGACGCCGGCGGGGGAGGGCAAAACCACCACTACCGTAGGCCTGACCGACGCGCTCAACCATATCGGCAAAAAGGCGATGCTCTGCCTGCGCGAGCCCTCGCTCGGGCCTTCTTTCGGAATGAAAGGGGGTGCCGCCGGCGGCGGTTATGCGCAGGTCGTTCCGATGGAGGACATCAACCTCCATTTCACAGGCGACTTTCACGCCATCACCTCGGCGCACAATCTGCTCTCGGCGCTGATCGACAATCACATCTATTGGGGCAATGCGCTCGGGATCGACTCACGTCGCGTGACCTGGCGTCGCGTCATGGATATGAACGACCGCGCATTGCGCGAGATCGTCTGCTCGCTCGGCGGCGTTGCCAACGGCTACCCGCGCGAAGCCGGCTTCGATATCACCGTTGCCTCGGAAGTCATGGCGATTTTCTGCCTTGCCAAGAATCTCGATGATCTCAAGGAACGCCTCGGTAATATTATTGTCGCCTACACGCGCGAGCGCAAACCGGTGCGTGCACGCGACCTCAAGGCACATGGTGCCATGGCGGCGCTGCTCAAGGAGTCGATCGCACCCAACCTGGTGCAAACGCTGGAGGGCACGCCCGCCTTCATCCATGGCGGTCCCTTTGCCAATATTGCGCACGGCTGCAACTCGGTGCTGGCGACAACGACAGCGCTCAAGCTTGCCGACTATGTCGTGACTGAGGCGGGGTTCGGCGCCGATCTTGGCGGCGAGAAATTCATCGATATCAAATGCCGAAAGGCCGGGCTCACGCCCGATTGCGTGGTGCTGGTTGCCACAATCCGCGCGCTTAAGATGCACGGGGGCGTCAAGAAAGAGGACCTCAAGTCCGAAAACCTGAAGGCCCTCGAGGCCGGCATGGCCAACCTGCAGCGTCACGTTGAAAACGTGAGGAAGTTCGGCTTGCCGGCGGTCGTCTCTATCAATCGTTTCTCCGCAGATACTGACGCCGAAATCGCGCTGGTGAAAGAGAAGTGCAAGGCGCTCGGCGTGGAGGCGCTGATGGCCGATCATTGGGCCCTGGGCGGCCCCGGTGCCGCCGATGTCGCGAAGGCGGTGGTCAAGGTGATCGACGAGGGCAAGAGCAAGCTCAAATTCCTCTACCCCGACGAGATGCCGCTGTTCGAAAAAATCGAGACGATCGCGCGCGAAATCTATCGCGCCAAAAATGTCACGGCCGACAAGTCGGTGAAGGACCAGCTGAAGAGCTGGGAAGAGATGGGCTATGGAAAACTGCCAATCTGCGTCGCGAAGACCCAGTATAGCTTCTCGACGAATCCGGACGCCAAGGGTGCGCCGGCCGATCACACCATCAACGTACGTGAGGTGCGGCTCTCAGCCGGCGCCGAATTCGTGGTGGCAATCTGCGGTGAGGTCATGACCATGCCCGGCCTGCCCAAGGTGCCGTCGGCCGATTCGATCGACGTCAACGCGCAAGGCCAGATTGTCGGTCTGTTTTAGGGCGGTCCCACTCACCTCGACACAGAAAAAGGCCCGCCAAATGCGGGCCTTTTTCATATCGGCGTGCGTGAATTCCCTAAAATTTTTCGCATTTTTGTATGCTCCTTGTAGAGCGAGTTTTCGCAACTTTGCGCTAGCGTGCCGCCAGCTTCGGTTGCGCTGCCTGAACCAGGACGAACTCGCAAACCCCGATTAACCAGTATTGCCAGTATTGCCCATGTCAGCCCCTGCCACATCGCGTTCAACTCATGCCCTCGCGGAAAGCCGATCGGTGCTCGATGAATTGATCAGCCCGGTTGCCACCGCCAGTACCAAACATCGCCTCAAAGTCATTGACCGGATCACTGATCTGTTCGCGGCTGGTTCGCGCAGCTATTCGTACGAACAGATATCGCTGTTCGATGATGTGCTGCGCCGGCTCTCCGCCGATATCGAGGTCGAAGCGCGCGCAAAACTCGCGCAACGGCTGGCCGGCATGGGCAACGCCCCGCCAAAGCTCGTTCGTTCGTTCGCATTTGATGACGAGATCGAGGTAGCCGGGCCGGTACTCGTTCATTCGGAGCAATTGAGTGACGATGATCTGGTTGAAAACGCGACCACCAAGAGTCAGGACCATCTCCTTGCGATCGCGCAGCGCCTGAAACTCAGCGAGGCCGTCACGGATGTTCTTGTCGACCGCGGCGACGATCGGGTGGTGCACAAGGTCGTAAGGAATAAAGGTGCCCGGTTCTCGCTTGCCGGCTATGGCAAGCTGACCTCCCGTGCGCGGTATGACCGAAGGCTGACACTGGCGCTGGGTGAGCGCAGCGACCTTCCGCGTCAATATTTTCTGAAGTTGCTGGAGGCAGCCTCGTCCACCGTGCGGGCCAAGCTCGAGGCTGCGCATCCGCACGCGGTCGTGGCAATTCGCGATACGGTCGATGATGTTGCCACAAAGATGCAGCGCGAGGTGCGCAAGACGTCGCAGGCGCATGTCGCGGCCGTACGCGAAGCCAAACGACGTTTCAATGTACGGCCGATCAGCGAAGCCAGCGTTCACGGTCCAGCCCATGCGCAGGATTTCGAGAAGACGGTGGTCGCGCTGTCGCGACTTGGCGTTTTCTCCGTCGATCTTGTCGAACGCGCGCTTCTGGACGAGGGCGAGGACATGGTGCTGCTCCTCGCCAAGGCGGCCGGCTGTTCCTGGACGACAGCCCGGGAGCTGCTGTTGATGTATGCCGCCAACCGCAGTCTCAAACCGGATGACATCACGCTGGCATTCGAGCGATACAGAAAGCTCAGTCAGCAGACGGCACGGAATATTGTCGTTTTTTACGAGCGGCGTCTGAAGCTGCGCGCGAAATCAAAAGACAAGAGCGCAGGCCAGAAAAAGGAGTTCGAGGGGCCTTCAACCGAAGACCGCATTGTTGTTGTGCCGTCGCCCTCGCTCGCGCCGATCTGACTGGATGTTTTTTAGTCGAGCTCGATCGGTGTCCAGCGGATTGCTGCGCTGAACATTGCACTGCGTACACGATTGACGGAATAGGGCGAACCGAACAGGCGCAATGTTTCCTTGGCGTCGCCCTGCACCACCACGATCTCCGCCGAAGGCTCTCCGCGATGCGCCAATCTTTCGCGCATGCGGGCGGCGATGTCATCGACCTCGTGCAGTTCGAGAATCGCATCGTAGACGCGCAACGCATAAATCACTTGGCGCGGCGATTCACGGACGGTGCCATATGACAAGTGCAACGAGTTTTCTCGTCTGAAGCAATTGTGCTTACCCAACGATGGACGCCGCGGAACGACAAAACTGTCGTCCCGCGGCGCTCAATTCGCGACTAGAAAATCTTGATCGCGCTTTCCAGTGTCTTCCACACACCCCAGGCGAGCGGAATGCCGACGAAGGCCCAGAATGCGGCGGCTTTTGCATCCAGACCGCCGAAGCCGATACCGTATGATCCGGTCGACGCGGTGGTCTTCGCAGTCGCTGCCTGCAGTTTCGCGACTTCTTCCGCGGTCATGTACCACTTCTTGTTGACCGGCTTGATCATGTAGTTGCAGATCAATCCGATAACGAGCATGCCCGCCAGGATGTAAAGCGTGTAGTCATAGAGATGGTCGCGCGGCACGCCGGCGGCGAGCTGGGCTTCGCGGATGTAATTCACCACCACCGGACCGATGATGCCGGCAGTGGACCACGCCGTCAGCAACCGCCCGTGGATTGCGCCCACAAACTGGGTGCCGAACATGTCAGCGAGATAGGCCGGCACAGTTGCGAAACCGCCGCCATACATCGATAGAATGATGCAGACGGCGCCCACGAATATCGCTTTCGAACCGAGGTTCGCCGACCATGGCATCAGGAGATAGCAGATGATGCCGAGCACGAAGAACGTATAGTAAGTGCGCTTACGCCCAATATGGTCGGACAGCGAGGCCCAGAAAAATCGTCCGCCGATGTTGAACAGCGAAAGGAGGCCGGCGAAACCGGCGGCGATCCCGGCGATCATGACTTTCTGGTCGCCGCTGAGCGCGTTGAAGCCAAGCTCAGGATGGCCGATCAGCTTGCCTGCGAAGATCTCCTGCAGCATCGGCGAGGCCATGCCGATCACGCCAATACCGGCCGACACGTTCAGGCAGAGCACCCACCAGATCAGCCAGAACTGCGGTGTCTTGTGTGCATCTTTGAGATTCACATTGTTCTGCGAGATCATCGCATTCGACTTCGCGGGAGGAGTCCAGCCTTCCGGGCGCCATCCGGCCGGCGGGATGCGGTAGCGGAACGCGCCGATCAGCATGAAGAAGAAGTAGATTGCAGCCATGGCCAGGAAAGTTTGCCAAACGCCGACGTCGGTCGGTGTCTTGAAATAATTCACCAGCAAGTTGGCGAGGGGTGCACCGATCATGGCGCCGCCGCCGAAGCCCATGATGGCCATGCCGGTCGCCATGCCGCGCCGATCCGGGAACCATTTCACCAGCGTCGACACGGGTGAGATGTAACCAAGGCCAAGACCGACGCCACCAATCACGCCGGAACCAAGCCACATTAGCCAAAGCTGATGGACGTAGACGCCGATGGCGCCGAGCACGAGTCCGCCGCACCAGCACACAGCGGCTACCACGCCGGCTTTGCGCGGTCCCGCGCGCTCCAGCCACCCGCCCCAGACGGCTGCCGCGACGCCGAGCACAACGAAGAAAAGCGTGTACATCCAACCGAGGCTCGCAATGCGCCAGTCACATGTTGTCGTAAACAACTCCTGCGCCAGCGACATGTCCGGACAGGACTTCGATCCGGTCAAACCGATCGCGCGCGACAGCGGCAGCCAGAACACCGAGAAGCCGTAGGCCATGCCGATGCAGAGATGGATACAGAGCGCGGCCGGTGGCACCAGCCATCGATTGAAACCGGCCGTTGCTATGATGCGTTCACGGTCGAGAATGCTGGTGATTCCGCCACTGCCGGCGAAGGGTTGGTCGAGTGTCGTCATGCGCGTCCCCTTGGATTTCTGCGCGTTAAACAGCGCTTGTGTGCGGGGACACTGTCGGCGCGCATAGGATGAATCAATCGTGATATCGTTATCGGGCGATAGAAATTTTCAATTTTGCAATAGCGAAGCGCTATGCCGTTTTGTTGGCAAAGATATGATTTTTGCAAGTCATCCGCCGCGAGGTTCTAATATACCTGCGCCGGGCATGTACGACTAAAGACTCATTTGATTGAGGTCAATCGGACAGCAACGGCGCGATGCGCCGTGCTTCGGCGACGAGTGCAGCGGTCAATGTCGTCATCGGTTCACGCGCGGGTGCCACCAAGCCGATCGTATGAGTTGCTTCCGGGTCGGTGATCGGAATCGAACGCAACACATCGGTGAGGCCGAGCGACGCAGCCAGCCGCGCCGGCATGACGCTCGCCCAACGGCCCGTGCGTACGTGTGAATAGAGAAGGATCATCGAGTCCGATTCGAGAGTGATATGTGGGTCAATGCCGGTGTCGCGCAGCAGCCGTTCGATGATGCGGCGGTTTTGCATGTCCGGCGTCAGCAGACACAGAGGCACCTGCGCGACCTCGGTCCAGGTCACTGTCTGCCGATCGCCGAGTGGTGCGTCGGCGGCGACCAAAAGCCGGTAGCGTTCGCGATAGAGGGGAATTGCGGTCACGCGGCCGAGCGGTTCGTTGTCGAGGTAGGTGAGGCCGGCGTCGATCTCGAGATTTTCCAGATGCGTGAGGATCTCGATCGAGGTGCGCGACAGGACACTGAATTGCACCTCGGGATGACGAGCGCGAAAAGGTGTGGTGAGCGTCTCAACCATCGCCAGTGCGGTAGGGATCGCCGCCAAACGCAGCTTGCCGGCGAGGCCGTGCTTGAGAGCGAGCACTTCCTGGCGCATGGCCCGGGTGTCGCCAACGATGCGTCGCGCCCAGTCCAGCACGCGCTCGCCTTCCGCGGTGAAGCCCTGAAAACGGGAACCACGGTTGACCAGCAGCACGCCGAAGCTTTCTTCCAATTGCTTCACACCAGCCGACAAGGTCGGCTGGGTGACCCCGCATGCCTCTGCCGCCCGCCCAAAATGCTTCTCGCGGGCCAAGGCAAGGAGAAATTCGAGCTTTTCAAGCAACGGCCGCCCCGATTTTTCGCAAAAACGGCAGTTTCGGCGTCTAAAACGTGAAAACCACCCACGATTGAATTATTCGATTAAAACCACATCATCGGAAAATACAAGGACAGGAACGATATTGATCGAAAATATCTATCAGACGATTTGCGTGTAGGGCTTGCAGGCCCTGATTCAGTGGCGTTTTTCTGTAGTTTAGAGGGAGTGAAATGAGCATCACAGAGCAGCTGTCCCCCAAAACTCCGACCACCGGGGGGGCTGGCAGGCGTCGCCCGCCGCGCACGCCAAAGGGCCGCCAGGTCGACCCGCAGGCGCTGATAGAAATACGTGCGCTCCTGACCGATCGGTCGCGCCGGCGCGATCTCCTGATCGAGCACCTGCACCTCATTCAGGATCAGTACGGGTATCTGTCTGCTCCACATCTTGCTGCACTTGCCGCCGAGATGAAAATGGCACTTGCCGAAGTCTATGAGGTCGCGACGTTCTACGCGCATTTCGACGTCGTGAAGGAAGGTGAGTTGCCACCGCCGCCTGTCACCGTGCGTGTGTGCGACTCGCTCTCGTGCGCCATGGCCGGCGCCGAAAAACTGATGAAGGAACTCTCCAGCAAGCTCGGCCGCGAGGTTCGTGTCGTGCATGCCCCCTGCATGGGCGCCTGCGATCGCGCGCCGGTCTGCGCCGTCGGCCACGTTCAAACATTCAAGGCGACGCCGGACACGGTGGCGATGGCGGTGAAGGCGAAACCGCACGCGCATGCGTGGACGCCAGGCGCTGATTTCGCCGCGTATCAGAAAGCGGGCGGCTACGCGCTGCTGAGAGCTTGCATCACAGACAAACGCACGCGCGACGAACTGATCAAGATCGTGAGCGACTCCGGCCTGCGCGGCCTCGGTGGAGCGGGATTTCCGACAGGCCGAAAATGGTCGCTGGTTCGCGCCGAGCCAGCGCCCCGTATGTTCGCGGTCAATGCCGATGAGGGCGAGCCCGGCACGTTCAAGGATCGCTATTATCTTGAACGTGATCCGCACCGATTCATCGAAGGCGTTCTGATCTCCGCCTGGGTCGTGGAAGCGAAAGATACGTACATCTACATCCGCGACGAATATCCTGAACTGCGGCTGATGCTGCTGGATGAAATCGAAAAGGTCGAGGAGGCCGGACTTTCGCAGCACACCAAATTGCACCTGCGGCGCGGCGCCGGCGCCTACATCTGCGGCGAAGAGTCGGCGATGATCGAATCGATCGAGGGCAAGCGCGGGTTACCGCGCCATCGTCCGCCTTACGTTGCGCAGGTCGGTCTGTTCGGGCGTCCGACGCTCGAACAGAACGTCGAGACGATGTTCTGGATCCGCGACATCATCGAAAAGGGCGCCGAGTGGGCGACCTCGCAAGGGCGTCACGAGCGCAAGGGCTTCCGCAGCTTCTCGGTGTCAGGCCGCGTGAAAAACCCGGGCGTCAAGTTGGCCCCGGCCGGCATCACCATGCGCGAACTCATCGATGAGTTCTGCGGCGGCATGCAGGACGGTCATGTATTCAAGGCGTATCTGCCCGGCGGTCCGTCCGGCGGCATTCTGCCGGCCTCAATGGCCGATATTCCGCTCGATTTCGGAACGCTCGAAAAATACGGCTGCTTCGTGGGGTCGCATGCGGTTGTGATCCTCTCCGACAAGGACGATATCAAGGCTGCGGCGTTGAACCTGATGAAGTTCTTCGAGGATGAAAGCTGCGGTCAGTGCACGCCCTGCCGCGTGGGGACCGAGAAAGCGGCCAGGCTGATGGCCAAGGGTCCCTGGGACGTAAAGCTCCTTGAAGAGCTCTCGACCGCGATGCGCGATGCGTCGATTTGTGGACTTGGCCAGGCGGCGCCGAATCCGCTGTTGTGTGTTCTGAAGTATTTTCCTGATGAATTGTCGAAACCGCTGGGAACGTGGTGAACATGGCTGATACCAACGGCAAGGGCACGAGCGTGAAGTTCATGCTCGACGGCAAGGAGGTCGAAGCACTGGATGGCGAAACCATCTGGCAGGTCGCCAGGCGCCAGGGCATCGACATCCCGCATCTGTGCTACTCGCCGGAACCCGGATATCGCGCCGACGGCAATTGCCGCGCCTGCATGGTCGAGATCGAGGGCGAGCGCGTGCTGGCGGCGAGCTGTATCCGCAAGCCGTCCGAAGGCATGAAAGTAAGGGCCACGTCGGACCGGGCCAAGACCGCGCAGCAGATGGTGTTCGAGCTATTGGTCGCCGACCAGCCCGAGCGTACGACCTCGCACGACCCGCAATCCAAGTTCTGGAGCTGGGCCGACAGAATGGGGATTGGTGTCGGCCGGTTCCCCGAGCGCGAGAAGATGCCCGCGCCGGACCGCAGCCATGTCGCGATGGCGGTCAATCTCGACGCCTGCATTCAGTGCAATCTCTGCGTCCGGGCCTGCCGCGAAGTGCAGGTCAATGACGTGATCGGCATGGCGGGCCGCGGCCACAACGAGAAGATCGTCTTCGATTTTGACGACCCGATGGGTCAGTCAACGTGCGTCGCCTGCGGCGAATGCGTGCAGGCTTGCCCAACCGGCGCGCTGATGCCGGCGACGCTGGTCGACGCCAAGAACGTGCGCACGGAATTCCCCGACCGTGAAGTGAACTCGGTCTGCCCCTATTGTGGCGTCGGCTGCCAGCTCACGTATCACATCAAGAACGACAAGCTTTTATACGTGACCGGCCGCAACGGCCCCGCCAATGAGAACCGGTTGTGCGTGAAGGGTCGTTTCGGCTTCGACTACATCAGCAATCCGCAGCGCCTGACCAAGCCGTTGGTGCGCAAGGATGGCGTGGCGAAAGCCGCTGACGATCTGGTTGATCCCTCGAACCCGTTCACGCATTTCCGCGAAGCGACCTGGGAAGAGGCGATGGAGCGTGCCGCTTCCGGCTTGAAAAAAATTCGCGATCGCGATGGTCCGCGCGCGCTGGCCGGCTTCGGCTCGGCCAAGGGCTCGAACGAAGAGGCCTATCTTTTCCAGAAGCTGGTGCGTACCGGCTTCGGCTCGAACAACGTCGACCACTGCACACGGCTCTGCCACGCGTCATCGGTCGCGGCGCTGCTGGAAGGCGTGGGCTCGGCAGCGGTGACTGCGACCTTCAACGAATGCAAAAATTCCGACTTCATCATTGTGATCGGCGCCAATCCGACCGAAAACCATCCGGTCGCTGCCACCTTCTTCAAGCAGGCGGCCAAGCGCGGCGCCAAGCTGGTCGTGATGGACCCGCGCGGGCAGGCGCTCAAGCGCCACGCCTGGAAAATGATGCAGTTCAAGAACGGCGCCGACGTGGCGATGCTCAACGCCATGCTCAATGTCATCATCGGCGAGAAACTCTACGACCAGCAATACGTACAGACCTACGTCGAAGGTTTTGATCAGATCGCCGAGAATGTGAAGGACTTCACGCCGGAGGAGATGGAGCCGATCTGCGGCATTCCCGCCGATACGTTGCGCGAGGTTGCGCGTGGTTTTGCGCGTGCCGAAAGCGCCATCATCTTCTGGGGCATGGGCGTGTCGCAGCACACCCACGGCACCGACAATGCGCGTTGCCTCATTGCGCTCTCGCTTATCTGCGGCCAGGTTGGTCGTCCCGGCACCGGCCTGCATCCATTGCGCGGGCAGAACAACGTGCAGGGCGCCTCTGACGCCGGGCTTATTCCGATGTTCTTCCCCGACTACAAGTCGGTGGAGAATCCTGAAATTCGCGCCAAATATGAAAAGGCTTGGGGCAAAAAGCTCGATCCCAAGCGCGGCAAGACCGTGGTCGAGATCATGGACGCGGTGCATGCCGACGAGATCAAGGGCATGTACATCATGGGTGAAAACCCTGCGATGTCCGACCCCGATCTCAACCATGCCCGCGGTGCGCTCGCGCATCTCGAACATCTCGTGGTGCAGGACATCTTCGTGACCGAAACCTGCTCCTATGCCGATGTGATCTTGCCGGCCTCGGCCTGGCCGGAGAAGGACGGCACCGTTACCAACACCAATCGGCAGGTGCAGATGGGTCGCAAGGCGCTGCCGCTGCCGGGCGACTCGCGCCAGGACTTGTGGATCATCCAGGATCTGGCTCAGCGTTTGGGCGAGAAATGGAACTACAAGCACGTCAGCGAAGTCTACACCGAGATGGCGAACCTGATGCCCGCCCTCGACAACATTTCGTGGGAGCGCGTCGAGCGCGAGGATCACGTCACATATCCAAGCGATGCGCCCGACAAGCCGGGCCGCGACGTGGTGTTCGACAAGGGGTTCCCGCGCCCGAACGGCATGGCCAAGCTGGTCGCGGCGAAGCTCCTGCCGCCGAACGAGACGCCCGATCACGAGTATCCGTTCATCCTCACCACTGGCCGGCAGCTCGAGCATTGGCACACCGGCTCGATGACGCGCCGCGCCACCGTGCTCGACGCGCTGGAGCCAAGTGCAATCGCTGCTGTGTCGCGTGGCACGCTCGTGAAACTGGGACTCAAGCCCGGCGACATGCTGCGCGTGACCACGCGCCGCGGCGAGGTTGAATTGGCCTCGCGCCAGGATGACGGAATCCCCGATGGCGTGATCTTCATCCCGTTCGCCTATGTGGAGGCCGCTGCCAATATCTTGACCAACCCGGCGCTCGATCCGTTCGGCAAGATTCCGGAATTCAAGTTCTGCGCGGCAAAGGTGGAAGCCGCCAAGCCGCGCATGGAAGCGGCGGAGTAGGAAGAGGGCCGGGTAAGGCCCTTCGGGAACCTGGAAAGCGTTATTTCATCGAATGATCAAGTGATTGTCGCCGTCACGACGATTACGGGGCTGCCCGCGACGTTCCGGCGGTGTTGCCTGTCTGTGAAAAATATTGTTCGACTTGGCCGTGGGGTCGGTTTTCCGGGATTTCGCCCATGACATGGATGCTCGATCGTGTCGGGCGGCATATCGCCGCCTATCTGCAAAGACCTGCGTCCGGCTACGAGCCGCTTACGCCGACCGATCCGGCGGCACTTCGGGCGTTGATCAAGCCCGGCGACATCCTGCTGATCGAGGGCCGCACCCACATCGCCGGCGTGATCAAATATCTGACCCAGTCCACATGGTCGCATGCGGCGCTGTATGTCGGGCCGATCGAAGGTCAGGAGACAACAGGCGGCGAGCCATGCGATCTGGTGGAATCCAACCTGGACGCGGGCATCGTCTCCGTTCCACTGTCCACCTATTTTGATTTCCACACCCGCATCTGCCGGCCGGTCGGTCTGTTGCCGCAAGACCGCCAGGCTGTCTGTGAATACGCGATCGATCGCATCGGCCTGCAATACGATCTCAAGAATATCGTCGATCTCGGCCGCTATCTGGTTCCGCTGCCGGTGCCGCAGCGCTTTCGTCGGCGCATGATCGCGCTCGGCTCCGGCGATCCGACCAAACTCATCTGCTCGGCGCTCATCGCGCGGGCGTTCGGCGCCATCGGGTACCCAATATTGCCGGCGATCGAGCGCGTCGAAAGCGCGCAGGCACGCCGGGAGATCTATCACATCCGCGACAGCTCGCTTTACTGTCCGCGCGATTTCGACATTTCACCGTATTTCGCCATCATCAAGCCGACGATTGAATTGGGCTTCGACTACAAGACGATCAATTGGTCGACGAAAGTTTCGTCCGGCGGGTCGTGACATTTATCAGGAATCGTTCCCGTGACGATGGGTATCAGGTCTGCATAAATAACCGGCGAACTCACGCAACCGTGAGAGCCTCCCGAGACGATCCACTGCAAGATAGCGCGACCAATGATCGCGGGAGCTATCAATGACCGAGAATAGATTTATGGATCCTGATCGCCGCGCCCTCTTGGGCATGGGCGGCGTTCTGATGTTGGGTGCCGTTTTTCAGCCAGCAGGCGCGAAGGCCCAGGGTGCAGCTCCTGCGCGCATCGGCATCATCGGGTCAGGCCACATCGGCGGCACGATTGGCGGCCTGTGGATCAAGAAAGGCCATCAGGTCGCGTTTTCGTCGCGCCACCCGGAAGAGCTCAAAACGATGGTCGCGGAACTCGGCAGCCTGGCGCGGGCCGGCACCGTCGAGGAAGCGATCGCATTTGGCGATGCTCTTTTTATCGCCGTCCCCTACGGCGCGGTGCCCCAGATCGGCAAAGATTATTCCGCGACGATGAAAGGCAAGGTCATGCTCGATGCGTGCAACGCAGTGTCGGCGCGTGACGGTGCTGTCGCCGACGAAGTCGAGCAAACCGGCATCGGCGTGACCACGCAGAAATATTTCCCGGACGTGCGGATTGTGCGAGCGTTCAACACAATGTCGTACATGATCTTCGCCCGCGAGGCGAACCGCCCCGATCCGAGACTTGCAGTACCGATTGCGGGCGACGATCCGCAGGCCGTGCAGATTGCGGCGGGCCTGGTGCGCGATGCCGGTTTTGACCCGGTCGTTGTCGGCAAGCTGGCCGACGCGCGGCGCTTTCAGCGCGGACAGCCCGGCTATGGGCAGGCAGTATCGGCCGCGGAGCTGAAGCAGAAACTCTCGTTGCCATGAACTGGTTTGAGCGCTGGCTGAGGCGCGTCATGCCGGCGACGCCGCATGAGCGCGCGGCGGCGCTTTGGTCATTCGCATATTTCTTTGCACTGCTCGCCGGTTACTACGTCCTGCGGCCGTTGCGCGACCAGATGGGCATTGCGGGCGGAGTGAAGAACCTGCCTTGGTTGTTCACCGCGACCTTCATCACCCTGCTCGTGGCGCAGCCGCTTTACGGCGCCCTGGTCGCGCGGCTATCGCGCGCTCGCTTTATCCCGATCGTCTATCACTTCTTTGTCGTCAATCTCCTGTTGTTCTGGGTGTTGCTGACCTTTGATATCGAGACCGTGCATGTCGCACGCATATTTTTCGTGTGGGTCAGTGTGTTCAACCTGTTCGCCGTGGCGGTCTTTTGGTCATTCATGGCTGACCTGTTTACATCCGAGCAGGGCAAGCGCCTGTTTGGATTTATTGGCGCCGGTGGCACGGCGGGGGCGTTGTTGGGTCCGGTCATCACGATTTGGCTTTCAGTCCCGTTGGGACCCGTAAACTTGATGATTGCGGCGGCGGTGTTTCTGGAAGTAGCGGTGTTTTGCGTATACCGGCTCGAAAGAGCCGCCGTGGTGCACACCGGGCCGAATGCAACAACGGAAAACATCGGCGGTAGCGCGTTCGCAGCAATTCCCGCGTTAGTGCGCTCGCCATATATGTTGGGTGTCGCCACCTGGGTCGCGCTGTTGTCTTATGCTGCGACCATCCTCTACTTCGAGCAGGCGCACATCGTTTCCGAGGCAGTCAAGACCGCGGGCCAGCAGACTCGCATCTTCGCCAGCATCGATCTTGCGGTCAGCGTGCTGACGCTCCTTACGCAATTGCTGCTCACTGGCCATTTGCTCAAGCGTCTCGGCACCGGTGTGGCGGCTGCCGCCTTGCCGGCTGTCTACATTGTAGGATTTGCCGTCCTGGCTGTGATGCCGACGCTCATTGTCGTCGTGACCATTCAGGTCCTGCAGCGCTGGATGAATTTTGCAATCGCGAACCCGGCGCGACAGCTGTTTTTCACGGTTGTAACGCGGGAGGAAAAATACAAGGCGAAAAACCTGGTCGATGTCGTGGTCTATCGCGGCTCCGATGCGCTGTCCGGATGGATCTTCGATAGCATGCAGGCGTTCGGGCTGAAGTTCGGCGCTATTGCACTCTGCTCATTACCTGTCGTTGCCGGATGGTTTGTTCTCTCGCTGGGGCTTGGGCGGGCGCAGGAGAGGCGGTCTGCGCAACCGGCGGCATCTGCTACGGAGAGCAAGGGTGCGTACAGCTTTGACGCGGCGTGAATTTGCAGCATTCGCCGGCGCGCGAAGATGGTTTCGTTCGTCGAAGCTATAGCCCGCGAAGGCTCAATTGTAAGCGAGCGACACCTCGGTTCCATCCCTGTCAGAGCTCGCCTGAGCCTGAAATTGCCGGCCTGTAATTCGCCCGCCCATTTCCCGCCGTTTTCACGGCGGAGAGTTCCGGCCGTCCTTGCAAGGAATGCGAGGCGAGTGGACGGGAGGATTGAGCCATGAAGTCCGCGTCATTTATTTTGGGAATGGCCGTCGCTTGTATCGCCGCGCCCGCTTTGGCCAAACCGGCCTACGTTGCGTCGACTCTCAATCTGCGCGCAGCGCCCGGCACCGGCAGCGAGATAGTCGCGAAAATTCCCGGCGGGAGCCTGGTGGACGCCGCGGCATGTGACGAAGGCTGGTGCGAGATCAGCTGGCAGGACAAGAAAGGCTTTGCCATCCAGAAGGCGATCGACCTGAGCGGGCGCGTCCCGCAGCAGCGCGCCGCCGCGGCTGCCGGCGCAGGTCCGGGCTACCGGCAGGGGCCGCCAGGGGCGCAAGGACCGCAAGTGGTCGAAGGTCCCGAAGTTGTCGACGGACCGGTCTATTACGATGCGCGGCCGCCGGCGGTCTATTACCGCGGACCTTACTATCGCCCCTACTACTGGGGAGGAGGTTGGGGCTGGCGCCAGCGTTGGTAGTGGCGACTATTTTGCCTGGCCGCTACTGCCGAAGACCAGGCCGAGCCCCACGAGCGTAACGATATACGCGAGGATCCCGGCGGGAATCGCGACGTATAGCTTCGCGCCGAGTTCCTGCTCAATTGCGAAAAGCACGCCGGCGCCGACCAGCACCGCGGCAAATCGGATCACGCGATCGCGGTTCACTTGAAAATCTAGCGTTTGCTGTCATTTTGTCCGCGCATGTTCGCCCACGGATCGCTGCGAACCGGCGCACTGCCGTCCTTGCGTGTCTGGTCGAGCGTTCGCTTGTATTGCTTATCGAGCGCCTGTGCCTGCTGCTGCTTGTCTCGTTCCTGGATCATGATCGGATCGTCGTCTCGCGATCTTTGCGCGAAAACCGGTCCGGTCAGAATTCCGAGCACAATGGCACTCGCTATGATTTTTTTCATGGCCCTAAATCCCGGCAACACGTCCCCGATCGACAGTAACATGGCGCGGGAGGCCACTCAATGTGACGAAATCGTTGCGTAATGGGCTGTGCTGCTTGGTATAAGGCTACGGCTGACCGGGCACTTCGGAGGTTTTGCTCATGTCGTTGTCGCACCACACAGTGCCCCTTTCGGCACCCGGCCTCCCGCGCCACGATTGGACGCGCGAGCAGGTCCGCGCGCTGTTCGCCGCGCCATTTCCGGACTTGATTTTCCGTGCCGCCCAGGTGCATCGCGAAAACTTCGATGCTTCGGAAGTACAGATTTCGACCTTGCTATCGATAAAAACCGGCGGCTGTCCGGAAGACTGCGCGTATTGCCCGCAATCGGCGAAGTTCGATACCGGCGTGAAAGCTGAAAAGCTGATGGATCTGGATGCCGTGCTCGCAGAGGCGCGCGCGGCCAAGGCCGGCGGCGCGTCGCGCTTCTGTATGGGTGCGGCCTGGCGGTCGCCCAAGGATCGCGATCTCGACAAGGTCTGCGAGATGGTGGAGGGCGTGAAGGCGCTTGGGATGGAGACTTGCGTCACACTTGGGATGTTGACCGGCGATCAGGCGCGGCGGCTGAAGGACTGCGGCCTCGACTACTACAATCACAACCTCGATACGTCTCCGGAATATTACGGTGAGATCATCACGACACGCGTTTATCAGGACCGCCTCGACACGCTTGAGCACGTGCGCGAAGCCGGCATGCATGTCTGTTGCGGCGGCATCGTCGGCATGGGCGAGGGGCTTGAGGACCGCATCGGCATGATTGCGACGCTAGCCAGTCTGCCCGCCCATCCGGAAAGTGTGCCGATCAACATGCTGGTGCGGGTAGAAGGCAC
The DNA here is from genome assembly GCA_036265125.1 of Pseudolabrys sp. GTDB lineage: Bacteria > Pseudomonadota > Alphaproteobacteria > Rhizobiales > Xanthobacteraceae > Pseudolabrys. Next base: position 178,698 of record DATAPP010000059.1, on the reverse strand, counting down.
ACCGCTCGCCGGGGCCACAACGCTCGACCCGCTGGATTTCGTGCGCACCATTGCGGTCGCGCGGATTTGCATGCCGGCTTCGGTGGTGCGGCTTTCCGCCGGCCGCGAAGACATGAGCGAGGAGACGCAGGCTTTGTGTTTCCTCGCCGGCGCCAACTCGATCTTCTACGGCCCGAAGCTTCTTACGACGCCAAACCCCGGCCGCGATCGCGACATGGCGCTGCTCGACAAGCTCGGTATGCGGCCGATGGAGTGACGCTCAGGCAAAACTCCGCACGAGGGCGATACCTGCGAACAGTCCGCCAATCGACAGCGCGACCGAGAGCAACGCATAGAGCGCGGCCAGTCCCAGTTCGCTGCGCTCATAAAGCAAAGCCACATCGAGCGAGAATGTCGAAAAGGTCGTGTAGCCGCCGAGGATGCCGGTGGTGAGAAAGAGCTGCCAGTGGTGCGGAATGCCGCTCTTGAATGCGAAATAGGCAACAAGACACCCCATTACGATCGACCCTGAGACGTTCTCGAACAGGGTCGCATAGGGAAAGGTCGTGCCCAGCAGGCGCGCGAAGGCAAGGTTGATGCCGTGTCGAAGGGCGGCACCGACACCGCCGCCGATAAACACAATGAGATAGCCCATCGATTCAATCCTCATGTCTCAGGGCAAAGAAAAACCGCCGTGCGGCGGACAGATTCCTACCGCCTGTTTTGCGGCAGGAGTCATCAGCCCCTTGCGGGCGGTTCTCGGGGACCCCATCCCCATCGGTTTCGAAAGTAACGACGGCGCAATGCAGGGTCAACGGGGGAGTCAGCAGACAATCCACGTGCAGTCGCATATTGTTCGCGCGCTTTGACGGAATCAGCTCCACCTCGACGACGACGGCGCGCCTTCGACTGGTCGACGGCAATCATCGCCGTGCTGGCCTTCGCCGCGGCTGCGACTGTCTATGCGCGCGACGGGCGTGAGCACTTCTTCACCATCCTGCTGGGCGATGTAACGCTGTTTGGCGAGATGCTGCCGAAGGTCCTGGCCGGCTGCCTGATCGGCGCGTTTGTTACGCTGCTGCTGCCGCGTGAAATGGTGGCGCGATGGGTCGGCCACGAATCAGGATTTATGGGGCTGCTGATCGCCGCTTTTTTTGGCTTCCTGCTGCCCGGTGGGCCGATCACCATTTATCCGGTCGCGGGCGCCTTCTTGATCATGGGTGCCGATGCTGGCGCGGTGGTTGCCTTCATCGTGAGCTGGACGCTGATCGGATACACCCGAGCGCTGGTCTGGGAGTTGCCGTTCTTTGGGGCCGATTTCGTGATCTGGCGCATCCTTGCGGCGCTGCCGCTTCCCATCATCGCCGGCCTGCTGGCGCGCCTTGCAGTGCGCGCCGGGTTTGAATATCGCAGCGGCATCAAATGACGCTCGCCATCAACATCCTGTTGTGGCTGGTCGTCGGTGTTCTGGCATTCATCGCCGCAATGCGAGGACGCGTGCTGCTCGATGATGGCATGCGCGCCGGCGTGATGGAGTTCATCCTGCTGCTGCCGCGGATCGGAATCGGCGTCATCGGTTCCGGCTTCGTGGCCGAGGCGCTGCCGAATGAATGGATCGCGCCATGGCTTGGACCGGAATCCGGTTTTCTCGGCATTGTCATCGCCACGCTTGGCGGAGCGCTGACTCCGGGTGGTCCTGTGGTCGGCTTTTCGATTGGCGCCGCCGCGCTCAAAAGTGGTGCGGGCGCGCCTCAGGTCATTGCGTATTCGACGGCCTGGGCTTTGTACGCAATTCACCGGCTGATCATCTGGGAAGTGCCGATGATGCCGCCGCGCATGGTTTGGCTCCGGGCGACTGTCTCACTGCCGCTGCCGTTCATGGCGGCCGCGCTGGCGATGCTGCTCGGCCGTCCGTAAAGCGCGATTGGTGGCGTTTTCCCGGGTATTCCTCTGACTGCCCTGCATGCTAGTTTGGCCTGTAAGGCGGGCTCAAAACCGCCAGCAGACGAGGGGACGCATGGCGGAAGACGTAAAAGCGGGCGTGGACCCGCAGGTTATTTCCGAAGAGCAGCTGCGCAAGGCCGAGGAATACGTCCAGCAGGAAGAAGGTGCCGCCAATCGCCTCGCGGGCTGGGTTGGCGTTGCAGTGACCGGCATCGCCGTCGTGATGACGCTGTTCCATCTCTATGCAGCTTACGACATCGTGCCGACGCAAGAACTGCGCTACATCCACGTCGCGTTCGTGCTGCTGCTGAGCTTCCTTCTGTTTCCGCTCGCCGCGCGTTTCCGCAACCATGTGCAGTGGTTCGACATCATCCCGGCACTGGCCGGCATCGGTATCATTATCTACGCGCTGTCCGGCGGGGACGATTTTCTCGATCGCGCCGCCGTTCCCGATCGCTGGGATGTCATTCTCGGCGGCATTTTCATTGTGCTCGTGCTTGAAGCGGCGCGCCGGACCACCGGGCCGATCATGCCGATCGTGGCTATCCTGTTCATCGCCTACGCGATGTTCGGACCTTATCTGCCGCCGCCGTGGACGCACCGCGGCTTCGACATTGCGCGCCTCGTCGGACATCTGTTCATCACGCTCGAGGGAATTTTCGGCGTTGCCGTCGACGTATCGGCCACGCTGATCATCATGTTCACGATCTATGGCGCAATTCTCCAGCACTCGGGCGCCGGCAAGTTCTTCATCGACTTCTCGCTTGCGGTGATGGGCGGCAAGCCATCGAGCGCCGGCCGCGCGGTGGTCGCATCTTCATTCCTGCTCGGCGGCCCGTCCGGTTCCGGCGTTGCGACGACCGTGATGATCGGCACGGTAGCGTGGCCGATGCTGAAGAAAGCAGGTTTCCAGCAGGACGCCGCCGGCGGACTGCTTGCGGCCGGCGGACTTGGCGCAATTATTTCGCCGCCCGTTCTGGGCGCTGCCGCCTTCCTGATCGCAGAGTTTCTGAAAATCGGTTATCTCGACGTCATCTGGATGGCGACGATTCCGACCTGTCTCTATTATCTCTCGCTCTTGTTCATGGTCGAGCTCGATGCGATGCGTTTCGGCGCGCAAGAGGTCGTGTTCAAGCAGGACATGACGATCTGGCAGATGACCCGCCGTTACGGATTCCATTTCGTCTCGCTGGTTGCCGTCGTCGTCTTCATGGTGATTGGCTATTCACCGATGCTGTCGGTGTTCTATTCCACCTTGCTGGCCTTCACGATGAGCGCGCTCGCACCCGAGACGGCCTTGGGGCCACGACAATTGTTGCTTCCAATGCTCGCAATTCTGACTGTCAGCGCCGTGGTTGGTCTCATCCCGGGCGTGGGCACTTCTGCGCCGGCACACTTCGTGCAGACCTATTTCCCCCTGCTGATCCTGGTCACGATCGGCGTGCTGGCAATTCTCGGCCTCACGGGTGCGGGCCAACGCGCGGTGCCGTCGAGCAAGAAGCTCACCGCGGCTCTCGCCGACGGTTCGATCGGCGTGCTCAGCGCCGCGACGACCTGCGCCGCCGCGGGCATCATCGTCGGCGTCGTCACCCTGACCGGGCTCGGGCTGAAATTCTCATCCATCGTGATCGACTTCGCTGGCGGCAGCCTGCTGATGACGGCGATCTACACGGCCCTCGTCGTCTGGATCATCGGTCTCGCTGTTCCAGTGACGGCCTCCTACATCATATGCGCCGTCATCGCTGCGCCTGCGTTGATCAAACTGGGCGTGCCCGATTTCGCCGCGCATATGTTCATCTTCTACTATGCGGTGCTGTCGGAAGTTTCCCCGCCCACCGCGCTCTCGCCGTTCGCGGCCGCGGCAATCACCGGCGGTGACCCTTACAAGACAACGATGCAGGCCTGGAAATACACGCTGCCCGCATTCCTGGTGCCGTTTGTGTTCGTTCTCGATCCACTGGGCATCGGCCTGTTGCTCAAGATTCCCAAGGACGGCTCGATCTACGATATCGTCTGGATTACGGCGGTGACCGGTGCCGGGCTCGGCGCACTCTCGGTCGCAGCGCAAAACTGGGCGATCCGGCACACGACGCCTGTCGAGCGCGGCCTGTTCCTGCTGACCGGACTGCTGCTGGTGTTTCCAAGTTTGCTCGAGGCCATGATGGAAGGCATCAGCGGCCTGGACATCCCCCATCCGGCGCCTTTTGGTCTCGCGCTCGGCGCCGGTTTGTTGCTATGGCAATGGTACAGTCGGGAGCCCGCGCCAGCTCGGGTTCCATAAGTGCGTCAAGAACACGTAGGAGGAAAACAATGAAACGAGGATTCACACTGGCATTCGCGGCCGTGGCGGCCGCGACACTCGCGTTGGGCGGCGCCATCGCCCAGCAACGGGCGATTGCGATCGGCACCGGCGGCACGGGCGGCGTTTACTATCCAATCGGCGGCGCGCTCGCGAACCTGATCTCGAAGACTTTTCCGAACATGCAGGCGACTGCGCAGGTCACAGGCGGCTCGGTCGACAATCTCAAGCTGATCAATTCCGGGCAGAGTGAACTCGCCTTTTCGATGGCCGACGCAGCGCTCGATGCGTTCAACGGCGTCGACAAGTTCAAGGGCACCAAGGTGCCACTGCGCACGCTGATGGTCCTCTATCCGAACATCATGCATGTGGTCTCCATTGAAGGCACCGGCGTCAACACGCTCGCGGACCTCAAGGGCAAGCGCGTGTCGACGGGCGCGCCTGGCAGCGCCACCGAAGTGATGGCATTTCGCGTCATCGAAGCCGCCGGACTCGACAAGGACAAGGACATGAAGCGCGAGCGCCTGTCGGTCGCCGAATCTGTGAATGCGATCAAGGATCACAAGATCGACGCGTTTTTCTGGGTCGGCGGTTTGCCGACAGCCGGTGTGACTGACCTTGCCGCTACGCCGGGAACGAAGATCAAGATGATCGATCACTCCGACGTCGTCGCCAAGATGAACGCAAAATACGACAATCTCTATTCGACCGCCGTCATCAAGGCCGGCACTTATCCGGGTCAGGACAAGGACAACCAGGTTTCCGCGGTGTGGAATATTCTCGTCACCAATGACAAGATGTCTGACCAGGACGCCTACAGCCTCGTGAAGCTGATCATCGACAAGAAGGCCGATCTCGTCGCCGTGCACAAGGACGCGCAGAGCTTCACGGTGGACAACCAGGTGATGGCCAATTCGCCGATCCCGTGGCATCCGGGCGCGGTGAAGTACTTCAAGGAGCAGGGCGCCAAGATGTAAGGCTGGCTTTTACACAGAATGTCGCAGCGGCCCCGCTTCGGCGGGGCCGTTTGTTTTCAGCTCGCGGCGTGCACGCGCGAAGTGCCTGCTGGCAGCGTGGCGAAATAGGCGAGGGCGCTCAACAAGGCGATGCAGAAGCTCACCGGCCAGTCGGTATAGAAGGCCATCGTGAGACCGAGCCAGGCTTCCGCAAGTGCCAGGGCTGCCGAGACGAACAGCCCGCTCCACAGTCCGGTGGTTACGCGCTGCGCAGCGGCCGGTGGGCCGACCATCAGCGTGAACACCAGCAGCACGCCGACAATCTGAGCGCACGCCGATACCGCGAGTGCCACAATCGCGAGAAACGCGGTGGATACGAAGCGCAGCGGCACGCCTTTGGCTTCCGCCAATTCCGGCTGCAGGCTGGCAAAGATCAGGGGTCGCATGATGGCGGCGAGTGCAGCCAGTGTGATCACACCAAGCATGGCCAGCGTCGCGATCATGGTGTGGTCGACCGCCAAAACATTACCGAACAGCAGCGCGGTCGCTTGCGTCGCGAACGAGGTGTAATAGTGCAAGAACAGCAATCCGAAACCCAGCGCCAGGGCAAGGACCACGCCGATTGCGACGTCGCGGTTGCTGATGCGTTCGCTCAGCGCACCCATCACGATGCCCGCGGCGAGTGTAAAGGCGAGCAGGCCCCACAGCGGTGCCAGCCCGATCAAACCGGCGCCGGTCGCGCCAGCAAATCCAATATGGGATAGCGCGTGGCCGGCGAAAGTCTGGCCGCGCATCACGAGGAAATAGCCGACGAGACCGGATACCACCGCAACGATGCCGGCGGCGGCGAAGGCGTTGGTCATGAATTCGTAGGCGAACATGTCAGTGGTGATGATGCTGGCCATGGTCATGGCCGTGATGATGGTGGTCGTGCAGGTGATCGGTGCGCTCGATGTCGCGGCCGCGCGACATCACGAAAATATGGCCATCGGCGCGCAGCACCTGAATATCGGTGCCATAAAGCCGCGACAGCACCGGCTCTGTCACCACTTCGTCGACGGTGCCGAGAACCGCCTGGCCGTTGCCGAGATAGAGCACGCGGTCGAGCGTGCCGAGCAGCTGGTTGAGTTCGTGCGCGCTGAACAGGACCGTGATTTTCCGCTCGCGGCAGACCTTGCGCACCACGTCGATGGCGACTTCCTGGTGGCGTGCGTCGAGGCTGATCAGAGGCTCGTCCAGCAACAGCAACTTTGGTGAGCCAATCAGCGCCTGTGCCAGCAACAGCCGCTGTCGCTCACCACCGGACATGTCGGACAGCGGCCGCGCCGCAAGATCGCGGGCTCCAACCGAATCAAGAGTTTCCTCGATCATGCCGCGGTCGCGTTGACTTGCCGAAGGCAAGCCCCACCGCTCGCCGTTGAGCGAGCTTGCAATGAAATCGCGCCCGCGCACTCTCAAGTCCGGCAGGACCGTGCGCAATTGCGGCAGATACCCGATCGCCGGGTTGCCGCGGTGGGGCTTGTGCCCGAAAACCTTCACGCTGCCGGTTTCGGGCCCCAGCAACCCGAGGATTGCACGCATCAATGTGGTCTTGCCGGCGCCATTGGGTCCCAGCACACCTATGAACTCGCCGGCTTCAATATTGAAGCTGACATCCGCCAGCACCTTGCGGTTGCCGAGACGCAGCGTGACGTGATCAAGCGTGACGACGCTCACGAGTTCGGCCCGGTCAGCGCCTTGTCGAGCGCGTCGAGCTCGCCGAGCACCCAATCCTGGAACGAGACATTGGGCGGCATCGTTTCGGTGACGCCAATGACCGGCACCTTTGACTTGGCCGCGATATCACGCAGCCGCTCGGTGAGCTTCTCGGACACCTGGCTGTTGTAGATCAGGACTTTTACCTTGCGCTCTTTAAGGTCTCTCTCGAATGCGGCAACGTCGCGCGCGCTCGGCTCCGTGTCGTTCATCATGGCCAGCTGAAAGCGCTCATTGCGCATCGTCAGGCCAAGTGCCTGTGCCATCGGACCGAATACCGGCTCGGTCGCCGTTACAACCGTCCCGGCGTGTTTGACCTTCAACTGAGCAACGCGTTGCGCGATACGCTCAAGCGACGCGAGTACTGTCTTCAGCCGCGCGGCATAATCTGGTGCGTGCGCGCTGTCGGTTTTGGCGAGTGCTTCGGCGAACGCTGTCGCGACGGCGGGCATTGTGACGGGGTCGTACCACAGATGCGGATTTTCACCCGCCTTGCGACCGGTGAGTTGTGCTGCGCTGATCACCGTGCGGCTGGCGCGAGGCGCCGCGGCCAGAAGCTTGTCCATCCATGGGTCGTAATTTACGCCGTTGAGGATGACGACCTGTGCGCCCGCAAGTTGGCGGACGATGGCAGGTGTCGTTTCAAACAAATGTGGATCCTGATCCGGGTTGTTCATGATGCTGATGACGGAAACACGTTCTCCGCCGATCTGCCGGGCGATATCGCCGTAGAAATTTTCCGCCGCCACCACCACAATCCGGTCTTCGGCGAGCGCCGGGGTGCCTTGGGCGAGCACGGGAATAAGCGTGAGCCCCAGCGCCAGAGCGACGGCCTTCATGAAAGGAAACCCGTGTGTTGAGCCCGTCCAGAACATCTTATGTAACATTATAACATTGCAAATCGCAAGACGGCTGTGTGGGGGGCCACCCGACTGCACTTTGCGTCAGGTGTCCTTCGCCACCCCGCGAACGAGCCAGAAACGCAGCATTCGCTGGGCCGTCGCTACGGAGAGTTTGAGAAAATCGGACCGGGCCTGCGTGAAGTCGACGGAGGGGCCCTCGTAGGGAGCGAAGCGCGCCTTCAAGATCGCGTTGAATATTGGCCAGTGAAGTTCGGCGGCCTTGCAGGCGACGAGAATGCCGTCGTAGCGCACGTTTTGCATAAGCCGTTCAATCAATTCGACAGGCGCGGCGCAAAGCCGGGCGAGGCCCGCGACCATTTCCTCGTACTTACCGCTCTCAGCAAACTTCGTGATCGCCGGTCCGTTGAGCTGGCCGCCGTTTTGCAGTTTGTCGATGAGGGCGATTGCATGGCTGTAGTTGCGGGGCGCTGCGGCTTTACGCAACACCTTGTCGGACACTGCGGAGAGAACGCTCTGGATCGCAGCCTGCCGCTCCGGCGGGACGACGACGAGCAGGCGTGCCCGCACTGTTTCCGTAGCTTTCAGCACGAGGTCCTGCAGCAGTTGCGGCGGCATATCTCGCCGCACGCCGAGATTTTCCGCGAGCCGCTCGTCGGTCTCGGCGCGCTCGGCCAGCCTGACGTAGCCGCCATCCGAAAAAGTTGCGCCCTGATTTCGCGACAGCTTGCGGACGACCATGGTATCGCCACGTTGGATCAAAATGTCAGTGACCGCGGTAACCAGGCGTTTGCGCTCGGAAATCGCGCCAAGGTGGTCCTGGCTCTTAGAACCGGCAATCTCGACCAGGTCATTGTCGGTGAGCTGCGTCGAGTGGGCAAGGACAGGTCCGGCGACTGCGATCGCGTCGTGACGCGCCAGAGTGTGGATGATGCCACTGGGCGCGTTATCGATCGGTGCAAGTTTGGTCCCAAGTTCGGCGAGCGCGTCGGTTTCCACCTGCTTGACCAGGTGCGCAAGTACGTCGTCAAAAACGCCGACCTGCTCGGCGTCAAAACTCTCGGCATTGCCAAGAAAAAGATCGGTCACCCGCCTGAGGATTTCGGTGCGGCGCCGATCGCTGGAGCCTGCGGCGAGGACGGTTTCGAGTTCGTCGATAACGGACGCGGCCTGCGACATTTCTTGTCTTGGGCGGGATTCTTCCCGCCACCTTTCACTGACTGCCGTGGGTCGCCCCCAACGCGCCGTCGCACCATAAGGGCCGGCCGTAAAGCTAAGGTAAAGTCGGCCCGTACCGGCCCTGCATTAAAAAACTTCATGTTTTAAAAAGGCTTACGTGGCGCTTGCCGGACGCCTCCGGGCGGTCACTGCGCGTGGATATTGCCCTCTTTGACCACATGCCCCCATTTGTCGATCTCTGTCTTGATGTAGTCAGCGAATTGCGCCGAGGTCATCTCGACGGTTGCGGCACCCTCGCGGTCGAAAGCGGCTTGCAGTTCGGGCGATTTGAGTGCCGCTTGCGTCGCCGCGTAGAGCTTGTCGGCAACGGGCTTGGGCAGGCCAGCCGGCGCGGCGAGGCCCCACCAGTTGTCCGCCGCATAGCCGGGCACGCCGGCTTCCGCGATCGTCGGCACGTCGGGCAGAACCGGGCTGCGCTTGGCGCCTCCGGTTCCGAGCGCGATCAGCTGTCCCGACTTGATGAAGGGCGTGGTCTGCACCAGCGAGGAGAACATGATCTTCACGTGTCCGGCGATCACGTCTTGCATCGCAGGCCCGCCGCCTTTGTACGGCACATGCACGAGATTGACCTTCGCCTGCAGCTTGAACAGCTCGGCGCCAAGGTGCTGGAAGCTGCCGACGCCAGCCGATGCATAATTGAGCTCGCCCGGTTTTTCTTTGGCCAGCGCGAGCAGGTCCTTAACCGTTTTGATGGGTGACGTCGGATTGACCACCAGAACGTTCGGGCCGGTCGCGAAAATCGAGATCGGTGTAAAAGATTTGATCGGATCGTATTTGAGCGTGTAGAGCGCCGGGTTAACCGCATGCGCGATCGATATCACGCAAATCGTGTAGCCATCGGGCGCGGCAGTAGCACAGGCTTCGGTTCCGATCGTGCCGCCGGCGCCGCCGCGGTTATCGACGTAGACTTGCTGTCCCAGCTTAGCAGTGAGTTGCTGCGCGACCAGGCGGCCGACGACGTCGTTGCTGCCGCCAGGCGGGAACGGAATGATCAGGCGCACCGGCCGGTCCGGATAATCGGCGGCGAACGCCAGAGGTGTGAGCGCCAGCAACAAAGCTGCGGCAAACATCCATCGCGATGGAATTTTCGGCATATTATCCCCTGGGTCTCTAAAGAATTCAGTGCCAATAGGGCGGATAGTCGGTTTGCTTCTGCTCGGCATCGAGCCGGCGCAGCATCGCTGGCCATTCGAGGATACCGTATGGCCGCCGTGTTCCCGGCTGATACAAGTGCGCGGTGTGCGCGAGCACATTCTCTCCGGGCATGGTCAGTTCGGTGCGGGCCGCCATCGCATCCACCTGTGAGCGGCAAGACAGTTCGAGCTGATACATCGTGTTGAACGCCTGCTGAATCGTTTCGCCGCAGGTGAGCAGTCCGTGGTTGCGCATGATCAGCGCATCGTGCGGGCCAAGGTCGCGCACGAGCCGTTCACGCTCGTCGAGTTCGACGGCCGGCCCCTCATAATCGTGATAGCCGATGTGTCCGACAAAACGAATTGCGGTTTGGGAGAGCGGCAGCAGGCCACATTTCATTGCCGCGACTGCCATGCCGGCGCGGGTGTGCGTGTGCAGCACACAGGCGACGTCCGGACGCGCCTTGTGGATCGCGCCGTGGATCACGTAGCCGGACTTGTTGATGTCATAGCCGGTGTCGGGCTTCCAGATGATTTCGCCGTCGACATGGATCTTCACCAGGCTTGAGGCGGTAATTTCCTTGTACAGGAGCCCATAAAGGTTGAGCAGCACCACGTCGTCTTCGCCCGGCACACGGGCCGTGATGTGGTTATAGATGAGGTCTGTCATCTCATACTTGTCGATCAACCGGTAACACGCGGCGAGTTGGACCCGTGCCTGCCACTCCTGCGGCGACACCTGATCTTTGATCGACGGGAAATCGGTTGAATAGGTCATGAGTTCCGTCCCGGCCTGAACGCTTTTATCGTTGCAGGCAAGCATAGCCTGCGATGCGGAATTGACTAGCCTATTCAGTTGCAAGAGGGGCCGACGCTGCGCTACGGACAGGCCTCGCCCCCTACGAGTGCAGCATGGACAGGCGCCCCGTTCAAAATCTCTCCGCCAGGCAAAATGTTGTTGAGCCCGGCCAGGTACTGACCCGGCGTGCGGTTGTCGTCGGTCTGCCGCTTGTGCTGGCCGGCTGTGCCGGCGCCGGCAACTATGGCGTGGTGAGTGATGGCGGGTTCGCTACCCCCGCGATCGACGTCACGACGCTCGACCCAAGTCTGCTGCGCACGGAAGTTGCCTGGCGCGGTAAGGAGAAGCCTGGCAGCATTGTCGTCAACGTGCCGCAGCGCCGGCTCTATCTGGTCCAGGCCAATGATCGAGCGTTGCGCTATGCCGTCGGCGTCGGGCGGACCGAGGGTACGAATTTCCGCGGCAGCGCGGTCATCGGCCGCAAGGAGAAATGGCCGCATTGGACTCCAACGGCCCACATGATGGCGGCAATGCCGCGCTATCGGCGTTACGCGGGTGGAATGGATGGCGGCCCCGACAACCCGCTGGGCGCCCGTGCGCTCTATCTGTACCGCGACGGCCACGACACGTTCTTCCGCCTGCACGGAACCACTGAGCCCGAGAGCATCGGCCAGGCAGTCTCGAGCGGCTGCATCCGTCTGTTCAACCAGGACATCATCGACCTCTATAATCGCACCTCGGTGGGCACCCATGTGACGGTGCTGCAAAGCTAGATCGGCCTCACCAGGCTTTGGCGAAGCCAATTTGCCGCCGGTTCGAGGGGCGCGGCGTCCTTTTGCGTTGTCTCGAAATCCCTATATATGTCCGGAACGGAGCTGCAGTTCATGCCCATCCCTGACTCGTCCGCCAAAATACCCGTCACCGTGCTCACCGGTTACCTCGGCGCCGGGAAAACCACGTTGCTCAACCGCATCCTCTCCGAGCCGCATGGCAAGAAATTCGCCGTCATCGTCAACGAATTCGGCGAAATCGGAATCGACAACGAGCTCGTCGTCAATGCCGACGAAGAAGTTTTCGAGATGAACAACGGTTGCATCTGCTGCACGGTGCGCGGCGACCTCGTGCGCATCATCGACGGGCTGATGCGCCGAAAGGGCAAATTTGACGCCATCATCGTCGAGACCACTGGGCTCGCCGATCCTGCGCCGGTAGCGCAGACGTTCTTCATGGATGAGGCCGTCGGCGCCAAAACCAGATTGGACGCCGTTGTTACTGTCGCCGATGCCAAATGGCTTTCTGACCGGCTGAAGGACGCGCCCGAGGCCAAGAACCAGATCGCCTTTGCCGACGTGATCCTGCTGAACAAGACCGATCTGGTGACGCCGGAGGAATTGCGGGAGTTGGAAGCACGCATCCGTGGATTGAATCCTTATGCGCGGCTCCATCGCACGGAACGCGCAAAGATAGACATCGGTGAAGTGCTCGGCCGCAATGCCTTCGATCTCGATCGCATCCTGACGATCGAGCCCGATTTTCTGGAACGTGAAGATCATGACCACGATCATCATCACGATCATGGTGATCATGATCATACTCACGGCGCCCATCACCATCATCATGGCAACGGTCTCAAGCACTATCACGATGAGGATATGCAATCGGTCGCTTTGCGCACCGACAAGGCGTTGAACCCCGACAAATTTTTTCCCTGGATCCAGGATCTCGTGGCGAAGGATGGTCCAAGCATTCTGCGCTGCAAAGGCATACTGTCGTTCAAGGACGATCCAGAGCGTTTCGTGTTTCAGGGCGTCCACATGATCCTCGACGGCGATCACCAGCGGCCCTGGCGCCAGGACGAGGTTCGCGACAGCCGCATCGTGTTCATCGGGCGCAATCTGCCCGAAGATAAGATCCGTCAAGGCTTTGAAAGCTGCATCGCCTAACGTGAGCGACACTCAGGTCCCGATCCCTTCTCTTGCCAATCGTGCTCGCCCGGTGAGCGCGGGCGCGCCCGTGGTCGGCGTGCATTTTTTCGGTGCGACAGCGGTGTTCGTCGTCGGCGAGGCAGCATTGCTGTTCGCCGGCGAACATGAACGCCGCGTAACGATCCACGCCGGCGCAATCCTGGCGAGCGCGTCCGACGGAACGCGGATTGTGACTGGCGGCGATGACGGCAACCTCGTCGAAACCGGCGTCGACGGCGAACATCGCGTTCTCGCTTCTGACGACAAGAAACGTTGGATCGACCAGGTCGCGCTCGGCCCGGATAGCGCGGTCGCATGGTCGGCGGGCAAGACCGCGCATGTGATTACCGCGAAAGGCGAAGGACGCCACTTCGAGGCGCCTTCAACTGTTGCCGGACTGTGCTTTATGCCGAAGGGCTTCCGCCTCGCGATCGCGCACTACAATGGAGCGACACTCTGGTTTCCCAATACGGGCGCCCAGCCCGAGCGGCTTGAATGGAAGGGCTCGCATCTCGGAATTACGATCAGCCCGGATGGAAAATTTCTGATCACCAGCATGCAGGAGCCGATGCTTCATGGCTGGCGGCTGGCCGACGGAAAGCACATGCGCATGTCGGGCTATTCGGCGCGCGTACGCTCGCTGAGCTGGACCTCGGACGGAGAATTCCTCGCCACCTCGGGATCCGAGCAACTCATTCTCTGGCCGTTCGATGGCAAGGATGGCCCGATGGGGCGCCAGCCGAAAATTCTCGCGCTTGCCGAGACACGCGTAACGGCGGTCGCAAGCCATCCGCGCCAACCGGTGGTGGCGGTTGGCTATGCGGATGGCGGCGTCAAGCTCGTGCGCATCGACGATGACGCCTTGATCCTCGCGCGGCAGGCCGATGGACAGCCCGTGAGCGCGCTTGGCTGGGATGGCATGGGCCAAACGCTCGCCTTCGGCACCGAATCAGGCGAGGCCGGAATTCTCACCCTGTAATCGCCGCAATGCGCCGCCTCACTGTGGCGCATTGTCCGCGTGGGGGTCGTGGCACTAACGTCTGCGCAATCGATTCGGAACCAACGCCACGCGCCGCACTTGTTTAGACCTGCGGTCGGGCGAGCCTGGGACGGTGAAAAATTATGGCTTTCGCGCATCAAATACGCCGCCTGACCTTCACGGTCTTGACCGGCGCGACCTTGGTTATTGGCGTGCTGTCGGCACCGATCGTTTTTGGCGCGCTCACCCCGGCTGCGGCGCAAATTTCCGACGATGCCCAGATCGCACTCGAACAATATGGCAGCTGGCGCCCGCATCCGCGCTTCGGCGAGGTCTGGGTCCCGGCCGCTGTGCCGCCGGACTGGCGGCCTTACCAGTACGGACACTGGGTCTACACAGACGAATGGGGCTGGTACTGGGTATCTGACGATGTCGAGGCCGACTGGGGCTGGGTCGTCTACCATTACGGCCGTTGGGCGTTCGAACCGGGATTTGGCTGGTATTGGGTGCCCGGCGACGAATGGGGACCCGCGTGGGTCAATTGGCGCTATGGCGATCAGTATGCCGGCTGGGCGCCGCTGCCGCCCGATGAATTGATCGAGACGTATGAGCTCCAGCCCGCTTACTGGGTGTTCGTGCCGACCCGTTACATCGCGGCGCCCCGCTGGCGCTCTTACAGCGTGCCGCCATATCGTCGCTCGGTCATTCTACGAGAGACCCGCGTCGTCAATCGGACCGTTCCCGTGCATGGCAGACTGGCGGTTAACCCCGGCATATCGCCCGCATTCGTCGCGCGCGTGAGCGGCGCGCCGGTGGCAACGTTTCGGGTGCGTCCGCGCGTCTTCGCCTCGACGCAAGGTGTCGCCGGCGCGGTGCAGGTCCGGCGCGAGGATCTGCGCGATGCGCGCGGCCGCGGGCCCGGCGGACCGCCGGGACCTGGCCGATCCAGCGCACCTGGTGCACCTGGTGGCCCCGCCCGCCTCGGTGCGATTTCCGTCGAGCGCACAAGCACGGTGATCAAGCCAAACGCGGCGATCACTGCGCCGCAGCCGCTTGGCAAGAACGAACGTGGACGGTTGGGAACCGATCCGCCGCGCGCGGCGCAAGGAGCCCCGTCCGTCGCGCCGCTGCAGCAACAGGCGCCGCCGGGCTTAACCGCGCCACCAGCCGGAGTGCAGCGTCCGACGCCTGCCATTCAGCAGCAGCAGCCTGCGGGAGCCTCGCCACCGGGATCTCCACCACCGTCGGGCACGCCGCCGGCCACAACGCCGCCAACGACGACCGTGCCGGTCGAGCGCCGCGAGGAACATCGCGACCGGTTCGGTCCGGGCGGACCTGCGGGCGGTCCACCTCCGCAACAGCCGAATATCGTGCGGCCGATTCCGCCTCAGGCGCCGCCACCACCTGCTCCTCCACCGCCACAGCCACAGCGGCAGGTGCAGCCACCACCACCACCACCACCACCACCACCGCCTGCGCCGCCACCGCCGCAGCAGCTGCAACAACGGCAGGTGCAGCCACCACCACCGCCACCTCAACGGCAGGTGCAGCCGCCACCAGCGGCGCGGCCACCAGGGCCTCCGCCGGGTGCGCGTCCGCCTGGTCCGCCACCACAAAGACCGGGGGCGCCGCCGCCGCAGAAGAAACCGCCACCGAAGCCCGGCGAGAAGCCTCCCGAGCCGCCGAGATAGCGCCGCTCGGTCTGCAGATAACGGAACGGGCGGCCTCATTGGCCGCCCGTTCCACGAGACGCGTTCGCCTTCGCGCGCTCAGTGGTTCAGCACGTTCCTGAACTGCCACGGATCGCGCTTGTCGATGTCTTCCGGGAAGAGGCCCGGCCGCCCGGTCAGTGGCGTCCAGTCGGTGTAGGTGCCGATCACCGGCCCGAGATAAGGCATCTGCACCTCGAGGCAACGCCGAAAATCCATCTCGTCGGTCTCGACAATTCCCGCCTTCGGGTTCTCGAGCGCCCACACCATGCCAGCGAGCACAGCTGAGGTCACTTGCAAGCCCGTTGCGTTCTGGTACGGCGCAACTTCGCGGGTCTCGTCGATCGAGAGCTGAGATCCGTACCAATAGGCATTTTTCTTGTGGCCGTAGAGCAGCACGCCGAGTTCGTCGATTCCGTCGGCGATTTCATGCTCGTCGAGAATATGAACGTCCTCCTGCGGCGCGCCAGCACGGCCGAACACTTCGTGCAGTGACAGCACCGCGTCATTGCAGGGATGGTACGCGTAGTGGCAGGTCGGCCGGTAAATGGTTTTGCGGCCCTGTCGGAGTGTGAAGTAGTCGGCAATGGAGATCGATTCATTGTGAGTGACCAGGAAGCCGTATTGGGCTTGCGCGGTCGGTGTCCATGAGCGCACGCGCGTATTGCCGCCTGGCTGCAAGAGATAGATCGCCGCGCCACAGCCCGTTTTGTGCCTGCGGGCGTTCGCCGGCAGCCATTTTTCGTGCGTACCCCACCCGAGCTCCGCCGGCTGCAAGCCTTCGGAGACGAAGCCCTCGACCGACCACGTGTTGACGAACACGTTCATCGGTTTCGGTTGCTTGGCGCGCTGCGTGTCCCGTTCGGCGATATGGATGCCTTTGATGCCCGCCTTCCTGGCGAGCCGCGCCCAATCCTCGCGTGTCTTTGGCTCCTTGAATTTCAATCCGGTGTCGCCCGCGATGTTGAGCAGTGCCTGCTTGACGAACCAGGAAACCATGCCCGGATTGGCGCCGCAGCAGGACACTGCGGTGGGGCCGCCCGGGCGCTTGCGGCGGGCTGCAAGAATCGTTTCACGCAGCGCATAATTCGAACGTGCTTCCGGACCGAGCTTGGGGTCAAAATAAAAGCCCTTCCAGGGTTCGACCACGGTGTCGATATAAAGAGCGCCGATTTCCCGGCACAGCTCCATAATGTCGAGCGACGAGGTATCGACCGATACGTTCACGCAAAAGCCCTGGCCCCCGCCGGCGGTGAGCAACGGCGTGAGCAGGTGCCGGTAGTTGTCCTTGGTCACTGCCTGATGGATGAAGCGGATGCCGCGCGAATCCAGCAGTTTGCGGTCCTTGTCTTCGGGATCGATGACGATGAAGCGCTTCTTGTCGTAGCTGAAATGGCGCTCGATCAGCGGCAGCGTGCCTTTGCCGATCGAACCAAAGCCGATCATTACGATGGGTCCGTCGACGCGGGCATGCACAGGCCATTTGGGCATCATCAATATCTCCGGGAAAGCTGGTCATATCCGCGCCGGAGCGCGAACGGAATAGACGCCGGGCGAAAGCGGCCCGGCGTCCACGACATTATGACAGAGTTATGCGGCGGATGCGGCGAGATCCGGCTGCGAAGCCGGCCGGCCGGGTGAGCGCAACAGCCCGCGGGCGCCTTTGAGCGCGCCTGGGATGAGTTCGAGGGCGAGCAGGCGATGGCGCTCGAACGGACCGGGCATGCGCAAGGCGCCGGTTTTTTCCGTCGAGAAGCCGAAACGGCCGTAGTAGGGCGCATCGCCGACAAGGACGATCGCGCGATGACCGCGCCGCCGGGCCGTATTGAGAGCGTGATTGATCAAAGCTGCGCCGATGCCGCGATTGCGGCAATCGGAGGCAACGGCCACCGGCCCCAGAAGCAAAGCCGAATGGCCCGTGCCGCACGCGATGGTCCACAGACGGGCCGAGCCAATGATCCGCTTGCCCTGGGTTGCGACGAAAGCGAGGCCGTCGGCCGGCGACCGCCCATCCCGCAGTCGTTGCGAGCTCTTGCGCCAGCGGAGGCTGCCGAAGGCCTCGTCGAGCAGCGCTTCACGCGCCGCGATGTCGGGAGGGCGTTCTTTTCTGATCGAGATCATCTCAGTCTGCTCCCGCCCCGGCGCGCGACCGAGCGCGCGCTGCGAGGGCGTTATCTGTGCGGATGAGGGGAGCCGGCGAGCCGGCTCCCGGCGATGTCAGATGTGATAGGTCTTCAGCGGCGAGAAGCCGTTGAACGCGACCGACGAGTAGGTCGCCGTGTAGGCGCCGGTACCCTCGATCAGCACCTTGTCGCCGATTTCCAGGCTGACCGGGAGCATGTAGGGCTCCTTCTCGTACAGCACGTCGGCCGAATCACAGGTCGGTCCCGCCAGCACGCAGGGCGCCATGGCGTCGCCGTCCCGCGGGGTGCGGATCGGATAGCGGATCGACTCATCCATCGTTTCGGCGAGACCGCCGAACTTGCCGATGTCGAGATAGACCCAGCGGACGTCGTCCTCCTCGCTCTTTTTGGAAACGAGGACGACTTCAGCCTCGATGGTGCCGGCATTGCCGACCATGCCGCGGCCCGGTTCGATGATGGTCTCCGGGATGCGGTTGCCGAAGTGCTTGCGCAGCGCCTTGAAAATCGCGTTGCCGTAGGTTTTCACCGAGGGCACGTTCTTCAGGTATTTGGTCGGGAAGCCGCCGCCGAGGTTGACCATCGACAGGTTCATGCCGCGTTCGCCGCACTCCTTGAATACCGCAGCCGCCGAAGCGAGCGCACGGTCCCAGGCATGCTGATTGCGCTGCTGGGAGCCGACATGGAACGAGACACCATGTGGCTCCAGCCCCGCCTTGAGGGCGTGCTCGAGCACATCGACGGCCATGCCCGGCTCGCAGCCGAACTTGCGCGACAGAGGCCATTCGGCTCCGACGCAATCGGAGAGGATACGGCAAAACACGCGGCTGCCAGGCGCGGCGCGGGCGACCTTTTCGACCTCGGCCTTGCAATCGACCGCGTAGAGGCGAACGCCGAGCGCGTAGGCGCGGGCGATGTCACGCTCTTTCTTGATCGTATTGCCGTAGCTGATGCGATCGGGCGTGGCGCCGGCGGCGAGCACCAATTCGATCTCGAAGATCGAAGCGGTGTCAAAGCAGGAGCCAAGCTTGGCCAGCAGCGCCAGCACTTCCGGCGCCGGGTTCGCCTTCACGGCGTAGAACACGCGCGTGTCCGGCAACGCCTTGGCGAAGGTGTTGTAGTTGTCGCGGACGACGTCGAGGTCGACGACCAGGCATGGGCCTTCGTCGTTACGCTTACTTAGGAACTCGCGGATGCGCTCAGTCATTGGCGCTATTCCCCCACGGCTACGGGCCTTCTAGGCCCCAGATGTCGCGGTTAACGAGGGGTAAGCGTCTGCGCGCGATGGGGACGCGCTAACGCTACACATCGTATCCCGCTCATACTGCCTTGGATTGGATGGGGAGATCCCCGTCCGCACGGCCGGCAAAGATGAACAAGCCTCTTCGGTGACCCGCGCCGGTGGTGGAGACCGGCAGAGACCAAGGAAGCCCGATCGTCGTTGCTTTAAGCCGCGTCCCCTGCTGAGAGCAGAGTGCGCCGGTTTCGCCTCCGGCTGCCGGTCAGATTTCTTGGAGAGGTTTTGGCTTCTCTCTCCAGGCGGCTGGCGGGCCTCTTGTCCCGCTACCTACCGACCGACACACGGCCACAGGCACGTGCGAAATTGGGCACTACCGAAATAACATTTTTTTCGCGTTGTGCAAGAGAATTAGTTCGCCGACTCAAAAACTTTCTTAACTTTCTCTTTCGGCGATCGAACGCCGAGCTCACTCGCGCGCGGTGAACGGTTCGATGCGGTGAGCGTTGCGGACGAACTGCGCCATGATGGCGATGCCGCACAGCACGAACGCGCTGTCGAGGATGCGCTGCCCGATGCCGCCAAGGTCGAACAAGGTGGCGAGCGCCCAAGAGCCTGCGAAGGCAGCGCCGAACACCTCGGCGCCGATGAGGATGGCGGCACTGACGACGGTGACGACGTTAAGCCAGTTGATGCGGCGGTTTTGGGCCATGAGCGCTCCTTTGTGAGGCGCAATCTCCTCGAATCCGGTTGCGAGATCAAGTCCATAGGGCCGAGCGCTGTCACCTTCGATCTTGCTCAGCCGCGGCGTCAAAGGTTCGCGCCAAAAGTTAATGCGAAGCGGCGGCCAGGCGATCGAGGTTCGCTCGACTGCTGCTCGACGGCACCCGCGATCCGAATGTCTTTCCTCGGCCGGCGCGGCGTATGGTCGGCGGGCCGTCTCGGGCGGCGGCCGGCGAGATTGTGACAGAGATGAGGCGATGACCGACGTGTTGTCCCCACATTGTGCGGCCGGGAAGGCCCTCGCCAACTGACCCGGTCAGCGACTACATGAGGGGAATGAACAACCCACCATCCGCCACCGAAGCCCAAAATCCGCTGCTTGCCACCAGGACCGGCGCCTTCGAGCTGCCGCCCTTCGCGGCGATCGGGCCAGGCCATTTCCGTCCCGCCTTTGACCGGGCATTGGCCGCGCATCGCGCCGAGATCGATGTCATTGCCGCCAACTCGGCGGCGCCGAGCTTCGACAATACGATTACGGCGCTGGAGAAGAGCGGGCACGAGCTTGAGAGCGTGGCCAATGTGTTCTTCGTGCTGGCGGGTGCCGATACCTCGGATGAGATCGAGGCCATAGAACGCGACGTCTCGCCGCTGCTCGCCCGCCACAACAACGCCCTCTATCTCAATCGCACCCTCTACGCCCGGATCGCGGCTCTCTACGCAAAACGCGAGACGCTGGACCTGAACGCCGAGCAGGCACGGGTCCTGGAGCGCTACCACACCCGTTTTGTCCGCGCCGGCGCCGCGCTGGAAAAGCCCGCGCAGGAGCGCCTCGCCGCCATTAACGAACGGCTGGCAAGTCTCGGGACCCAGTTCGGCCAGAACGTGCTGGCCGACGAGAAGTCCTTTGTGATGTTGCTGGACGAGGGCGATCTCGCCGGCCTGCCCGACTTCGCCCGCGCGGCGGCCCGTGCCGCCGCAGAGGAACGTGGTCAACCAGGCAAATATGCGATCACCCTGGCGCGTTCTTCGATCGAAACCTTCCTGCAATTTTCATCGCGTCGTGACCTTCGCGAAAGGGGATTCCAGGCATGGATCAGGCGTGGCGAGAACGGCGGGGCAACCGACAATCGCGCGCCGATCGCCGAAATGGTTGCCCTGCGCGCCGAGCGGGCCTCGCTGCTGGGCTTTGCAAGCTTCGCCGACTACCGGCTCGATGATCAGATGGCCAAGACTCCTGCGGCGGCGCGTAGCCTTCTCGATGAGGTCTGGGGCAGGGCGCGCGCAAAGGCCGCCGGCGAGCGGGACGCCTTGCAGGCATTGATTGCGAAGGAGGGCGGCAATTTCGCCCTCGCACCACACGACTGGCGCTACTACACGGAGAAGCTTCGCAAGGCGAAGTTTGATTTGGACGAGGCCGAGATCAAGCCGTATTTTCAGCTCGACAAAATGATCGAGGCGGCTTTCGAAGCCGCGCGCCGGTTGTTCGGGCTCAACTTCGCCTCGGTTGCCGCGCCGCTCTATCACCCGGACGCACGCGCATGGGAAGTGACCGATGCGCAAGGGCGCCACGTCGCGCTGTTCATCGGCGACTACTTTGCACGGAGTTCCAAGCACAGCGGCGCCTGGATGACGGCATTGCGCGACCAGGAGAAGCTCTCGGGCGACATCCGTCCGATCGTCCTCAATGTCTGCAACTTCTCCAAGCCGGCGGCGGGCGAACCTGCGTTGCTCTCCTTCGATGACGCACGCACGCTATTCCATGAATTCGGCCACGCCCTGCACGGGATGCTGTCCAACGTGACGTATCCATTGCTCGCCGGAACCGCGGTCCCGAGCGACTTCGTCGAGTTGCCCTCGCAGCTTTACGAGCATTGGCTGGAGGTGCCGCAGATCCTCGAGCGGTACGCGCGGCACGCGCGCACAGGACAGCCGATGCCGAAGGCATTGCTCGACAGGCTGCTGGCGACGCGCACATTCAATCAGGGCTTTGCGACCGTGGAGTACACCGCTTGCGCGCTCGTCGACCTTGATCTGCATTCGCTGGCCGATGCGAGTGGTCTCAACATCACGGAGTACGAACGTAAGGACCTTGAGCGCATTGGCATGCCGCCGGAGATCGTGATGCGCCACCGCCTGCCGCATTTTCAGCATTTGTTCTCGGGCGGGGGATATGCGGCCGGCTACTATTCTTACATGTGGTCGGAAGTGCTTGATGCCGATGCCTTCGCGGCCTTCGAGGAGACCGGCGACGCCTTCGATCCGGCGACTGCCAAACGGTTGCGGGACTATGTCTATAGTGCCGGGAATCTGCGTGATCCGGGCGCAGCCTACGAAGCGTTCCGCGGGCGGCTGCCGACCGTCGATGCGCTCTTGAAGAAACGGGGC
This sequence comes from Pseudolabrys sp., assembly GCA_036265125.1. Lineage (GTDB taxonomy): Bacteria > Pseudomonadota > Alphaproteobacteria > Rhizobiales > Xanthobacteraceae > Pseudolabrys. The sequence continues at coordinate 156,596 of DATAPP010000059.1, read as the reverse complement.
CTAACAGAGGTGGGGGCGGGGACTGAATGAACCTGTATAGCGCCGGGCATCGCCGCGGCGTGGTTTGCGCGCCGCACGCGGCTGCCGTGGAGGACGGCCGCGCGATTCTCGCCGAAGGGGGCAACGCCATCGAGGCGATGCTCGCCATGGCAGCCAGCATCGCGGCGGTCTATCCGCATATGAATCACATCGGCGGCGACGGCTTCTGGCTGATCCGTGAGCCGTCGGGCCGTGTGCGTGCGCTGATGGGAGCAGGGCGCGCGGGCGCCAGGGCGACACCGCGGTTCTATCGTGATGCCGGGTACGACGAGATTCCGGCGCGCGGCCCACTCGCAGCGCTCACGGTACCGGGCGCGATCGCCGCCTGGATCCTCGCTTCCGATGCTGCGAAGGGACAAGGCGGCAAGCTGCCGCTTGACGTTCTGCTGACGTCGGCGACCAAGCACGCTCACGAGGGCTACGTCGTCACCCGGAGCCAGGCGCGACTCACGGCAGAAAAGCTGCCCGAAATGGCCAAGGCAGACGGATTCAAGGAAGCATTCCTCCTCAAGGACAAAGTGCCCGATGTCGGTGCGGTGCTCAAACAAACCGCGTTTGCCGCAACGCTCGAGCATCTTGCGCGCGCGGGGCTGGACGATTTCTACCGTGGCGACATCGGGCGCGAGATTTCTGCCGATCTCGAACGCATCGGCAGCCCAGTGACGCGAGGCGATCTGGAAAGCTTTCGGGCGATCGTCGATGAGCCGCTCAGCGTCGCGACGCGGTCCGGCACAATCTACAATTCGCCGCCGCCGACGCAGGGGCTCGCCTCTGTCATTATCCTCGCGCTGTTCGATCGCCTGCGCGTCGCGCAGGCGGAAAGTTTCGAACACGTCCATGGCATTGTCGAAGCGACCAAGCGCGCTTTTCGCGTGCGCGACCGTGTCGTCACCGATCCTGACAAGATTACGGTCGATCTCAATCAATATCTGTCGCCGGCTTTTCTCGACGCCGACGCAGCAAAGATCGACGCACGCAAGGCCGCGCGCTGGCCGGCGCCTTACGGCGAAGGCGATACAATATGGATGGGTGCGGCGGACGCGAGCGGGCTCGTCGTCTCGTACACCCAGTCGCTTTACTGGGAATTCGGCTCCGGCTGCGTGCTGCCGGCGACCGGCATTGTGATGCAGAATCGCGGCGCCAGTTTTTCCTTGGACCCGAAGGCGCTCAATACGCTTGAGCCTGGACGTCGGCCATTCCACACGCTCAATCCAGCGCTTGCCGTTCTAAGAGACGGCCGCATCATTGCCTATGGCACGATGGGTGGCGACGGCCAGCCGCAAAGCCAGGCGGCTGTCTTTACCCGCCACGTGACGTTCGGCCAGCCGCTCGATAAGGCGCTTGACGCGCCACGCTGGCTGCTCGGGCGCACCTGGGGATCGGCCCACACAAATCTGCGGATGGAATCCCGCTTTGACGGCAGTCTGATCGACCGCCTGATGTCCGCCGGTCACGACATCGCCGTCCTCGACGAAGCCTATTCCGACACGATGGGCCACTCCGGCGCGGTGGTGTTGCACCCTGAGGGCAGCCTGGAAGGTGGGCACGACCCGCGTGCCGATGGCGGCGCTGCCGGCGTCTGACCCTCGCCATTTATGCTAAAGCTATGCGCAACACAGTTACACGTCACTTTTGCGCCGCACTCCATGTTATGGTGCTCGGATGCTTCGCATTCTTCTCGCCGCATTCGTCACGCTCGTCGTCGCCGCTCCAGCCTGGGCGCATCCGCACGTCTGGGTGACGATGCGTACCGAACTCGTCTATGCGCCCGACGGCAAGATCACCGGCATTCGTCACGCCTGGTCGTTCGACGACATGTTCTCGACGTTCGCAACGCAAGGGCTGGAGAGCAAAGAGAAGGGCAAGTTCACGCGCGAGGAATTGGCGCCGCTTGCCAAGGTCAATGTCGAGTCGCTCAAGGAGTTCGACTATTTCACCTATGCGACCGCCGATGGAAAAAAAGCGGAGCTCGCCGAACCTGCAGCCGACTACTGGCTCGATTACGCAAACGAGGTTCTCACGCTCAATTTCACGTTGCCTTTCAAGAAGCCGCTGAGCGCGAAGGAGCTCAAGGTTGAAGTCTACGACCCGACCATTTTTGTGGATTTCTCGTTCGCCAAGGAGAAGCCGGCGCAACTCGTCGGCGCGCCGAAATGCAAGCTGGATGTAGTGCTGCCGCGGGAAATGACTTTTGCCGAAGGCAAGAAGCTGAGTGAGATTCCCGCAGACCAGCCCAACACGACGATGGCCTGGGGGGCGCAGTTCGCGAGCAGGTTGCTGGTCCATTGTCCTTGAGACGATTGCATCGTAAGGCTGCGCGGGGCGGCGTGCGTGCACAGGATTTTCTACCATGATCGTGTCTGGCCGGCGCTCGGCTTTGGCGCAATGCGCGTTCCTCGTCATCGGCCTTCTTCTCTTCTGCGCTATTCTCGACACGGCGCTTGCGCAGCCGTTCGGCGTGGCGCGCGGCGCGGCACAGCCTGAGATTGGCGGGTTTGCCGGCTGGATCCTGCACAAGCAGGCCGAATTCTACCGCATGTTGTCGGGGTTGATCCGCGCCGCCAAGGCTGATGGCAGCGCCGCCTATACGCTGCTCGGAGTTTCATTCCTCTACGGCATCTTCCACGCTGCGGGTCCCGGCCATGGCAAGGCGGTCATCTCGTCCTACCTGGTCGCCAACAATGAGACCTGGCGGCGTGGCGTTGTGCTGTCATTTGCGTCCGCGATCCTTCAGGCATTCACCGCCGTCGCGATTGTCGGCATTGCTGCAGCCATGCTGGGCGCCACAGCCAAAGCGATGGGTGACACAGTCCGCGTTATCGAGATCGTCAGTTATGCCTTGATCGTGCTGATTGGCTTGCGCTTGCTATGGGTGAAGGGCCGCGCCTTTCTGCGGTTACTGCGCGGTAGCGCGGATGCTGGCCCCTCGCATGAACACGCTCATAAACACGCACATGATCATCATCACGGGCATAATCACGACCATAATCACGACCATAGTCATGACCATGATCACGACCATGATCACGACCATCATCACCATGGCCACGCGCACGCTCATGACCATCATGACCACGGGGATGAGGCTTCAGCCTGGGGCCACGCCCATGCTCCGGAACCGCAGGAGCTGACCGGTCGTCACTGGTTCAGGCGCGGGCTATCCGCAATTGTCGCGGTCGGCCTGCGGCCATGTTCGGGCGCGATCATCGTGCTGGTGTTTGCGCTCGCGCAGGGACTGTTCTGGATCGGTGTGGCGTCGACATTCCTCATGGGCCTTGGCACTGCGATCACGGTCGCAGCCATCGCCACGCTCGCCGTTGGTGCGCGCGGGCTTGCGGGCCGGTTGGCGAAGGCAAAGCCCGGCGTGGGGATGCTTCTGATCCGCGGACTGGAAACCGCAGCGGCGCTGGTCATCGTGTTATTCGGCACCGCCTTGCTCACAGGTTACATGGTGAGCGAGCGGTTGATGGGCGTGTGATCCTGTCATGGCATGTCGTGGGCATGTCATGACGCCAGGACAGGCCCGGCGATGACAATCAGGAAAAATCCTCTTTCCGCAACTCAATCGGCTCACCATGCGGCGTGCGATCACACGCACGATCCCACGCATCGCGGTAACGGTGGAGAGTATCCTGCGTCGTCACACCTTTTTCCGCGACCAGCTTCTCGAGTGTGTTGAGCCAGTGCGAATAGTATGTCTCCCCGGTGTCGGGATCGCCGGCGGCCTGCGCGCGTTTGATCTCTGCTGCGAGCGCTGATGCCCATTCCGTCCACGTGAAGACGCCGCGTTCGTGCAATGCCAGGGTCATTGCAAAGGCCTGCGCTTCCCACGGTTCGCGGAACACCGGGCCATCCTCATCGCGAGGCACCCCGGGCACGGCAATCGCGGCGCGCATCGCCGCTTGCGGGTCCATGCCCATTTCAGGCCGACTCCAGATACGGTTCCCAGGCATCGACCGAGACTTTCACGGTCGCATCGCCATTGGCGCCCCAAAGCTCTCGCCCATCGAAGCGTACCGTATAGAGCCACTGCGGATCTTCGCCGGCGCCGGTCGCGTTGCTGTCGGGAAAAACATGGCAACCGACCACGCGTTCGATGGTGCCGACATGGCCGCGCACGTAGCGCGGCAGCCGCGTGTGGGTGAGTGGATCGATGTTCTTTGCGCGTACCTTGTCGCCGGGTTTGAAGATCGCCGCCGTGTTTGTATCGCGTTCGGTCGGGCCGCCGCGGTGAAGTGTTTTCGCCACGTCACCCGGTGACAGGATGCGCTTGACCGGCTTCGGGGTGTGCAGGGAATGCCCGGCATCGATTTCGTCTTCCGAGACCAGCCCGCGCTCCTTGATCATGTGTTCGAGCGCCGCGAACCAGATCTGATAGTAGCTCATCGACAGGTATTCAGCGGGCGGTCGGTTCTCGCGCGCAAAACGTCCCATGTCGATGTTCCAGCCGCCGGGCATGCTCATGGCGAGTGTGAGCGCGAAGGCGCGCTTCTCCCATTCTGCATGGAACACCGGTTCATTCTGCTCGGGCTTGACCGGGCCATGGCCGTGTGTGCCGCCGAGGTCTTGCGCGCCGTTCACTTTGCGAGGTCCTTTGGCGATTTCGGCAGGCCGGTGCCTATCATGGAATCGCGTGTGACGAGGTCGGCGAGCTTTTCCTCGCTCCAGCCATCAGTGCCGGCTGGCCGCATCGGCAGGACGAGATAACGAATTTCGGCGGTGGAATCCCAAATGCGGATTTCGGTGTCCTTCGGCAACGTCACGCCGAAATCGGCGAGTACGCCGCGCGGGTCGGCGACCGCGCGCGAGCGATAGGGCGCCGACTTGTACCAGACCGGCGGCAGACCGAGCACCGGCCACGGATAACAGGAGCAGAGCGTGCACACGACAATGTTGTGCCGCTTTGGCGTATTTTCGAGTGCCACGATGTGCTCGCCCTGGCGGCCCGAATAGCCGACTTCGGCGATGGCCGGTGTTGCGTCCTTCAGGAGCCGGGCCCGGTAAGCGGGGTCGGCCCATGCGCGGGCCACCACGAGGGCCCCGTTGCGTGGTCCGACCTTCTTCTCATAGGTCTCGATCAGCAAGTCGAGCGCGGCCGGATCGACATAGCCCTTCTCAGTGAGCACGGTTTCAAGCGCGCGCACGCGCAGCTGCGTCTCCGAGAGTTCGGAATGGTCGTGGTCATGGTGATCGTGGTCGTCGTGATCGTGCCCGGACATGGCCCCACTATAAGCAAAAGGTCCGCCTTTGTGTCATCATCGGCGCCATGACTTTTATGCATATGACCACGCTCGCCGACCGCATCGACCGCCTGAATGCGGCAATCGGCCGTGGCGCTGCGTGGCTGGCAATCGCGGTCGTGCTTCTTCAGTTCGCGCTGGTGGTCGCGCGCTACCTGTTTGGCCTCGGCTCGGTCTGGCTCAGCGAAACCGTGGTCTATGCCCACGCGACGCTGTTCATGCTGGCGGCGGCGTGGACGCTGCAGGCCGGGGGGCACGTGCGCGTGGACATTTTCTATGCGGATGCCTCCGCGCGCGCCAAGGCACTGGTGGACCTCATCGGAGCATTGCTGTTGCTGCTGCCATTCATGCTGGTCCTGCTATGCCTGTCGGCGCCCTATGCGACGCGCTCGTGGGCGATTCTCGAACATTCGCAGGAGACGAGCGGCCTGCCGATCGTCTTCTTGCTCAAGACGCTCATTCCGCTCTTTGCAATTCTGATGGCCCTGCAAGGCATCGCGCAGGCAATCCACGCTGCAGCGGCGCTGTCGAGGACGCGCTGATGCTGCTCGCGGAGACGCTTGCGATCCTGATGGTCGTTGCGGTCGTTGCCGCGTTGATGGCCGGCTATCCCGTCGCGCTGACGCTGGCCGGCGTTTCACTGATTTTCGCGATCGCCGGGCAGATGCTCGGTATCATGAGCTTTGCGATCCTGGGCGCGCTGCCGCAGCGCATCTTCGGGGTTATGACGAACGAAGTTCTGCTGGCAATCCCACTGTTTATCTTTATGGGCGTCATGCTGGAGCGCTCGCGCATCGCCGAGGATCTGCTCGAGACCATGGGCCGCCTGTTCGGCACGCTGCGCGGGGGGCTTGGCATCTCGGCGGTGATTGTCGGCACGTTGCTCGCGGCCGCCAAGGGCGTGGTTGGCGCTACCACGGTGACCATGGGCCTGATCATGCTGCCCGCGATGCTGCGCTTTGGCTACGACCCGCGGCTAGCCGCCGGCACTGTCGCTGCCACCGCGACGCTGGCACAGATATTTCCGCCGGCGACCGTTCTGGTGCTGCTCGGCGATCAGCTTGGAAACTCGTACCAGGCCGCGCAGCTCGCCAAGGGCATTTTCGCGCCACGTTCGCTCACGGTCAGCGACCTGTTCGCGGGCGCACTGGTTCCCGGCTTTACGCTCGTCGCACTTTATCTTCTGTTTTTGATCGTGGTTGCGATCGTGTGGCCGAAGACGTCGCCCGCGCTGCCGCCCGACCCGAAAGCATCACGCGGTCTTGCGCTCATTCGCCGCCTCGCCGAAGTGCTTGTCGCGCCGCTTGTTCTGATTGCCGCCGTGCTTGGCTCGATCCTTGGCGGCATCGCGACGCCGACGGAGGCGGCATCGATCGGCGCGGTCGGCGCGATCGTTTTGGCCGCGCGCAAGGCACCGGTCATTCCGCTGCTGCGGCCGGTCTGCGAAAAGACCGCACAAATCGTCAGCATGATTTTTCTGATCCTGATCGGTGCCACGATGTTCAGTCTGGTGTTCCGCGCGCTTGGCGGCGACGAGATGGTGCACCGCGCCCTGTCGAACCTTCCGGGTGGAACCTCCGGTGCGGTGCTCGCCGTGATGGTGGCGATGTTCCTGCTCGGCTTCGTGATGGACGCCTTCGAGATCATCTTTGTAGTGGTGCCGATCGTCGCGCCGACGCTGTTGGCCATGCCCGGGGTCGATCCGGTCTGGCTGGGGATTCTGATGGCTGTGAATTTGCAGACGTCTTACATGCATCCGCCGCTCGGGCCGACCCTGTTCTTTCTGCGCGGTGTCGCGCCGCCGCAGATCACCACGCGGCATATCTACGTCGGCATCATTCCGTTCGTGCTGATCCAGCTGTTGGCGCTTGTCGTACTATGGTTCGTGCCAGGCCTTGCGACCGCGCTGCCGCACGCACTCTATGGTCACTAGGGCCACAACTTTTCGATCAGGATCCAGAGCCATACGGCACCTGCCGCGAGCAGTGACAGGCCGACGGCCGCCGAACCCATATCCTTGACGCGTTTGATGGCCGGATCATTTTTGAGAGTGACCCGATCGCTCAGCTTCTCGATTGCGGTGTTCAAGAGTTCGACGATCATGAGGAAAACGATGACGCCGATCAGCGCGAAGCGCTCGCCCACATCGGCCGTCAGGAAAAATGCGAGAGGAACGCCGACCACCAGGAGAGCCACCTCCTGCCGGAATGCCTCTTCCGACTGGGTCACCGCGATCAGGCCGTTCCAGCTGTTGATTGTCGCCTGCCAAAGCCTTTTCACGTCATCCATCCATGTCGGCGAATGTCCAGGGACAAAATAGGCGGCCCGAGATTCATAGTCTATTCATGTGCTTGGCTCGCATGTGTATAAGGTTACTGAATGAAGGCCGCCGAGATATTCAGCCTGAAGGGCCGCGTGGCGCTGGTGACCGGCGCGTCGAGCGGCCTTGGCGTGCAATTTGCGAAGGCGCTTGCCGATAACGGCGCAGTTGTTGTGCTGGTGGCGCGGCGGGCGGACCGCCTTAAGGCGCTGAAAGACGAGATCGAAGGGAAGGGCGGGAAAGCGATCACTATCGAGGCTGACGTCACGGACCAAGCGGCGGTGGCGCGCGCTTTCGATGCCGCGGAAAAGACGTTCGGCACCGTGACGATCCTCGTCAATAATGCCGGCATCGCGCATGGCGGCCGTGCCGTTGAAATGCCGGCCGAGGAATGGCGCAAGGTCCTGTCCACCAATCTCGACGCCGTCTTCTTTTGGGCCCAGGAGGCGGCACGGCGCATGTTGGCCGCGAAGAAGCCGGGTGCAATCGTCAATATCGCGTCCGTTCTCGGACTTGCCGTCGCCAAAGGCGCCGTCGCGTATGCTACGGCCAAGGCCGGCGTGGTGCAGGTCACAAAGGCACTCGCGGTCGAGCTCGCGTTCAAGGGCGTGCGTGTCAACGCTATCGCGCCCGGCTGGTTTGTTACCGAAATGAATGACGACTACCTGATGAGCGAAGCTGGTGTGGCGATCAAGCGCGAAATACCGATGGGCCGCTTCGGCAATCCAGGCGATCTCGACGGGGCGCTGCTGTTGCTTGTGTCGGACGCGGGCAGCTACATCACCGGGACCACAATCGTTGTGGACGGCGGGCAAGTCATCCAGATCAAGGGCTAGGGGAACCACGCATGGACTTCACGCTTGCGCCCGAGATCGAGGATCTTCGTTTGCGCGTACGCGCCTTCGTGGAAGAGCACGTGTTGCCGCTGGAGGCCGATCCGGAGAATTTCTCCGAGCACGAGAACATTCCCGAGCCCCGGCTCGTCAAAGTGCGCGAGAAGGCAAAGAAAGCCGGCCTGTGGGCGCCACAGTCGCCAAAGGACTATGGCGGCATGGACCTGCCTATCGTCGCATGGGCGGCAATCTATGAGGAGGCCGCGCGTTCGATTTTTGGTCCGCTTGTCTTCAATTGCATGGCGCCCGACGACGGCAACATGAATCTGCTCAAGCTGGTCGGCACCCGGGAGCAAAAGCAAAAGTGGCTCAAGCCCATCGTCGAGGGCAAGGTACGCTCGACCTTCACCATGACCGAGCCGGCACCGGGCGGCGGCTCCGACCCGTCGATGATCCGCACGCGCGCCGAGAAAAAAGGCGACCGCTATATCGTCAGGGGACACAAATGGTTCGCAACCGGCGCCGAGGGCGCCGCGCACTTCATCCTGGTTGCCCGTACCAGCGACGACAAACGGCGCGGCCTGACTGCGTTCCTGTTTCACAAGGACCAACCGGGCTGGCGCATCCTGCGGCGTATTCCCATCATGGGGCCGCACGAGCATGGCGGCCATTGTGAACTCGAATTCGACGGACTGGAAATCCCGGCGGAAAACATCCTGTTGAACGAAGGCGATGGTCTCAAGATTACGCAGATCCGGCTTGGCCCGGCGCGGCTCACTCACTGCATGCGCTGGCTCGGCTTCTCCAAGCGCTGCATGGAGATCGCGCAGGCCTACGTTGCGGAGCGCGAGGGGTTTGGCGTCAAGCTTGGTGACCGTGAAAGCGTACAGATCAAGCTTGGCGAGGTGGCGCAGCAAATCCAGATCGGTCGGCTGCTCACCATGCACGCGGCCTGGATGCTCGATCAGGGTGGCCGCGCGCGCAAGGAAGTGTCGATGGCCAAGGTGCAGGTTGCAGACACGCTGCACAAGGCTGCCGACGTGGCGATCCAGCTGCAGGGCGCGCGCGGCTTCTCGCAGGATTCAATCGCGCAATGGATCTATCGCTCCGCGCGCTCAGCCCGGCTTGTGGATGGCGCCTCCGAGGTGCACATGATGGTGCTTGCGCGCTTCATGAAGGAAGAGGGGCGGGACTTCTGGAAATGGGGCCCAGGCGAGGGCGGGCGCAACGAACGGTGAACTTAAGCGGGCTACATGACCGCTCCGATTTGCCATGGGACGAATTCCAGCTCGCCGTAGCCTAGCTCTTCAGACTTGGTGTGCGTGCCGGATGCCACCTGCAATACCTTTTCGAAGATTTCCTGTCCCTTTGCCTCGATAGATGTTCCATCCAGGACGTCGCCGCAGTTGATATCCATGTCGTCGGTCATGCGCCGGTACATCTCGGTATTGGTGGCAAGCTTGATCGAAGGCGTCGGCTTGCAACCGAACGCAGAGCCGCGACCGGTGGTAAAGCACATGACATTGCAGCCGCCGGCAACCTGCCCGGTCGCGCCGACGGGGTCGTAGCCGGGGGTGTCCATGAATACGAACCCTTTTTCCTTTACCGGTTCGGCGTATTCGTAGACCGCACGCAATGTAGTTGTGCCGCCTTTGGCTGCGGCGCCCAATGATTTTTCCAGGATGGTTGTGAGTCCGCCCGCCTTGTTGCCCGGCGCCGGATTGTTATTCATCTCGCCGCCATTGCGCTTTGTATAGTCCTCCCACCACCGAATCCGCGCGACGAGCTTTTCGCCCACAGTGCGATTGATTGCGCGCCGTGTGAGCAAATGCTCCGCGCCGTAGATTTCCGGCGTTTCTGCGAGCACTGCTGTTCCGCCATTTTTGACCAAAAGATCGGCGGCGGAGCCCAAAGCAGGGTTTGCAGTAATTCCGGAATAACCGTCGGACCCGCCGCACTGAAGCGCCAGCACAATCTCGGACGCCGGCCGCGTTTCGCGCCTGGCGCGCCCGGCGACCGGCAGCATCGCCTTGATGCGCTGGAGGCCCTGATCGACGGTTTTTTTGGTTCCACCCGTTGCTTGAATCGTCATGGTTTGAAAGTGATCGCCCTCAACCATTCCGTATTCGTCCTTCATGCGATCGATTTGAAAGACTTCACAACCCAGGCCAACCATCAACGCGGCGCCGAGGTTGGGATGGGTCGCGTAACCCCATTGCGTCCGCCGCAACAGATCCCAGCCTTCTCCGTAGGCCGCCATACCGCATCCGCTGCCATGAACAAACGCAACCGCGCCATCGATTTCCGGATGGTCGTCGAGAATTCCGGATCGATTGACTTCTTCGGCAATGAACTTTGCCACCGAAGCCGAGCAATTCACCGACGTCAGAATGCCGATGTAATTTCGTGTGCCGGTTTTTCCATTGGGCCGGATATAGCCTTCGAACGTCGCACGCAGTTCCGGCGGCAGAATCTCGTCGTTCTTTGCGCCCTCCGCAAATTTGTAGTCGCGGGCGAAATCGCGAAGTGCCACGTTTTGCTCATGCACCCAATCGCCAGGAGAGATCGTTTGCGATGCGAATCCGATAGTTTGTCCGTATTTTCTTATTGGCTCAGTTTCACGAATGGCTGTTACCGCCATTTTGTGGCCGCGAGGGACACGCTCGCGTGCCGTCACGCCCGCAACGACGGCACCGGCTGCAATCTGATCGACGGCGACGACGACATTATCCTCGGGCGATAATCGGATAGTCCTTGGTGTGTTCATGAGAGCGACCGTCACTTGGCAATGGGGCAATGAGGGCTGTTGCGGCACGTTGGTTGCATAGTAACATCCAAATGAACGGGCGGCCCTTTAAATAACCGCCACATCGGGAGGGAAGTATGTTGAATTGGCCGCGCCATTTGGCGCACAGTTTAGCGCTTGTTGTCGCAGTGCTCGTCTTGGCCGGTCCTGCCGGTGCCCAGACCAAACTTAAATGGGCGCATGTGTACGAAGTGGCAGAGCCCTACCACACGCAGGCGCTATGGGCGGCTGAGGAAATCAAAAAACGCACCGACGGCCGCTATGAAATCGGGGTTTTCCCGGCCTCCCAACTCGGCAATGAAAATCAGATCAATGAAGGGCTGGGGCTCGGTACCGTCGATATCATCTATACCGGCGCATCATTTGCCGGCTCAATCCACAAGCCGCTTTCGATCACCGGCGCGCCGTTCATCCTGCGCGACTTCGACCACTGGAAGGCTTACCGCGACAGCAAGCTTTTCCGCGACATCGCCAAAGGTTACGAGGACAAGACCAAGCACAAGGTGGTCGCGATCCTCTATTACGGCCAGCGCCACGTCACGGCCAACAAGGAAATCAAGAAGCCCGAGGATATGAAGGGCATGAAGCTGCGCGTTCCGCCGGCGCCGTTGTTCCTGATGTTCACCAAATCGGTCGGGGCCAATGCCACGCCGATCGCCTTCGCCGAGGTCTACCTCGCCTTGCAACAGGGCACCGTGGACGGCCAGGAAAACCCGCTGCCGACGATCATGGCGAAAAAGTTCTACGAGGTGCAGTCGCACATCATGCTGACCGGCCATATCACCGAATCGCTGGTGACCATCGTCGGCAGCCACGTCTGGTCGAAGCTCTCGGATGCCGACAAGAAGGTGTTCGAGGAGGTGCTGATGCAGGCCAGCGCGAATTCGACCGACCAGATCCGCGCCTCAGAGCTCAAGCTCGCCGACGAATTCCGCAAACTCGGCAAGACCGTGGTGGAAGTCGACCGCGAGGCATTCCGCAAGGCAGCCGTTCCGCTCCATATGGACGCGAGTGCGGGCGCCGGCTGGTCGCAGGCCGAATACGACGCGCTGCAGGCGTTGAAATAAGGAACCAGTGCAAGTCGCGTCATGCCGTGCTCAGGTGCGGCGTGACGGGTGCGATTCGCCGCGGGGGGATCATGAGTAAAAAGAAGACGCTCAAGGGCGAGAAGCGCCTCATTCAGGCCGAAGACGCCGAGGTCGTCATTGAACACTACCCGGAGGATTGGCTTGCGTTCGTGATCTTCTGGTCACTTGCCTTCATTGTCTTTCTTCAGTTCTTCACGCGCTATGTGCTCAATGACAGCCTGTCCTGGACCGAGGAGATCGCCCGCTACGGTCTGATGTGGGTCGTGTTCATCGGTGGTGCGATGGTGACACGGCGCAATTCGCACATTGCCGTCGAGTTGCTCTCGAATGTCATGAAGCCCGGGCCGCTGCGCGCGAGCCTGCTGGCCTTCGTTGATTTCGTCAAACTTGCCTTTCTCGGTCTGCTCGCGTTCGTGTCGTGGACGATCACTGAGCGCATGCACCAGCAGCGCATGACCGTGTTCGACTTGCCGATGAGCTATGTCTACGCCGGCGTCGCGTTCGGGTGTTTCCTGATGCTCATCCGCCAAGGTCAAAATGTCTGGCGCAACGCCCGGATGGGCTGGAGACGGCCGGACGACTGGACGCATCAGATCGCGCCAGACTAAGGGCAGGACAATCCGATGATCATTATGGCGTTTTTGTTCATCGCGGTGCTGCTCGTGGGCGTGCCGGTGTTCATCGCGCTTGCGGGATCGTCCTTCGTCTACACGCATTTCATCGCTGAGCTGCCGGATTTCGTCATATTGCATCGAATGGCGGGGGGCATTGATTCATTTCCGCTGCTGGCCGTGCCGTTCTTTATCCTTGCAGGCAATCTGATGAATTCGGCCGGAATCACCAACCGCATCTATGATTTCGCAGTTGCGCTTGCTGGCTGGACACGCGGCGGACTGGCGCACGTCAACATCATCGGTTCGGTGATTTTCGCCGGCATGTCCGGAACGGCGATCGCCGACGCGGCGGGCCTTGGCACGATCGAGATCAAGGCGATGCAGGACCACGGTTATGACACCGAATTTTCGGTCGGCGTCACTGCAGCGTCGTCAACACTCGGCCCGATCATCCCGCCGTCCCTGCCGTTTGTGATCTACGGAATGATGGGGAATGTCTCGATCGGCGCGCTGTTTCTCGGCGGTGTCATACCCGGCTTTGTGATGACCGCCTTCATGATGGGCTATGTCTATTATTGCGCGCGACGCTACGGAATGGGGCGCGACCAGGCATTCCGCTGGCACACGCTCGGCACCACTTTCCTGGCGGCTTTCCCCGCTCTGCTGACGCCGGCCATCATCGTCGGCGGCATGACGTTCGGATGGTTCACGCCGACAGAGGCGGCGATCGCGGCCTGTGCCTGGGCGATGGTGCTCGGCATATTTCTCTACCGCACGCTGTCGCCAAAGCAGTTTTACAAGGTCTCGATGGACACTATCGAAACCACGGCCGGCGTATTGTTGATTGTCGGCGCTGCCTCGCTGTTCGGCTGGGTGCTCACGACGACCCGCGTGACCGAATACACAACCGAGGCACTGCTGACCCTGACGAATAATCGTTACGTTATTTTGTTGCTTACGAACGTTTTGCTGCTGGTCGTCGGCTGCTTCCTGGAGCCAATAGCGTCGATTAGCATATTGGTGCCGGTTCTGATGCCGGTCATTGTCAAGGTTGGCATCGACCCGGTGCACTTCGGCGTCATGATGACGCTCAACCTGATGATCGGGCTGTTGCATCCGCCGCTCGGCATGGTGCTGTTCGTGCTTTCCAGAATCGCCAAATTGTCGATTGAACGAACGACCATCGCGATTCTGCCTTGGCTCATACCATTATTGCTGTCATTGATTGCGATCACGATGATCCCGGAGCTGACGCTGTGGTTGCCGCGCGTTCTTGGGATGATCAAATGAGGGCTGGGTACGTCTGGCGCTAGGCGGTTGCCTTCCGCAGGGCGGCGACTTCATCGCGTGCGGATTTCATCAGATATTGCACATCGGATGCGGTAATCACGAAGCGCGCGCCCAGCTTCACCAGTTCGGCAACGTGCTCGACATCCGCGCGGATGCCGCCAACACCGAGATGCTTGCCGTGCGTCGTGCAGGCTTTTGCCGTTGCCTCATATGCCGCCCGCAATTTCGGGCTTTTCAGGTCACCGGGAATGCCCATGGCGGTGCAAAGATCGTTGGAGCCGATCAGCAGAACGTCGATGCCGGGTACCGCGGCGATGGCATCGGCATTCGCTATGCCTTCCGGCGTTTCCAGCATCGGAATGAGCAGTGTCGCGGCATTACCTTGCTTGTTGACCTCACCGAGCGGCGTCGGGCGATAACCCTGCAGTGCGCCGGCACCCGCGACCGAACGCTCCCCCAGGGGCGGGAAGCGGCAGGCGCGCACGAATGCTTCAGCTTCGGCGCGCGTGCTGACGTTCGGACAGGTGATGCCAAGCGCGCCCATGTCGAGCAGGCGCGTGGCGTCCTCGAAGTGATGCCCGGCAATGCGCACCAGCGGCGTGACGCCGAGGGGCAAGGCGGCGACGCAGATCTGCGCCGCGTCGTCGAGCGACATCGCGCAATGCTCCATGTCGATGAAAAGCGCATCGAAGCCGCAGGCATCTGCGATCATGGCGATTTCGGCGGTGCGGGCGAGACGCGTCGCCATGCACAACGCAACCTCGCCGCGCGCAAGGCGTTCTTTCGTGCGGTTGGTAAAGGCCACGAGCCCGGCGCTCAGTCGCGGTAGCTCGGGTCGATCTGATCGAGGATGCGCAGGTAAGCCGCCCAGTCATGGCTGCCGCGGCCGGCGTCGTGATGTTCGTATTGCTCCGCAGTCTTCGCACAAACGGAGGCCGGAATTTCCACCAACTCATTGCCTGTGGCTTCCAGCTTCAGCTGGATATCGGCGGCGTCGATGAGATGTTTCATCAGCACGAAAGCATCGCGCGCACTCTTGCCCACGGTGAGCAAGCCATGATTGTGCATGATCATCGCACGGTTCTGGCCGAGGTCGCGGTTGATACGTTCGCGTTCGTTGAAATCCTCGGTGATGCCCTCATAACCATGATAGCCGATGCGCTGGTAGAAGCGGACCGCCTGTTGCGACACCATACGCAGTCCGCTCTTCAGGCCGGCAATTGCCATGCCGACGTTGGTGTGGACGTGCATGCCGCAGTTCACGTCCGGCCGGGCGCTCAGCACGCCACCGTGCAGCGTGAAACCGGGCCTGTTGACGCCGGCCTTCTCGTCCAGGTCCTCATCCATCGAAACCTTCACCAGGTTCGAGGCGGTGACCTCGGTGTAAAGCAGGTCGTGCTTCTTCATCAGAAACTTGCGCGGCTCACCCGGGACTCGCATGGAGGAGTGATTGTAGATGACGTCGTCCCAACCGTAATGCGCGGTCAGCCGATAGACGGCAGCAAGATCGACACGCGCTTGCCATTCTGCCGGCGAAATTTCACCCCGTGAACTTTTGGGAATGCTGGCGAGCTTGTTCATCGGCGACGTCCTCCGTGAATGCGGTGGGACTCTATCACACCGCGCCCGCTTGGCCAGATCGCGTTGCCTCAGTATAGAGAGGGCCACAACGAGCGAGCGAAAATGAGCAGGCCAATCAAGATCCGCATGGGTGGCTATGGACCGCCAAGCACCGGGTTCAGCAAGTCACTGATATTCATCGGCGACAAACTCGAGGCGCAGTTCGGCAAGGACGTCGCTATCGAATACGTCTTCAACATCATGGATCACGGCCACAAGGCGGAGGACATTCTCACGTTGGTTGAGGATGGCTCGATGACGCTCGGTTACCAGTCATCAAGCTATCTGACCGATCGCGTGCCCGAATTGGGCTTTGTCGATCTGCCATTCCTGTTCAGCAACAACGCGCAGGCACGCGGCGCAATGGATGGCGAACTCGGCGAATTCCTCGTCCGCAAGACGGAAGAACGCATCAACTATCGGATCCTTGGCTGGTTCGAAAACGGATTTCGCCACATCTCCAATCGCCTGCGGCCGATCCATCTGCCGGCTGACATGAAGGGGATGAAAATCCGCGTGCTACCGAGTGAGATTCACCGTCGCACATTCGAGTTGCTTGGCGCAGTGGCGATGCGCATGGATCTCACCGACGCCATTGCCATGATCAAGGCCGGCACGCTGGATGCGCAGGAAAATCCGCTCGCCAATACGGTGACCTATGGCGTGCACAAGTTCCACAAGTTTCACACGCTGAGCAATCACTTCTACATTTCACGGCCGATCTTTTTTCATCGGCCGTCCTTCGAGGCCTGGCCGGATGATCTCAGGCGCGCGATGCTGGCGGCCGTGAAAGAGGCGGTGGCCTATCAGCGCAAGCTCGCAGTCGAGGAACACGACCAGTCATATAAGGCAATCGAGGCCGAAGGATGCGAGATCAACGCACTGACGCCGAAGGAACATGAGGCTTTCGTCGCCGCCGTGCAGCCGCTGCTCGCGGAAGCGCGCAAGACCTACGGCGATGCAATGTTCAGGATGGTCCCGAAGCCGTGACGGACGGGCCGAATTAAGCTGATCGAAAGCTTAACGTACTCTTTGCAATTCGAAGATTTACGCCGCTGAAACGACTCCGCGGTAAAGAGCTGCGATCTTTCCGGCGCGGCGGCAGTCCGAATGAAGCAGAATCGTCCCATCGCACTTGCGCTTCGCGGCGTCAGCAAACGCTTTGACCGTCTGGCGGTCGACGCGCTCGATCTCACCATCTATGGCGGAGAGTTCTATGCCCTGGTCGGTCCGAACGGCGCCGGCAAGACCACGACCTTGCGCATGGTCGTGGGTTTGCTGCGGCCGGATGCGGGCTCGATCTGTATCGGAGGCATCGACGCGCTCGCTGATTCCGTCGCCGCCAAGCAAATGACCGCGTGGTTGTCGGACGAGCCGATGATCTACGAAAAGCTTACGCCTTACGAATATCTCGAATTCGTCGCCGGCCTTTGGCGCATCGAACCGCCCGCGGCAGAGGCGCGCGCGCGCGAGTTGATCGGCTGGCTCGGGCTCGAGCCGCACGCGCACGAACGCTGCGAAGGATTTTCCAAGGGCATGCGGCAGAAGGTGGCACTGGCCGGTGCGTTGGTGCACGACCCGAAACTCATCATTCTTGACGAGCCGTTGACCGGGCTCGATGCCGGCACGGCCCGCCAGGTCAAGAATGTGCTGCGCGAACGCGTCCGTGCTGGCGGTACAGTCATCATGACCACGCACATCCTGGAAGTCGCAGAGCGGATGGCCGACCGCATCGGCGTGATCGCTGGCGGACGCCTGATCGCCGAGGGCACGCTGGAGGATCTGCGCCGGCAGACCGGCAAGACCGCCACAAGCCTCGAGGATACTTTCCTCGCGCTGGTCGCCGAACAGGTGGCCGCCGCGTGAGTGAAGCGGCTTCCCTGACCTGGCTGGCGCGCCACGAATTCCGCCTCGGCTGGCGCGATTGGGTTTCGCTGGTGACTGCGGGGGGACGCACCCGCGCGCGCAACGCGATCATCGGGCTGATCGCCTTTGCGGCCTTCATGCATGTGTTCGCTTACTGGACGGTCGCCAACTACGCCGATGCCTCGCTTTCCTTCGACACGGCTGCGCTGGTCGGTATTACCGGCACGCTCGTGCTTTCCTGGTCGCTGCTGCTGTCGCAGGCCATGGAGTCGGTGACCCGCGCATTCTATTCCCGCTCCGACCTTGATCTCATCCTCACTTCGCCGGCCTCCGCGCGCAAAGTGTTTGCCGTGCGTATGGGGCGCATTGCGGCGGCGGCCGTCGTGATTGCCGTGCTGCTGGCGGCGCCCTTCGTCAATGTGTTGACCATGCTGGGCGGCAGCCGCTGGCTAGCGGCCTACGGGGTCGTTGCCGCCATGGGCGCGGTGGCGACGGCGGCAGCGCTGGCGCTGACAATTGGTTTGTTCCGGGTTGTCGGAGCCAAGCGAACGCGCCTGATCGCACAGGTCGTGGCGGCAATCATCGGCGCGGCGTTCGTTATCGGCCTGCAGATCGCGGCGATCTTTTCCGCCGGCAGTATTTCCCGCTTCGCCGCCCTGCAATCGGACTGGATGCTGACGCATGTGCCGAATACCGCCAGCGCCTTCTGGTGGCCGGCGCGCGCGGTGCTGGGTGACTTCGTCGCACTGGCCGGCGTCGTGGCATTCGGTTTCGGCATACTTTGCGTGTCGATCGCGCTGTTCTGCCGGCGGTTCGGGGAGCATGCCGTTGCGGCCGCCGGCGTCTCCAGCGCGACCGTGCGCCAACCCCGTTGGTCGCCCGGCTTTCGCCGTCGCTCGCCGAGCCGCACGTTGCGGCAGAAGGAATGGACACTGCTGCTGCGCGATGCCTGGCTTATCTCGCAGACGCTGATGCAGATCCTCTATCTGCTTCCGCCCGCGCTGCTGCTGTGGGTCACATTTCGCGATGGCCATGGTTCATTTGTGGTCCTGATCCCGGTGGTGGTGATGGCAGCCGGGCAGCTCGCTGGCGGGCTCGCCTGGTTGTCGATTTCGGGCGAGGACGCGCCGGAACTCGTCGCCACCGCGCCGATCACCGCTCACCGCGTCCTATGGGCCAAGGTCGAAGCCGTGATCGGCATGATCGCGCTGATTTTCGCGCCGATCGTGGCCGTGTTGATGCTTGATACCGTGTCCGCCGGAATTGTCTGCGGTCTCGGCATACTGGCCGCGGCCGCAGCGGCAACGGTGATTCAGCTCTGCTTTCGCGTGCAGGCGCGCCGCAGCCAGTTCCGCCGGAGGCAGACGTCCTCGCGCCTTGCCACATTCGCCGAGGCGTTTTCCTCGATCGCCTGGGCGGCGACGACGGCGCTGGCGGCCGGGGGAACCTGGGCGGCCCTCGGGCCGGCGGCGGCCGCGTTCGCTATTCTGGGCGGCGTCTGGCTGGTCAGCCCGTCGCGTGCCTGACGGTTACCCGAAGAACCGCTTCTGGTTGGTCCACTCGTCGACGCCGTTGTCCATGATCCATTGCGCCAACTCGTCGTGGCGCACGACCCAGACATCGGGAAAGCGCTTGATGTATTTGAGGATGGCGTCGACCTGCGCCGCCATCAGCGGCCGCCCGCCAAAATGGCAGTGCACGGTAATGTTCAGATAGGACGTCGGCTCGTTGGCGTAGAGATAATCAAACGTGTCCTTGTAGACCTCGAACCAGTCACGCGTGTTGAGGCGCAAGGCGCGATGATCGGCAAAATCAGTATGCGGCAGAGCGACAATGGTGCCCTTTCTGGTCTTCACACGGCACGGCAGGTCGAGGTTGTTGTAATCGCCGTACCAGAGGAAACCGGCTTCCGCGATATAGCTTTCGGTGAGCGCGGTTGGCGACACGACCGGCGATAACCAGCCTTTCGGCCGACTGCCGGTGATTTTCCGGTGGATGTCGACGCATCGGTTGATCAGCGCTTTTTCTTCCTTCGGATCGAGATACGCCAGCAGGGCATCCTGCGTGTAGGAGTGCGCTGCGACCTCGTGGCCGGATTTGATGGCCTGTTTCGCGGCTGCCGGGGCAAGTTCCAGCGCCCGCGCATTGGCGACGAAGGTTCCAGGCACCTTGTTGTCGTCGAGGATTTTGATCAGCCGCCAGACTCCTGCGCGCCCGCCGTAAGTGCCCCAGGTCATCGCTGCCCGATCGTGCGTGCCAGGCCGAAGCGCCGTCGTCTGCACCGAAAACGGTGGGCCTTTTCCGTCCGACCAATTCTCCCACAGACAGGTCATGACGACCGCGACGCGGGCATCGTTCGGCCAGGAAAAGCCGCTGGGCTTTTTTTTCGGTTTTTTCATTGTGGATCCGTCAATGCAGAGCCTTGTTGGCATTCTCGGCGAACGAGGCGTCATAGGTTTTCGTCATGTCGATCTTGGCGTTCTTCACGCTCTCGTTAAAGGAAGAGATGATGCGATAGGTATTACCCGAAAGCGTTGGTGTTACGACCCCGTCCTTGGAAAGCATCTCGCGGTTGGCTTGCACGGCCTTTTTGTAAAATTCCTTGTCGCCGGCGTAGAACTCCGGCGGCAGTGCATCGGCGATGTCCTCGACGGAGGCCTTTTGCAGCCAGTGCAAGGCTTTTACCATGCCGTTGACGAAGGCCTGCACCGTCTTCGGGTTGCTCTTGATGAAATCGGGGGTGGTTGAAATCGCCGATCCCGCGAACGGCCCGCCATAGAGGTAGTCAAGACCGGCCTTTGTGCGGGTGTCGACCACCGGCACCAGGTCGCCGTCGAGCACCAGCCGGGTGATCACGGGATCGAAATTGGATTCGCCGTCGAGCCTGCCGGATTTCATCATCGCCAGGGCCGAATTGCCCGCGCCGACGCCGACGATCGAGATCTGGTCTGTTGCGAGATTGTCCTTCGACAACAGCAGACTCAGCGCCAGCGCACTCGAGGACCCTGGCGCCGTGACGCCAATCTTCAGCCCGACCAGATCCTTCGGGGATTTGTAGGCCGCCGCCCTTTCCTTCGAGAGCGCAATGACGACGCCGAACGAATTGTTTTGCAAGGCAACGGACGTAATGGTTTGGCCGCGTGCCTGCAGGTAGAGGGTGTGTTCATAGGCGCCGGCGATGAAATCGACGCTGCCCGACACCAGCGCCTTGAGCGAATCCGATCCGCCACCGCCGAAATCGTTGAACTCGATCGTCAGGCCTTGTTCTTTGAAGTACCCCTTATGCTCGGCGATGTTCACGGCGAGATAGGGAATTTGAATCTTGCTGCCGATGCCGAGCTTGACCACCGGTTTCTCCGGCGCGGTGTTTTGCGCGTGGGCGCCGGCCATGAACGAAAGAGAGCTCAGAAGCACGAAAGCGATGCTGCGCAGCATGGACGTCCTCCCGGATTTTTCGCCAATCGTGTCGGCGTTTTCTCGTATCTTAACGGCCAGAGGCCAAGGCGTCACGCGGCTGCGAATGCTGTGCGCGAGCGCCCTCGTCCGACCAGAATGCCGATCAGCAGCAGGTTAAAAATGTTGGCGCCGATGCCGGCAGCGAAAGCCGGCGCGTAGTAGCCGAAGTGGTCGTACAGCAGCCCCGCGAGCCAGCCGCCGAGCGCCATCCCGCAGCCACTGAACAACAACAATGTCGGTATTCGCCAGGACGCTTCCGAAGCGGGAAACAATTCGCGCAGCGCCAGCACGTAGGCGGGGATGATACCGGAGAAGCCGAGACCGAAGGCAGCGGCAATGGTGAATAGGCCCGCCTCGTTTTGCGTGAACAGGAATGCCGTCATCGCCGCCGCCTGCCACGCCGAACCGATCAATACGGTCGCGAGTCCACCGATTCGGTCAGAAATCGCCCCCCAAATTTGCCGGCTGAGAAAAGCGGTGCCGAGCAGCACGGAGAGCATCAGTGCGCCAATCGACCGGCTGATACCCAGATCGCTGCAGAAGGCGACCAAATGACCCTGCGGCATCGCCATCGGAATGCAGCACAGCACCGCGGCAGCACACATCATGCCGAACACAAGATTGGGCGGCCATCCAAGCACGCGCGCCGATTTTCCGTCACCTGCGGTCGCCGCAGCGGGATGAATGACCTCAGGTGGAGCACGAAAATAAATCGCCGCCAGCGGAATGATCACGACAATTTCAGCGATGGCGTACCAAAGCATGGTCTGGCGCCAGCCGAACCCTTCGATGACGCGCTCGAACACCGGCGGCCACATTGCGCCGGCCAGGTAGCTGCCGCTCGAAATAAGGGCCAGGGCCGAGCCGCGCCGCCGGTCGAACCAGCGACTGACATAGATGTACATCGGCGCATTGATGCCCCCGAGCCCGATCAGGCCGATGAACATCCCGTGCCCGATCCACAGCGGCCAGCGCGGGCCGAATGTCGAGATCGTGAGACCGAGCCCGATCATCAGCGCGCCAAAGATCACGGTCCACCGTGTGCCGACCTTGTCGGCGATGCGTCCCATCAGGATGCCGCCGAGTCCGGAACCGAGCCAGGCGAGCGCACTGGCGAGAGCCGGAATCGAACGCACCCCATCAACCTCGGCTGCGATGTCCTTGAGTGCGACCGCCGTGATCCACGCGGCGCCGAATGCCATCAGCATCGTGACGAGCGCGGCGGTGGCCACGGCCCAGGAGGCTTTGGTTTCGACAGAGGATGATGATTGCAGCATCAGGAGAGTCCGGCGGGCATCCTTTTACAGGCTGCACAGCATTTGACCACCCATGGCCGCGAGGGTCTGCCCTGCCTTTTGCATTGCGCCAAAATGCGCGGGAAGGGCCCGGGGGGAAATTTCCTTCTAGAAGATGTGGGATTAACGAAATTGACCCAAAGCCTCACCGGTATAGCCTCTATACAGGCTTCGCCGCTTTGCGCCGCAAAAGGCAAGCATATATGAGTGAGATCCCCGGTGCTGTGTGCGCCGCGTTGACAGGGCCATCCATGCCGCTTCGACCGGTCAGCCTCGAAGACAAATTCGATCTCGCGAAAGACCGTGTCTTTGTGACCGGCTACCAGGCGCTGATCCGGGCGTGCCTCATGCAGAAAGAGCGCGACCGGCACGCGGGTCTGAATACTGCTGGTTATGTCACCGGCTATCGCGGATCGCCGCTTGGTGGTCTCGACCAGCAGTTTATACGCGCTGCCCGCCAGCTCGCCGCTGCCGACATCAAGTTCCAAGCCGGGTTGAACGAAGACCTCGCTGCCACCGCTCTCTGGGGCAGTCAGCAGGCTGAACTGCGGGGCGAGGGCAATTTCGACGGTGTCTTTGGCATGTGGTACGGCAAGGGCCCGGGGGTCGACCGCTCCGGCGACGTGTTTCGGCACGCCAATTTGTCCGGGACCTCGAAGCACGGCGGTGTGCTCGCATTGATGGGCGATGACCACACCGCAGAATCCTCGACGACCGCGCATCAGTCCGAATTCCATTTTGTCGACGTGATGATCCCAATCCTCAATCCCGCCGGTGTGCAGGAGATCATCGATTACGCGCAATATGGATGGGCGATGTCGCGGTTCACCGGCGCGTGGGCCGCGCTCAAATGCATGCACGAGACCGTCGAATCGACGGGCATCGTCGATGGCTCGCTCGATCGCGTACAGATCGTCACGCCAACCGATTTCACGATGCCGCCGGGCCGCCTGAACATCCGACTGACCGATACTTTCCTCGGCCAGGAAGCGCGCCTGCACGACTTCAAGCGCGACGCCATGCTGGCCTTCGTGCGCGCCAACAAGCTCAACCAGATCATCACGTCGGGCGGACGGACGCCGAAGATCGGCATCATCACCACCGGGAAGGCCTATCTTGATGTGCGTCAGGCCTTCGATGAACTCGGCATTGACGAGATCAAATGCAACGACCTCGGCCTGCGGCTGTTCAAGATTGCCTGCGTCTGGCCGATCAGCCGGCAGGAACTCGCCGACTTCGCAGAGGGACTTGATCTCATCATTGTTGTTGAAGAGAAGCGCTCCCTCATCGAAGTGCAGGTGCGTGAAGAACTCTACGGCACCGCAAATCAACCGGTTTGCATCGGCAAGAAGGACGAGCAGGGCAACTGGCTGTTCCCGGTCAAGGGCGCGCTCGACCCGAACGATATTGCCATTTGTGTTGGCGAGCGCCTGCTGCGCTATGGCACCAACGAAGAACTGGCTGCCAACGTAGCGCGGCTGAAGTCGGCGCAGCGCGCGCTTTCCGAAACCACTGATGTCGCGCAGCGCATCCCTTATTTCTGCTCTGGCTGTCCGCACAACACATCCACGCGCGTGCCGGAGGGCAGCCGCGCCTACGCCGGCATCGGCTGTCACTACATGTCGCAGTGGATGGACCGTAAGACGCTTGGTTACACTCAGATGGGCGGCGAGGGCGCCAACTGGATCGGCGAGGCGCCTTTTTCCAAGCGCGAGCACGTGTTCCAGAATCTCGGTGACGGCACCTACAACCACTCGGGCTATCTCGCAATCCGCGCCGCAATCGCCTCCGGCGTGGCGATGACGTACAAGATCCTGTTCAACGACGCCGTTGCAATGACGGGCGGGCAGGCGAATGACGGCGGTCTGACAGTGCCGCAGATCGCCGCGCAAGTGGCGGCCGAGGGCGCGACGCGTGTTGTCGTGGTCACCGATGAGCCCTGGAAATATGCGAAAGACACCGATTGGCCGCGCGGGTTGACCGTGCATCACCGCGACGACCTTGATGCCGTCCAGCGCGAACTGGCGACCGTGCCTGGCGTGAGCGTGCTGATCTACGACCAGACGTGCGCCGCGGAAAAGCGCCGTCGCCGCAAGCGCGGCGCGTTCCCCGATCCCGACAAGCGGGTGGTCATCAATGATCTGGTTTGCGAGGGCTGCGGCGACTGCGGCGTGAAATCAAATTGCGTATCAGTGCAGCCGCTGGAGACCGAATGGGGTCGCAAGCGCACCATCGATCAGTCGAGTTGCAACAAGGATTACTCGTGCCTGAAGGGTTTCTGCCCCTCGTTTGTCACCGTGCATGGGGCGAAGTTGAAGAGGGGTGAGGGCGTTGCGGAGCCGCAAGACTGGCCTGCATTACCCACGCCCGATGCTCCGCTGCTTAATCATCCCTACGGTATAATTGTCACCGGCATCGGCGGTACCGGAATCGTCACGATCGGCGCCATCGTGGGTATGGCAGCGCATCTTGAAGGCAAAGGCGTCGGCATTATTGATATGGCCGGGCTGGCGCAAAAGGGTGGTGCGGTCTCCAGCCACATTCGCATTGCCAATACTCCGGACGACATTCACGCCATTCGTGTCGCCGCTGGCGGCGCCGACCTTGTCCTGGGCGGCGACATCGTCGTGGTCGGTGCCAAGAAGGTGCTCGGCGCCATGAAGGCCGGCAGCACGCGTGTCATCGTCAACACGGCCGAGTTCCTGCCGGGCGACTTTACGCGCAATGCGGATTTTTCTTTGCCGACCGAGCGACTCAAGCGCGCCATCGTCGGTCACGCCGGGCGGGACCGCAGCCATTTCGTGGATGCCGGACGTCTCGCAACGGCGCTCCTCGGCAACTCCATCGGCTCCAACATGTTCATGCTCGGCTATGCCTATCAGCTCGGCGCTCTGCCGCTTTCGGCGGACGCGATCGAGCGCGCGATCGAGATGAACGGCGAAGCGGTATCGATGAATATTTCGGCATTTCGTTACGGGCGCCGCGCGGCGGTCGATCCCAAGGCGGTCGAGGCGCTGGTTGAGCCGCGTCCGCAGGAGCAGAACGATTCCCTCAGGCTCTCGCAATCATTTGCCGAGACGGTTGATCGTCGTGCGGCATTCCTGACCGACTATCAGAACGCCGCCTACGCGAGGCGATACCGGAATTGGGTGGAAAAGGTTCGCACCGCGGAGGCGGAAAAAGCGTGGGGACAATGCGGGCTGGCGGAAGCCGTGGCGCGCTATTTGTTCAAACTGATGGCCTACAAGGATGAATACGAAGTTGCACGGCTTTACAGCGAGACGTCATTTCTCGAACGCGTGAGATCGACATTCGATGGCGACAGGCTGCGCTTTGAATTTCATCTGGCGCCGCCATTGCTGGCCCGGCGCGACCCGCAAACCGGTGAGCCGAAGAAGATGTCGTTCGGTCCCTGGATGCTCCGGGTTTTCGCCGTTATGGCAAAATTAAAGTTCCTTCGCGGTACCGTGTTCGATCCGTTTGGGTATACCACCGAGCGTCAAACGGAACGCCGGCTGGTCACTGAATACGAGCAGCTGCTCGATGAGCTATGCGGGCATCTGACACCGGGCAATCATCGTATCGCGGTCGCGCTTGCGATGATCCCGGAGAAGATACGTGGCTTCGGGCCGGTCAAACAGCGGCATTTGGCAGCGGCAAAGGCCGAAGAAACGGCGCTGTTCGAGCAATTCCGCGCCGGAGCACCGACCCTTCTCCGGGCGGCGGAATAACCGGCTGCCCCTCTACAACCAAATTACGTGTGATCTGATACTTGACCGCCTTCTGGCGGTGTTTTCATATCGAGATAACAAGATCGTCCATAAGAGACGACGAGGGGTTGAAAGCCGCGCCCGTTGACGCGGCCGCACGGGAGGACTGGGGCTGTGGCGACCAAAGCCGCCGCGAGCGCGGATACGTTTCCCAAGCTGCTGATCCGCAATGCCGGCATTTACGGGACGCGGCCGTCCATGCGGCACAAGGATCTCGGCATCTGGCAAACATGGACCTGGAGCCAGGTCCTCGACATCGTGCGCGCTTATGCCGCTGGCCTGCATCGTTTGGGTGTCAAGCGCGGCGAGACCATCGCGATCGTCGGGGGCAACCGGCCGAGACTCTATTGGTCCGTGATGGCGGCCCAGGTGCTGGGCGCGATTCCGGTGCCGGTCTATGCCGACGCCGTCGCCGACGAACTCGCCTATGTGCTGGCGCACGCCGATGTGCGCTTTGCCGCCGTCGAGGACCAGGAGCAGATCGACAAGATTTTGTCGGTCATGGCGCGTGTCCCCAA
The DNA here is from genome assembly GCA_036265125.1 of Pseudolabrys sp. Lineage (GTDB taxonomy): Bacteria > Pseudomonadota > Alphaproteobacteria > Rhizobiales > Xanthobacteraceae > Pseudolabrys. The sequence goes on along the minus strand of DATAPP010000059.1, from coordinate 129,841 downwards.
ACTTGAATTCATGGTCTATGACGAAAGGCGGGGTCTTCGCGACTACGATCACAGCCGGCTGCGTCCGATGGACGACGTCATCGCGGAAGGACGCAAAGCGCTCGCAGATCCACTGGTCGCCGATTGGCTCGACAAGGAAATTGCCGCTGGCAAGGGTTCCGATCCGTCCATCATCCTCTACACATCCGGCACCACCGGCGCATCCAAGGGTGTCATCCTGACCAACGAAGGTTCGATCCGTGCCGCAGCCGATACGGTTGCCTTCGACAAGCTGACTGAGAACGACGTGGCACTCGCCTATTTGCCACTCGCCTGGGTCGGCGACCACTACCTCAATTACGCGCAAGGCATGGTTTCCGGGTTCTGCACCGCCTGTCCCGAAAGCCCGGACACGGCCATGGCCGATCTGCGTGAGATCGGACCAAGCTTCTATTTCGCTCCGCCGCGCACGCTCGAATTGTTGCTCACGCGCGTCATGATCCGCATGGAAGATGCCGGTACCATCAAGCGCAGACTGTTTCACTATTTCATCGGCGTGTCGCGTCGCTACGGAGAACGCATCCTCAACGGTCAACCCGTGCCTCTCATGGGTCGGCTGCTCTATGGAATCGGCAATCTCCTCGTCTACGGACCGCTCAAGAACGTGCTCGGATTCTCGCGCGTGCGTGTTGCCTACACCGCGGGCGAAGCAGTTGGGCCGGATCTATTCAGTTTTTACCGCTCGATCGGCTTGAACCTGAAACAGCTCTACGGGCAGACCGAAGCCTTCCTGTACGTTACCGCACAGCCCGATGGCGAAATTTATTCGGATACGGTCGGGCCTGCGTGCCCCAACGTTGATCTTCGCATAGCGGAGAATGGCGAGGTGCAATTCAGATCACCCGGCATGTTCTCGGGCTATTTCAAGGACGATGCCAAGACCGCCGAGGTGATGACTCCCGACGGTTACGTAATGACCGGCGATGCCGGCTTCTTTGATGAGAAGACCGGCCACCTCAAGATCATCGATCGCACCAAGGATGTCGGCAGGCTCAATGACGGGACGATGTTCCCGCCGAAATATATTGAGAACAAGCTCAAGTTCTATCCCAATATCCGCGAGGTGGTAGCGCTCGGCGACAAGCGAGATTTTGTCTGTGCGATGCTCAACATCGATCTCACGGCCGTGGGGAGCTGGGCGGAGCGCCACAACGTCGTCTACGGCTCCTATCAGGAGCTGGCCGGTCATCCGCTCGTTTACGACATGCTGGAAAAGCACGTTGCCGAGATGAACCGCTCGCTCGCCGAGGACAAGGTGATGGCCGGTGCGCAAATCAAGCGGTTTCTTATCCTGCACAAGGAGCTTGACGCCGATGACGGTGAACTCACCCGCACTCAGAAAGTGCGTCGCGGTTTCATCGCTGAACGATATGCTCCGCTGATCAAGGCGCTCTATGACGGCTCAAAGGATGCTGACATTTCGACTGAGGTTACCTTCGAGGACGGCCGCAAGGGCACGATCAGCGCCCGGGTGAAAATCCGCGACATGAAGAGCGAGCCCGCTCCCGTGGGGAAAGCCGCATGAGGGCGACCGGTGGTCCCGAAGCTGCGGTCGGAGATGTGCTTTTGTCGGTGGAGAACGTATCACTCTCGTTCGGCGGCGTGAAAGCGGTGAGCGACGTCTCATTCGATATCCGTAAAGGAGAAATCCGGGCCATCATCGGGCCGAATGGCGCCGGCAAGACGTCGATGCTCAACGTCATCAATGGGTTTTATCACCCGCAGCAGGGACGCATCACATTCAAGGGTCAGACGCGTAGCAAAATGCGTCCTCATGAAGCGGCCTATGGCGGCATCGCCCGCACATTCCAGAATGTCGCCCTGTTTCGCGGTATGACCGCGCTCGACAACATCATGGCCGGCCGCACACTCAAAATGCACTCGGGCTTCTTCTGGCAGCTGGTGCGCTATGGTCCGGCCATGCGCGAGGAGGTGGAGCACCGCCACCGCGTCGAGGAAATCATCGACTTTCTCAAGATCCAGGAAATCCGGCGGGTGCCGGTGGGCCGGCTTCCCTATGGCCTGCAAAAACGGGTGGAGCTTGGCCGTGCACTCGCCATGGAGCCTGAATTGCTTTTGCTTGATGAACCGATGGCCGGGATGAATCTCGAGGAAAAAGAGGACATGTCGCGCTTTGTGCTCGACGTAAACGATCAATACGGCACAACCATCGCGCTGATCGAGCACGACATGGGCGTGGTGATGGACCTGTCCGACCGTGTGGTCGTGCTCGATCATGGCATCAAGATCGCCGATGGAACGCCCGACGAAGTCAAACGCAACAAGGCGGTCATCGACGCCTATCTTGGTGTGGCCCACTGAGGACACATGGACATTCTCTACAAAGTTTTTGTCGATCCTTTCGTGCAGATGGGCACCGCGCCCGACCTGCTCGTGCAGACGTTGTGGGAAGGGCTTGTCGCCGGCGTCCTCTATTCGTTGATCGCGCTTGGCTTCGTCCTGATCTTCAAAGCCTCGGGCGTATTCAATTTTGCGCAGGGGATCATGGTGGTGTTTGCCGCCCTCACATTGGTGGGTTTCCACGAACATGGCGTGCCCGCCTTCCTGGCATTGGCGTTGACGATCGCTGTGATGTTCGGTCTCGCCTTTGCGGTCGAACGTCTGATTCTCAGACCGCTGGTCAATCAGCCCGATATCATCCTGTTTATGGCGACATTCGGACTCACGTATTTCCTGATTGGCTTCGGTGAACTGATCTTCGGCGGCGAAACGAAAGTGATGATTGCCGACCAGCTTCTGCTCCCGCGCGGCGCAATCGACATCAAAATGGCCGGGGGCTTCGTGTCGCTTCAAAAAATCGATATCGCGGCGGCAATCATTGCATCGCTCATGGTCGCAACGCTTGCAATATTCTTCCAGCGAACGCGTATTGGCCGCGCACTGCGAGCGGTCGCCGATAGCCACCGCGCGGCGCTGTCGGTCGGCATCTCGCTGGAGCAGATCTGGGTCATCGTCTGGTTTGCCGCGGGCCTTGTGGCCCTCACCACAGGGATCATGTGGGGCGCGCGCTCCGACGTTTCATTTGCGCTCGAGGTGATCGCATTAAAGGCCCTGCCGGTGCTCATTCTTGGCGGGCTGACGTCAATTCCAGGAGCCATTGTCGGCGGGCTGATTATCGGCGTCGGCGAAAAGCTGGGCGAATTCTATTGGGGGCCGCTGATGGGAAGCGGCATTGAATCCTGGTTCGCTTACGTCATCGCGCTCATCTTTCTTCTGTTTCGCCCACAAGGTCTGTTCGGCGAACGCATTATCGAGCGGATCTGATCATGTTTTATCGTGAGGCGGGCCAATTCAAGACGAACTACGCCGCGGACCTCGCCGTATTTCCGATCATGCAGGACCGGATCGGATTGGCGGTCATCCTGTTCATTGCAGCCGTGATCATTCCCTGGTTCGGCAGTTCGTTTTTGATCCAGGCGGTCATGATCCCGTTCCTGATTTTCTCGCTTGCCGCTATCGGGCTCAATCTGCTGACCGGCTATACCGGACTTCTGTCGCTCGGGACGGGCGCCTTCATGGGAGTAGGCGCCTATGCCTGCTACAAGCTCACCTCGTATTTCCCGAGCGTGAATATCCTCATCTGGATCGTCGCATCGGGCTTTTTTTCGGCGGCTGTCGGCGTTCTGTTCGGATTGCCGTCGCTGCGGATCAAGGGATTTTATCTGGCGGTGGCGACGCTCGCCGCGCAGTTCTTTTTGTCGTGGTGCTTCATCCGGCTGCCGTGGTTCTATAATTACAATGCGTCCGGCGCGATCGAGGTCCCGACGCGTACACTCTTCGGAATACCAATCACCGGTGCGACCGCGGCGGATACGACGCGCTATTTCGTTGTGCTTGGTTTCGTTGTCGTGATGACCTGGGTTGCATCGAACCTCGTGCACGGCCGGATAGGGCGCATGTGGATGGCGGTGCGGGACATGGATCTTGCGGCCGATCTCATTGGCATACGGCTTCTGCAAACCAAGCTTCTCGCATTTGCGACCTCGTCGTTTTACTGCGGCGTTGCCGGCGCACTTCTGGTTTTCCTTTGGTATGGCGGTGCCGAACCGGCCGTGTTCGATGTCAATCTGAGCTTCTTTATTCTCTTCATGGTCATCATCGGCGGGCTTGGCAGTTTGACCGGGTCGTTTTTTGGCGCCGCGTTGATTTTCATCATGCCGATCGCCCTGCGTTATTTCCCTCCGAAGCTCGGCATCCCGGTTCACCCTGCGACAGTTGAGCACATCCAATACATGATCATCGGTGCGTTGATCGTGCTTTTCCTCATTGCCGAACCGGCCGGACTCGCGCGGTTGTGGCAGGTTGGCAAGCAGAAATTGAGGGTGTGGCCTTTCCCCTATTAACGAGGCACAATCGCAACCAACACCCCGGTCCAGACGGGGGGCCCGCGGCGTTGAGCCGAGGGCCGAAAGATGATGGGCGGCCTGCCGCCCGGGAAACGAAAGGGAGGAAGGCAATGCGATTGTGCCATCGACTGCTCGGAACGGCCTTTGCCGTCATTGTCGGCGCGTCGTTCGCGCCTGTGCCGGTGAGTGCGGCCGACAATATTTTCGTTCCGCTGCTGTCATACCGGACCGGCCCGTTTGCGGTTTCGGGCGCTCCGATCATGAACGGCATGGCCGACTACCTGAACATGCTCAATGAGCGTGATGGCGGGATCGGCGGCGTGAAGATCCTCGTCGAGGAATGCGAGACCGGCTACGACACCAAGAAAGGTGTCGAGTGCTACGAGCAGGTCAAATCGAAGAATCCGGTCGTGATCAATCCATATTCAACCGGCATCACGCTGCAAATCATCCCGAAAGCGGCCGTGGACAAGATTCCGATCCTGTCGATGGCCTACGGCCTCTCGGCGTCGGCGGACGGCACGACATTCCCATGGATTTTCAACCCGCCCGCGACCTACTGGGACGGCGCCTCTATGTTCATCCGCTACATCGGCAGCAAGGAAGGCGGCCTCGACAAACTCAAGGGCAAGAAAGTCGGCCTGATCTATCTGGATGCGCCTTACGGCAAGGAACCAATCCCGCTGCTCGAGGCGCTCGCCAAGGACTACGGCTTTGAGCTCAAGCTCTATCCGGTGCCGGCAGCGGAGATGCAGAACCAGTCGTCGCAGTGGCTCAATATCCGCCGCGATCGTCCGGACTGGATCTATATCCAGGGTTTCGGCACGATGAATCCGACCGCGGTCAAGGAAGCGGCCAAGAACAGCTATCCGATGGATCATCTCATCGGTAACTGGTGGGCCGGAAGCGACGACGATGCCCGCCCTGCCGGTGACGCAGCCAAGGGCTATCTGTCGCTCGACTTCAATCAGGTCGGGACCAATTTCCCTGTCATCAAGGACATCCAGAAGTATGTCGTGGATAAGGGCAAGTCCCAGACCGCGAAGGATAAGGTTGGCGAAAACTTCTACAATCGAGGCGTGCTCAACTCGATCATCATCGCGGAAGGAATCCGCAACGCGCAGAAAATCACCGGCAAGAAAGTGATTACCGGTGAAGACATGCGCCGTGGTCTGGAAACCCTGAACATCACCGATGCCCGGTTGAAGGAAATCGGCGCCGAAGGTTTTGCGGCACCGATGAAAGTCGCGTGCGAAGACCACAACGGTCACAACTCGGCCTACATGGCGCGGTGGGACGGCACCAAGTGGACGCAAGGGTCTGATTGGATCGCGCCCCTCAAGACCAAGGTCCGCCCGCTGATCGAATCGGCGGCCAAGGACTACTCGTCGGCTAATGCCGGCTGGCCCAAACGCACTGAACCTTGCGACAAGTCATCCTAAGCGCTTGAAGTATCCCTCTCCTCGCCATCATGGCGGGGAGAGGGCCTTTTGTGGAGCGGCCATGTCGGCGGCAACGCAGACCGAAACCACGGCGCCCGCCAAAGCGGCGAAGATCCTTTCGGTCAACAATATCGAAGTCATCTACGACCACGTCATTCTGGTGCTCAAGGGCGTATCGCTCGACGTGCCGAAAGGCGGGATCGTCGCGCTGCTCGGCGCCAATGGCGCCGGCAAGACCACCACCCTGAAAGCCATTTCCAATCTGCTCCACGCCGAGCGTGGTGATGTCACCAAAGGCTCAATCGTGTTTGATGGCGCGGAGGTCCAGGATCTCTCGCCCAATGAACTGGTGCGCCGCGGATGCATACAGGTGATGGAAGGGCGTCAGTGCTTCGCTCATCTCACGATTGAAGAGAATCTGCTGACTGGCGCCTTCACGCGCCGCGATGGCAAGGCCGCCATCAAACGTGACCTGGATCTCGTTTATTCCTATTTTCCAAAGCTTGAGGAACGCAAGGGCTCGCTCGCCGGCTACACTTCGGGCGGGGAACAGCAAATGTGCGCCATTGGCCGCGCGCTGATGTCCCGGCCAAAGATGATTCTGCTCGATGAGCCTTCGATGGGACTGGCCCCCCAGGTCGTTGAGGAGATTTTCGGCATCGTGAAGGATCTCAACGACAAGGAGCGCGTCTCATTCCTTCTGGCCGAGCAGAATACGCACATGGCCCTGCGCTTTGCACGCTACGGCTATATTCTTGAAAACGGCCGCGTGGTGATGGATGGCGAAGCGGGGGCCCTCGCCGAGAATGAGGACGTCAAGGAATTCTATCTCGGAATTTCCGAAGGCCGGCGCAAATCCTTCCGTGAAGGCAAGCACTACCGCCGCCGCAAGAGGTGGCTGGCGTAAGCCATGCCCGAACATTTCGACGCCCTGGAAACCCGCGATCAGGCCGTGCGTGAACGTGAGCAGTTCGCGCGCCTGAGCGACATCATTGCGCGCGCGATGACGGCGCCAGGCTGGTCAAAACATCTCTCGGGCGTGACTCCAGGGGCAGTCACATCGCGCATGACGTTGGCGAAGCTTCCTGTCCTGCGCAAGTCGGACATATCGGCATTTCAAAAAGAACACCCGCCTTTCGGGGGCCTCAATGTGACCGCACCGGGTAAAGTGCGGAGGCTGTTGATGTCGCCGGGGCCGATCTTCGAACCGGAGGGCGAGGGCGCGGATTGGTGGGGCGCGGCGCGCGCCGTCTTCGCTGCGGGCCTGCGCCCCGGTGACATTGTTCACAATTCCTTCGCCTATCACCTCACGCCTGGCGGTTTCATTCTTGAGTCCGGCGCACACACGCTTGGATGCGCGGTCATACCGGGTGGCATCGGCAATACCGAGCAACAGCTTGAGGCGATCGCGCATTACAGGCCGGCCGGTTATTTCGGCACGCCGGATTTCCTCAAGATCCTTCTCGATGCCGCCGAGAAAATCGGGAAAGACGCATCGTCGATCAAGCGCGGGCTGGTGTCGGGCGCCGCGCTGCCGGCTTCACTGCGCGATGAACTCGGCCGTCGTGGCGTCGCCGTACTGCAGTGCTATGCAACGGCCGAACTGGGCGTGATTGCTTATGAAAGCGAAGTCCGTGAAGGTATGATCGTGAACGAAACCGTCATCGTCGAGATCGTGCGGCCCGGCACCGGCGATCCTGTCCCGGATGGCGAGGTGGGGGAGGTCGTCGTGACCTCGTTCAACCCGGATTATCCGATGATCCGTCTCGGCACAGGCGATCTTTCCGCGCTGATGCCGGGTGTCTCGCCGTGCGGTCGCACGAATGCGCGCATCAAGGGGTGGATGGGCCGCGCCGATCAGACGGCGAAAATAAAGGGAATGTTCGTGCATCCCAAGCAGATCGCCGAGATTGCCACTCGTCACCCCGAGCTCAAGCGTCTCCGGCTCGTGGTCGACCGCGCAGGCGAACAGGACACCATGACCTTGCTGGCGGAACATGCGCCGGCCGGCGCTGCGCTCGAATCCGCGGTTGCCGCGACCCTGCAGTCGATCACCAAGCTCAAGGGCACCGTGAAGTTGGTTGCGCCAGGCACGTTACCGAATGACGGCAAGCTGATCGCCGACGAGCGCAAATCATGAGTCCGGATACGTTTACGGCAGCCGCCGGTCGTATTGGTGTGCTGCTGGTCAACCTCGGTACGCCCGACTCGACGGGTTACTGGGCTATGCGGCGCTATCTGAAGGAATTTTTGTCTGACCGGCGTGTGATCGAGGAAAACCGCCTGAAATGGTGGCTGGTTCTAAACCTGATCATTCTGACCGTCCGGCCGGGCCGCAAGGGACGCGACTACGACAAGATCTGGAACAAAGAACGCGACGAGTCGCCGCTCAAGACCATCACACGCTCGCAATCCGACAAGCTGGACGAAATATTCGAAAAAGTTGCCAAGCGGGTCCGCGTCGACTGGGCAATGCGCTACGGCAATCCGTCGATCCGCTCCCGTCTGGAAGCGCTCGCGGCACAGGATTGCGAACGAATCCTGATCGTGCCGCTCTATCCGCAATATGCAGCGGCGACGACGGCCACCGTGTGCGACGAAGTCTTCCGTTCACTCGAACGCATGCGCTTCCAGCCAACACTGCGCGTCGCCGCCCCTTACTATGCCGAGCCTGTCTATATTGATGCGCTCGCGGCTTCGTTGACTGCGGCGCTGGCAAAGCTTGCCTTCAGACCGGAGGTGATCCTCGCCTCCTATCACGGCATGCCGGAGGATTACGTCGCCAAAGGCGATCCCTATGCCAGCCACTGCGCTGAGACGACTGCGCTCCTTCGCAAGAAGCTCAAGTTTAACGACGAGCGGCTGGTCATGACCTTCCAGTCGCGGTTTGGCACGGCTGAATGGCTTAAGCCTTATACTGACGCGACCGTCAGATCGCTCGCAGAGCGTGGGGTGAAAAACCTTGCGGTTATCACTCCCGGCTTTTCCGCCGACTGCCTGGAGACTCTGGAAGAGATCGCCATGGAGAACGCGGAAATTTTCCGCCATGCAGGCGGTGAAAACTTTGCTGCGATTCCTTGCCTCAATGATAGCCAGGGAGGCATGGCGGTCATCCGCGAAATTGTCGTGCGCGAACTCAAGGGATGGATCTAGCGCTGGAACTTGCTGCGTTCTGCCGTTACGCGGGCCAGCCTGAGAACATCTCCTCGCTCACGCGACCGCTGCTGCGCTGATCATTTTTCGTCGAGCAGACGGCGCATTTCGGAGCGCAACTCAGGTGCAATGTCGGGGCGTTCCAGCCCGTAGGCTACGTTGGCTGCGAGGAAACCGATCTTGGATCCGCAGTCGAAGCTGCGGCCCTCGAATTTGAGACCGTAAAATGGCTGCGCCCGCGAGAGCGCGAGCATGGCATCGGTGAGCTGAATTTCGCCACCGGTGCCGGCAGCCTGCTTTCCCAACAATTCAAAGATCTGCGGTTGCAGTATGTACCGGCCGGTTATGGTGAGGTTGGACGGTGCCTCGCTCGCTTGCGGCTTCTCGACCATTTTGGTGATCGAGAACGCCTTGCCTTTCGAGGCGCCGACACCGACGACGCCATACATGTGCACCCGCTCTTTCGGCACTTCCTCAACCGCGATGATATTGGCGTTACCGTCAAGATCCTTTGCCGCGTCGATCATCTGCGCGAGGCAACCGCGCTTATGCTGAACCAGCACGTCGGGTAACAGCAGTGCGAACGGTTCGTGGCCGACCAGTTCTCGCGCGCACCAGACTGCGTGGCCAAGACCAAGTGGCGATTGTTGGCGGGTGAAGCTCACGGTCCCGGCTTCTGGCAGATCTTCCGACAGAAGGGTGAGCTCGGCTTTCTTGCCCCTCTCCGTCAAGGTCAACTCGAGCTCGAACTGGCGGTCGAAGTGATCTTCGATCACGCTCTTGTTCCGGCCCGTAACAAAGATGAAGTGCTCGATGCCGGCCTGGCGCGCCTCATCCACCACGTGCTGGATAAGCGGCCGGTCGACCACCGGAAGCATTTCCTTGGGCATGGCCTTGGTTGCCGGCAGAAAGCGGGTTCCAAGGCCAGCGACGGGGAATATGGCCTTACGGATGCGGGTCATGCGAGAATTTCAGCGGTCATGCGAGTCGTGAGTTCCTGACGGCAGAAAGCACGGGTGAGGGCACGGGGTCCAGATCGACATTAAGGAAAGTACACCATTAACGCCGCTGAAATGATATCGAGGCACCCATAGATAGGGGGATATTGGGTGGAGACGAGGACCGGCATGCGGAGAGCATGGCCTATATTCATTGCGGCAGGCATCGTGACGGCCGCTTGTGGCGTTGTCGCGGCGCAAGACGCACGCAATGGCCTCGCCCCGGTCAACACCACCGGGTCCCTTCCGCCTCCCGCACAGGCAGCGCCGGAGTGGAGCGGGGAATCGGGCGGCTCCGGTCACCCGCTGATGACCGCCGAGGCGATCCGTGCGGCCGCCGGAAGTTTTCACGCCTGCATCAACCGGTTGTGGCCGGCAGCGGCGCGGCGCGGCATCTCGCGCAATACCTTTCAGGCCTATACCGCGTCACTTACGCCAGACCTGCGGATCATGGATCTGCTCGACAATCAGCCAGAGTTCACCAAATCCTTCTGGGATTATCTCGATATCCTGGTGACCAATGAGCGCATTGAGCAAGGCCGCGCGCTGCTCGAGCGATATCGGAAGACCTTCGACGCTGCGGAGCACGCCTATGGCGTAAATCGCTATATCATCGCTGCCATCTGGGGGGTCGAAACCAACTACGGCACGTTGGTCGGCGAACGTTCAGTTGTCCGTTCCACAGCTACGCTCGCCTGTATTGGCCGCCGACAGAGCTATTTTCAGGAGGAGTTTCTTTCCGCGCTGGAGATTCTCCAGCGTGGGGATGTCCGGCCTGACCGCCTGGTTGGATCGTGGGCCGGGGCATTCGGACCCACACAGTTCATGCCCACCGCATTCAAGAAATATGCGGTGGATTTCGATCGTGACGGTCGCCGTGACGTTGTCGACTCTGTCGCGGACATCATTGCCTCCACCGCCAACAACCTGAAAAAAGATGGCTGGGTTACGGGACAGACTTGGGGTTACGAGGTGGTGGTACCGGCGACGTTCAATTTTTTACTTGCCGATCATGCGCGCCCGATGAGCGTTCGCGATTGGGAGCGCCATGGAATTAAACGTGCAAATGGCCAGTCGTTTCCACATCCGGAGGACAGCGCATTTTTACTGGTACCGGCAGGCGTCCAGGGGCCGGGCTTTCTGATGCTGACGAATTTCAACGTCATCATGAAATACAATCCGGCCGAGGCCTATGCGCTGGCAATTGGGCATTTGGCTGACCGGCTACGCGGCGGACCGTCTTTCGTGCAGGATTGGCCGCGGTATGAGCGTGTGCTGTCACGCTCAGAACGCCTGGAATTGCAGCAATTGCTGACACATCACGGTTACGATGTCGGTGAACCGGATGGTCAGGTCGGCCTTAAGACTCGCACTGCAATTCGAGATTTTCAGGCCAAAAATGGCCGAATCCCAGATGGTTTTGCATCGGCAGGTGTGCTCGATCAGCTACGCGCTCGTTAAGGATGTTAGCGCGGCCATCTTTTGAGTTGACATCTTTTGGGCTCTATTGGTCCATGGGTCGCGTGGGCGATGGGGCGATCGGCATGATTGGGAAAAACCTGTTATCGCGCTGCTTCGCGGGGGTGGTTCTTCTGGCTGCGGCCGATCTTGCCGGCATTATCGCAGTCGAAGTTACGCTGACATCACCGGCCGAAGCCCAATTTCGCGACGACCGTTTTCCGTTTCTGAGTCGACAGCGTCCGCGATCCGGCGGCGGCGGCGGCTTCTTTGGCGGCTTCTTCGGTGGCGGAGATCGGTCCAATGAAGGGCCATCCGAGCAGGCGGCGCCAGTCGACAACTCGCGTGCGCCGCCTCCACGCAAAGCGGATCCGAAAGCCGAGCCGGTTACGCCGACGACGTCGGTTGTGGTTCTCGGCGATGCCATGGCCGACTGGCTTGCCTATGGCCTGGAAGATGCTTTTTCGGATTCTCCCGAGATCGCGGTCGTTCGAAAGAATAAGGTTCACTCAGGACTCGTGCGCTATGACCAGAAGGGCGATCTCGACTGGTGGCGTGTTGCGCGCGATATGCTTACGCAGGAGAAGGCCAACTTTGTCGTTATGATGCTCGGCGTCAGCGACCGTCAGGGCGTCCGCGAACGTGATCTTGCAAAGGATGCCGAAAAAAAGAAGGGCAAGGAAGCCGACAAGCCTGCAAGCGAGCAGGGCGCGCAAAACAAGGATAGCAAGGATCAGATCGACGACCAGGAGCAGTCATCGATCGCCACGACTGAGTCGCAGCCGGCAAAAAAGACGAGCGGCGTCGTTGAATTTCGCAGTGACCAATGGGCTGAGATATATTCAAAACGCATCGATGACACGATCACGGCACTCAAAAGCAAGGGCGTGCCGGTATTCTGGGTGGGCTTGCCTTCGATCCGTGGCCCCAAGTCCACAGCTGATGCTGTTTATCTCAACGATCTCTATCGCGCGCGCGCGGAACGTGCCGGCGTCATTTACATCGACGTCTGGGACGGCTTCGTCGACGAAACTGGAAAATTTTCCAACTTTGGCCCGGATTATGAAGGCCAGATGCGCCGCCTTCGCTCGAACGACGGCGTTTATTTCACGAAATCCGGCGCGCTTAAACTCGCGCACTATGTCGAGCGCGAAATCCGCCGCCAAATGAACAGCCGTGCTATGCCGGTCGCCTTGCCTTCAGGCCCAATTGCGCCGGTGGTGCCCGACGGTAGACCAGCCGCACGCCCTGTGGCCGGCCCTGTGGTTCCCCTGACTGTGGCGCCCGGCAGTTCCGAAGAATTGCTCGGTGGTGGCGGCAACAGTGCTCCGCATGGCGATGCCATCGCGACGCGGGTTTTGGTCAAGGGTGAGCCAATCCCCGCTCCGGCTGGGCGCGCCGATAACTTCGCCTTGCAGCGTGGCGGCGATGCGGATTTGCCGGCTGCCGCAGCCCCTGCGGAACTCCTGGTGCCCACGCCGGTCGATACTTCGCGTGCCGAACCGGAAGCGGCGCCCGACAAGAAAGCGGCCGCGCCAAAGGGCGGAAGCTCCGGCAAAACGACCCAGACCACCCAAACGACCGCGGTCAGGCCCAGGACGAAACAAGATGATGTTCCGCGCCCGCCGCGAGGCCTTTTCCCCTCCGGCGGCAGTCCGTTCGGCTTTTTCCGCTAGCGCGATGCAGGGACGTTGCCCGCGGACTTGATCCGAGGGTCAGCGCGGCAGCAAAGTCGAGCCCATCAGGAATTTATCGACCGCGTGCGCCGCCTGGCGGCCTTCTCGAATTGCCCAGACCACAAGCGATTGCCCACGCCGCATATCGCCGGCAGTGAACACCTTGGGCACCGAGGTCAGGTAGGCATTGGTGTCAGCAGAAACATTGCCGCGTTGATCGAGTGCCACGCCGAGCGCCTTGAGCATCCCCTCGTGCACAGGATGCACGAAACCCATGGCGAGCAAAACCAGATCGGCTTCGATTTCGAATTCGGTGCCGGGGACCGGCTTGAATTTCGCGTCCACGTGCGTGCAGTGTAGTTTCTTGACCTGGCCGTTTTCGCCGGTGAATTTTTGCGTCAGCACGGCAAATTCGCGGGTGACGCCTTCCTCGTGACTTGAGGAGATGCGCAGCTTAAGCGGCCAATCCGGCCAAGTGAGCATCTTGTTCTCGTGTTCAGGCGGCTGCGGCATAATCTCGAAATTGGTGACCGAGTCCGCGCCCTGGCGGGTCGAAGTGCCGATGCAGTCGGAGCCGGTATCGCCGCCTCCGATGACGACGACTTTCTTGCCTTTGGCGAGAATCGGCTCGACATTCCCCTGCGGCTCATTGCTCACGCGCCGGTTCTGCTGCGGCAGAAAATCCATGGCGAAATGGATGCCTTTCAGCTCGCGGCCCGGAATCGGCAGGTCCCGCGATTTCTCGCTGCCACCGGCCAGCACCACTGCGTCGTGTTCCTTGACTAACTTGTCGGCCGGCAAGTTGACGCCGACATCAGCGTTATAGTGAAACACAACGCCTTCGCCCTGCATCTGCTCGACACGGCGGTCGACGTGGTTCTTTTCCATTTTGAAGTCGGGAATGCCGTAGCGCAGCAGGCCGCCCGCTTTGGCCCAGCGTTCGTAAACGTGCACCTCATGACCGGCACGCGCGAGCTGTTGCGCGCAAGCGAGGCCCGCCGGGCCCGAACCGACGACCGCCACCTTTTTGCCGGTCTTGCGTTGCGGCTTGTCAGGCTTGAGACCCTGCGCAATCGCGCGATCGGCAATCTCACATTCGATCGTTTTAATGGTGACCGGATTCTCGTCGATATTGAGCGTGCAGGACGCTTCGCACGGAGCAGGACAGACGCGTCCCGTAAACTCCGGAAAATTATTGGTCGAATGCAGATTGCGCGCGGCTTCGTCCCAGTTTCCGCGGTAGACCAGATCGTTCCAGTCCGGGATCTGGTTGTTGACGGGGCAACCGGTGGGCGCTCCGGTGATGCGGCTCGTGCCGTGGCAATAAGGCACGCCACAGTCCATACAGCGTGCTGCCTGCTCGCGAATTTCCTTTTCGGGAAGCGGCAGGACGAATTCACGCCAATGCTGCACGCGATCCGCGACCGGTTGATAGTCGCGATCCTCGCGTTCGATTTCCAGAAAGCCGGTGACCTTACCCATACTTATTCCGCGGCCTGCATCGTGGCGGCCTTCTCTTTCGCCATCTCAGCGAGCGCGCGCCGGTATTCGACCGGCATCACTTTCCGGAACAGCGGGCGATAGTGACTCCAGTTGGCAAGGATTTCAGCGGCGCGTTTTGAACCAGTGTAGCGTGCGTGATTGGAGATCAGCAGGTTGAGCCGCTCGGCATCCTTGCGGGTCAGATCCGACATGACATCGACGCGGCCGTGACTCTCAAGATCGTTGTAGTGGCCAAACTCCTGCTCAGCGACCTGCTCCTCTTCCGGCACCGGCTCAAGCTCGACCATTGCCATGTTGCAGCGCGACTTGAACGTATTGTCCTCGTCCAGAACATAGGCGATGCCACCCGACATGCCCGCCGCGAAATTGCGGCCGGTGCGGCCAAGAACCACCACGACGCCGCCGGTCATGTATTCGCAGCAATGGTCACCAGCGCCTTCGATCACCGCGAGGGCGCCCGAGTTGCGCACCGCGAAACGTTCGCCCGCAACACCGCGGAAATAGCATTCGCCTTCGATTGCACCATACAGCACGGTATTGCCGACGATGATCGATTCCTCCGGTACGATCCCGGAATCGGCTGGCGGTCGAATAACGACGCGGCCACCAGAGAGGCCCTTGCCGACATAATCATTCGCATCACCGTCGAGTTCGAAAGTGATGCCGCGCGCGAGCCATGCACCGAAGCTCTGCCCTGCTGTGCCATTGAAGCGAACGTGGATTGTGTTGTCGGGCAGGCCTTCGTGGCCGAAACGCTTTGCCACTTCGCCCGAAAGCATGCCGCCGCACGCACGGTCGGTGTTGTGGATGACGGACTGCAGGGTCACCGGCGCGCCGCGATCGAGCGCGGCTTGAGATTCGGCAATCAGCTTGCGATCGAGAATATCCTTGATCTTGTGATCCTGCTGCTCGCACTTGTAGATAGCTGTGCCTTTGTCCGCCGCCGGTTTGGTGAACAGCTTGGAGAAGTCTAGGCCTTTGGCCTTCCAGTGCTCTACCAGCTTGCGGCGATCGAGCATTTGCATCTGGCCGATCATCTCATCGAATGTGCGGAAGCCGAGCGCCGCCATCAGCTCGCGTACTTCTTCGGCGACAAAGAAAAAATAGTTGATGACATGCTCGGGCTGACCCTTGAAGCGCTTGCGCAACACGGGATCCTGCGTTGCGACCCCAACCGGGCAGGTGTTGAGGTGACACTTGCGCATCATGACGCAGCCGGCGGCAATCAGCGGCGCTGTGGCAAAACCAAATTCGTCGGCGCCGAGCAGGGCGCCGACCACCACGTCGCGGCCTGTCCGGATGCCACCGTCGACTTGCACCGAAATGCGGCCGCGCAGGCGATTGATGACCAGCGTCTGATGCGTTTCGGCGAGGCCGATTTCCCAGGGGCTGCCCGCGTGCTTGATCGAGGTGAGCGGGCTCGCTCCGGTGCCGCCTTCAAAACCGGCGATGGTGACGTGATCCGCGCGCGCTTTCGACACGCCCGCCGCGACCGTGCCGACGCCGACCTCGGACACCAGTTTCACGGAGACGTCGCCGGCGGGGTTGACGTTCTTGAGGTCGAAGATGAGTTGGGCCAGATCTTCGATCGAATAGATGTCGTGATGCGGCGGCGGGGAGATCAGGCCGACGCCGGGCGTGGAGTGCCGAACCTTGGCAATGATCTTATCGACCTTGTGGCCCGGCAACTGGCCGCCTTCGCCGGGCTTGGCGCCCTGCGCCATCTTGATCTGCATCATATCCGAGTTCACGAGATACTCGGCGGTGACACCGAAGCGGCCCGACGCCACCTGCTTGATGGCGGATCGCATAGAGTCGCCATTCGGCAACGGCTTGAAGCGATCCGATTCTTCGCCGCCTTCTCCCGTATTCGACTTTCCCCCGATACGGTTCATGGCAATGGCGAGCGTGGTGTGAGCCTCGCGCGAGATGGAGCCAAACGACATGGCGCCCGTCGAGAACCGCCGCACGATATTCTTGGCTGGCTCGACATCCTCAAGCGCAACCGGCTTGCGGCCATCTTCTTCAGCCTTCTTCACCTGGAACATGCCGCGGATGGTCAGTAGCCGCTCATTCTGGTCGTTTACGATCTGTGCGAACGCGCGATAGTGCTCCTGCGAATTGCCGCGCACGGCATGCTGCAACCGCGATACGGTCTCGGCAGTCCAGACATGGTCTTCGCCGCGCACGCGCACCGCGTAGTCACCGCCGACGTCAAGCATTGAACGGTAGATCGGAGAGTCACTGAACGCATCCCGGTGCTTGCGCACGGCCTCTTCCGCGATCTCGCCAAGACCGACGCCCTCGATGCGCGTGTGGGTTCCGGTGAAATATTTGTCGACGAAATCCTGCCGCAGCCCAACGGCGTCGAAAATCTGCGCGCCGCAATAGGACTGATAGGTGGAGATACCCATCTTGGACATCACCTTGAGCAGACCCTTGCCGATCGCCTTTATGTATTTTTTGACGATTTCCTTGTCGTCGAGCGGCTTGCCCGGAAGATCGCCCTTCATGGCGATCAGAGTCTCGAACGCAAGATAGGGATTGATCGCTTCCGCGCCGTAGCCGGCAAGACACGCAAAATGATGGACCTCGCGCGGTTCGCCTGTTTCCACAACCATGCCGACCGAGGTGCGCAAGCCGTTGCGGATCAGATGATGATGTACTGCGGCGCAGGCCAGCAGCGCCGGGATCGGAATGCGGTCGGCGCCGGCCTTGCGGTCAGACAGGATGATAATGTTGCAGCCTTTGCGCACTTCTTCCTCGGCGCGATCGCATAATTCGTCGATCGCCCACCCCATGCCGTCAGCGCCATGCTCGGCGGGGAAAGTGATATCGAAGGTGCTTGACTTGAAATGGTCGCCGCTCATCTCCGAGATCGAGCGGATCTTCTCAAGGTCTTCATTGGTCAGGATCGGCTGGCGCACCTCGAGTCGTTTGGTGTTCGACATGCCCTCATGATCAAGCAAGTTTGGACGCGGGCCGATGATAGAGACGAGGCTCATCACCAGTTCCTCGCGGATCGGATCGATCGGCGGGTTGGTGACCTGCGCGAAGTTTTGCTTGAAATAGGTGAACAGCGATTTCGGCTTGTCCGACAGCGCCGAAATCGGCGTGTCATTGCCCATGGAGCCGACCGCTTCCTCACCGGTGGTCGCCATCGGCGTCATCAGGAATTTAAGGTCTTCCTGCGTGTAGCCGAAGGCCTGCTGACGATCGAGCAGCAACAGGTTGGAGATAGGCGCTTCATTGGCGGTGCCGGGCAGCTCCTCAAGCACAATCTGCGTGCGTGCCAGCCACTCCTTGTAGGGGTGGCTCTTCGCCAGCGTGGCTTTCAATTCTTCATCGGGAATCAGGCGACCCTCGTCGAGGTCGACGAGCAGCATCTTGCCTGGCTGCAGACGCCATTTCTTGATGATGTCTTTTTCCGGGATCGGCAGCACGCCCATTTCGGATGCCATGACGATCCGGTCATCGCGCGTGAGCAGGTAGCGCGCCGGCCGCAAGCCGTTGCGATCGAGCGTCGCGCCGATCTGGCGGCCGTTTGTAAACGCAATCGCCGCCGGTCCGTCCCACGGCTCCATCAGTGCGGCATTGTATTCGTAAAAGGCGCGGCGCTCCTCGTCCATGAGCGGGTTTCCCGCCCAGGCTTCGGGTATCATCATCATCATCGCGTGGGCGAGCGAATAGCCGCCTTGCGTGAGGAATTCGAGTGCGTTGTCAAAACAGGCGGTGTCGGACTGGCCTTCATAGGAGATCGGCCACAGCCTGTTGATGTCCTTGCCGAACAGCGGCGACGATACCGACGCCTGCCGCGCCGCCATCCAGTTGACGTTGCCGCGCAGCGTATTGATCTCGCCGTTGTGTGCGATGTAGCGATACGGATGCGCCAGCGACCACGTCGGGAAAGTATTGGTTGAGAAGCGCTGGTGGACCAGTGCGAGAGCACTCTCGAAATCCGGATCGCGCAGGTCGGGATAATAGGCGCCGAGTTGGTCGGCCAGGAACATTCCCTTGTAGATCACCGTGCGGCACGAGATCGACACCGGGTAGTAACCTGACGTGCGACGCTCCCGGCGGCGGTAGATCGCGTTGGAGATCGACTTGCGCAGAATGTACAGCCGGCGCTCGAATTCGTCCTCGGAGAACTTCTTTTTGCCGCGGCCGATAAACACTTGCATGTGCTTCGGCTCAGTTGGCTTGACGGTTTCGCCGAGCGTGGAATTGTCAGTCGGCACATCGCGCCAGCCGAGTAATGTCAGCCCTTCGCGCGCAATCACCTCCGCGTAAATGTCGCGGATAATCTGCCGCCAGTTTGTATCGTTCGGCATGAACAGATAGCCGACCGCGTACTCGCCGGCCTTCGGTAGTTTGAAACCGAGCTCCGCCGTTTTCTTGGCAAAGAACTTGTGCGGGATCTGCACGAGAATCCCGGCGCCATCTCCCATACGCGGATCGGCGCCGACCGCGCCGCGATGTTCAAGATTGCAAAGGATGCGCAATCCATCTTCAATGATTTGGTGCGACTTGCGGCCCTTGATGTCCGCGATGAAACCGACGCCGCAGGAATCCTTGTCGAGCGCCGGATCGTAGAGACCCTGCGCAAGCGGAGTGCCGGGATCGGCGGTCGAACCGCGTCCGGCGAATTCTGCTCTGCGTTTCTCCTCGCTCATCTCATCCTGCCCCGCCAGTGCACGTCATGCTCCAGCGTACTCATCACCACGAGGCCAGCGCTCGCGGTCAACGCGTAACTGATCTCGAAAAAGGACAACCTTGTCCGGCTTGTCGCCGCCCGTGGCTGTTCCTGTTGGGCGCCACCGATGCCTGCCCTGCCTCTAGGGCCGCCACCGAGGCCACCCGCCATTAGGACAGCATTACTGTCCTAATGGACCATGCCAAATTTTGCCCCGCCACACAAGGCTGGTCCACGCCGGAATGGGTGAATCCTTTCCTTTTATTGCGGCGACGCTCCTTAGCTAAGCAAGAACAGGACCACGGACGCGATAGCCGCGCAATGCCATTGCGTGAATGGCCGCTTTTTGAGGTTTGAGCGGCGCGGAAAGGGATGGCTACGCCCCCCAAAAAAACCAAAGCGCCCCGGAGGAGACCCGGGGCGCCGCCGTCCTGCAATTCGCTTGAGGCGTCAGGCTGCTGCTTTGGTGTCAGCCACCCGAGCTTTGGCCTGGCCGGTGCCGATCGCAATCTGCCGCGGTTTCTTTGCCTCGGGGATTTCGCGCACGAGATCGACGTGCAGAAGTCCGTTCTCAAGGCTCGCGTTCTTGACGAGGACATGATCGGCAAGCTGGAAGACACGCTCGAAAGCGCGCGCGGCGATGCCCTGATAGAGGACCTCACCATTCTGTTCTTCCTTGGCCTCCTTCGAGCCTTTGATCGTCAGCGTGTTTTCTTTCGCCTCGATGGAAAGCTCGTTTTCGCCGAAGCCGGCGACCGCGACGGTGACGCGGTAGTCGTTCTCACCGGTACGCTCGATGTTGTACGGCGGGTAACCCGGAGCGGTCTCAAATCCGTCCAGCATTGAAAACAGCCGGTCGAAGCCGACGGTGGAACGGTAGAGGGGAGCAAGATCAAAAGTTCGCATGGCATATCCTCCATTGTTGAGCGACATGCGGTGGTCCGCCGAATGGCCGGACCTAACCGTGCGTCGCAGCCATCTGGCCTGCGCACGGCTGATATGGGTGCGACTCACGGGCATGCAAGGTCTGCTCCATAGACCAACAGGCCACTGAACTTACTCGGTATTTTACAAAAAACTGGACTTTGGATTGAGCGCGCTTGCCACCCTGCTATAAGCCCGAAGCGCTGCCGCACGGCCTTTTTCCAGCCTCATGAAACTCGTCTCAATCTCCGCCAATCCGGTGCCCGACGGCGTGGTCGTCGGTGCGATCAAAACCTCCGACGGGGTCAATCTGCGCTTTGCGCGCTGGGCGCCGCCGCCAGGCCGCAAGGGCACCGTTGTTGTCATGCAGGGCCGTGCAGAGTTCATCGAAAAATATTTCGAGACCGTTCGCGATCTGCGCGCGCGCGGGTTCGCAGTGGCGACTTTCGATTGGCGGGGGCAAGGGCTTTCCGACCGCCGGTTGTCCGACCGTCACAAGGGCTATGTGCGAAACTTTGGAAACTACATCACTGATCTCGAAGCCGTGATGGAGCAGGTCGTCCTGCCCGACTGCCCGCCGCCCCTTTTTGCGCTGGCTCACTCCATGGGCGCGGCGGTGATGATCCGCGCCTGCCACGACGGTAGCCGCTGGTTCGAGCGCACGGTGCTATCGGCGCCGATGATCGCGCTCCCGCCCGGACGGCTTACGCGCGTTGCCGGCCCGCTCGCACGCCTGATGCGGATGATCGGACGCGGAGGCGCTTATGTTCCGACCGGCGATTCCTCTGTGGCCGGAACGGAGGGCTTTGTCGGGAATGTACTGACCTCTGATCCCGTGCGTTACGTACGCAATGCCGCAATCATGGAGCAGGAGCCTGCGCTTGGGCTCGGCGCGCCGACCGTGGCCTGGGCCGATGCCGCCATGCGGCAGATGACCCAGTTCGCCGAGCACTCCTATTCCGCCAGCATCCGCCAACCGATTCTGATGGTGGCCGCAGGCCGCGATGAGGTCGTTTCGACCCCGGCGATCGAGGCTTTTGGCCAGAACTTGCTGGCCGGGCGTCACCTCATCCTGGCCGGCGCCAAACACGAGATCCTGCAGGAACAGGACCAGTACCGCGCACAGTTCTGGGCGGCCTTCGACGCTTTCGTTCCTGGCACACCGCGGTTTTAGCGGGCGCCCGGCACACTCCGCTCTCAGCTGCCCAGGATTTCCAGCGCTGCCTGATGCACGCGCCTGTCGCCGGCGACGATGATGCGACCGCCACCTTGGGCGGGGCCGTTGTCCCATGTCGTGACAATCCCGCCAGCGCCGGTAACAATCGGGATGATCGCGACGATGTCGTAAGGCTTGATTTCGGTCTCGATGATGAGATCGATGAGGCCCGCCGCCAGCATGCAATAGGCGTAGCAATCGCCTCCGTAGCGCGAGAGCTTCACCCTGTTCTCCAGCTTTCCAAAGGCTGCGCGGTCGTCGCGGCTCATCAGCAGTGGGCTCGTCGTATACAACAAGGCGTCGTCGACGCCCGTGCAGCCGCGGACGTGCAAATCGCGGTTGCCGGCCGGGCCACGATAGCGCGCCGCGCCTCCATCACCGGAGAAGCGCTCGCGCGTGAACGGCTGATTCATCATGCCGAACACCGGCTCACCGAAGCGCATCAGTCCGATCAGCGTACCCCAGGCCAGCACGCCGGAAATAAACGACTTCGTGCCGTCGATCGGGTCGAGAACCCACACATATTCAGCGTCCGTACGCTCGGAGCCGTATTCCTCACCGAGGATTCCGTGGCCGGGGAACTGCTCGCGGATGAGCGTGCGCATGCTCTGTTCCGCGGCGCGGTCAGCCGCAGTGACAGGATCGAAGCCGCCGGCCTTTTTGTTCTCGATCGCCAGGGCGGTGCGAAAAAACGGAAGAATTGTATCGCCGGACGCGGTGGCAAGTTGATCGACGAAGCTGCTGAAGTCGATGGCTGTCATGCCGCCCACCTGTTGTCTGCCTTCCGCCTATCGGACAGTGCGCCCGTCTGCAACGCGTGATCCGGTATCGCCGAACCGAAGAAATTTCTGCTGCGGTGCGGGGGTTCGAGGTCAATTATTTTCGCATGGCTATGCTTGAACACGTGCCACGGGGAGCAGCCATGCGAAAATAGCATGGGAAACACGGCCTTAAATCTTGATTTTTGTGCGTCGCGGTGTAGCTTATTGCAGTGCGGTAGCGAGAGCTACTGCTGCCCTCCTTGGGCGTTTCCTCCCTAGACTTGGGCCGCTCGCACCCGCTAGCGGCCCCTTTTTTTATGGAGCGGCGGCTATTCGGCGGCGGCCCGGTAGGGCCGAAGTTGCTCCAACGGGATTTCGCCCAGACGTCGGGCCAGGGTCTCCAGATCAGCTGCCAGGCGGTCGAATGTCGAAGACCGCTGGTAACGCCGTTCATCCATGTAGAGCGCGCGGTTTATCTCAAGCTGGATGGCATGAAGGCCCGCGGCAGGGTTGCCATAGTGTTCGGTGATGAAGCCGCCCGCGTACGGCTTGTTGCGGCTGACCGTGTAGCCGAGCGCCCGCAGGGTCTTTTCGACCGTCTCTGCCACCACGCCGACGCAACTGGTGCCATAGCGATCACCCAGTACAAATTCCGGCCGGGGTCGTTCGTCCCGATGACCCGCGGTGGATGGCATGGAATGACAGTCAATCAGGACAGCGGCGCCAAAATCCCGGTGCAGCCGGCCGAACAGGCGGCGCAGGGTGCGGTGATAAGGCTTGTAAAGGCTCTCGATTCGCCGCAACGCGTCATCAACCGGTATCCGTTGATCGTAGATCTCCTGGGCATCGCCGACCACGCGGGCCACCGTTCCGAGGCCACCGGCCACACGCATTGATCGCGTGTTGGCGAATGACGGCAGCCGCCCTTCGAACATGCGCGGATCGAGCTCGTAGGGCTCACGGTTCACGTCGACAAAGCAGCGCGGAAAATGCGCCCGCATCAGGGGGAATCCGCAGTGAACCACGCCGGCGACGAGTTCATCGACGAAGCTGTCTTCCGAGCGCCGCAAGGTGGCGATATCGAGCCGGCAGGCCGTGAGGAAGTTGCGCGGGTAGGTCGAGCCGCTGTGCGGAGAATTGAACAGCACCGGGCCCTGACATGCCTTGGGCTCAAGGACCTCGAACGGCGGATCAAACTCGTCGCGGACATCGCTCATGAAATACAGGCCATAGGAAGATTTGGATACCGTGGGGTCGGACAGGCTTTAACACCTCGTTATACCGTCTATTGTTCATGGCTGGGCCACAAAGCCAAGCCATGCTTTTGGTTCACTCGTTATTTACCGGGCATAAGTCTTAATGAGCGGGCTGAGACGGCCAAAGTCCGGCCGGACGGGGTGTTGAGTGGTGGTGTTGAGTGGTCATGTCCAAAATCCTCCTGGCGGAAGACGACACCGATATGCGGCGCTTTTTGGTCAAGGCGTTGCAAAATGCCGGTTTCGACGTGACCTCCTATGACAATGGCCTCTCCGCCTATCATAGGCTGCGCGAAGAACCGTTCGAATTGCTGCTGACCGATATCGTCATGCCGGAAATGGACGGTATTGAGCTCGCCCGCAGAGCCGCCGAACTCGACCCCGATATCAAGATTATGTTCATCACCGGCTTCGCTGCAGTCGCGCTCAATGCGGATTCCAATGCGCCCAAGCAGGCCAAGGTGTTGTCAAAACCGATCCATCTGCGCGAACTCGTGACCGAAGTGCAGAAAATGCTGGCCGCGTGATGATTGTGCGCGGTCTTGCCTCGCCGGTTTGGAGCCGGTAGATCAATTCACGGTTTAAGGGCGCGTAGCTCAGCGGAAGAGCACCTCCTTGACATGGAGGGGGTCACAGGTTCGATCCCTGTCGCGCCCACCATCTATCCAAAAACTTGGCGCCGCTTTGGGTCGTTCTCTCAGGTTCGTTGAACTCAGATCATCGTATTCAAGCACCGCGGCCGCGTTCTCGAGGAACGACGGTGAGAAGCGTGCGTAGACTTTGCGCGTTGTGCTCACATCTCGTCATAACCAAGGAACAGCGCGCGGACTTGCAACACGCGATGGAGGAGTCGCTCTACGCAATTTCGCAAGCGCTCTTCGCGGCGGATACCGAGTGCGACCTGGACGGACTCGTTGAGCAGCCCAATCAGTTTCGTGACATCCGTGTCCGCGCAAAGCGGACATAGCGTTCGCGGTACCGGGGAAATTGCGTGAAACATATTTGTTGCCGCAGCGTTAGTGGCTGGGGAGTACCAACGAGGGAACTTGTGCATGGAGCACCTGATCCGGGAATTCGGCGTATGGCTTAAACAGGGGTTTGGCTGGCTCGTCGACGTGATTGTGTTCGGATGCCTCTGGGGCATCAGTCAGATTTCGCGTCTTCTCGGTACGCAATTGGGCGGCGCTCCGATCCTGAAGATTGTCGTGCTTGTTCTGGTACTCCTGCTCCTCCTGTATGCGTTCTACTGGGTTTTCGGCCGCTTCATCGGAGTGATACGGTGGGCACTCGATAGGATTGCGTATGCGTTAGGAGTGATTCTGTTTAGCGCGGCCGTCGTATCGGGAGTGTTCGCCAGTGCAGGGCTCCTAGCGGCTGTGGTAATCTGGGTGATGGGCAATATCAATTTGGCCTCGCGATGAGTGGCACTTGCCGCGATGCCTGCTATTGGCCCCTGGCAGACTTCCGAAAGTACGCATTCAATGTCGCTTTCGACAGCGACCAAAAATGCGGGGCCCTCGTCGGCCGCTAACCGACGATTGCCTGATACACCATCGTGCGCATGAGATAGCGGTAGTGCAGCCGCTGCATCGGCGCCTGCATCATTAATATGGCGATCAGCTGCTGCTTCGGATCGATCCAGAAATAAGTCCCGCTGACGCCGCTCCAGAAGAAATCACCGATCGAGCCAGGCAATGGATTGCGTCCACTATGAGTGCGCACCGCAAAGCCAAGGCCAAAGCCGAGCCCGAGGTCCGGAGTCGGTGCGAGAGCACCGAACAGGATCGGCGTCGACGGGCTACGGCGGGTTTCCGGCCCCAGATGATCTGATGCCATGAGTGCGACGGTCGTCGGCGAAAGCAAACGCGTGCCGCCGAACTCTCCGCCGTTGAGCAGCATCTGGCAGAAACGGACATAGTCGCTCGCGGTCGACAGCAGCGCGCTGCCGCCGGAGATCCAATTCGGCCGGACGGTGGTGTCGCGCATCGGCGGGCGGTTGCCTGAGGCGGGATCGATCTGCGGCTGGGCGCTGCGGGCCGCGTCAATCGGACCGAACTGTGTATCGGCAAGACCAAGTGGTGTGCAGATGCGCTCGGCGATGAAACGATTCAGCTCCATGCCGCCGGCCACTTCGACGACGCGGCCGAGCACGTCCGTCGACATCCCGTATTGCCACGTGGTCCCGGGCTGATAGGCGAGGGGGAGCCGGCCGAGCTTGGCGGCCATTTCGGCGTTGCTCTGCTTTTCATCTGCGACGTTTGCGCTCTCGTAAGCCTGTTTAATGAGCGGGCCGGCCAAATGACCGTAGGTGAGACCGGATGTATGCCGCAGCAGATCCTGCACCGTCATCCCGCGCCGCATCGGCTCGGTTTTGAGCGTTTTTGCGGTTGCATCGTCGGAGTCGATCGCGACCTTGAGATCGGTGAATTCCGGAATGTAACGAGCGACCGGATCGGCGATCAGCAGTTTGCCTTCCTCAGCCAGCATCATCGTGGCGACGGAGGTGAATGGCTTTGTCATCGAAGCGATGCGAAAGATGGAGTTCGTCGCCATCTGCGCGCCGGCTTCGCGATCGCGATAGCCTAGAGCTTCCAGGCAGGCGATTTTCCCATGCCGCGCGACCAGCACCACGGCACCGGGAACGAGGCCATTGTCGATATCGGCTTTCAATATATCGGTCAGGCGTTTCAGCCGCGCCGATGAGAGTCCGACCTCTTCGGGTTTTGCCCGCGGCATCTCGAATGCCATTACAATTTTCCTATTTCCAGAACTGTCGGGACGCGAGTGCGGCGCCTTCCGCCATCGCCTTGAATTTGGCGAACACCACGTCGGGATCGACCGCCGCCTGTCCAACCCAGGTGCCATAGCCGCAATCGCTGCCTGCGATGACGTTTTCGCGGCCCACCAGTTTTGCGTAGCGGCCAATGCGGTGAGCAATCAGCTCGGGGTGCTCGATAAAATTCGATTTCGATTCGATGACGCCGGGAATCAAGACCCTGCCATCCGGCAGTTTTACCTTCTCGAAAATCATCCATTCGTGGGCATGCCGCGGATTTGCGGCCTCCAGCGAGATCGCACCTGGCTTTGCGGTGAACACGATGTCGATGATGTCGGCGAGGGGAACATCGCGGTGGTGCGGGCCTTCATAGTTGCCCCAACAGAGATGCATACGCAGCTGTTCAGCCGGGATATTGGCGACGGCATGATTGAGCGCTTCAATGTGCAGCTGCGCGCGTTTGCGAAAGTCCGACAGGCTCAAATCCGCATATTGAATGTGCCTGCCCATGGCGAGGTCAGGGCAATCGATCTGCAGGACGAAGCCGGCCTTGGCGACCGTTTCGTATTCGTGACGCATGGCGTCCGCAATGGCGTAAATATAGCTCTCGAAATCCTTGTAATGATCGTTGCGGAAGAACAGCGACACCACCCCGGGCGATGCCGCGCTCATGAAACCACCGGCAACCTTTACCTCGTTCACTGCGGCCCTGAGATTGTCGGCGTCGACCTGCGGTGCCTGTTTGTCGCGCACGCTGATCGGCGCATTGCAGGCCGGGGTCTTGCGGCGCGAGCGTCCGGGGTCGCCGAACACGCGTTTCTCCAGGCGCGGGAATTCGGAAAGGTCCTGGTAGACGAACGTGTTGCCGGTGCCGCCAAATCCGGCGAGCCGGTCCTTGACGTAGGTTGCGTAGCTGGGCTTCGACATTTCGCCGTCATTGACGAGATCGACGCCTGCATCGGTCTGCTTCTTCACAACCTCGGCGACCGCCGTTCTCACGCGTGCGTTCAGGGCGGCAGGGTCAACCGGCACGCTTTCCTCCTTGGCGTACATCATGCGGATAAGGTCATCCGGCCTTGGCAGGCTTCCGGTATGCGTGGTCAAAAAGCGGTCAAGGCTGCGTTGCACGGGTCGAACTCCCTTGTCCGGGACTGTAGAACAGCCCATTGCGGGTAACCAATGGATGGACAGCTTGCGTTGACATGACTGGGTGGGCTGCGTATGTACCCGACAAACAGCAGCCAGAGTTTGTCATGAAAGTTCGCAATTCCCTGAAATCCCTGCGCGGCCGGCATCGCAACAATCGTTTGGTGCGCCGGAAGGGCCGTGTCTACATCATCAACAAGACCAATCGTCGCTTTAAAGCCCGCCAAGGTTGATCCTGGCTGATCCCGGCGCCCCGGCGCCTGTTTTATTGCCGCATATTGGCCACGAAACGCGGAGAGGTTAAACTCCGCCCATGCGTGCTCGATTCCTTACAGCTTTTCTCACGGCCACCCTCGTTGCCGGGGCGCTTGCGCCGGCCGCGGCGCAATCGGCCAAGCGAAGCGAGCGATCGGTCAAGCCGCCGCCGGTAACGCGCCCTGATCGTACCCGCAACCTCGATTTTCTGTTTGGCGCGCTGAAGGTTGCGCCCGACGATGTCACCGCGAAGGCGATCGAAGAGCGCATCTGGACCCTGTGGACGGCCTCACAGAGCGACACTGCCAATCTGCTGATGACGCGGGTCAAGACCGCGATCGAGGCAAAGGATCTCGAACTTGCAGTCAAGCTGCTCGACGCGATCGTCAAGGTGAAGCCGGATTATGTGGAGGCCTGGAATCGCCGCGCAACAATTTTTTACATGAAGAAGGATTATGGCCACGCGCTTTCCGATATCCGGCAGGTGCTTAAGCGAGAGCCACGCCACTTCGGTGCGTTGGCCGGTTTTGGATTGATCCTGCAGGATATCGGTGACGACAAGCAGGCGCTGGAAGTCTATCGGCGGGCGCTCGCGCTCTATCCACGCATGGAGCGCATTCCCGACCTCGTAAAGTCGCTTCAGGAAAAGGTCGAAGGCCGCGACATCTAGCGGCGTTCGTGCCGTGCGCCCGTCAATCGCCGGTGGTGTCCGCACCGACATATGCGATGCGGAGCATATTCGTTGCTCCCGGCGTGCCGAGCGGAACGCCAGCCACGATAATGACGCGCTGTCCGGTCTTTGCGAAACCTTCCTTGAAGGCAATGCGGCAGGCGCGATCGACCATGTCATCCTGGTCATGTGCATCTTCGGTGACGACACAGTGCACTCCCCATACCACCGCGAGCCGCCGTCCGGTCGGTACGTTGGGTGACAACGCGACAATTGGAGACCGCGGTCGTTCGCGCGCCACCCGCAATCCGGTCGAGCCGGATGATGTCCAGCAGATGACAGCTGCCAGGTCGAGCGTATCGGCAATTTGGCGCGCAGCGTCTGCGATTGCGTCGGCGCCAGTGGCTTCCGGTTCTGCGCGTTGGGCGGCGATGATATTTCGATAAAGCGGATCGCCTTCGACCTCTTCCGCGATGCGGTTCATTGTTGCGACCGCTTGAACCGGAAACTGTCCAGCAGCCGATTCCGCCGACAGCATGACCGCGTCGGCACCTTCGAAGATCGCCGTGGCCACATCGGAAACCTCGGCGCGCGTCGGCACAGGTGCATTGATCATCGATTCCAGCATTTGCGTCGCGACCACCACCGGCTTGCCGGCAACGCGGCTGGCACGCGTCATCTGTTTCTGCACGCCCGGCACTTTCTCAAGAGGCATTTCCACACCAAGATCGCCGCGCGCCACCATCAGTGCGTCGGCCAGATCGATGATTTCGTCCAGGCGGTTCACGGCCTGCGGCTTCTCGATCTTGGCCATCACGGCAGCCCGGCCGCGCGTGATCTTTTTTGCCTCGGCAATATCTTCAGGGCGCTGAATAAAGGACAGCGCAACCCAATCAATGCCCGTTTCGAGCGCAGCCTCGAGGTCGGAGCGATCTTTGTCAGTCAGCGCCGAAAATGGAATCGTCGTATCCGGGAGGCTCACTCCCTTGCGATCGGAAAGCTTGCCGCCCACCACGACCTTCGTAGCAATGCGTTTGGGATCGGCCTCGGTCACGGTGAGCTTGACCTTGCCGTCATCAATCAACAGCGCATGACCCGGTTTGATCGTGGCGAAAATCTCGGGATGCGGCAGGTAAGCGCGCGCCGTGTCGCCCGGGGCTGCGTCGGCGTCGAGCACGAAGCGGTCGCCGGACTTCACAGTCACCGAACCACCAGCGAACGTACCGAGGCGCAGTTTTGGCCCCTGCAAATCGATCAGTACGCCGATTGGCCGGCCGGTGTCCCGCTCCACCGTGCGGATCATGCCAACCAGCTCGCGCATGCGGTCCTGGCTGGTGTGGCTCATGTTGATGCGGAAAACGTCAGCGCCGGCCGTAAAGAGGCGGGCGATCATGTCGGAGCTGGATGATGCAGGTCCGAGTGTTGCGACGATTTTGGCGCGGCGCAGACGCCTCATGGTTTGGTGCCTCCGGACGGAGGCGGTGACAGCGTGGTCGGTGGGCGCGAGGGCCCGAGCGGCGTGCGCGGCGCCAGCGGCCGGTCAGGTGCCTGTTCGGCCGCGTCCGTCAATTGAACCGTCCATGATCGTTGCTCGCTGGTGTCGACCTCGAAAAAACCGGTGCGGTCATAGCCACGCGCCAGGCAGTTGTCGGTCCCGCGAATGGTGAACTCTTTTTCACGTGAACACATGTAGGCCTTGCCGGACCATTCGCCGCCGCGGTCATAATCGACCGCGTAAATGTAATAGTAACGGGCAACAAGTGCGCCCCGCAGCAATGTTTCGCAAGAGCGCGATGAAACGTTCCACCAGCCTTCGGTGGTCCAGCCTTCATTGTCCTTATAGCCAATCGACACGCCGACCCGGCTGCCGGTGTTGTTACACAGCCGGAAGTCGGCTTTGGCCGGATACGTCGCCGCCGTCAGCAACAGCGCGGCGGGCACCGCGGCGCGGGCGAGAATACGGCAAAGATGGCGCCTGACAGCGATAAGTGGCGGTGTGGTCACGATTGTCGCCGGCTCCGAACAATGCGCGGTTTTGGCGTGATCCGTCACGGCCTGTCAACGATGATGGCGCGAAAGTCGTTTACGTTGGTGAATGTCGGCCCTGGCACCAGGAGGTCCCCCAGGGCTTCAAAGAACTCCCCCGAATTGTTGTCGGAGAGAAAGGCGGCGGGATCGAGGCCGCGAGCCTTGGCGCGTGCCACCGATTCGCCATCAACCAGCGCGCCGGCAGGGTCGCTGGCTGCCCCGCTGCCGCCGTCGGTGCCGTCGGTGTCGCCCGCCACCGCGGCTGTTGCTGGCATCCCCTCAAGCGCAATCGCGAGCGCAAGGGCATATTCCTGATTGGGTCCGCCACGGCCCTTTCCGCGGATCGTAACCGTCAATTCGCCACCGGAAATGATCACCGCGCGCTTGTCCTGCGCGCGCAGCTTGCCCGCGAGCTCAGCGTGGACGGCGGCAACCTCGCGTGCTTCACCTTCGATACGGTCGCCAAGCGAGACACACTCGTAGCCCGCTGCACGAACCGCTGCTTCAGCCGCCCGCATTGCATCCGCGGGCCGCGCGGCCAGCACGACCTGGCTGCCGGCGAAAACGGAGTCGCCTGGCTTTGGTGTTTCGTTTTTTGACTCACTGAGCGCGCGCGCAACGCTGGCAGGAATATCGAGACTGTATTTCGCAACGATTGCGCGCGCGTCACTCAGCGTCGTCGGATCGGGGACGGTCGGCCCCGAACCAATTGCCGAAGGATCGTCGCCAGGCACATCGGAAATTGCGATCGTCACGAGTTTCGCCGGGCGTGCGTGCAGTGCCAGCCGCCCGCCTTTGATGCGCGAGAGATGTTTGCGCACGGTGTTGATTTCGCCGATCACGGCTCCCGAACGCAACAACGCGCGCGTGACCGCCTGCTTGTCCTCGAACGAAATGCCCTCGGCCGGCGCGATCCAGTTCGCCGAAGCGCCGCCCGACATCAGTACGAGCACGAGATCATCCGCACGTGCCTCATCTGCGAGCTTCAGCGCGCGATCGGCGCCCTCCAGTCCGGCGGCATCCGGAATCGGGTGTCCCGCCTCGATCATGCGCACCCGTCGCAGGTGCCGCCCATAGCCATGACGCGCGACCGCAACTCCGCTCAAGCGTTCGGCCGCAATCCGCAGGTGGTTCAGGTAGTAATCTTCCGCCACCTCGGTCATCGACCCGGCCGCCTTGCCGGCGGCGAGCAAGATGAGCCGACCGGATGGCGGCGGAGGCAGCAGTGGGGGAAGGCAAGACGCCGGATGCGCTGCCTCTACCGCAGTGCGGTACAGGTCTGCGAGAAATGAGCGCAGGGAGCGATTCATGTTCCGATCATAGCTGCCCACCTTCAGGAAAATCTGCTTATAATTGTTTCACTGTTGTCGTTGCCGCAGGTGTGTGGACGACGGCCACCAATGCGCGGATCAAGCGCAATCAATGAGAACAAGATCACTCTCGAGGGGGAGAAAACGCATGGCTGCAACAGCATTCACAATCAACGGAAAAACGGCGAACGTCGAGGCAGAGCCCGACACGCCTTTGCTTTGGGTGGTGCGCGAGCATCTGAAACTGACCGGCACCAAATTTGGTTGCGGATCCGGTCTGTGCGGCGCCTGCACTGTCCACATCGACGGCAAAGCGGTTCGCTCCTGCCAGATTAGCGTATCCAAAGTGGCCGGCAGAAAGGTTACGACGATCGAGGGCCTTTCGCCGAATGGCCAGCATCCCCTGCAGAAAGCATGGGTTGCCGAGCAGGTGCCGCAATGCGGCTACTGCCAGTCCGGTCAGATCATGCAGGCGGCGGCGCTGCTCGCCACAAACAAGAAACCGACGCGCGAACAGATCGTCACGCACATGGACGGCAACATCTGCCGTTGCGGCACGTATCCACGCATCGTGCGTGCCATTCAACGCGCCTCTCGGGAGGCTTAAGCCATGACCATTCAGATCAGGAACGGATCGGTCGACACCAGCATCAGCCGGCGCGGATTCGTTGCCGGGGCGGCCGGCCTTACCTTCGCCTTTACGCTCGGCGGTATGGGCCGTGGCGGAGAAGCGCTCGGCGCGACGCAACCGACGAAGTTCAATGCGTTTGTCAGCATCGCCGCCGACAACACAATCACCATTATCTGTCCAAGCGCGGAAATGGGGCAGGGCGTCTATACATCATTGCCGCTGATTCTGGCGGAAGAGCTCGATGCTGACTGGTCCCGCGTCAAAACCGAGTTTGCACCGGCCAATCCAAAAGTCTACGGCAACTATCATCGTTTGTTTGAAGGTGCGCAGATCACTGCGGCGAGCGTGGCAGTACCGGGCTATTTCACTCCGCTGCGCTTGGCCGGCGCGCAGGCTCGCAAGGTGTTGCTCGATGCGGTGGCCGATAAATGGAAAGTGCCGGTGAGTGAGCTCACCACTGACAAGAGCACAATCATCCACAAAAAGTCCGGCCGCAAGATCAGTTACGGCGAGGTCGTTGCCTTTGCGTCAGTGCCGGCCGAACCGCCGAAGATCAGCGAAAGCGATCTCAAGAAGCCGTCCCAGTTCAAGCTCATCGGACGAAAAGATATCGGCCGCAGTGACGTGCCGTTGAAGGTGAACGGCTCAGCAAAATACGGCATCGATGTGCAGGTGCCGGGCATGGTCTACGCTTCGGTGCTTCAGTCGCCGATGGAAGGCGCGAAGCCGAAAGACGTCAATGTTCCAGATGTCATGAAAGTGAAGGGGGTGACGAAGGTTATCCCGTTGCCTTTCGGTGTGGCAGTCATTGGTGACACCGTCGAGGCCACGCGTTCAGGTTTGCAAGCGCTCAAAGTCACGTGGGACACGAGCGGCGCTACTGCCGCCGGCTTCGACTCGGACAAAGCCAAAGCTGACTACGCGGCGAAAGCCAAGGATCCGAGCGCCGAGACCAAGGTCGAATATCAGGTCGGCGACGTGAAGGCCGGTCTCAGCGGGGCGGTCAAGACGGTCGAAGCGGCTTATTGGACCGAATACACCTACCACGCGCAGATGGAGCCTATGAATGCTGTTGCGCAGGTCTCGGAGGACGGCAAATCGGCCGATATCTGGACGGGCACTCAGTTCGGCGCGCTGGCCAGCCTGATCATCTCCGGCATCCTGAAGACGACACCGGATCAGGTCAGGATTCACCAGCAGTTTCTTGGTGGTGGCTACGGCCGGCGCATCTGGCCCGATGCCGCGATCCAGGCGACCATCCTGTCCAACATCACCAAGAAGCCGGTGAAACTGATCCTCACGCGCGAGGAAGATATCGCTGCCGCCCGACCCCGGCCGATGACACACCACCTCATCAAGGCGGGCCTCGATGCCAAAGGCAATCTGGTCGGCTGGCATCATCGGCTTGTTTCCGAGAACGTCGACGCAGTCGCGGCTCCGCCACGCTTCAAGGCGACTGGCGGCAAGGACTACATCGGCGCGCGTGGCCTCGATCAGGCGTTCTATGCCATCCCGAACGCACTCGCTGAATATGTGCGTGAGGATCGCGGCATGCGCGTGCACGCCTGGCGCGGCATCGGATCCGGCTACAACAAGTTTGCGGCCGAAGCCTTCCTCGACGAAGTGGCGCAGACGGCCGGCAAGGATCCGCTGGCAATGCGTCTCGAACTGACGAAGGACAAGCCGCGCGCCAGTGCCGTGATCAAGGCGGTGGTCGAGATGTCGGATTTCAAGCGCTCGCGCCCCGGCCATGGCATGGGCATCGCGTTCTCCGACTATCATGACACCCTTTCGGCGGGCGTGGCCGAAATCTCGCTCGACCAGAAGACCGGCAAGATCAAGGTCCATAACTACTGGGTTGCGGTCGATCCTGGCCTGGTCATCCAGCCCGATCATGTGCACGCCCAGCTGGAAAGCGCGGTCATCTATGGCTTGAGCGCCGCGCTCATCGAGCAGTTCGTGGTCAAGGATGGCTCCGTCCAGGCCACAAACTTCGACAGCTATCCGGTCATGCGCATGAGCGAGGTGCCGGAAATTCACACCAAAATCGTCACCACCGATAACCCGCCCAGCGGCATGGGCGAGATCGGCGTGGTGTCGGTTGCCCCGGCAATCGCCAATGCGGTGTTCCAACTCACGGGCAAGCGGCTCCGCCACCTGCCCATGACCGCGGAGCGCGTCAAGAAGACGCTTGCCTGAGCGCGATGCAAATCGAAGCCCGCCGCATTCCTGACGGGACGCGGCGGGTTTCGCGTCGGAGCAGCGAGGTCGATCGCCGATGATCAATGAGATCGTTCAAATCGATGCGCGTGACGGAATATCGATCGGCGTGCGCATATATCGTCCCGATGGCGCCGGTCCTTATCCGGCTTTGTTCGGGGCGGCACCCTACCGTTTCGACAACAACATTCTTCCTGCAAGCGCGCAATTTCTTTGGCGCGAGACCGGCCCAATCGAGTGGTACGTCGAACAAGGCTACGCCTATGTCCACATGGACGTGCGGGGCAGCGGCCGTTCCGGCGGCCGGTTCGAATTTCTCGGCCGCTCCGAGCAGCAGGATCTTTACGACGCCATTGAATGGGTCGGCCGGCAATCCTGGTGCAGCGGCAAGGTTGGCGGCATTGGCCAGTCCTATTTTTGCATGCTGCAATGGTTTATGGCGGCGTTGGCGCCGCCGTCACTGGCCTGCATCGCCGCGCATGACGGCCTGGCCGATCTTTATCGCGCCGGAGTCTATCACGGCGGCATCCCTTGCGATTTCTTCCCCGGGTACTGGTGGTATCAGAACCGTTTCATCAACCGCTTTCCGGCCAGTGGTCCGGCGCGCGATCAGGAAACCGATCTGACCGCGCTGGTCGCTGCGCACCCGACGTGTGACGATTTCTGGCGAGAGCGTAGTGCCTGGGAAGTGCTCGATCGCATCAAGGTCCCGCTCTATTCGAGTGGTGTGTGGGCGAAGATGCAGTTGCATACGCGCGGCAATATCGATGGTTACGCACGCGCAGCGGGACCGAAAAAGTTACGCATGTCGGGCGTGCCGAATGCCTGGGCGGCGGCGGCAGAATTTTCCAGTGTCGAATTTCACCGAAACGTGCTGCTGCCGTTCTACGATCACTATCTCAAAGGAAAGCAGACCGACTATCTGGCGCGCCCGAACGTCGAGTATGCGGTGCGCGGCTCGAACATTGTGCGCAAAGCAGACAGTTGGCCGCCACCGGGTATTCGCTACACGCACTGGTATCTTAACGCTTCGCCGTCCGGCAGTGTCAGCTCGTTGAATGATGGGAGCCTGTCACCACAGCCTGCGAGCGGCGCCGCTTCGACGACCTACAAATATCCCAATCCCGGCTGGGTCTCCGGTGTTGCCGGTTTTGGTCCCGCAGGACCGTCCGGTGGCTTTGATCCGGCGCGACGCGTCCTGACATTCACGACGGCACCGCTCGACGGCGACACGGAAATTTGCGGGCCAATCAAGCTTGTTCTCTATGCATCGACGACGGCGCACGATACCGATTTCTTCATCAAGCTCAGCGATCAATTTCCTCAGTCTTCGGATGATCGTGGCAAGGGATTGAACCCGTTTGCGGAACTCATTACGCGCGGCTGGTTGCGTGCATCACACCGCGCCATCGACCCGGCACGCAGCACAGACATGGTGCCGTACCACAGCCACGCTGATCCGCAGGCGCTGACGCCGAACGAGATCTACAAGTTTGAAATCAGCCTTGAACCGATGGCTTACTTTATCAAGCAAGGTCATCGTCTCCGGGTCGAGATCGTCAACGGTGATTCGCCGGCAACCGAGATCTTGTGGTCGCATTACTATCGTCCCGACAAGATCGGCAGCGACACGATCCATCACGATGCTGCCCATCCATCCGAACTGGTGCTGCCGGTCTCGCCTCCACCATCTTGAGTCAGCGAAGCCGCTTTTCAGAGCTCCAAGGCTCGCATAGCATTCCCTCCAACAGCCGTAAAAAAGCCGGCCCCAGGGGAGGACGTCATGGCGGAGAAGGTCGTTCCAGTTTCGCGATTGCTTGACGAACGTGGTCTGGGCTCATTTCAGATCAAGCTGATTATCTGGTCGTTTTTTATTGTTCTTGTCGATGGCTACGACATCGCCGCGATTGCGTTCGCAGCCCCAAGCCTGGTCAGGGAATGGGGGTTGAAACCCGGTGCGCTCGGCCCGGTGTTCAGCGCAAGCCTCATTGGCGTTCTGTTTGGGTCGGCATTGTTTGGTTGGGTCGGCGACCGCTACGGCCGCAAGGCGGCGCTGGTCTGGTCGAACCTGCTCTTCGGCATTTTCACCCTGGCGGCGGCCTATTCGACAAACCTCGATCAGATGTTCTGGCTGCGCCTGCTTGCAGGCCTTGGCATCGGGGGTGTTATCCCCAACGTCGTGGCCCTCAATGCCGAATCCGCCCCGCGCAAATTGCGTGCGACTCTTGCGATTATCGCGGTTGGCTGCGTCCCGATCGGCGGCGCGATCCCCGGCTTCGTCGCCGCGGCGCTCGTCCCGCAACACGGATGGCAAATCATCTTCATGATCGGCGGGATCGTGCCAATCGTGATTGCCCTCATTGCGCAGATCGGGATGCCGGAATCCGTCAAGTACATGGCGCTCCACGAAAGCCAGCGCGGCAAGATGGAGCGTTTGATCAATGCCATCAGCCCCGGATACCCGGTGCCGCCAAACGCCAAATTCGTCGTCGAGGACGAGCAGCAGTTCCCGGGTTTCAATCCGAAGTATCTTTTCAGCCAGGGACTTACACTGATCACGCCGCTGCTCTGGTTGTTGTTTGCACTCAACCTGATGGGCTACTTCTTCCTGCTCAGCTGGACGCCGACATTGATGACCGCGGCCAAGTTGCCGCCGACAACGGTAGCGCTCGCCGGCGCGATGTTGCAGGTCGGCGGCACGGTCGGGGCATTGCTGCTCTGCTGGTGGCTGCAGAAGCACAGATTCCTCGCCATCGCCATCATGTTCGCGATTGCCGTACCGGTCGTCGCTTCGATCGGGTTTGCGGGCTTGACCTCCCAGGCCGCGTTGCTGACCGCGACGTTCTTTGCCGGTTTCCTGGTGCTGGGCATCCAGTCCGGCATCAATGTCGTCGGTGCACTGATTTACCCGACGTCGCTGCGCGCCAATGGTTCGGGATGGCAACTGGGTATCGGACGCATCGGATCAATCGTCGGTCCGCTGGTTGGAGCGCTGTTCGTCGGTATGCCGGTGCAGCAGCTCTATATGTGGTCGGCGCTTCCGTTCGTGGCCGGAGCGGTTGTCTGCTTTGCCGTGCATCGGCTCAATACAGCGCGGCTCAAAGCGCATCCGGAATTGGCCAAAGCCCAATAACTTGGCACAATAACTTGGCGCGATAACTTGGCGAATGACTTGGTGCAATAACTGGCGCAATAGTTTTTGTGCGTCAGAACGGCTCGAACGAGCGCAAGGCAGGCATCACCTTCTCGCCGAACAGGCGGATTGAGCGCATTAGGTCGGCCTCGGGCAGATCCGAGAAATTGAACTCACCCATGAAGACGTTGAACAGGCCGGCCTGCGCAGCCGCGTGAATTTTTTTGGCGACCGTGTCCGGCGATCCGATGAACACGAGTTCGTGGTTCATCAGATAATCAGCGTCAAACAGATTGGCCATGATTTCGGACGCTCCCGGTTCACCGCGGCCGATATATTTCTTGGCGTGCTCGCGCACGCGCTCTTCGAACGTTTCGCCGGGCTTGGGTGGCGGCAGGAAGCCCTCGTAGGCGCGGGCAGCACGCGCGAGCGCGATGTCGAGCGCTTTCTCGTCCGACTCGTCGACGTACACAATGGTGCAATAGGCAATTTTCGGCGATTGTTGTCGGCCGGTCGCCGCCCAGTCGGTGAGAAATTTTCGATAGCGCGGCGCAGCGTCGGCGCGCGGATAGACCAGAAAATATCCCGGATTGATTCCCTGGCGTGCGCAGAATTCGAGCGTCTGCGGGTCGCGGCTCATCATCCATAACGGGGGATGCGGCTTTTGCAGCGGTGGCACCGCCAACCGAGCGCTCTCGGTATGATGGACATCGCCGTGAAAGGAGAAAGGCTGCTTTTCGCCATAGGCCGCACGCAAATATTCAACGAATTCGAGGGTCGGTGACTTGCGCAGATTGTAGTCGAGGCCGAAGGGCTTGAAATAATCGGGGTTGATGCCCGGGACGAGCCCAAGCTCCATGCGCCCACCCACCATCTGATCGACGAGAGCGATTTCCTCGGCCAGGCGCAACGGATGGTACAGCGGCACGACATAACCCATCGGGCCGATGCGCATGCGATGGGTCCGCGCGGCGGCCCCGATTACATAGAGGCTGGGAGATGAGATCCAGCTTTCGTCAGGGCGAAAGTGGTGTTCGACGCAGAAAGCGTAGTCGAACCCGAGTTCATCGCACGTCTGAAGTTCGCGCCATAATTCCTCATAGCGCTGATGCGGACTCATGCCCGGCTTGCCCCAGACATGAGAAAAATGGGCGAACTTCACTGTGAGTTCTCCTCAGGCCCGGTCATCGGGTGTTTTTGGGGTCTTCAAAGGTACGCGGGTCATGTCTATGTTTCCTACAGTGGAGGACACCACTATGGACGACAAGACCCGTACCGAGTTGGAAGCTGCGGTCTACCGGCGCCTGGTCGAGCACCTGCGTTCGCGCACCGATGTGCAGAATATCGATCTGATGAACCTTGCCGGCTTTTGCCGCAACTGCCTGTCGAACTGGATGAAGGAAGCTGCCGATGCCAAGGGGCTCGCGATGAGCAAGGACGAGAGCCGGGAGGTCGTCTACGGCATGCCTTTCGATGAATGGCGCAATAAATATCAGAAAGAGGCCTCGCCGGAACAGAAAGGCGCTTTTGAAAAGTCCAGATCGGGGCACTGATAGTCACCGGTTACTTGTGAACAGCGTGGATGACGCCGTCCTTGCCTTGACCTGAAGGCGCGCAACTCAGAAAGCTTCTTGGCAAATGGCGGTCATTCCCCCGCCGTGCGTAGTCAAGGAGACGTCGATGCCTGCCACCGCCGCGGC
Source organism: Pseudolabrys sp. (assembly GCA_036265125.1). Lineage (GTDB taxonomy): Bacteria > Pseudomonadota > Alphaproteobacteria > Rhizobiales > Xanthobacteraceae > Pseudolabrys. The sequence continues at coordinate 90,486 of DATAPP010000059.1, read as the reverse complement.
CGAAAAAGAACAAGCAGCCACCCGCTTCGCCAAGGATCAATTGAAGGCGTTCGTCGAGCGGATCGAGCGGCTCGAAGAAGAGAAAAAGGCGACATCCGACGACATCCGCGACGTCTACGCCGAGGCCAAGGGCACCGGTTTTGACACAAAGGCCCTGCGCACCATCGTGCGTCTGCGTAAGCTGGATCTGGATGAACGACGCGAGCAGCAGGAAGTGCTCGACACCTACCTGCACGCGCTAGGAATGGCGAACTAGAGTCAGCGCAGCGATGCGGTCGACTGCAGCTTGAACGAGGTGGTGGCCAGGAAAACCACCGCCGGGCCGCTGAAGCGGCTGGCGACCATGCCGAGCTGCGGATCGGTGGAGAACGTCATCGCCACCGCCAGCGATGGCTTATACAGAAGCCCCTGCAGCGGCCGCAAATCGACCGCGCCAAGCTGTGTTGCGGTCATGTAGGCGCTGATGCTTGGCGTGAGCATTGCAGCGCGCAGCCACGGGCTCTCGATGCTTCTATCGCTGTTTGCGGCTGCCGTCAGCGGGGGCTTTTCCACGACCGTGGTGTTGCCTTCCGCCGGCATGACATTGGCTTCCCGAGAGAAACGCGCTCCCATCGGACGGAGCCGAGGCGGTGCTGCCCCCTCTGGTTCAGCGGCATAGGCGAGGGCAGTGCTTCCCGTACTAGCCGGTTCGATACCGGCCGTCGCATACTTTGAAGGCGCGGCGATTGCCGCTGGCAAATCCGGGCTGTTCTGGACTGCGCCCTCCCAATAGCCGCGGCTGTCAAACAGGTTGCCGCCAAGTGAAGCTGTCACTATGGGACGCGGGGCCGGTTTCGACGGAGCCGCAGCAACCGCAACCTGTTGCGGGCGTGCGGTCGGGAGCGGCACGATACGTTCGACGCTCACCGGATTGGTTTTCGAAGCGCTCAGGCTCGCGACTGCGGTGGCGGCACGTCCATGTTTTGCCGTGGGTGTGGGCGCGGGCGCGGTTGCCGTTTCCTCGCTGACCTCGTCGGGATCCTTGCTGCCGCTAAACAGCCGGGCGAAGAAGCTCCGCTTCGGCCGCTCTGTTCCGGAGTCGGTGCTCGCCGTCATCACGCCTGCCTCGCGTGCAGCGTCAAGAGACATTTCCGACGGTTTGCCGCCACGCCGCTCGACGTCGGCGAGCGCAAGCGTATAGCCACGCAACGGTTGCCCGTCCGATGGAACATGTACGGTGCGACCATCGGGAAACACTTTTACCAACTGATCATGCGTCATGCGCGGCCAGTGGCGAATGGTGCCGGTATCCATGTGCACGAAAGGCGAGCCCGAGGTCGGATAAAAACCGACGCCACCACGTTGCAGGCGGAGACCGACCTCGCGAATTTTTTCCAGCGGCACGCCGGGGATGAAGAAGTCCATCGCCTGGCCATTGATGTGCTGACTGAACTGCGCAACACCATTCGAGCGCGCACGCAGCATTGAATTGGTTGCCGGCGAGCGGTAACCGCAAACGACATCGATTGGCTGTGTTGCGCCAACCTCGCGATAGGCTTCCCACAGCAGATCAAACAGATGCGGATCCATGTGGGTTGATTTCTCTTTGCGCCAGTCTCGCATGAACCAGTCGAGCTTCTTCAGCGCGGCATCGTCGTAGCGGCCGTTACGCTTGAAGGTGATGGTGATGTCTTCGCCGGTGTGGAGATGGTGGAACGAGAGCGTGCGTGTGTCGCCTTCGGCGCTGGCGTTTTGCAGTGCATCGTTGGCGCCGAGCATGAACAAGCCTGCCAGGCCCAGGCGGGCGCCGGCACGCGCCAAAGTCACAACGAGAGATCGCTCGCGCGACGCGTCAATGGCCACAGCATTGGTCCGTGAAAAAGATATCCGTCCCACGTCGCCGCCACGTCCCCTCGGGCTGCCGTGACGGCAACCCCGTGAGTGTTATCGGGATCGGTTAATGAGAGCTTAGCGTCCGTTCCCCGTCCGGCTTCTCACTATCCGGGGAAATTGGCCGAAAACGGGGCATTTCCGAAACTTCGCCCACAAATTTTGCGGTGCAATACGGAGGTGCGGGGGTACAAATCTACTGAACCCGCATCAAACTGCTGATTCTGGGGCCTTCAGGCGTCTTCGAGGCCAAGCCCTTCAAGCTTCCGATAGAGGGTCGAACGCCCGATTCGGAGCTTCCGCGCAACTTCGGACATCTGCCCGCGATAGTGCGAAATGGCGAAGCGGATTGCATCTCGCTCGATGTCATCCAGGGGCCGCACGTCGCCGTGGGGGTCGGTCAACGGCAATGAATGTTGCATCCCCAATCCAGGTGCGTTCGAGTCGAGGGCGCTGTCGGATTCGGGCCACGAAGACACCATGGCAGGGGAAGGCTCGATCAGCGGCGGATCGGAAGCTTCGCCGGAGGAAATCTGAGCGGCAATCTGCGGGAACTCGTTTGTGCCAATCTCCGCACCGTCCGCGAGTACGACAGCACGGAACACGGCGTTTTCGAGCTGGCGGACATTGCCGGGCCAGTGATGGGCGGCAAGAAGTGCCATGCCGTGGGCGCTGACGGCCCGTGTCCGCTTTCCTTCTTCCGCGGCAATGCATGTGAGGAAATATCGGACGAGTTCCGGAATGTCATCGCGCCGCGCTCGCAGCGGCGGTACCGACAGCGGGAACACGTGCAGACGATAAAAGAGATCTTCGCGAAAACGTCCGGACCTTACGTCGGCGATCAGGTCACGATTGGTGGCCGAGATGATGCGCACGTCGACCTTGACCGCTCTGCGTCCGCCAATCGGCTCGACTTCGCCCGTCTGGAGCGCGCGCAGCAGTTTTACCTGCGCGGGGCCGGGCAACTCACTGACTTCGTCGAGGAACAGCGTGCCGCCATCTGCCTCGACGAATTTTCCGGCGTGTTTTTCAGTCGCGCCGGTAAAGGCACCTTTCTCGTGACCGAACAGGATCGACTCGACGAGATTCTCGGGCATGGCACCGCAGTTGACTGCAACGAACGGTTTCGCACGCCGCGGCCCGCTGCCATGGATGGCGCGCGCGATCAGTTCCTTGCCCACACCGGACTCGCCCTCGATCAGGACGGGGATGACTGATACTGCAGCCTTCTCAGCCGCCCTGAGCACTGGCTGCATGGCTGCCGAGCGCGTGATCACATCGGCAATGGTCAACGTGCCGTCATGTTTCCGTTTGAGCCGCTGCAATTCGGCGGCCAGCGCCTTGCTCGCGAGTGCATTATGCAGTGAGACCTGCAAGCGCTCTGCGCCCGCCGGCTTGACCACGAAGTCGGTTGCGCCGGCGCGCATTGCCGAAACCACTGTGTCGATGCCGCCATGAGCCGTTTGCACGATCACCGGGATGGTCAGGCCGGCCTCACGCATCCGCGCCAGCACCCCAAGCCCGTCGAGATCCGGCATCACCAGGTCGAGAACGACCCCATCAATGCGCGAAGCCTCGGGTCCGACGAGTGCCCTGATGGCGGCATCCCCACCCTCGGCAACGATGACCTGGTAGCCAAAACGCTGGATCATGGATTCGAGCAGGCGCCGCTGAACGGGATCGTCATCGACGATAAGCACGACTTCGGGCATTGGACCCCTCACGCACAGACTGTGCCGAATTGGTGCAATGTCGCCGCTCTGCCTTAATGGCTTATTAAGTCGGCTGGACAGCCGCAGGAGGGATTGAAAACCGCACGCTCCGCCTGCGATACCCGGAGAGCCGGTTGCCATCGCGCTGCCATGGTTGGGTGGCGTTCTCCACTTATATTTCCCGCCAACGATTGCCCCCAATGCCAAAGACGTCATCCCGGCAAAAACCAATGAAGACAGCCAGGCTCGGTGCGCTCCCCGAGTGGAACCTGAGCGATCTCTATCCGGGCCTCGATAGCCCGGAAATCAAGCGCGATCTTGAGCAGGCCGATAGCGACTGCGCGGCCTTTGAGCAGGAATTCAAAGGGCGTCTGGCGGCGCTGGCGACGGGGGAGGGTGCGGGAGGCGCGCTCGCCGCAGCTGTCAAACGCTACGAGTCGATCGACGACCGGCTTGGCCGGCTGATCTCCTACGCCTCACTGGTTTATGCCGGCAACACGACCGACCCCGTCAACGCCAAATTCTATGGCGACATCCAGGAACGCATAACAGCTGCGTCGCTGCATCTCCTCTTTTTCGCGCTGGAGCTCAACCGCATTGACGATGGGCAACTCGACGCTGCGATGCGCGATCCGGCACTCGGTCACTACCGGCCTTGGATCGAGGACGTGCGAAAGGAGAAACCCTACCAACTCGAGGACAGGGTCGAAGAGCTCTTTCACGAGAAGTCAGTCACCGGTTATTCCGCCTGGAACCGGCTGTTCGACGAGACCATTGCGGGCTTGCGATTCAAAATCGCCGGAAAATCGCTGGCGATCGAGCCAACGCTGAACCTGATGCAGGACAGTGACGGCAAGAAACGCAAGGCGGCTGCCGAAGCGCTGGCCAAGACCTTCAAGGAAAATTTGCGTCCCTTTGCGTTGATCACAAATACGCTCACCAAGGACAAAGAGATTTCCGACCGCTGGCGCGGCTTCAAGGACATTGCGGACGCGCGGCACCTTTCGAACCGCGTCGAGCCCGAGGTGGTCGAAGCGCTGGTCGCGGCTGTGCGCGCTGCCTATCCGAAACTGTCGCACCGTTACTACGCGTTGAAAGCCGGATGGTTCGGCAAGAAAAGTCTGCCACATTGGGACCGCAACGCACCGTTGCCGAAAGTGGCCCAGCGCACGATTCCCTGGAGCGACGCGCGGGCGACGATTCTCAACGCCTATGGCGCGTTCTCTCCGCGGATGGCGGAAGTCGCGGACCAGTTCTTCACCAAGAGCTGGATCGATGCGCCAGTGCGTCCAGGCAAGCAGCCGGGTGCGTTTGCACATCCGACGGTGCCCTCGGCCCATCCTTATGTCCTGCTCAACTACATGGGTAAGCCGCGCGACGTGATGACGCTTGCGCACGAGCTCGGCCATGGCGTGCATCAGGTGCTGGCCGCGCCCAATGGTCCGCTGATGGCGCCGACGCCGCTGACGTTAGCCGAGACCGCCAGCGTGTTCGGCGAGATGCTCACCTTCAAGAAGCTGCTGGCGCAGACGACCGACAAGAAGCAGCGCAAGGCCATGCTCGCTTCCAAGGTCGAAGACATGATCAACACGGTGGTTCGGCAAATCGCGTTCTACAGCTTCGAGCGCAAGGTCCATAGCGAGCGCCGCAATGGCGAGCTCACTGCCGCCAAGATTTGCGATCTGTGGATGTCCGTGCAGAGCGAAAGTCTCGGGCCGGCGATCCAGCTCAGGCCGGGCTATGAGACTTTCTGGGCCTATATCCCGCACTTCGTGCACTCGCCATTTTATGTTTACGCCTATGCGTTCGGCGACTGCCTGGTGAATTCTCTCTATGCAGTATACGAGAAATCCGCGAGCGGCTTTGCCGAGCGGTATCTCGAAATGCTTTCTGCCGGCGGCACCAAGCATCATTCCGAATTGCTGGCACCGTTCGGTCTCGATGCACGCGATCCAAAATTCTGGGACGGAGGTTTGAGCGTGATCGCCAGTCTGATCGGCGAGCTTGAAGCACTCGAGTGACCACGCGGACCTTATCTTTCTCGCTGAAGCTGATTAGATGGGGAAGGTGAGTCCATCTATGTCCCCCACCGACCGCGAAAAGAACCGGTTTTCCGCACGTGCCAGGCGCTACGCCAGGGTTGGTACGCAGCTCAGCGGCACTGCGGCGCGTTTCGCCGGCGCGCGGTTTTTTGGCGTGCCGCTCGACCGCGCAGCCAACGCGCTTGAACTTGCCGCAGCATTGGGAGGGCTGAAGGGCCCGATCATGAAGGTGGCGCAACTGCTTGCCACCATTCCTGACGCGCTTCCGCCGGAATACGCGAACGAACTGATCAAGCTGCAGAGTCAGGCGCCGCCAATGGGGTGGGCCTTCGTCAAACGGCGCATGGGCGCCGAGCTGGGGATCGGCTGGCAAAAGAAGTTTTCGGCGTTCGAACATCAGCCGGCCGCGGCCGCTTCGCTCGGTCAGGTCCACCGCGCCCATGCGCTTGATGGCAGCGAACTTGCCTGCAAGCTGCAATATCCGGACATGCAGTCGGCGGTCGAGGCCGATCTCAGTCAATTGCAACTATTGTTCGCCATTCGCAAACGCTTCGATCCCGCGATCGACACCAGCGAGATCGCGGTCGAAATCGCGGCGCGCCTGCGGGAGGAACTCGATTACGTCCGTGAAGCGAAACACGTCGCGCTTTATGCAAACATGTTGAAAGCGGAAAATGCGATCCGCGTGCCAAAGGTTTGGCCCGAATTGTCGACTGGCCGGTTGCTCACGCTCGATTGGCTTACCGGCCGCAAGTTGCTCGAACACAAGAGCGCGGCGCTCGAAACCCGCAATCGTCTTGCCACGGCCATGTTTACGGCCTGGTGGTTCCCCTTTAGCCGCGTTGGCGTCATCCACGGCGATCCACATCTTGGCAACTATACCGTTTTCGATGACGCCAGGGGGAAGCCAGCCGGCATCAACCTGTTGGACTATGGCTGCATCCGCATCTTTCCGCCGAGCTTCGTCGGCGGCGTCGTCGATCTCTATCGCGGGCTCTTGCACCGCGATGACAATCTCGTGGTGCATGCCTATGAGACGTGGGGGTTTAAGCGACTCAATCGTGATCTGATCGACGCGCTCAACATCTGGGCGCGGTTCATATATGGCCCGCTGTTGGACGATCGTGTGCGGACGATCGCCGATGGCGTGAAACCGTCTGAGTATGGCCGCAGGGAAGCATTTCGCGTGCATCAGGCGCTCAAGGCACGAGGACCGGTCACGGTGCCGCGCGAATTCGTGTTCATGGACCGGGCGGCTATCGGGCTCGGCGCGGTTTTCCTGCACCTGGCGGCGGAGCTCAATTTCTATCGATTGTTCAACGAGGCCATCGAACGCTTCGCCGTCGAGGACGTGGCTGCGCGGCAACGCGCTGCCCTCGCCAAGGTCGGCCTGCAGCCGTCCACCAAAGGCTGAGGCAGGCGGCGTTGCCCTTGAGCCGCAATTGCGGTAACCCCTGTGCGCCCGCCTTTTTAAGTGACTTGGAGAGCTTTCCCCATGGCCGACCACGGCAACGTCGAATACGCCACCGCTACCGGTAACGACTACCCGGCCCACGAGCAAAGCTACGAGCGTTTCGTGCATTTCGCGCTGGTCGGTATCCTCTATGTGGTGACGATACTGTTCGGCCTGGCGACTGGCGGTGTGATGGGCCATTGGTTCTTGGCGGCGACGATCTTCGTCATTGGCCTGCTCGGGGCGATTCCCGGTCTGCTCAGTGGAGCGACCACACCGAGCTATGTCTCCTTCGTGATCTGCTTTCTGATTTTCGCCTTCACCGGACTGTCGCCGCACTGACATTTCACGGCCGGGCGGGGAGGCGCGAATGCGAATTGGCGTACCGCGAGAAACCGACGGCGAGCCGCGCGTCGCGGCAACTCCGGACACGATCAAAAAACTGAAATCTTTCGGCGCCGAGGTCGCGGTCGCGCGCGGCGCCGGCATTGCGTCGGGCATTCCGGACACGGATTTCGAGGCGGCCGGCGCGCAAGTCGCCGACGCGGTCACCAAGGATGCCGATATCGTTCTGAAAGTGCGTCGGCCTGCGCCGAACGAGTTGGCCGCATACAAAAAAGGTGCGCTGGTCGTCGCCATAATGGATCCCTACGGCAACGAGTCCGCGCTCAAGCAGATGGCGGATGTCGGTGTCTCTGCGATTGCGATGGAACTGATGCCGCGCATCACCCGTGCGCAATCGATGGATGTCTTGTCCAGCCAGGCCAATCTCGCAGGTTATCGCGCGGTGATCGATGCCGCGGAGGAATATGGTCGCGCGTTGCCGATGATGATGACGGCGGCTGGCACGATACCGGCGGCGAAAGTATTCATCATGGGCGTGGGCGTTGCCGGCTTGCAGGCGATCGCGACTGCGCGTCGCCTCGGTGCCATTGTCACGGCGACCGATGTGCGCCCCGCCACCAAGGAGCAGGTGGAGAGTCTCGGCGCCAAATTCCTCGCCGTTGAGGACGAGGAATTCAAGAATGCGCAGACGGCTGGCGGCTATGCCAAGGAAATGTCGAAGGAATACCAGGCGAAGCAGGCCGCGCTGGTCGCCGAGCACATTAAGAAGCAGGACATCGTCATCACCACCGCGCTGATCCCGGGACGGCCGGCTCCGCGCCTGCTCTCCAGGGACATGGTCGCGTCGATGCGGCCGGGCTCGGTGATCGTCGATCTTGCGGTTGAGCGCGGCGGCAATGTCGAAGGTGCCCGTGCCGGCGAAGTGGCGCAGGTCGGAGGCGTCAAGATCGTCGGCTACCTCAATGTTCCGGGCCGCCTGGCCGCTTCCGCTTCGTCGCTGTACGCCAAGAACCTCCTCACGTTTGTCGAGACCTTGATCGACAAGAAAGAGAAAAAGCTCGCGATCAACTGGGATGACGAGTTGATCAAGGCGACGTTGCTCACGCGCGATGGAGCGGTCGTGCATCCGAATTTCCAACCGAAGACGGCGGCCTGACGGAGAGTCTGATGGACCACATTGCAACCGCAGTTGACCCCTTCGTGTTCCGGCTCTCGATTTTCGTACTGGCGGTATTCGTCGGTTATTACGTCGTGTGGTCGGTGACACCGGCGCTCCACACGCCGCTGATGTCGGTGACCAACGCGATTTCCTCCGTGATCGTGGTCGGGGCATTGCTGGCGGTTGGTGTCGGGCTGGTCGCGAATGACAACGGCCCGTTCTGGGCGCGCGCTCTTGGCTTCGTCGCGCTGGTCTTTGCGTCCGTGAACATCTTCGGCGGCTTCCTGGTCACCCAGCGAATGCTGGCGATGTACCAGAAGAAAAAGAAATGAGCGCGGCATGAGCCCGAATCTCGTCGCGCTGCTCTATCTGGTCGCCGGCGTTCTTTTCATTCTGGCACTGCGTGGCCTGTCGAGTCCGGATTCCAGCCAGCGCGGCAATCTGTTCGGCATGATCGGGATGACGATCGCAGTGCTGACCACGCTCGGTTCGCATCCGCCGGGCGATCCGGTTGCCTGGGGCCTGGTGATCGGCGGAATTGCCGTCGGTGGCAGTATCGGCGCGGTGATCGCGCGGCGTGTGCCGATGACGTCGATGCCGGAACTGGTCGCTGCCTTCCATTCGCTGGTCGGCATGGCGGCGGTGCTGGTCGCTGCGGGTGCTTTCTATGCCCCTGCGGCTTTCGACATCGGCAGTGAAGGTCATATCCACGGGCAAAGTCTGATCGAAATGTCGCTCGGCGTCGCCATCGGCGCCATCACGTTCACCGGGTCGGTGATCGCATTCCTGAAGCTGTCCGGACGGATGAGCGGCAAGCCGATCACGCTGCCCGGCCGGCATATCGTCAATCTCGCGCTCTTGGCGGCTTTGGTCTTCTTCATCTACGGATTCTTCGTCTCGCAAAGCGCGATGGACTTCTGGATCATCGTCGCACTGTCGCTCGCGCTCGGTATCTTGATCATCATCCCGATTGGCGGTGCCGATATGCCGGTCGTGATCTCGATGCTCAATTCCTATTCGGGTTGGGCTGCCGCCGGCATTGGATTCACGCTGGGCAATTCTGCGCTGATCATCACCGGCGCCCTGGTTGGCTCCTCGGGCGCGATTCTGTCCTACATCATGTGCAAGGGCATGAACCGCTCCTTCATCTCGGTCATTCTTGGCGGGTTTGGTGGCGAAACCGCGGGACCAGGTGCTGGCGCCGAGCAGCGGCCGGTCAAGCTCGGCTCGGCCGAAGACGCCGCCTATATTCTCAAGAATTCGTCCAAAGTGATCATCGTGCCGGGGTACGGCATGGCGGTGGCACAGGCGCAACATGCGCTGCGCGAGATGGCCGACAAATTGAAAAAAGAAGGCGTTGAAGTGAAATATGCCATTCATCCGGTGGCAGGCCGCATGCCCGGCCACATGAACGTGCTTCTCGCCGAGGCCAATGTTCCTTATGACGAAGTGTTCGAGCTTGAGGATATCAATTCCGAATTCGCGCAGGCCGACGTTGCTTTCGTCATCGGCGCGAATGACGTCACCAATCCTGCGGCGGAAGATGACAAGACCTCACCCATCTACGGTATGCCGGTTTTGCAGGTGTGGAAGGCTGGTACCGTCATGTTCATCAAGCGCTCACTCGCTTCCGGCTATGCCGGCATCGACAATCCGCTTTTCTACCGCGACAACACCATGATGCTCCTCGGCGACGCCAAGAAAATGACCGAGAGCATCGTGAAGGCGATGTGAACGAGGCGCGTTACCGCGCTTTCGGATTGCGCTCCGGGACGTGATGTGCCCGCTATTTTCTCGCCCAGGGAAACAGCACCACCGGGAAATCGGCCGCGTAGCGGCCCTCTTTCTCATGCGGCGGCACAGTTGGCGGCGGATTTCCCTGCGGTTCGACGACCTTGCGGTAGAGGTGCCAGGTCGCGTGACCGAGCACGGGCATAATTATCGTCAGGCCGAGCAGGAATGGAAGCGAACCGACGACCAGCAGTGCCCCGACGATCAACCCCCATACCGCCATCGTCCAGGGATTACGGGCGACGGCGCGAATTGACGTCAGCAGAGCGCTGGCCGCACCGATATCGCGGTCGAGCAACAACGGGAATGATACGACGCTGATGGTGAGAACCAGAATGGCGAAGAGCAGACCCACTCCATTTCCGACGACGATGAGCGTCCAGCCGGCCCGCGTGGTGAGCACATCGTGCAGAAAATCTGCGATCGACGTCGGTGCCGCGTAACCGAAATTGGCGATGTAGATTGCATTTGCGATGGCCAGCCAAACAGCGAAAATAACAAGCAGCAGAAGGCCGAGCGCAGCGATGGCGCCGATCGACGATGACTCAAATACATCGAAAGCGCGTGCTGCCGATGTTTCGAGGCCGGCTTCCCTCCGCCGGCTTAGTTCATAGAGACCAAGCGCTGCAACCGGCCCAACTAGAGCAAACCCGCTGACCAGCGGATAAAGCAGCGGCAGAATCGAATAGCCGAAGATGAACCGCGCCAGCACGAAGCCGACGATCGGGTAGATAATGCAGAGGAACATGGCATGCGTCGGCATGGCGTAAAAATCGTCCATGCCCTTGGCTAAAGCATCGCGCAGGTCGGCCACGCTGATCTTTCGGATCAGGGGTTGCGCGGGACGGGTCTCGGCGCCGACGAGGATGTTTGAATATGCCATGACGCTGCCTCCCGAGGCTCTTGGCTCGGATTGCGTGCCGCGTCGACGAGGAGTCGGAACCTTTACCGGCTCTTGATCGCGTCACGTCACGAGCCATTAGCAGCCACTATAGCGCAGTGGGTCTGCGCTGGCTGATCACAAATCCGCGCGCGGTTTGTTCCAGTTCATGCGGCTATTTCTCCGCACCCCTTGGAATCAAGGTCTGCGTCAGGCGGGCGTGCCCACCGGCAGCGGAAGCGTGCAACGAATGCGGATGCCCTCGGGGGCATAGTCGATCTCGGTCTTGGCCTGAATCTGCCCAGGCAGCACGAATGCCAGAAGCCGCGAGCCGAACCCCTGCCGTAGAGGTTGCGCAACCGGTGGTCCGCCGCTTTCCACCCAATCGAAGACAAGTGTACGGCGGATCGCGTCGATCGTCACACTCCAGGTGACCTCGACCCTGCCGCCAAAAATCGACAGCGCGCCAAATTTCGCCGCGTTGGTCGTGAGCTCGTGGATCGCCATGCCAAGCGACAACGCGACTTGCGAGCTCAAGGGCACTTCCGGTCCGCTGAGCACAATGCGCTTGTTGCTTCCGTCATCGAAGGCGTCAAGTTCGCTTCGCAGAATGTGATCGAAATTGACCGCGCGCTGATCATCGGCGAGGAGCAGATGCGTCTTCGAAAGTGATTGTATGCGGCCAAACAGTGCAGACTTGAAATCCTCCATGTTATCGACCGCGCGTGCGGTCGAACCCATGATCGCCTGCACCGTGGCAAGCGTATTTTTGACACGGTGATGCAACTCCCGGACCAGCAGCGCCTGCCGCTCCTCGGCGTGCTTGCGGTCGGTGATATCGACCAGCATGTTGACCGCCCCGACCAATTTACCGGTCTCGTCGTGAATTGGGGTCGGGTAGGGGATAAACGGCACGCGCGTTCCGTCCGGCCGTTCAGCAGCCGCTTCCATTCCACGCACGGCACGATCTTTCTTGAGCGCCACGGCCATCGGGCATTGGTCGTGCGGCAATGGAGTCCCGTCCGGCCAGAACAGCTTCCAGGACCCGCACCATTCGCTCGTGCCGAGTGGAGGGCTGTGACCCCACAGGGTCGCTGCCGCGTCGTTGTAGTAGGTGATCCGCCCGCCGGCGTCGGTGGTGTAGACCGCGGCGGGCAGCGCATCGAGCAGCTCGCGGAAACGGCGTTCGCGCTCGCGCAACGTCGCTTGAGAACGGGCAGCATCAAGCGGCACGACATTGTCGCCAGACGCCGTCCGTCCAAACGCGGCGACCGCCTGATCAAGTTCACTTTCCAGAAAACCGAATTCGCTCATTTCCTCGGAGATCCCCGCACGCAATACAAAGGGTCTGATTGCTTCGGACTGGGCAAACTGACGACCCGTAGCGGCAACTCGCCTCCAGGCGAAAAGTTGCGTGCTTCGAGGCAAATTTTCAGCCATTTGGTGGCGTAGGCTTAACGGAATCTGTAGCGATGCGCGGCCGGTTCGAAATTGAGCAGAATCAAAGGTTTCGCATCATCACGTAGGCGTCGACGACACCAAGCCGCGGGTGCTCGAAGGACCCCGGCAACCGTCCGACGATGATAAATCCAAGGCCTTGCCACAATCGCACGGCGCGCTCGTTGGAAGCGACCACGAAATTGAACTGCATTGCGGTGAAGCTTTGCTCGCGCGCCTGATCCAGCGAATGCGAGCACATGGCCCGCGCAACGCCTCGGCCGAATGCGTCCGTCGCGACGACGTAGCCGCAATTGGCGACGTGGGCGCCGCCGCCTCGATTGTTCGCGCGCAAATAGTAGGTTCCGAGGATGGTCGCTGCATCCTCGGCCACGAACACGCGGTGCCCGGGAGCGTGCCAATAGGCGAGCGCTTCGGCGCGTGAAATATCGCGCGGAATTGGGTAGGTCTCGCCAGCGCGGAAAGTCGGCTCCAGAATGCGCCAGATGGCGTCGTCGTCTGCCGCCGCAGCCACCCGGATATTCACTACTCTGCCGCTTCGTGCGCACGTCTACGGGTCAGTTTCGGATTGAGTTCGCAGGCTTCCTCCCAACTCAACACATTCAGTGACTTCACAAACTTGCCGACGCCGTCGGTTTGCGCGCACAGCAAACCAAGTTCGATGATCTCTTCGTCGCTGAAATGGTTAGAGAGGTCGCGGTAAACGTCGTCCCTGTCGATGGCGTGTTCGCCTTGCTTGAACAGATCGGCGTAACGCAGCGCCGCTTTTTCGCGCGGCGTGAAGTGCTGGCTGTTCTCAAAGCTGGACAGGTCGTTGATCATGTCCTCAGTCAGGCCTTCGGCTTTCGCGACGCTGGAGCGCACGGTCGAGCAATAGCCGCATTGGTGCGCGACCGAAATCCTGATCCGGCACATTTCCTTGAGCTTGTGCGGCAGCAGTCCCTGGTAAAGCACTTTATTCCAGAATTCGACCCAGCCAGCGCCGACCTGGCTACGCGTCATAATGCTGACGACACGCGGATCGGGCGCGCCGGTCCGCTTGGCGGATTCTATCAGTTCGCGGGTGTGGGGCGTCTTTTCGCTTTCTTCGATATAGCGCAAGCGCGGCATGGTGGTCCTCCCTGGCTTTCTGCAAGGCTAGGAGGATCGCCAGGCGGCGGCAACCCGAGCGCAATATTCCCGTGCTATGAGAAAATCATGACCGTGTTGAAATGGCTGCTCATCACCGTGTTGCTCGGATACGGCGGATTGCTGGCACTGGTGTACGTCTTCCAGCGCTCGTTGATGTATTTTCCTGATCGCACCCGCACGCCGCCGGTCGCGGCCGGTCTGCCGCAAGTCGAGGAAGTGACGCTCACCAGCGCTGATGGCGAGAAGCTGATCGCCTGGCACATGCCTCCGCAGGGCACCAAGCGGGTGGTGATTTATTTTCAAGGCAATGCCGGAGGGCTCGATCTGCGCGCCGGCCGTTTCAAATGGCTGATCGCCGATGGCACAGGTCTCCTGGCGTTATCCTATCGGGGCTATGGCGGCTCTACCGGCAAACCAAGCGAAGCCGGGCTGATCCGGGACGCCGCTGCCGCTTACGATTTTGCGACCGCGCGGTATCCGGCGGAACGTATCGTAGTGTGGGGCGAGTCTCTCGGCACCGGGGTCACCGTTGCACTTGCCGCCGAGCGCACAGTCGGCGGTATCATTCTTGATGCGCCGTTTACCTCCGCAGCCGATGTCGGAGCTGCCGCCTATCCGTTCTTGCCGGTGCGCTTGTTCATGAAAGATCTGTTTCGTTCAGACGAGCGCATTCTCCTGGTGAAGGCGCCGCTGCTGGTGCTGCATGGTGAGCGTGATCGAATCGTGCCGATCGCCTTTGGTGAAAGGCTTTTTTCGCTGGCGAAAGAGCCGAAGCGGATGGTGCGTTTTCCGCTCGGCGGACACGTCGATCTCGATGACTACGGCGCAGAAGCGGCGGTAAGAGCGTTTTTGAGGGAGCTGGCACAGCCGGCCGATTGAGGGGCAATACTGTGCAGATAATGTTGATGGCTTTGCGACTGGCATTGTCCGCAATTCCGCTCGGTTGGCCGGCGGTTGCTATGTCGGCTGAGCCGGTGCGGCATATCGGCATCGACGTGCAGCCGTTTTACGAGGCCGCGCGAACGCCGGGCGGACGGCCGCAGGTTGGTGTCGGCAAGCAGTACAACGATTTGCTTAGCTCGAGCCGGCGAGAAGACATCCTTGCTGCGCGCGATCTGATCCTGGCCAAGCCCGGGGTGGTCACCCCCATGGCGATGATGGTTCTTGCCATCCGCCTGTATGATGTCGGTTTACGCGACGATGCTGTTTTCTGGTTCTACGCCGCGAAGGAACGCTATGTTGTAATGTCGGAAGTGCTGGACGTAAAAACGCAAACAATCGCGCAAGCGGATGACGCGGTGCGCAACTTCGCAGCGCTGGCCGGGCCGATCATTAACGGCTACGCCTTCTGCGATCTCGCCAAGCAAATAGAGCAACACGCGAAGGCAGTTACGTGGGTTGAGGCCAATCCTTACGAGGTGATGTTCATGGCGCGTGCACCGGCTCTGCCCGGCGATCGCGCCGCAAACGCGAGGCGTGCGGTCGACAATGCAAAGGATCGCGCCGCCAAGGAGCGTGCCTATTTAGATGACACCAAGACTCGTGAAGCGTATTACGCCACCCGCAAACAAAACGGAGCGGAAGATAAGTTCTGCTGGAAATAGCGGAGGCGCCGGACGAGTTACGCGGCGCGGGTCAGTTTCGGCTTCGGATTGCTGGCGCAGACGAAATATTGTCCGCCCACGGGCAGCCAACGGAGATATTTCTCGAAACGACGAAGTGCCGCGAGCGGCTGCGGGAAAAACAGGCAGTAACTCGATTCGTCGATGTTGAGACGTTCATTCCGCATGCGAGCGATTGTCTCACGCATGCTCAACAGCACAGCGTCAGCATCAAACGGGCAGTTTTTGACGAGATGGCGCGTCACCGGATTGATCGGATTGTGTTCGAAGATGATGAAGTGACCGCCTTCCTTCAGGCGACTGTAGCAATACCGTATTGCCATCTGCCGATCCTGCGGCGGGATGTGATGAAACACGCAGGATGCGATCACGAGATCGAATTTTGAATCGGGACCAAGCTCTTCCATCGACAAGAAGCGGCAGGCGGGGTTCTCCTGGCGTGCAATTGCGAGACTGTCGGCGGAAGGGTCGCAGCCGACAATGTCGGCGTTCGGGAAGATCTCACGCAGATGCGGCGCACTGCGGCCGATGCCGCAACCGAAATCGAGGACGGCCTCGACGCGGCCGACCAGTTGCTGCGCAAGCTCGATCTTGTAGCGGGCAAAATAGTTGCTGTCGCCGTCGAAGAATTGCGTCTGCGCGGCGAGGATCGCCTCGTATTGTCCGGCGTACTGGTCGAAATCGACGCGCGACACGAAACCGTCCTCTGAATGACAGGTGACGGATACACGAACAAAAATAACAAACTGTTGCCCGGGATCGGCGAAATTGAACCGCGCCAGGGCGCGGGCACGATGACGGGTTTTGGCTGAAAAAGAGGCCTAAAAAACAATAGCGCGGGCGACTTGAGGCCCGCGCCACCGATCTGGATTTTAAGCCCGCGCTTAGCCCATGCGGGGAGCGCGATGGCCGCCATGACCGCCATGACCGCCATGACCGCCACGGCCCTGTGCGCCGCCGCCAGGACCGGCACCCGGAGCCGGACGAGGCTTCATCGGCAGCAGTCCCTCGCGCTGCATCTTCTTGCGCGCGAGCTTGCGGGCCCGACGGATCGCCTCCGCCTTTTCCCGCGCCTTCTTTTCCGATGGTTTTTCGTAGTGGCCGCGAAGCTTCATTTCGCGGAAAATGCCCTCGCGCTGCATCTTCTTCTTCAGCGCCTTCAGGGCCTGATCGACGTTGTTGTCGCGAACGAGTACTTGCACGCTTGCTCCTTCGTTATTGGTCCGACGGGTTAAGGCAAAGCCCGAAAAACGGGCCTTTGAGTCGGGCGGCTCTAGCAGAAAAGGGGTTAAGAGTCCATTCGAACCGCGCTGGTGACGCGTCGCCACTGATCATTTCTCGATATGGGATGAGGGGTTAGCCGTTGCCGGCATTCACTTCGGCCAAACCCGCGTGACATGCCCCATCTTGCGCTGCGGGCGCGCCTCGCCCTTGCCGTACACATGCACGGAGGTTCCGGGAACGGTCAGCCACTTCGCAGCCTCGTTCACTTCCGCCCCGATCAGGTTCACCATTTCTAAGCGGCGACCGAGCAGCAGCGGCTTCGCCAGAGGCCACCCTGCGATCGCACGGACGTGTTGTTCGAACTGCGAGACCGTCGCGCCGTCAATGGTCCAGTGGCCCGAATTGTGCACGCGCGGGGCGATCTCGTTGACCAAGACTGTCCGCCGCCGGCCCTTGCGGACAACAAACATCTCCACCGCCAGCACGCCGACATAGTCGAAGGCTTTAGCGATGCGGGTTGCGATCTGCTGCGCCTCGCGGGCGAGCGTTGCGGTTACTTTCGCCGGTACGCGCGAGATCTTGAGAATATGATCGCGGTGCTCGTTTTCCGTAACCTCGAAACACTCTACCTTACCATCGCGCGTACGAGCGGCGACCACCGAAACCTCGCGTTCGAAGTTGATGAAGCCTTCCAGAATACAGGGCGCATTGCGCACAGACCGCCAGGCTGCGACTGCGTCGGCGCCTTTTGTGATCTTCGCCTGACCCTTGCCGTCGTAGCCGAGCTGGCGCGTCTTGAGCACCGCCGGCACCCCGACCGATTTCATGCCCTCCTCCAATTGCGTTGCGCTGTGGACGGGCGCGTAGGGTGCGGTGGCAATCTTGAGGGCGCTGATGAAATTCTTTTCGACCAGCCGATCCTGCGTGGTTTCCAGCACTTGCGGGTCCGGCAGGACCGGTTTTCGGCGGGCCAGAAATGCCGCGGTTCTGGCCGGCACGTTCTCGAATTCATAAGTGATGACATCGACGGTGCCGGCAAAGCGGCCAAGTGCGGCTTCGTCGTCATACGAGGCGCAGGTGCCGGCGTGCACCACATCGAACGCGCACGAATCTTTCTCCGGCGAATAGACGTGGCAGCGCAAACCCAGAGGCGCCGCCGCGAGCGCGAGCATGCGGGCGAGCTGCCCCCCGCCGAGAATACCAATGGTGGCGCCGGGCTTCAGCAAGCTGCACTCCGCTCATTTCCGTGTAAGTGGGGGTCCAGCGCCACAATCACTGAATCGGAAATCCTTTGCACCGGGTCCCCGCTTGCGCGGGGACGAACGGAATGGGCAGCAAGTGGCATGTTCAGTCCTTCGGCCGTTTGGCCACGGACTTCGTCTGGCGCGCGCGCCAGGCATCCAGCCGTTTCGCGATCTTGGCGTCTGACAGCGCAAGGACGGCGGTCGCCAGGAGCGCGGCGTTGATCGCGCCTGGCTTGCCGATAGCGAGCGTTCCGACCGGGATGCCACCGGGCATCTGCATGATCGACAGTAGCGAATCCTTGCCCTCCAGGGCGTGCGTGTTCATCGGCACGCCGAATACCGGAAGCGGCGTCATCGATGCGGCCATGCCGGGCAGGTGGGCCGCGCCACCGGCGCCGGCGATAATGACCTTGAAGCCGTTTTTCCGCGCACTGCCGGCGAAGTCATAGAGCCGCTTGGGGGTGCGGTGAGCGGAAACGATGCGCGCTTCGTAACCGATCCCGAGCGCATCGAGCGTCTTGGCGGCGTGCTTCATCGTGGCCCAGTCGGACTGGCTGCCCATGATGATCGCGACCGGTTTTGGCGTCATTTTGCTCCCCGAAATCCGCAAATATTCCTGCGGAAGGAAGCGCCGGATTATAGGTTGGGGCTCCCCGCTGGCAAGGCGAAAGGGGTATTCTCGCGCGCAAGGTTAAGATTCGCGAGGACTAACTATGGGTCTCCATCACCTTGAAGCACGGGCTGAAGCACGTATGCGCGACGATCTTCCACCTGCGGCTTCCCTATTGGCCGAAGTCGAACGGCTCAGACGCGAGATTGCGGTTGCGCGAGCGCGCATCGGGGAGCTGGAGGCGCGCGCCGACATCGATCCGCTGCTCGATATTCTCAATCGCCGAGGGTTTGAACGCGAACTCAAACGCGCGCTCGCCTATGTGAAGCGCTATGGCACGCAGGCCGTTCTGATGTACGTCGATCTCGACGGCTTTAAATCGGTCAACGACCGCCACGGCCATGGCACGGGCGACGCTCTCCTCAAGGCTCTGTCGCAACAGCTTAGCGCCCATGTGCGCGCCTCCGACATCGTCGGCCGGCTCGGCGGGGACGAATTGGGTGTGGTGCTCTGGCGAATCGATGAGGCGCAGGCATCCGCAAAGGCGCACGAACTTGAAACGCTGATCGGAAAGGTCAGCGTTGTGCATGGGCAGGTGCAGATACAGGTGGGCGCCAGCGTTGGAACTTCACCGCTTCTTCCCGACGCCACACCCGCGGAGACGATCGAGGCTGCCGACAAGGCGATGTATGCCCGGAAGCAGGACAAGCGCGACCAGTTCCTGCCGCCGCTGTCATCACCGGCGTAGGCGGGCGCGCGTTCTAAGCGATAATATCGGGCGTCAGCTGATCCTCGATGCGGCGGATCTTGTCGCGCAGCACCAGCTTGCGTTTCTTCAGCCTCTGCACCTGAATAAGGTCGGAACCCGGAGAGGTAGCCAGGGCCGCAATTGCAGCGTCCAGGTCACGATGTTCCTGCAGCAGACGCGCCAACTGCTCCCGCAACGCGCGTTCTTCCTCGTCGGTCATTGCCACCGCTGGTTTGTGTGCGCCTGGCCGAGCCCGCTCCGGCAAGAGCGCAATAATTATCACGTTTTCCACAAGGGCGTTCAAGCTTTCGGAAAATAGAGCCCCGATCAAAGGTTTGCCCCGGTTTGCCGCAAGGCGAAGGCGGGTGTACCGTCGCTCTTGTGGTGAGTCTGCGCTACACTTAAATCCTAGAGGGCCACTGATTGAGGAGACATACCGCATGTCGATGCAATCGCACCTTGCGGAATTGGAGAGACGACACCAGGCGCTCGAAGACGAAATTACCGAATGCCTGACCCATCCCGCGGTCGATGACCTGAGAGTTGTGGAGCTCAAACGTCGCAAATTGCAAGTGAAGGATGAGATCGAGCGGCTACGCCATAACGGTCACGCCAGCGTGCACTGACGGCTCGATCCCAGGCTCAAGTTTTCCGATCACGCCGAACTCGGGCTTCTCCGGGTTCGGCTTTGTTTTTTTTGCCGTGACGGACGCCTGGAATGCGCCTTAGCCAGACCCGTCCCTGCGAGGGTGGTTTTGCGTTATGATCACCCACAATAAAATGCGGGGAGAGAACGCCATGTCCAGATTTTCTGTCGCCGCCGCGTTCGTGCTTGCCACGATGCTGGCGGCAATGAGCGCCGCGGCGGCCGCCGACTACCCGGCGCGTCCCGTCACGCTGATCGTGCCGTATCCGCCAGGCGGTGGCGTCGACGCGATGGCGCGCGTGGTCGCCGCCAAACTGTCCGAGGCCATGCATGCACAATTCATCGTCGACAATCGGGCCGGCGCCGGTGGCACCATCGGTACCCGAGCGGTCGCGCAGGCTGCGCCTGATGGCTACACACTGTTGCTTGGACACACCGGCACCATTTCCATCAATCCCAGTCTCTACGCCCACGCCGGCTACGATCCGCGCAAGGATTTCGCCCCGATCGGTCTCGTGGCCTCGATGCCGGTGGCGCTGCTCGCGAATCCGTCGTTTCCGGCGAAATCGATCGCCGAGTTCATCACTATGGCCAAGAAGGATCCCGGCAAATTCAACCTCGGGACGTCGGCGCTCGGAACCGGCGGCTACATGTGCGCTGAACTGTTCAAATCAGTGGCGGGCGTGAACGTTGCAATCATTCCCTACAAGGGTTCAGCGCCGGTGATGAACGATCTCCTCGGGGGACACGTGCCGATCGCGTTCAGCGTGCTGCCGCCAGCCTTGGGCAATATCGCCGGCGGGAAGGTGCGGGCCATTGCGGTCACCAGCAAAAAGCGTTTCTCCCTTCTGCCGGACGTGCCGACTTTCGATGAATCAGGGATGCCCGGCTTTGAAGCCGTGTTGCACTACGGTTTGTTGGCGCCGGCAGGCACCCCGAAGGAGATCGTCGACAGGCTCAGCGAGGAAGTCCGCAAACTTGTCGATACCCCCGAGGTTCAAAAGCAAATTCACAATGAAGGCGGCGATCCGATGACCTCGACGCCGGCGGAATATGCCGCCGACATTGACAAGGAGGAGACGAAGTGGGGCGGACTGGTTAAAAAGCTCGGGCTGAAGGTGGAGTAGGATGTCGAGCCTGCGTCGATCCATCCGGGGAGCGGACAGATTTTTGTCCGTCGCATTTGCCGTTATTGTTCTGTGCGGGTCCTTCGATTTGACCCGTGCCGATGACTATCCGACCCGACCGATTACGCTGATCGTTCCGTTTCCGCCCGGTGGCAGCACCACGGTGATGGCACGCAACGTCGCTGACAAAATGTCGGCCACTCTTGGTCAGCCGGTCGTCGTCGAGAATCGCGGAGGTGCGGGAGGCACCATCGGCACGCGCTCTGTCGCAAAGGCCGCGCCCGATGGCTACACCATTTTGCTCAGTTACACCGCCACGATGGCGATCGCGCCCAGCATGAATGTCAATGCAGGCTATGATCCCCGCAAGGACTTCGTGCCGATTGGCATGATTGGCTTCGCTCCGAATGTGCTGGTGGTGCATCCTTCATTGCCGGTGCGCTCGGTCGCCGAATTGATCGCCTATGCCAAGGCTGCGCCGGCGCCGATCCAATATGGGTCGCCCGGCGTCGGCACCGTCAACCATCTCGCCGGCGAATACCTGGCAAGCGAAGCAGGAGTGAAGCTTCAACACGTGCCTTACAAGGGCAACGGCCCGGCCATGGGCGATCTGCTCGGCGGTCATATTCCGATGATGTTTGTTCCGATCCCCGTCGCACTTGGCAATATTAAAGCTGGAACCTTGCGCGGCCTCGCGATCACCACTGCGAAGCGATCGCGTCTGTTGCCCGATTTGCCCACGCTTGCCGAAAGCGGCGTGCCCGGCTTCGACGTCGCGCTACGATACGGGTTGATGGCGCCGACCGGCACACCGCCCGCGGTCATTGCGCG
Organism: Pseudolabrys sp.; assembly: GCA_036265125.1. Lineage (GTDB taxonomy): Bacteria > Pseudomonadota > Alphaproteobacteria > Rhizobiales > Xanthobacteraceae > Pseudolabrys. The sequence continues at coordinate 68,594 of DATAPP010000059.1, read as the reverse complement.
ACTCAACAGGGACCTCAACGCCGCCCTCGCCACCGAGGACGTCAAGCAACGGCTTGCAACGGAGGGCGCGGAAGCGTTACCCGGCACGCCCGAGGCCTATGCCGCCGATGTCGATGCCGATGAAAAGAGGTGGAGCGGGCTGGTTAAAAAGCTCGGGATTAAGGTAGAATAGCCTGCTGCCGCGGTGCAGCCATATTATCCTGCTGGATTCGCCAACCGCGAAAGAGATCGTCGAGGCCGCCATGTCATTCAGCGCAACAACTCGTGCGTTTGTTACTGCCGCCGCAGTATTTGCGGTGCTCTATGCCACGCCTGGCGCGAAGGCTTTCACCATCGAGGATCAGGGCGGTGGACGCAGCGGTCAGGCCTTCATGGATCTCGACAAACCAGCCACGCCGGATCGTCACACGCCAGTATCGCCTTTCAACAGCGACAATGGGCAGACGACAGTCAAGCAGGGCAACACCACGCTCCAGTTCGGCCAGCAGCGTTCATTCAGCGATCGCTACAATACCGAAAACATGTTCAACCCCTATACCCGCGAGGGGCGCTAGCTCTCACCGTTTTCGGTTCAAGAATGCCGCGAGCGCCGCCTTCGCTTCGGGCGAGGCCAGCCGCATCCTGAAGGCTTCAACCTCCTCGTCAATTCGCGCGGCGACTTCCTCGACGGAGCCGCGCATCAGCCTTCGCGCGGCCGCCACACTCTCGGGTGGCAATGCCGCAATGTCGCGCGCGATGGCAAGTGATTGCGCATCGAGTTCAGCGGCGGGCACGACCGCGTTAACGATGCCCACCGCCCTGGCGTCTGCCGCGGACAGAGGCTTCCCCATCACCAGCAAAGAGAATGCCGGCGCGTGGCCCATGAGCCGCGGTGCGATCAGGCTGGAGCCGGCTTCCGGCAGCAGGCCGAGCGAGACGAACGGCGTCAGCAGCACTGCGTTATCGCTTGCGATAACCTGATCGCAATGCAGGAGCATGGTCGTGCCGATACCGACGGCCGCGCCACTCACTGCCGCGACCAATGGCTTCTCGCAGCGTGCCAGAACATGCAGGAACCGCACGATCGATGCGCCCAGCGCGCCGCTTCGCGCCATCGCCACGAAATCATTGAGGTCGTTGCCGGCGCAGAACACATCCGGTGCGCCTGCGAGCAACAGGCATCGTACGCTTGTTTGCGTTCCGGCGTCTTCGATCGCCGCGGCCATCGTCTCATACATTGCGAGCGTCAGCGCATTCTTCTTTTCCGGCCGGTTCATCCGGATTTTCCGGACCGGTCCTTCATTGCTGATGACGATGTCGGGCATTGATTGTTCCAAGTACCGAGTGTGCGTGCCAGAAATCGGGTGGCCGCGAACAGGCTCAATTGCCAAATCCTGCACTCTGAGCAGCGAGGAGCATAGACATGGCAAGAAGTTATTACAGCACTATCTTCGAACAGTCTGCTGATGACATCTGGAACGTCATTCGCGATTTTAACAACTACCCCGTTTGGGTCGATGGCGCCGGGGAAAGTCAGATCGAAGCGGGCAGGCCAGGGGATTCCGTCGGAGCCATACGTAACGTCCTCTACAACGGCACCCGAAGACGGCAGAAATTGCTGGCGTTATCGGATGCCGATCGGTCGCAGACCTACGCGTTCGCTGGCGAGGCGCCGATACCGGCGCGCAATTTTCAGGCGACGTTGCGGGTCACGCCGGTCGTCGAAGGCAATCGCGCCTTTGTCGAATGGTGGGCGACATTCGACTGTGAACTCGACCGCTGTGAGGAAAGAATTGCGTTCTTTCGCGAGGCATTTGCCGGGTGGCTCGAATCGCTGCGGCGGCATCTTAATCCGCGCGCGTCAGACGAAGACGCAACGCGCTGTGTCGGGTCAAGCCCCGTACACACGGTGTAGGTACATCACACTGCCTTCGCCATCTCGCGCAGCTTGAATTTCTGGATCTTGCCGGTGCTCGTCTTCGGGATCTCCGCGAACACTACGTAGCGCGGGCATTTGTACGACGCCAGATGCTTGCGGCACCATTGCACCAGCTCGTCCGTACTCGCGCTCGCGCCCGGTTTTAGCTCGATGAAGGCGCAAGGCGTTTCGCCCCATTTGTCGTCGGGCTTTGCTACGACCGCGGCGGCGGCGACCGCGGGATGCTTGTAGAGCGCATCTTCCACTTCAATCGACGAAATGTTTTCGCCGCCCGAGATGATGATGTCTTTGGAACGGTCCTTGAGCTGAATGTAGCCATCGGAGTGCATGACGCCGAGATCGCCGGTGTGAAACCAGCCGCCGGCAAAGGCCTTTTCGGTCGATGATTTGTTCTTGAGATAACCCTTCATGACCACGTTGCCGCGCATCATCACTTCGCCCAGCGTTTCGCCATCGCGCGCGACCGACATCATCGTCTCGGGGTCGAGCACGTCGAGTGCTTCCAGCGCGCTATAGCGCACGCCTTGGCGCGCCTTTTTCACTGCCTGCTCGGTGGCAGGAAGCGCGTTCCACTCTGCGTGCCAGTCGTTGACGACCGCCGGCCCGTAGCATTCGGTCAATCCATAAAGGTGCGTGACATTAAAGCCTGCCTCTTTCATGGCGGCGAGCACGGCCTCCGGTGGCGGTGCGGCAGCGGTGAAAAATTCGACCACATGCGGCAAGGGCTTCTTCTCGTTCGCCGGCGCATTGAGCAGCGTTGCCATCACGATCGGCGCGCCACACAGGTGCGTCACCTTGTAGTTGGCAATGGCGTCATACATGGCCGGCGCACGTACCGCGCGCAGGCACACATGCGTACCCGCAACGACGGAGATCGACCACGGAAAGCACCAGCCGTTGCAATGAAACATCGGCAGCGTCCACAGATATACCGGATGCTTGCCCATCGAGCAGGTGACGACATTGCCGACCGCAAGGAGATGCGCGCCGCGGTGGTGATAGACCACGCCTTTGGGATCGCCGGTGGTGCCCGAGGTGTAGTTGAGCGCGATCGCGTCCCATTCGTCTGCAGGCATTTGCCAAGAGAACTCAGGATCGCCTTGCGCAACGAATTCTTCATAATCGATGGTCCCGAGCCGCTCGCCCGCGCCGGTATATTCGGGATCGTTGTAATCGATCACCAACGGCTTCACTTTCGCGATTGCGAGCGCTTCTTTCATCACCTTGGAAAATTCACGATCGGAGATGACGACCTTGGCGTCTGCATGATCGAGCGAGAAGGCGATGATCGGCGCATCGAGCCGCGTGTTGAGCGTGTTGAGCACGCCCTGCGTCATTGGCACGCCGTAGTGGCACTCCAGCATGGCGGGTGTGTTGGCAAGAAATACTGAAACGCTATCGCCGCGCTTGATGCCGCGCTTCGACAGTGCTGAAGCAAGCTGCCGCGCACGCGCATAGAACTCCGCATAAGAGCGCCGCATCGGCCCATGGATGATGGCGGTATGGCTGGGGAAGACCGCGGCAGCGCGCTCGAGAAAGCCAAGCGGTGTCAATGGCTGATAGTTGGCCGGATTGCGTTCGAGATCGGTATCGTAAGGCGTTTTCGCCATGCCCGTTTCCCCTCGGCGACACCGTAGCCAAGGCGACGGCCCCTGATCAATCGCCGCCTTGTTTGTACGGTCCGGGCGTTCCACAATCGCGGGCTATAAGCCATGGAGGGCCCGGTGGACGTCCGTACCAGCCGTTATCACGACGTCTACGCGCACTGGCAGCGAGACCCTGAAGGTTTCTGGGCTGACGCCGCGCGGGATATCGACTGGTACGAGAAACCGAAGAGGATATTCGACAGGGACGCCGGTATTTATGGCCGCTGGTTCATCGGCGGCACCTGTAACACCTGCTACAACGCGCTCGATCGCCATGTCGCCGCCGGCCGCAACGACCAGCCGGCGCTGATCTACGATTCTCCCGTCACCAACACGGTGAAAACCTACACCTACGGCCGCATGCTGTCCGAGGTGCAATTGCTCGGCGCCATGTTGCGCGATTTTGGCGTCACGAAGGGCGACCGCGTCATCATCTACATGCCGATGGTCCCTGAGGCGGTGTTCGCCATGCTCGCCTGCGCACGCATCGGCGCCGTCCACTCGGTGGTGTTCGGCGGTTTTGCGCCGAAGGAGCTCGCCACCCGCATCAACGACTGCAAACCAAAGATGATCCTTTCCGCGAGCTGCGGCATCGAGGGTGCGCGTGTCGTGCCCTACAAGCCTCTGCTCGACGAAGCAATCAGCCTCGCCGAGCACAAGCCGCCCGCCTGCATGATCCTCCAGCGGCCGCAATGCGAGGCCACGCTCATCGAAGGCCGCGACCACGACTGGCGCAAGGTCTGGGAAAACGCCGTCAATTACGCGAAGACCAGCGAATGTGTGCCGGTCGCCGCCACTGACCCGCTCTACATTCTATACACGTCAGGCACGACCGGTATCCCAAAGGGCGTCGTGCGTGACAATGGCGGCCACATGGTCGCGCTCAAATGGTCGATGCAAAATCTTTACGACATTTCGCCCGGCGAAGTGTGGTGGTCAGGCTCCGACGTCGGCTGGGTCGTCGGCCATTCCTACATTGTCTATGCGCCGCTGTTCCACGGATGCACTTCTATTCTCTACGAAGGCAAGCCGGTCGGCACGCCCGATGCCGGCGCGTTCTGGCGCGTAATTGCGCAGCACGGTGTGGTGTCGCTGTTCACCGCGCCCACCGCCTTTCGCGCCATCAAGAAGGAAGACCCCAGGGGCGAGCACATCAAGAAATACGATCTTGGCAAATTCCGCACGCTGTTCCTTGCCGGCGAACGCGCTGATCCGCCGACAATCCAGTGGGCGGAAGAGGTGCTCAATGTACCGGTGATCGATCACTGGTGGCAGACCGAGACCGGATGGTGCATCGCCGGAAATCCGGTCGGACTCGGCGCACTGCCGGTGCGCTACGGCTCGGCCTGCGTGCCGATGCCCGGCTATACGATTGATATCGTCGATGAAGCCTGCAAGGTGCAGCCGGCAAACAAGATCGGCTCGATCGTGGTCAAGCTGCCGCTTCCGCCTGCTTGTTTCCCGACCCTGTGGCAGCAGGACTCGCGCTTCAAGGAAAGCTATCTCGCGGAGTTTCCCGGCTACTACAAAACCGCCGACGCCGGTTACAAGGACGAAGACGGCTATGTCTACGTGATGAGCCGCACCGATGACATCATCAATGTCGCCGGCCACCGGCTATCAACCGGCGGCATGGAGGAAGTGCTGGCCGCGCATCCTGATGTCGCCGAGTGTGCCGTGCTTGGCATCAAGGACGACCTGAAAGGCGAGGTGCCTTGCGGCTTCATTGTGCTCAAGGCCGGCGTCAACCGGCCGCCTTCGGAGATTGAAAAGGAAATCGTCGCACTCGTGCGCGAGAAAATCGGGCCAGTGGCGTCATTCCGTGTTGCCATCACGGTGGCGCGGTTGCCGAAAACCCGTTCAGGAAAAATCCTGCGCGGGACCATCAAGAAGATGGCCGACGGCGAATCTTGGACGATGCCGGCGACGATCGACGACCCGGTAATTTTGGAAGAGATCGGGAGCGCGCTGAAGGGGCGTGGGGTGGGTGTAAACTCCAACTGAATTTTGCGCGCCGCGAGTCCAAATTTCTCGACGGCATGCGTAAGGCGGGACTGCAATAGCTGCCAGCCGCGATTCCGGTCCCTAATTACCGCGTGGCAAAACAGCCACACGATCGATGAAAATCAAATCACGTCACACCAGGGTACGGTCCGGCCACGGTGCCGCCCCGATTGGCTGTCGGATTTCGACGGAAGGGAGGCACACCTTTGGCCTTATCAACTCGATTGCGGAATTTTATTCATCTGGTTCCAGTCGTCGCGGCGGCAGTACCGCTTGCGGCCTGCAACCAGACCATGCCTGTCGCCAACAAATCTGACTTGAGTGCCGCCAATCGAGAGGCATCGCTGGAAGGCAGCCGGCCCATGATGCGTCGCCGCGTCGCAATCAGGACAATCAAGCACACGCCATACAAGCGCACAGCGCAGATTCCGCCTACGTCATACGGGATTGCCAGTTTCTACTCTGACGACCAACTGACCGCGAACGGCGAAAAATTCAACCCAAAGGCGATGACCGCCGCGCACCCGACCCTGCCATTCGGCACCCGGTTGCGCGTTACAAATCTAGCGACGGGACGGTTTGTGACTGTGCGCATCAATGACCGGGGTCCCTACGTTCATGGACGTGTCGTCGACGTTTCAGTTTCGGCAGCGGAATCATTGGGAATCGTCGATCGGGGCATTGCGAAGGTCAAACTTGATGTTATCAATTAGGGGCGCCCAGTGGCGCTGACCGGCTGACCGCAGCATAGCTGCGCATTTATTTGTCGGAGGAAGGAACTATCCTCACGGAAACAAGATTGGTGGGTCTAGCGGCTTAATCGGAGGGAGATATTCGTGCGCACGCGCGTCATTCACCTTGTCAATCCGAAAACCGATTCCCTTACAACCCGTCCGCTCTATCTGAATCGGGCTCTTTATTCACCCCTTGCCGGATTGCTGGCAGTCGCCGCATGCATTCCGCGAGACCAGTATGAAGTTGTGCTGACCGACGAAAACATCGAGGAAATCGATTTTGATCTGAAGGCCGATCTCGTCGGCATTTCAGCAATGACGAGCTACGTCAATCGCGGATACGAGGTCGCCGACCAATTTCGCGCCAAAGGTATCCCGGTCGTCATGGGTGGTGTGCATCCAAGCTTTATGCCGCAGGAGGCGCTTAAACATGCCGATGCTGTCGTCATCGGCGAGGTCGAGCTCGTGATCGGCAAGCTGCTTGACGACCTCAAGCAAGGACAAATGCGAGGAACCTATAAGTCCAATACGTTGCACCCGATGGTCGGATTGGCAATGCCGCGCTACGACCTTCTGAAGAAGCATCGCTACGTGAACAAGACCTTTGTCCAAACGTCGCGCGGCTGCCATCAAGGCTGCACGTTCTGCGCCGAACCGTTGATGAATGGGCTGAAGTTTCGTTATCGGCCGGTCGACGAGGTCATTAATGAGATGGAAAACTGCGGTGCGCGCACCATCTCGATCAACGACGCCGATTTTTTTGGGACACCGGAACGTCCAAAGGAAGTCATGCGTGCATTGAAGGGGCGCAACTTTCAATGGCAGGCCGGTGTTACGTCGAAGCTTGCTCAAGACGATCGCATGCTCGAGCTCGCCGCGGAAAGCGGCTGCACGCTTTTAAGCATTGGCTTCGAATCGATATCGCGCGAGACGCTCAAGAGCGTGCACAAGCACGTCAATCGGCCCGACACATTCGCTGCTCTGGTCGAGAAAGTTCACTCTTATGGCATCATGGTGTTCGGGCTATTCATGTATGGTTTCGATGGTGACGATCACGCGGTGTTTGACGACACCGTCAAATTCAATATCGATACCAGATACGACGCCGTCGCCTATTCAACCCTGACGCCTTATCCCGGCACCTTGACCTGGTATGAGATGAAAAAGGCAAACCGGATCGTTTCCTTTGACTGGACGAAATACGACCAGGGTCATGTCGTATACCGCCCGGCGCAGATGTCGGGGGATGATCTTCGTATCGGCGTCGGCAGGTCTTACGAAAATTTTTATGCGCGGTCTTCAATCGCCAATCGCTTCCCGCTTCGTGGCAAGCGCCATCGCACCCAATGGCTGATCTATAATCTCTTTATGCGCAGGGGATCACAGACAGAGAACATCGAATCGATCGCGGCGCCCACCGCGGAACCCGACGTTGCGCCAATGCCTCCGATTCTGCCGGTGAAGCGCGAGTGGCGTGCGGCCGTGTTGGAAGCAGCGGGACCGGCTCCGCAACCTGAACTAACCGAGGTGGTCTAAGCGGTTTTAACTCGCATGTGGATGACGACCAGGACCGCCAGGCTCAACAGGGCCGTCGCAATCAGATAGTAGCTTGGCGCCAGTGGCGAACCGGTGGTCGCAACCAGCCAGGCCGCAATGAAAGGCGCAAAGCCACCGAAGATCGGCACGCTGGTATTGTAGGCCACCGCGATGCCGGTGCTTCGTGTTGCAATCGGAAATAGTTCCGCCATCAAAGCCGGAAGCGTCCCGCTATAGGCGGCCTTGAGCAGGCTCAGCCAGCACACGATGCCGACGATGCCCGCCAGTGACGGATTGGCAACCAGCAGCACAAAGGCCGGATAGGCCGAGACTGCGAACAGCAGACAAACAATGACCATCAACCGCACGCGGCCGACGCGGTCCGACAGATGGCCGAAATACGGCGCACCAAAGGTCAGCAGCAGGCCGCCGATCAAGGTTGCCGTGAAGCCAAGCGATTGCGGCAGATGCAACTGCTTGATGGCGTAAGTCGGCATGTAGAGGATGATGTAGTTTGAGCTGGTGGAGAGGACAACGATGCCAATGCACATCAGCAGCCGGTCCCAATGCCCGGTGAACATCTGGCGTACAGGCGCCGTGGCGGGACCGTGCTCACGAAATTCCGGCGTTTCGCCGACGTGCTTGCGAATATAGAGCCCGATCGGACCGATCAGTAGCCCGAATAAAAACGGCACGCGCCAGCCCCAGTTTTCGAGCTGATCAGTCGTCAGCCAGCCGTACAAGATGACGCCGAAAAGTGATGCCAGCACGGCGGCCAGTCCCTGGCCGAACCACTGGAAACTCGCGAAAAAGCCCTTGCGCTCCTTGGAGTGCTCGACCAGGAAGGCGGTGGCGCTGCCGAATTCACCGGCTACCGCAAAGCCCTGCAATAGTCGCGCAATGAGCACAGCAATTGGCGCTAAAATCCCAATTGTCCCGTAGGTCGGCATAATTGCCATCAAGCCCGTTCCGATCGTCATGATGACGATCGACAGCAGCATGGCGGCGCGCCGTCCCGCGCGGTCAGCATAGGCGCCGAGGACAAGGGCGCCGAGCGGACGCACCAGATAAGACACGCCGAATGTCCCAAAGGTCAAAAGCAGCGCGGTTGTCGAATCGGCCGTGGGGAAGAACAGCTTGGAAATCGTGACGGCGAAATAGCCGTAAGCAAGGATGTCGTACCATTCAAGTGCGTTGCCGATCGAGGCAGCCGCAAGAACCTTGAACGTGCTGGATCGATGCGGCGCTCCGGCCGCCATTGCAATTTCTGACATTTTGTCCCCTCAACCGAATTGCGATCTAAGGTTGCCGCGAACGGAGCGGGGAAACAAGGTGGCGAGCCCGGTCAATCTCAACTACATTGCCGCGCATGAAAATTGACGTCTCCAAGATCAATCCCAATCCCTTTACGACTCGCCCCGAGATCGAAGGCACCTTTGGCGTTGTTGCGTCGACGCATTGGATCGCGACCGCGGTCGGCATGGCAACGTTGGAAAAGGGCGGTAATGCTTTCGACGCTGCAGTGGCGACGGCATTCACGCTGCAAGTCGTCGAGCCGCATCTCAACGGGCCGGGCGGCGACGTCCCGGTCATCCTCTACGATGTCAAACGCAATCGGCCGGAAGTGATTTGCGGTCAGGGACCGGCGCCGCAGGCCGCGACCATTGCGCACTTCCGCAGCCTCGGCCTCGATATGGTCCCCGGGACCGGCCTGCTGGCCGCCTGCGTTCCGGGCATGTTCGACGCATGGATGCTGCTGTTGCGCGACTATGGCACCATGCATCCGGCCGATGTGCTGGGGCCCGCGATTTCGTACGCGCGCAATGGCCATCCGCTGGTCGAGCGGGCGTGCGCGACCATCGGAATGGTCGCACAGTTATTCCGCGAACATTGGCCAACCTCCGCAGCGGTCTATCTCCCGAACGGCAAGGTGCCGGAGCCTGGCGTGCTGTTCACGAACCGCACACTTGCCGACACTTACACGTGCGTTCTCCGCGAAGCAGAGAGTGCGGGCGGCGATCGCGTCGCGCAGATCGAGCGCGCGCGAAAAGTATGGTCACAAGGCTTTGTCGCGGAGGCGATCGACAGGTTCTGCCGCTCGCAAAGAGTGATGGATGTCACCGGAGAGCGCCATGCTGGCGTGCTGGCCGGCACGGACATAGCTGCCTGGCAGGCACACGTCGAGCCGCCACTGACCTACGACTACGGCCGCTACACGGTGTGCAAGGCCGGCGTCTGGAGTCAGGGGCCGGTGGTGCTGCAACAGCTCGCACTCCTGAAGGGCTACGATCTTGATAACGTTGATCCGGTCGGCGCAGACTTCATCCACCTGCAGGTCGAGTGTGCCAAACTTGCCTTTGCCGACCGGGAGAGCTTTTACGGCGATCCCGATTTCGTCGAAGTGCCGATCGAGACGCTTCTGTCCGACCGTTACAACGCTGAGCGCCGCAAGCTGGTCGGCAAACAGGCGTCGCTCGAATTGCGGCCAGGCTCGGTCAGGGGTTACGGGGCAGTCGTCGAGATGCGCCGCGCAGAGGGTGCGCGCGCCGCGGTCGGAAGTCTGGGGGCCGGAGAACCGACAGTCGGCCGTCTCGGTGAGGTGATTGGTGACACCGTGCATTTCGATATTGTCGACGTTGCCGGCAACATGGTGTCGTCGACGCCATCCGGCGGCTGGCTGCAGTCCTCGCCGGTGATCCCCGAGCTTGGCTTCGGGCTCGGCACGCGCGCGCAGATGTTCTGGCTCGACGAAAACCATCCCGCCGCACTTGCGCCGGGCAAGCGGCCGCGCACCACGCTCTCTCCGACCCTGGCATTGCGGGATGGCGAGCCCTACCTCGCGTGGGGGTCACCCGGTGGGGATCAGCAGGATCAATGGACGACACAATTCTTTCTGCGTCACGTCCATGCCGGCATGAATCTGCAAGAATCGATCGACGCGCCGGCCTGGCATTCGGAGCATTTCCCGATTTCGTTCTGGCCGCGCACCGCGCGGCCAGGCGTGCTTGTTGTGGAAAAACGGCTGCCCGACGCGACCATCAGCGAATTGCGCGCGCGGGGGCATGAGGTTGAGGTCGGGCCGGGCTGGTCGGAAGGCCGTCTGACCGCCGCGTCCCGTGTAGGTCCACGCCGGCGCGCGGCTGCCAATCCGCGCGGCATGCAAGGCTACGCCGCCGGCCGGTAAGCATTTCGTCAGTAGGCGAAACGGCTGAAATCAAAAGCGCGATTAAGGACAAAAACCAGCGCCAGGAATCCGGCCGCTGCGACAAGCAATACCGCGGCCCCGGCATAATGCGCCTTGATCAGCTCATTCTGCTTTGATTCGAGTTTCTTCCGATCTTCCAGAAAATTTTTCTTCGGCATTTGACAACGTCAAGGTCGGCAATCGAGTAACTATTGCTAGACCGTGCGGCAATTGCCGACTAACGAAAATATATGATGGTCTCATTTCTTCGGTTGATGGCAGAGTGCAGCTGCTGCAAAGCGCTCTAGATCGAGCCGTCGTCGGTCCGGCACGTCTAGTTTTCGGCCACAAGTTTTGATTTTTTGCCGTGCTTGGGTTCGGTCCAGCGTACTGCAAGCAGCCAGCCGAACCAGAGGACCGCGAAAAACAATGTCAGGGACACTGGCAAACTGGCTATCGGGGCAATTCGATCCAAAGCCAAACCGATTCCGACAACGATCAATTCGCTGACGACGACAATTAAAACATAGACGACCATAATCCACATTGGCTTTGCTCCCGCTTCGTGCATGACGCTTGTAAGTCGAGCCGCAGGGCGCGGATATAAACTGAGCATAAAAAATACCGCTTCACGGTCGTTCGAATTCGGGAAGAAACACAGCAGGTCGGCGTTGACCTTGTCCTTTCCGTTCCTGCGTCAGGGACCCATGACCAACGTTGATGAGAACATCACCCAGGCGCCGATGGGCACGATCTGATTGCAGGTACGGCAATTTCGAATTGGAGGAATGACGGCTTCACTTGGACCATCGCCGCGCAAATTCAAGCCGCCCACGCGCTGATTTTCAACGACAATTCTCGCGTTGATCCTGTTCACTGACATTTTCGTGAGGTGTAGCGGGGAAGTTGTGACGTCGGTGTGTGTTGAGTGCGGCGTCGCGCTGCGCCACAAGGCGCATCCACAAGAACTCACCTAGCCCAAAAACAACGGAGTAGAACCGTGAAGATCGCCAGCAGGATCATTCTTACCTCCATTCTCGCTCTGTCAGCCGCTGTCCCGGCCTTCGCTGCCGAGGAAGATACGTTGGTCGAGCGCACACGCCCGCCTGGACAACACGTCGCGGTCAAGCATGCTCAGACGCGCCATGCGATCGAGGCCCGGGCCTATGACCCGGCCAGCGCGCCTGCTGACGGGATGATCGATTTTGGCATCGGCAGCCAGCGCTAAGCGTCCCCTTCTGCTGCTTAAGCGTGGCTGCCAGGAGGAGGTCGCCTGAGAAGGCGACCTCTCTCACCGACAATGACGATTTGTATGACTGTGTGAGGACGATCACATTCCTTTTGAGATTTGCATTGGAAATAACCGGCCCGGGCGCGACCTTGCTTCTCGTAATCACGGTGGGGGCACCTTGAATTTTCGTTTTTCTGAATTCGAAATCGATGTGGCGCGGCATGAGTTGCGGTGCCGAGGAAACCTCGTTTCAGTCGAGCCGCAGGTTTTCGATCTGCTCGTCCACCTTGTTCGGAACCGCAATCGAACCGTCAGTAAGAGCGAACTGGTCGATACCATATGGAAGGGCAGGATCGTCTCAGAAGCGACGCTCAGCTCACGCGTGAGCGCGGCGCGTCAGGCGATCGGGGACAATGGTGCCAACCAAGAGCTCATTCGAACGTACTACAAGCGGGGCTTCCGCTTTGTCGTCAACGTCGACGAAGCCACGGCGACATATGACTCGTCTGCCGGGAATCCGGCGCAAAATCCGGCTCACGCAGACGACACGTTAGCGGGGCCAGCCCTCGTCGTATCGGACAGGCCTTCGATCGCCGTCTTGCCGTTTCAGAACATGAGTGGCGATCCCGGGCAGGACTGCCTTGCCGATGGTCTCACCGATGACATCATCACGGGATTGTCGCATCAGCGGTGGTTCTCTGTTGTCGCCCGCAACGCCAGTTTTGCATTCAGGGGGGAGGCGATCGACGTCCGCGCGGTGGCGCGTGAACTGGGCGTGCGATACGTGCTGGAGGGCAGCGTGCGCATGGCGGCCGACCGGGTGCGCATCACCGCACAGTTGATAGATGCCACCAAATGCATTCACGTGTGGGCGGACCGGCACGATAGCGTGTTCGTCAATGGCTTCGACCGGCAGGACGACATCACCAGCCGGATCATTGATTCGGTTAAGTCCCAAATCATTCTCGCCGAGGCCGCGCGTCTCCGCCGTGGACCGCTCCAAGATATCGACGAATCCGACCTGGTGATGCAGGCTCTCCCGCATATTTGGCGCATGAGCGCAAGCGAACAACGGCTGGCACAGGACTTACTGAAGCAGGCGCTCACGCTCAATGACAAATATGCACACGCACATGCGTTGATGGGATGGACTTATGTCAATCTGTTCAATCTGGATTCGCGCGCGCCAATCGGCGAAATTACCGAAAGGGCTCTCGATGCGGCGGCGAGGGCGCTGACACTCGACGATCGGGACCACTGGGCGCACCTTGTGCTCGGGCTCAGTCACGCGCGTCGGCGGCGATCCGAAATGGCGCTCAGGCATCTTTTGAAGTCCATCGAGTTGAATCCAAATTTTGCGCTGGGTTTTGCGGGACTCGGTTACGCATATGCATGTTGCGGCAAGCCGGAATGCGGTCTGGAGTCGCTCGAACATGCGCGGAGAACCAGTCCGCTCGATCCGTTCCTTGCGGTGTACGAGCCTGTTGTGCGTTATATGGCTTTGTTTGCTCTTGAACGGTACGAAGAAACGGCGACTGTTTCCCGCTCTATGGCGGCACGACATCCCAATCATGCCGGCTCCCGGCGTCTTATGACAGTCTCGCTGGGATTGCTCGGGAGGATCGATGAAGCACGGGAAGCTCTCATGCAGACCCTCACACTCCAGCCGGATCTTTCGAGCGACCATGTCGTGAATAACACCGTGTACGTGAATTCCTCCGATCGATCCCGTTTTCTTCTGGGACTTCAGAAAGCCGGCCTGAGGCACTAGCGTTGGCCTGTGCCGATTGGCGGCGTTGCGCGCCGATCACGCGCAATTGAATTCAATCAGCCAGACGAAATTCCGTCATGAGCCTGTCACACAGGGCACAGCAGTGCACCGTCACGTGCGCAGCGACGAATTGAATAATGTGATCATCCTCGGCCCGGAATCCCTTCAACATCTCAAGAAAAAATCAAGGCGATCTAGAGACTGGCTACAAGCTCGTAACCCGGATTGTAGGTATGCGTCCGGTACGGGCTGACCCACAGCTAACGCGCATTTGCGCCGCAGCCAAACTTTCAAGAGGACTAAGATCATGGCGATTACAGCCAGCTTTTTACCCGGCGCCCGCGTGCTGTCGGTGTTTGGTGACAGTCTCGGCAATAACATCAGGGCCAGCCGCGATGCGGCCGGAAGAATCTTGATCAACGGCGGCGCCGTTCCGGTTCTTGGTGGCACCCCGACGGTTGCCAACACCGACCTGATCCAGATGTTTGGCCAGGCCGGCAATGACACGATCACGGTCGACGAAACCAATGGTCCAATGCCGGCCGCGCAACTTTTCGGCGGCGACGGCAACGACATCCTGACCGGCGGCTCCGCGAACGACCTGCTGTTCGGGCAGAGCGGAAACGACACGCTCCTCGGCAAAGGCGGCAACGATCAGCTGTTCGGCGGCGACGGCAACGATACGCTCACCGGCGGCGCCGGCGACGACCAGGTGTTCGGTCAGGCCGGCAACGATGTGATGATCTGGAATCCGGGCGACGGCACCGACCTTTTCGAAGGCGGCGACGGCACCGACACCGCGGTGGTCAACGGCGGAAACGGTGCTGAAAACTTCACGCTTACGCCCAACGGCACCCGCGTGCGTTTCGACCGCATCAGCCCGGCACCGTTCTCCCTCGACATCGGCACAACGGAAAACTTCGTTCTCAATATGAACGGCGGAGACGACGTGTTCACGGCCGGCAATGGCCTCGCCAATCTCATCCATCTCACGGTCGATGGCGGCGCCGGCAATGACACTATCACCGGCAGCGATGGCAATGACACGCTCATCGGCGGCGATGGCAACGACGTCATCAACGGCGGACGTGGCAGCGATACGGCGATACTTGGCACCGGTGACGACACCTTCGTCTGGAACCCCGGCGACGGCAGCGATGTCGTTGACGGCCAGGACGGTTTCGACACGCTTGAGTTCAATGGTGCGAACGTCAACGAGACTTTCACCGTCTCGGCCAAAGGCAGCCGTGCGTCGCTGACCCGCGACATCGGCAACGTGACGATGGACCTCGGCACCATGGAGCGGATCGAGATCGCGGCGCTGGGCGGAGCCGATAACGTCGTGGTCAACGACCTGAGCACGACCGGCGTGCAGCAAGTCGCCATCGATCTGTCGGCAACGCCCGGCAGCGGCGTTGGTGACGGCGCAGCGGACAGCGTCACCGTCAACGGAACGGCGGCCAGCAACCAGATCCAGATCACCGGAGCCGGCGATTCGGTCAGCGTTGCGGGATTGTCGGCGCAGGTCACGCTCACCGGTACCGAAGGTGCCAACGACTCTCTCGTCGTCAATGCTCTTGGCGGCAACGACACCATCAATGCGGCGGGGCTCGCGGCCGGGCAACTCGCGCTCACGATTGACGGCGGTGCCGGCAATGACACGATCCTCGGCAGTGCCGGCAACGACTTCCTGATCGGCGGTGACGGAAACGACTTCGTCGACGGCAATCAGGGCAGTGACACTGCACTCCTCGGCGCCGGAAACGATACGTTCCAGTGGGATCCGGGCGATGGCAGTGACATCGTCGAAGGCGGCGACGGCACCGATACGCTGCTGTTCAACGGCTCCAACGCTGCAGAGAAGATCGATATCTCGGCGAATGGCACCCGTACGCGCCTGTTCCGTGACGTCGGCAACGTGACGATGGATCTCGGTGGAATAGAGCACATCCAGCTCAATATGCTGGGCGGCGCAGATACCATCACGGTTGAAGGCCTCTCGGGAACCGACACCAACCAGGTCGCCATCGACCTGTCATCGCCGGCCGGCAGCGGCACAGGCGATGGCGCGGCCGACACCGTGATCACCAACGGCACGGCCAATAACGACCAGATCAGCGTCACCAACAGCGGCAATGCGATTGTCGTCAAAGGCCTCGCTGCGCAGGTCACCGTCAACGGCGCGGAGCCGCTCAACGACTCGCTCGTCGTCAACGGCGGTGCCGGCAACGACAGCATCGATGCCTCCCATCTGCATGCCGGTCAGGTCAACCTCACGCTCAACGGTGGCGATGGCGATGACAGGATCGTCGGCAGCGCCGGCAATGACGTCGTCAACGGCGGCAAGGGAAGCGACGTTGCGTTGCTTGGCGCGGGTAATGACGTGTTCGTCTGGAATCCGGGCGATGGCAGCGACACTGTCGATGGCCAGGCTGGCGTGGACACGCTCCAGTTCAATGGCGCCACCGGCAACGAGAGCATCAATATCGCGGCCAATGGCAGCCATGTCAGTCTGACCCGCGATGTCGGGGTCGTGGCGATGGATCTGAAGAGCATCGAAACGATCAATGTCGCCGCCCTCGAAGGCGCCGACACCGTCACGGTCAACGATCTCTCCGGGACCGATACCAGCCAGGTCAATATCAACCTGGCCGGGATCAACGGTGCCCCGGATGCCGATTCCGACACGGTTGTGATCGACGGCACCGATCACAGCGACGCCATCACGATCTCCACCAACAACGGCGTGGTGACGGTGACCGGCCTGGCTGAGACGGTGACGATCTCCAACTTCGGGACCAACGACCATCTTGTCATCAATGGTCTCGGCGGTGACGACGTGGTCACGGCGACCGGTCTGACAGGCATGCAGCTCACCGCCAATGGCGGCGACGGTGCCGACGTGCTGATCGGCAGTGCCGGCGACGACATCCTGAATGGCGATGCCGGAGACGACGTCCTGATCGGCGGTCCGGGTGTGGACGTCCTTAACCAGGGATCTGGCAATGGCGTCGTCATCCAGGCCCCGGTGAGCCCCCCTTCGGCTGCTGCCTTGCTGGGCCAGTTCATGGCATCGAGCTTCGTCACGGCCGGCGACGGCCACGGCGCGGCGCCGATTGCCGAGGCGGCGGCACTTCCGCAGCCGGTCCTGGCGCAGCCACACGCTTGAGGCGGCAGCGAGCCCCGGAGAACGTAAGTGAGCACTGATTCCAACAGCGCGACACCGGCGGATCCGGGGCTCGAGTCTCTCGTAATGCTCCTGCATTTCCAGGGCGTTGCGGCAGACCGCGAGCAGATCAGGCATCGGCTCGGAACAACAAAGATTGGCGCGCCGGAAATGCTCCGGTGCGCCAAAGATCTCGGCCTCAAGGCACGGGCCTGCCGAAGCGACTGGTCGCGGCTGGCGAAGACTCCCTTACCGGCGATCGCCGCGTTGCGCGACGGCGGGTTCATGGTCATTGCAAAAGCGGGAGAGGACAAGGTCCTGGTCCAGTCTCCGCATACGGCGAGACCCGTCCTGATGACGCAGGCCGAACTGCTTGCGCTCTGGGACGGCGAACTAATCTTGATGGCCCGCCGGGCCGGACTGTCGGAGATTACCCGCCGTTTCGACATCACCTGGTTCATGGGGGCAATCCACAAATACCGGCATCTGCTGAGCGAAGTGCTGGTGGCCTCGTTTTTCCTGCAAATGTTCGCTTTGGTCTCGCCGCTGTTCTTCCAGGTGGTGATCGACAAGGTTCTGGTGCACCGCGGGCTGAGCACGCTGGACGTGCTGATCATCGGCTTGCTGGCAATATCGGTTTTCGAAACTGTTCTGGGAATCCTGCGGACCTATCTCTTCGCGCACACCACCAACCGCATCGACGTCGAGCTCGGCGCGCGCCTGTTTCATCATTTGCTGGCATTGCCGATGGCCTATTTCCAGGCGCGGCGCGTCGGCGATTCGGTGGCGCGCGTGCGCGAACTGGAGAACATCCGCAATTTTCTCACCAGTTCGGCGCTGACCCTCGTCATCGATCTGTTTTTTACGTTTGTGTTTTTGGCGGTCATGTTTTTGTACTCGCCAGTGCTCTCCTTCCTCGTGCTCGGTACCTTTCCGTTCTACATCGGAATTTCGATGGGGGTGACGCCGCTGTTTAGGCAAAGGCTGGCCGAGAAATTCCAGCGCGGCGCGGAGAACCAGGCGTTTCTGGTCGAGAGCGTCACCGGCATCGAGACACTCAAGGCTATGGCGGTCGAGCCGCAGATGCAGCGCCGCTGGGAAGAGCAGCTTGCCGGGTACGTCGGTGCCAGTTTTCGCGTCTTGAGTCTCGGCAACACCGCCAGCCAGGTCGTGCAGCTCATCAGCAAGATCGCCACCGCCGGGATCCTTTATTTCGGCGCCAAGCTGGTCATCGATGGCGATTTATCGGTCGGCGAATTGGTTGCTTTCAATATTCTGGCCGGACGGGTCAACACACCGGTGCTGCGCCTCTCGCAAATCTGGCAGGACTTTCACCAGGCGCGCCTGTCGGTGTCGCGGCTGGGCGACATTCTCAATACGACGGCCGAGCCGACTTATACGGCCGGGCGGGTGCGGCTACCCGCGATCCGCGGCAACATCACGTTCGATCATGTTACGTTCCGCTATCGCGTCGACGGGCGGGAAATCCTGCAGAATGTCACTTTCGATGTGCCGGCCGGGCAGACGGTCGGCATCGTCGGGCCGTCAGGTTCCGGCAAGAGTACGTTCGCGAAGCTTGTTCAGCGACTTTACGTTCCGGAAAGCGGGCGTGTCCTCGTTGACGGCATGGATATCGCGATGGCGGATCCGGCATGGTTGCGCCGGCAGATCGGCGTCGTCCTGCAGGAAAATGTGCTGTTCAACCGCTCGGTCCGAGAAAATATCGCGCTCGCCGATCCGGCCATGCCGATGGACCGCGTCATCACGGCGGCGAGCCTCGCGGGCGCGCATGAATTCATCCTCGAACTGAGCGAAGGGTACGACACAATTGTCGGCGAGCGGGGATCAACCCTCTCGGGTGGCCAACGCCAGCGTATTGCCATTGCTCGGGCGCTGATCAACGACCCGCGCATTCTGATCTTCGATGAGGCGACGAGTGCCCTCGATTACGAGAGCGAACGGGTTATTCAGCAGAATATGAAGGAGATCGCCAAAGGGCGGACGGTGCTGATCATCGCTCACCGACTCTCCACGGTGCGTGCGACAGATCGCATCGTCACCCTCGAGCGCGGCCGCCTGGTCGAAGACGGCACTCACGACGTGCTGATCAAGACCGGCGGCCGCTATGCGTCGTTGCACCGTCTGCAGGCAGGGATTCATGAAGCCTGTTAGAACCGCAGCGATTGCCAGATTGGCGATGCGGCGTGCCAACTCGTTTCGGCGTGTCCGCGGCAGGCGCGGCGAGGAACTCGCATTTCTTCCGGCGGCACTTGAAATCGTGGAAACGCCGCCGTCGCCGGTTGGCCGTGCGATCGGGGCTACGATTATTCTGCTGTTCTGCGTCACGCTGATCTGGGCATCGGCCGGCACAATCGACATTGTCGCGTCGGCGACCGGAAAAATCGTGCCGAGCGGCCGTACCAAGGTCATCCAGCCTTTCGAGACCGGCGTGGTGCGGTCAATTCGCGTGCAGGACGGGCAGGCGGTGAAGGCCGGCGATGTGCTGATCGAGCTCGATCCAACCGTAAACGCGGCGGACCGCGATCACCTGCACAACGACCGTCTCGCCGAGCAGCTCAACATCGCCCGCCTGCGCGCGGCGCTGGCGGGCGACGAAAATTCTGCAGCCGGCTTCGTGCCACCCGCCGAGGCCGATGCTGCATTGGTCAACGCGCAGCGTCAGTTACTTCTCAACCAGGTGGCCGAGCACCGCGCCAAGATCGCGGCCCTTGCCCGTCAGCAGGCGCAGAAAGAAGCGGAGCAGGGCACGACCGCGGCCACCATCCATAAGCTCGAGACGACGATTCCGGTCATCCAGCAACGTGTCGATATCCGCAAGACGCTGATGGATAAGGAGCTCGGCTCGAAGCTCACTTATTTTGAGACGCTCCAGCTGCTGGTCGAGCAACAAGAAGACCTCGCCGTGCAGAAAAGCCATCTGCAAGAGGCCGAGGCAGCGGCGGCCGCCATTCGCGAGACGCGCGGGCAGGCCGAAGCCGAATATCGGCACACGCTGTCCGACGAGCTTGCAAAGGCCGAGCAAAAGGCAAATGGCCTCACCCAGGATCTCATCAAGGCCGAGCAGAAGACCAAACTTCAGCTGCTGACCGCGCCTGTGGACGGCGTGGTGCAGCAACTCGCGATCCACACAGTCGGCGGCGTCGTCACTCCTGCGCAGTCACTATTGATGATCGTGCCGAGCGACAGCAGGCTCGAGATCGAGGCCATGGTATCGAATCGCGACGTCGGTTTTGTACATGCCGGACAGGAGGCTGAGATCAAGATCGATACATTCAATTTCACCCGCTACGGCCTCCTGCATGGGCAGGTGCTTACTGTCTCGCAGGACGCGGTGATCCGCGACCGAAAGCAGGACCGTTCCGACGATCGCGGACTGGGAGCGCAAAATGACACCAGTGAACCGAAAGGCCAGGAGCTGAACTACACGGCCCGTATTTCGCTCGATCGTGCCCGCATGCAAATCGAGGACCGGATGGTCAATCTGTCGCCTGGCATGGCGGCGACGGTGGAGATCAAGACCGGATCACGCACGATCCTGAGCTATCTTCTGTCACCATTGCTCCGTTACCGGCAGGAGACATTGCGCGAGCGTTGAAAATTTTCGTTCTTATCCAATTTGATGTCGTATTAGCCCAAGTTTTTAACGGGCACGTGTTCTAAAATTCAACGCATACGGACCGCTAAATGCGCACCCGCTAAATGCGCAAATGCGCACCCGCTAAATGCGCAAGGGAGGATGCCATCGAAGACCGCTTGCAGAAGCTAGTGGTTATCGGCATCGAGATCGCCATCCTGACGATGATTTGCGTATCATTGTTTTCGGGCGGGCCTGCATTCAAAACGGGCGCCACGACTCCATCCGGTGCTTCGGTCGGACTGAAAGCCTAGATCGCACCTTCGCGGATCTGGCCTAGACAGGCGAACTCAGGTAGCGCACCACGAGATAAAGTTGGAGGCCCTCACAGGGCCTCCAAGACGTTCTTCACATAAGACGTTCTTCACATAAAGGCGTTCTTCACATTGGCAGCAACGTCTCGATCTTCTCACAATCCGAATCGAGGGCCATCCCGCATACGATGATGCCGCGCCGTGGCGCAGGCGTTGCTGTTTGCGTGGGGGCTGTGCCGATGACTTTGCCGGTCGTCACCTGTGCCTGGTCCGTAGGGACCGCGTGGGTATGAACCGTGCGGGCAACTGACACACTGGCAACCAAGGCCAAAGCAGCAGCCGCTGCGGAAAGAAATTTTGCTTTGCGGGTTATCATTTCCAGTACCTCAAGATTTCCGTCGCTTTAGGAGGGAAATAGCAAGATTTTTGCTGCGCACAAGACGGTCGGCGCTCACATTAATTTGTTCAAGTGCATTAACTAGTTGCTGGAATATCGCAGTGCAACGAAACGACTCAATTCCCTGTGGATAAGTGAGGTTTTCGGCCGCCCGCTCGGCGGCGTGCCCAGTCCGATTTATTGGCCCAAATGCCATGAAACTTATGACAGTGTGCCATGCGGAAATTGCAATGTGTCGTGTCGGAAATTGCACGCCATGACAGATGCCAAACCAAAATCGCCCGAGCGCATCAGCCTTGGCTGGCTGGTCTGCGGGGGAATGGCGCTCGGCGCATTGCTGGTGCCGCTCGCGGTTTACATTGCCGTCGGAATTTACGACACCCTTTATGGCGGCTGTGCTCTCGGCCCGGAAGATCGCTTCGGCTGCGCGCTGCGGCAATTCGTCATCACAGCGCTCTCGATTATCCCAGGCGGCGTCACGGGATTTATCATTGCCTATTGGATCGGCCGACGCCGCGCGCAGGTCCCGTGAACACTAACGTTGGGTTTGTCCATGCCTTTCTCCATCTGCACCGCCTGCGGCACGCAATATCCTGAAAGCCCGCGACCTCCCGAGCAATGCATCATCTGCGAAGAGGAGCGGCAATACGTGCCACCACGCGGGCAAACCTGGACCACGCTTGACGCGCTATCGAAGAGTCATATGAACGCATTCCATGAATACGACACCAGCATCATTGGCATCGGGTCGCAGCCCGCCTTCGCGATCGGTCAGCGCGCGCTGCTGGTGCGCACTGAACGCGGCAATGTGTTGTGGGACTGCATCGCTACGCTCGATGTGGCGACGATCAGCATGATCAAGGGCCTCGGCGGGCTCAAAGCGATCGCGATCTCGCACCCTCATTTCTACACGACAATGGTGGAATGGGCGCGCGCCTTTGATTGTCCGATCCATCTCAATTCCGTCGATAGCAACTGGATCATGCGCAACGATGGTGCGATCAAGCTGTGGACCGGTGATACGCTCAAGCTCTGGGATGGCGTCACATTGGTGCGTTGTGGTGGACATTTTCCGGGTGGCACGGTGATGCATTGGGCCGGCGGGGCAGGGGGCCGCGGTATTGTTTGCGCCGGCGATATCCTTACGGTGGCCACCGATCGCAAGTGGCTCTCTTTCATGCGCAGTTACCCGAACTTCATTCCGCTTTCAGCGCGTGAGGTCGGGCACATCGGCGAGGCGCTGGCGCCGTTTCAGTTCGACTTGATCTACGGTCACTATTTCGACCGTGTGATTGCAAAAAACGCCAAACAGGTGCTGGAAAAATCCGTCGTGCGTTATGTGGCCGCAATCAACGGGACACGGGGGTATTGAGTGCAAGCAAGTGCGCAGCACGCGGTTGAGCAGATCACGTTATCGCGACCTGCATGAGAGATGCCGCACGACGTTACCCGCGCGAGTGCGATGCGCAAAACAATGAGTAGAAATCTTCGCAACAACAGCGAAAATTTTCAGCCCTCTTATTACTCGCCTTCCTTCTCGCCCTTGCCGCCGAGCTGCTTGAGCTTGGCAAAGACGGCGCTTACGTCGAGCTCGCCCGTTTTTTTCTCGGGCTCGGCTGCGGCCGCAACTTCGGCCTCCTTGCGCGCGGTGGTCTCGGCGGCCGGCAACAGGGTCGCGCCGGTATCGGCCGGGGCCGGCTTTTCCTTGTTGGCGCGCTGCACTTCGAGGTCGAGATCGATCTGCGAGGCGAGGCCCAGTGTCACGGGGTCCATGGGCGTCAGGTTGGCCGAATTCCAGTGCGTACGGTCGCGGATCGACGCGATCGTCGACTTTGTGGTTCCGACCAGTCGCATGATGGCGCTGTCCTTGAGTTCCGGATGGTTCCTCACCAGCCACAAAATTGCGTTCGGCCGGTCCTGCCGGCGCGAGACCGGCGTATAACGCGGGCCTTTCTTGCCGCGCTCGGCGGTCGGAACTGAAACCTTCGGCTCGGTCAGCTTCAGCCGGGTTTCCGGGTTTTTCTCCGCTTCCGCGATTTGCTCGCGGGTCAGCTGGCCGGTCACGATAGGGTCGAGGCCCTTGATTCCCTGCGCAGCGTCTCCATCGGCGATGGCCTTCACCTCCAGCGGGTGCAACTTGCAGAATTCGGCGATCTGGTCGAACGACAGCGCGGTGTTGTCCAGAAGCCAGACGGCAGTCGCCTTCGGCATCAAGGGTGCTGCGGTCGCCATGGCAAAATCTCCTCTATGCTTCGCCCGCCCCCGGGGCGAAGCTTCGGATCATCAGTGATGATCGGGAAAGTGGGCGGAATATAGGGGCAGAGGCCGGGTCATGCAACCGTTCCGCTTGACAGAGCGGGCCTGCGCGGCCCATGTCGATGCCGCAAATGCGCGCTAAAATCGCACGCTTTCGGGGTTAATAAAAATAATGGCAGCAGCTTCGCCAAAACCGGTTCTCAAGGTCCTGCTCTGCTCGCCACGCGGTTTCTGCGCAGGCGTCGTGCGTGCCATTGAATCCGTGGAAAAGGCGCTCGCGATTTACGGGGCACCCGTCTACGTGCGCCACGAGATCGTGCATAACCGCTACGTGGTCGAGGGCCTGCGCGCCAAAGGCGCGATCTTTGTCGAGGAGCTCAGCGAGGTTCCTGATGACCATGCACCGGTGATCTTCTCCGCGCACGGCGTGGCTCGCGCTATCCCTGAGGAGGCGGCGCGACGCAAACTGTTCACGATCGACGCGACCTGCCCGCTGGTGACCAAGGTGCATCGCGAGGCCGAGATTCATAATCGGCGCGGTCGCGAGATCGTGCTTATAGGCCACGCCGGCCATCCGGAAGTCGTCGGCACCATGGGACAACTGCCGTCCGGTAGTATCACTCTGGTCGAAACTCTCTTCGACGTGGAACGATTCGCCCCGCGCGATGCAAACAAGCTTGCCTATGTGACGCAGACGACGCTGTCGGTGGATGACACCGCAGCAATGGTCGATCTGCTGAAGCAGCGCTTCCCGAACATCGCCGGCCCGCACAAGGAAGACATCTGCTATGCCACGACCAATCGTCAGGATGCGGTCAAGCGCGTGGCGCCTATTGTCGATGCGATGATCGTGGTCGGGGCGCCCAACTCGTCGAACTCCCAACGGCTCAAGGAGGTTGCCGAGAAGTCTGGCTGTCCACGTGCGGTGCTGATGCAGCGCGCAGCCGAAATCAACTGGAGCGACTTCACCGGCGTCAATCGGCTCGGCATCACTGCCGGAGCGTCCGCGCCGGAGGTTTTGGTTGAAGAGATCATGGGCGCCTTCGCCGAACGCTATACACTCGATATCGAAACCGTCACAGCGACGGAGGAGGGCGTGTTCTTCCCGCTGCCGCGCCCGCTGCGGGAGCACGAGGCGGCGGAGTGACGCTTCATGGCGGTCTACACCGACGTCCCGGCGGAAGATCTCACCCGCTTTCTTTCCGGCTACGACATTGGCGAATTGCGGTCCTACAAGGGAATCGCCGAAGGCGTGGAGAATTCCAATTTTCTGGTACACACCGGCACCGGCAATTTTATTCTCACGCTCTATGAAAAGCGCGTTGCCGAAGGCGACCTGCCGTTTTTCCTGGGGCTGATGGAGCATCTGGCGGCTCGCGACATTACCTGTCCGCAACCGGTGAAGAACAAACAGGGTGGCGTGCTGGGCAAAATCGCCGGCCGGCCCGCTGCCATCGTCACCTTTCTTGACGGGTTATGGATCAGGCGGCCGAGCCCCGGTCATTGTGCGGCGGTGGGTGACGCCCTGGCACGGCTGCATCTTGCGGGTGGTGATTTCAGGCCGAAGCGCGCGAATGCGCTGTCGATCGAAAGCTGGCGGCACCTCTATGACCACGCCAAAGCCCGGGGCGACAGCGTCCGGCCAGGACTTTGCGCGGAAATCGCAAAAGAGCTCGATGCGCTGGAGAAATTCTGGCCGCGCGATTTGCCGCAAGGCGTGATCCACGCCGACCTCTTTCCCGACAACGTTTTCTTTCTCGGCGACAAATTGTCGGGACTGATCGATTTCTATTTCGCCTGCACGGATACGCTTGCCTATGATGTTGCCATTTGCCTCAATGCCTGGTGCTTCGAGGTCGATCACTCCTACAACGTCACCAAGGGGCGCGCGCTGCTCAACGGCTACGGCAAGGTCCGTGCGCTTTCGGCGCACGAGCGCGACGCGCTTCCCATCCTGGCGCGCGGCGCGGCTATGCGCTTCCTGCTGACACGGCTGGTGGACTGGTTGGCGGTACCGGACGGCGCGCTGGTCAGGCCGAAAGATCCGCTGGAATATTACCGCAAGCTGCGCTTTCACCAGACGGTGAAAAGCGTGCAGGACTATGGTCTCGGCGCATGATCCCGGACGTTGGGAGTCGGTTTTCGGACAAGGTCATGCGCAACGGAAAATATGCATGAGCGAGCAGCGCGTCACCATCTATACTGACGGCGCCTGCTCCGGAAACCCCGGTCCCGGTGGCTGGGGAGCGATACTTGCTTTCGGCGATCACGAAAAAGAGCTCAAAGGTGGCGAACCGCACACCACCAACAATCGCATGGAGCTGATGGCCGCGATTTCGGCTCTGGAGGCGCTCAAACGACCGTGCGCCGTCGATCTTCATACCGACAGTGAATATGTCAGGAGCGGCATCACCACGTGGATCCACGGCTGGAAGAAAAACGGCTGGCGCACGTCAGATAAAAAATCGGTGAAAAACGTCGATCTCTGGAAGCGCCTCGACGAAGCGCTCGGCCATCACAAAGTGCATTGGCACTGGGTGAAGGGTCACGCCGGTCACGCGCAGAACGAGCGCGCCGATGAGCTGGCCCGCGAAGGGGTCGTCGCCGCGCGCGCCGGCGCGACCGGAGCGATGAAGACAAAATAGTCGAATGGCCGGGACATAGGTGTGTGAAAGCACGCCGTCCTGTGGACGGCTATGCCCGGCCATCCGCAAAACGCATCTCGAAATCTAGAGCTGGGCCAGCAACGCCTGGCCGCCCGAAATCTCGCACTTGCCGGGCGCATCCTCGATGTTGAGATTTTTGACAACACCATCGTCAACCAGCATCGAGTAGCGCTTGGAGCGCGTACCGAGGCCGTTGCCGGAGGCGTCGAAGGCCATGTCGATTGCCTTGGCGAATTCGCCGTTGCCATCGGCGAGAAAATCGATCTTGCCCTCGGCGCCGGTCGATTTCTTCCAGGCTTCCATGACAAACACATCGTTGACGCCGGTTACGGCGATGGTGTGCACACCCTTCGCCTTGATGGCGGGGGCGTTGTTCAGAAAGCTGGGGATGTGAAGATTGTTGCAGGTCGGTGTGAACGCGCCGGGCACCGCGAAAAGCGCTACCTTGCGGCCCTTGAAGATTTCATCGGTGGTCCGCCAGACCGGTCCTTCGGTCGTCATGACTCGGAATTTGGCATCGGGCAATCGATCGCCGACCTTGATAGGCATGGGTGTCCTCTCGCGTTGCGGAAAATATTGTTCTTGGCCGGGTAATTACGCTTTTGCCGCCGATTAGTCGAGATGGGTCTTGACCTCGACTGCGCGCTCGCCGGTCACAACAGTGAAGGTGAGGTCGACCTGGCCCTTTGGATCGACGCCCGGCGGCAAACCATCAAGTTCGAAGCTGAATTGCGCCCGCCCGGCCGGCGCGGTTTGGGATCGCTTTGGAATCGGCAATGCCCATTGCGGTGTCGGGCCTTCGACGAACAAGTCGATCGGATTGCCGGCGGGTGCGCCAAGGTCGACGGCGACCAGAGGCTTGGCCCCATCATTGGTGCGACGCACGGTGAGTCCCA
This sequence comes from Pseudolabrys sp., assembly GCA_036265125.1. Classification (GTDB taxonomy): domain Bacteria; phylum Pseudomonadota; class Alphaproteobacteria; order Rhizobiales; family Xanthobacteraceae; genus Pseudolabrys. The sequence continues at coordinate 41,280 of DATAPP010000059.1, read as the reverse complement.
GTTGCGCGGCCGTCACCTGTTTCGGCACGCGCGCTTCGGCTGCCGCCAGGGCTGGATCCTGGGAGCTATCACCGGCGGTGAGCGTAAGCTCGGCACGGCCTTCGGCAGGGACGCACAGTTTTTCGCATACCGCATAGTCGGCTTTCAGGCGAAGCCGAACAGGCTTGCCGGGCTGCTGCGGGGAAATCACCAGCGGAAAAATAATCCGGTCCTTGTAGCCAAGCGATTGGCCGGTTTCGTCTGTGAAGAGATGGGGTGCGGGGTAGAGGACCGTGGCAGTTTTCAGATTTTCAGAACCCGAAAAATCGAAATGCGGTGGCACCCCGGAATCGCCCGGATAACGCCAGTAAGTCTTCCACCCTGGCTGCATCTTGATTTCGATGCCCGCGCGCAAATTGGCGTCGCCATTTTTGTTGGCGCCAGAAACAAGGCGAACGGCGGAACGGACATCTTCGCTCCAAGGTGATTCGCCGGCAGCAAGCCCCATAGCGCCTGAGACGGCCGCGATTCCGCAGGCAATCAGCGCCGCGCACAATGGTCTGTGAATATTGTTCATCACGGACGCTGTAGTCGGTAACCCCATGCCGCGCCATTGAATTCATTGTGAGCGGCCTTTTGAGCACATTCGTGAGGCGGCCGCCACAATTGACCTCATGATTATATGACGGTGAACGAGTGAACTTTCGGCTGTAAGCTTCGTTTGCAAAGGCGGGCCTATCAGGTAACCTTTTGCCATGAAGATCTCACGCAAAGCGGCGAAACCCGCCCCCGGGCGCGGCTATCTCGACGGGCAAATGTTGATCGCGATGCCCGCGATGAATGATGAACGCTTCGCGCGCGCTGTGATCTACGTCTGCGCTCACTCGACCGAAGGTGCGATGGGCATCATCGTCAATCACCCGGCGGCCAACATCAAATTTCCCGATCTGCTTGTACAGCTCGAGGTTATTCCGGCGGCCGAGCGCATTCAGCTGCCGAACCGCGCTGAAGCTGTGAAGGTGCTCAAGGGCGGGCCGGTCGAAACCGGACGCGGCTTCGTCCTGCACTCAGCAGATTTTTTTATTGAAAATTCAACACTGCCGATCGATGAAGGTATTTGCTTGACGGCAACGCTCGACATTCTCAAGGCGATCGCGCGTGGCAACGGGCCTTCCAGCGCAATTCTTGCGCTCGGTTATGCCGGTTGGGCGCCCGGGCAGCTCGAGCAGGAGATTCAGCAGAACGGCTGGCTGCACTGCGCTGCCGATCCCGAGCTGATCTTCGGGCGGGATACCGATACCAAGTACGAAAAAGCCCTGCGAAAGATCGGCATCGATCCAGGCATGCTGTCGAGCGAAGCCGGCCACGCGTGACCTGATAGCACCGTGCATTCCGTTCCGCGACGGGGGCGATGACGAACGGTTGAACTTATTCTGAAGCGATCTTGAGTGCGCGCAGCCTGGTCGGCTTGTCGACCAGCAGATCGCGCGCGGCATCCGCGTTCATTGGCTCGCCGAAAGCGAAGCCCTGCGCATATTCGCACCCGAGTTGGTAAAGCTCGACAGCGTCGGAATCGGTTTCGGCGCCTTCCGCCACAACTTCCATGCCCAGGTCGTGCGCCATTGCGATGATCGAACGCAGGATGACGGGTCGGGTGCCGCGCGAGGTTGTGCGCACGAATGACTGGTCGATTTTGATGGTGTCGAAGGGGAAACGCTGCAGATAGGCAAGCGAGGAATGGCCGGTACCGAAATCATCCAGCGATAGTCCGGCGCCAAGTTCCTTGATGCGTATGAGCATTTGCGCGGCGTGCTCGGGATTTTCCATGACAAGAGATTCGGTGATCTCGAGCTTCAGCGAGCCGCGGGCCAGGGCGGTCCGTCCCAGTACGCTGCGCACATCTTGGATCAGGTCATGACGCAGCAACTGACGTGAAGACACATTTACGCTGGCGAATACCGGCTCGCGCGCCCGCGCTGCCGCCTGCCATTGCGCCAGCTGCCGTGCGGTATGATCGAGCACGAAGAGGCCGAGGTCGACTATCAGCCCGATTTCCTCGGCGATGGTGATGAACTCCGCGGGCGACAGGCGGCCCAACTTGGGGTGATCCCAGCGGGCGAGCGCCTCGAACCCGGCGATGGCGCGATCTTCCAGCCTTACGATCGGCTGGTAGAGAACCTTGATTTCCTCGCGCTCGATGGCACGGCGCAATTCAGATTCCATCGTCAAACGGTCGGTCTTGCGGGAGCGCATTGCAGGTTTGAAGATTTCGATGCGGTCGCCGCCAATGCGCTTGGCATAGTACATCGCCAACTCGGCATCCTTGAGCACTTCCTCCGTCCTGCTGGCGGGATTTTCGGCGAGCGCCAGGCCTATCGACGCGGTGAGGAAGATTTCGCGGTCGTTGAAGGCAATTGGCGCGCGCAAGGTGCGCCGGATGGTTTCGGCAAAGGCGACGATGCGCGCCGGATCGCGCTCCGACAGCACGATCAGCGCGAACTGATCGCCGGAGAGACGTGCCAGGGTATCCTGCGGCTTGAGAAGCCGGCCAAGCCGCCGCGCGATGGTGAGCAGGATGGAATCGCCCACCGCCATGCCGACGGAGTCATTGACCTGTTTGAAGCGATCGAGATCGATCACCACAATCGATGGCCGGATTTGCGGCTCGGCGCGCGCGAAGCCCAATGCCGCCTCCAGACGATCGATAAAAAGTTCGCGATTGGGCAGTCCGGTCAGGTTGTCGTGCACCGCGTCAAAAAGCAGCCGGTCCTCGGCGGTCTTGAAGTCGTTCACGTCCGTGAGCGTGCCGACGAGCCGCACGACCTCGCCATCGGAGCCGACCACCGGGCGCGCCTTGAGCGCGAACCAGAGATAATGTCCGTCGGCGGTTCGCAGCCGGAAATCCTGCGTCAGGCGCCCCCGGCGCTGTTCGACGACGCCATCGAGCGAGGCGCGGAAACGGTCGCGGTCGAGCGGGTGCAGTACTTCAAGCCAGGCCGCCGCCGGTCCTTCAAGCGAGCCGCGCTTGAGCCCCAGCATGTGCTCGGTTTCCGGGCTGGTGAATACTTTGTCGGCCGAAACGTCCCAGTCCCAGATCAGGTCGCCGGCGCCTGTAAGGGCAAGCGCGCGGCGTTCGACGTCGGAAACGATGCCGTGGGTAATCCCGCCGGCGAACGCATGCTGCATAACGGTGAAGCCGATCAACATCACGATCAGCACCAGGCCGCCGAGCAGAGCCGGACCAATGATGTCGTTTGTTACGACGCCTGTGACTGCAAGGCCCGCGGCTGTCGTCCATACGACCAGCAACAACCAGGTCGGGATCAATAATACGGCGCGGTCGAAGCCATGCGTCGAGAGATAGATGACAAGTGCAAGTCCAAGCACGGCGATGCCCGCGAGCGACATGCGCGCGATGCCGGCGGCAACCGCCGGGTCGAAAACCGCGACGGCAATCAGTGCTGCGAGAGCAGCAAGCCAGGCGATGGTGATGTGAGCGTAGCGCACGTGCCAGCGCGACAGATTGAGATAGGCGAACAGAAATACCAGCAGCGTCGCTGACAGGATCGCCTCGCCGCAGGCGCGCCAGACGCGCTCGGCGCCGGCCGACATGTCGAAGACTTTGCCCCAGAAGCCAAAGTCGATGCCGATATAGATCAACACCGCCCAGCCAAGAGCGGCTGCGGCAGGAAACATGATCGAACCCTTCACCACGAACAGGATGGTGAGGAACAGCGCAAGCAGACCGGCGATGCCGATGACGATGCCGTAGTACAAAGTGAAGGAATTGACCTTGTCCTTGTAGGCATCGGGCTCCCATAGATAAATCTGCGGCAGCTTGTCCGTGCGGAGTTCAGCGACGAGGGTGATCACCGTGCCGGGATCGAGAGTAATGCGGAAAATGTCGGCGGTGCTGCCCTCCTGACGCACTGGACGATCTCCGGTCGAGGGCGTAATGGCCGCAATGCGCGACAGTCCCAGGTCGGGCCAGAACAGTCCGGAACCAACCATGCGGTAGTGCGGAACGACGATCAGGCGATCAATCTGCTCGTCGCTGTTGTTTGTGAGTGCGAGAACCGCCCAGTTGGTATTGCCCTCACGTGCGCGCACCTCGATGCGTCGCACGATTCCATCCGGGCCCGGCGCGGTCGAGACCTGGATACGGTCGCCGTCGCTCTTTTGCACATCGGTTGCTGCCGTCAAATCGATGGCAGCAGCATCGAGTCGCACGTTCACCGCTTCCACCGCAGGCGCGGTTTGAACCGCCAGCAGTGAAGCGGCAATCACGACCGCCACGGCCGTCAGGCAACGCGTCATAGCCAAATTAAAACCCCCGCCCGTGGCATCGCCTTGGAGCCTGGGGCCATGGCCTCGCCGACGGTGAAAATTGTAAAACAATCGCACCTGCCCCGTTTTAAGTCTGACATTACGCCGATTTCGCGGCCCCTGAAGAAACGGGCGTCCGGTCAGGATGTTAGCACGATTTTGCCGATATGGGCGCTGGTCTCCATGAGCGCATGAGCCGCTGCCGCATCGTCTAAGGGAAAGGTCTTATAGATGACCGGTTTGACCCTTCCCGCCGCTATCAGGGGCAGCACATTGTCCTCTACGGCGCGCGCAATGGCGCCTTTGTCAGCGATCGAACGCGCGCGCAAGGTCGAGCCGGTGTGGTGCAGCCGCTTGAGCATGATACGACGAAAATCCACCGTCGATTTCGGGCTGCCCTGAAACGCGATTTGCACGATACGTCCCTCGACCGCGGCGGCTTCGTAATTGCGTGCGATGTAGTCCCCACCCACCATGTCCACTATAACCTCGGCGCCCTTGTCGCCGGTGGCCGCCTTTGTGGCCGCGACGAAGTCCTCGGTCTTATAGTTAATGGCGACGTCGGCACCGAGTTTACGGCAGGCGTCGCATTTTTCCTGCGAACCGGCGGTCGTCACGACGCGCGCGCCGAATGCCTTGGCGAGCTGAATGGCAGTGGTGCCGATGCCCGACGAGCCGCCATGGATCAGCAAAGTTTCACCTTTCTTCAGGCCCCCGCGCTCGAATGCGTTGTGCCAGACCGTGAAGAAGGTTTCCGGCACTGCCGCCGCTTCGATCATCGACAAACCGGAAATCGGTAACGCGTGGCTCTCGTGCGCAATGCAATATTCGGCGTAGCCGCCACCGACAACCAGAGCCATCACCCGGTCGCCGAGCTTCCAGCGTTTGACATAGGCACCGAGCGCCGCGACCTCGCCGGCAATCTCTAATCCAGGAATGTCCGGCGCGCCGGGCGGGGGCGGATAGAGGCCCATGCGCTGCATGACATCGGGACGGTTCACGCCGGCGGCGGCCACCTTCACCAGAATTTCGCCGGCGCCGGGGACCGGGGTCGGGCGCTGCTCGGACACGAGCATGTCCGGGCCGCCGGCAGCCTTGATGCCGATTGCGGTCATTGTTGTTGGTAACGCGGCCATCGGTTCCTCTCTGTATCTCCAGATCCGGAGCTCTGTTTAGGGGGCCCCCGGCGATGTGACAACCGGTGCAGTCATCGCTAGATTTTTCCCATCGTTATTCCGGACGGCCCACGCCCGGGAATGACAACAGGTCGGGGAGATTGAAATGCCGGCGAGCGACGAGGACGACAAACCGAAGAAGAAAGTCGTGCACGATATCGGGCAGGATCTCACGTTGCTCTCCGTAGAAGAGCTTGGTCTGCGCGTGCAATTGCTGCACGACGAAATCAACCGTCTCGAGGCAGATATGAAGCAAAAGCGCGCGTCGCGTGCCGCCGCTGATCAGTTTTTCAAGCGATGATTTTGATCAGCGGTGTTTCCAAGCGTCGGGTTTAAATTTTTTTTTGGCATTGCGCGCATGTTCTTAAGTTGTCGTTAAGCTTTCTCGACCATTACTGGGCATTGTCCATCTTCATGTGGACATTGAGTGGCTCCTGTCCACTCTGTTTGACGCCTCCCTGTTATCACCTTGAGCCGCCGGCAACGGCGGCTCCTTTTTTTGTCCCAATATGGGTCAAAACCGCCGCGTCATCGCGGCGCTTTCAATTTGCACGGCAACTATATCGCGAAGTTAACCATACCGGTGTCTGGACAGAGCGAGCCCGTGCGCTCATGCTTACCTAATCGTATACGGAGCGTGTGTTGGTTCCGCGTAAGTGAGAGGGGTCGTTATGTCCGAAAAGTCGTTGAGCGAGACTCAGCCGGTGTCGTTCGGCGAGCGGCTCGCCGGTTCACAGGCCTTCTCAGACTTGTTCCGTGACGGCATGGCTCTGGTTGAAGAAACCGCGACCTACCTCGACGGCCCCGGCCGGCAGCAATCCAAGAAGCTTGAGCGGGCCGGGGCGCTGGCTTACGCCACCGAAAGTATGCGGCTCACCACCAGACTGATGCAGCTTGCGTCCTGGCTTCTGCTTCATCGTGCGGTGAAGGAGGGCGAGATGTCGCTCGCTCAGGCCAGCAAGGAAAAGAGCAAGGTCAAGCTTGCGAGTGTGGACTCGCACGACGCCGGCAACATCGCGCTGTTGCCGGTACAGCTGCGCGAACTCATTGAGCGGTCGCAGAAGCTTTACGCCAAGGTGCGCCGCCTCGACGCCAATATTTACAATCAGAACGCCGGCGAGCGGCCCGCAACGGCAAATCCGGTCGAGCGCCAACTTGGTCTCTTGAAGGCGGCATTCGAGGCGGAAAGCGCTTAAACAATTCGCCGGCTAAACGAAAAACCCCCGCTGCGTACGGGGGTTTTGTTGTCTTGCGGCAGGGCCGCCGCGCTTATTTTTTCTCGTCGGTCTTCAGAAAACCGGAGAACTTTTTCTGGAAGCGCGACACGCGGCCGCCACGGTCCATGATTTGCTGTTGGCCGCCGGTCCAGGCCGGATGCGACTTCGGGTCGATGTCGAGATGCAGGACATCACCCTCTTTGCCCCAGGTGGAGCGGGTGGTGAATTCACTGCCATCGGTCATCACCACCTTGATGGTGTGGTAGGCAGGATGGATATCTTGTTTCATCGTGAGTTTCCGGGCGCGCAGACGCGCCAATGAGGGCTGAATTTGGGGCTCCTATACAGGAGCCGGCCGCGGGCGGCAAGCCGCGCATTTGACCGCCGTCGCTCCCCCAAGGCATTAAGGCGCGGGGGCGGTGGCAAAGGCGTTGCATGAGTTTTTCCAGCGATGGACGGGGTCTCGATGTTGCCGGCGCACCTGTGTCCCAGGAGCGAGGCAAGCTGAAGCTTAAACCACTCGCCCTTCTGGCGCCCTACATCGCCCGTTACCGGGGGCGAGCGCTCGCAGCATTGGCAGCCCTGGTCGTCGCCGCGCTTACCACCTTGCTCGTTCCGGTGGCGGTGCGCCGGATGATCGATTTCGGTTTTTCCGACAAGGCCGTGCAGCTGATCGACAGCTATTTCGCGGTGATGATCCTGGTGGTCGCGGTGCTCGCGATCTCAAGTGCGCTGCGCTACTACCTGGTGACCACGCTGGGCGAGCGCATCGTCGCCGATCTGCGTTCCGACGTGTTCGCGCATCTCACGCGGTTGTCTTCTGAATTTTTCGATACGTCGCGGACGGGTGAAATTGTGTCGCGGCTTACCGCCGACACAACCCAGATCAAGTCGGCTGTCGGCGCTTCGGTCTCGATCGCCCTGCGCAACTTGCTGCTGTTTTTTGGCGGCGCGGCGATGATGGTGGTCACCAGCCCGAGGCTGTCGTTGTTCGTTCTCGGAGCGATTCCAGTGATCGTGCTTCCGTTGGTTGGCTTCGGTCGCGCGGTGCGCAAACGTGGACGTGCGGCACAGGACACGCTTGCGGAAGCGTCTGGCTATGCCGACGAGCTCATCGGCGCAATGCGTACGTTGCAGGCATTCACCAACGAGAAGCTTGCGCAATCGCGTTTTTCCTCTGCTGTCGAACAGGCATACGCCGCCGCTCGCGGAGCTACAAAAGCGCGCGGTGTGCTGACGGCCGTGGTTATATTTCTGGTATTTGCCAGCATCGTCGTAGTGCTGTGGGTTGGAGCGCAGGATGTCCTCGCCGGCAGCATCACTCCCGGGCGGCTCGGTCAGTTCGTGCTCTATGCAGTGTTCGCCGCCGGGGGTCTCAGTGAGCTCAGCCAGGTGTGGGGCGAGATCGCCCAGGCTTCCGGTGCAGCCGAGCGTCTTTTTGAAATTCTGGGCGTCGAGCCGAAGATCAAGGCGCCGCTGCGGCCGGTGGCGTTGCCGAAGCCGGCCAGCGGCCAGGTCGAATTTCGCGACGTGAGCTTCGTATATCCCGGCCGCCCCGACATGCCGGTTCTCGATCGTGTTTCGTTTCGCGTGAAGCCGGGCGAGAAGCTCGCATTGGTCGGTCCTTCGGGGGCGGGCAAGAGCACGGTATTCCAGCTGATTCTGCGCTTCTACGATCCATTGGCGGGCAGCATCAGCTTTGACAATGTGGGCCTTGCCGACGTGGATCCTGCGGCATTGCGCGCGCGGATCGCGCTCGTGCCACAGGACGCCGTGGTCTTCGGCACGACCGTACGGGAGAACATCCAGTTCGGACGGCAGGATGCTACCGATGCCGAAATCGAGAAGGCGGCCGAGGCCGCTCACGCTTCCGAGTTCATTCGACGCCTGCCGCTGGGATACGATACGCCGGTTGGCGAGCGCGGCGTCACGCTATCGGGCGGTCAACGCCAGCGTATCGCGATTGCTCGTGCCATTTTGCGCGAGGCGCCGCTGTTGTTGCTTGACGAGGCGACATCGTCGCTCGATGCCGAAAGCGAAACACTGGTGCAGCAGGCGCTTAAACGATTGATGCTCGATCGTACCAGCATCGTGATCGCGCATCGGCTTGCTACTGTGCAGAATTGCGACCGGATCCTGGTGCTTGATCATGGCCGCATCGTAGAGGAAGGCACCCACGTCTCGTTGGCTTCTGCCGGCGGTCTCTACGGACGGCTGGCAAAACTGCAGTTCGAAATGGCGTAAAGTCAGGGCCGCCAGGCCATTCTGTTCACCGCTATTCCCGACACCGGATTTTTGTCTTCCCCGGCATAGGTGAAGCCGTACTTCTCATAAAATCGGATAGCGCGAAAATTGTCCTTATTGACAAGAAGGTCGAGGCCCGTCGGGGAAAGACGTTTGGCCTCCTTCAGCAGGACAAGTGCGATATCTGAGCCCCAATGTTCAGGCGCAACGACAATCTGGTCGAGGTACCTGGTCTTTGAATCGACCGTGACAAACCCGACGATTGAGCCGGCCCTTTCTGCAAGCACGATATGCGCGACCGGTACAAGCTCATCGCGCCAACGCTCACGCCACCAGGGGACGCGTACATTAAAGTCAAGATGCGGATAGTGTTTCGTCCAGGTGCGCCGCCATAACTCGATTGCCGCGTCTTCATCGGCGGCGGTGTAGGGGCGGAGGGTGCAGGTCTTCTCGCTCACCGTTCGGTCAGCTTGAACTCGATGCGGCGATTGCGTTGATAGGCCTCCTCGGTCTTGCCGAGGTCGATCGGCTGAAATTCGCCGAAGCCGGCGGCGACGAGGCGTTGCGGCGACACGCCCCTGCCGACGAGATATTGAACCACCGCGATCGCGCGCGCCGACGACAAATCCCAGTTTGATTTGAACACGCCGCCAACGGAGATCTGTCGTACGTCCGTATGGCCATCGACGCGCAGCACCCAGGCAATATCGGTCGGGATCTGCTTTTCCAGCTGGATCAAGGCGTCGGCCACCTTGTCGAGTTCGGCGCGCCCCTCGGGCTTGAGATCGGCCCGTCCGGTGTCGAAAAACACTTCGGATTGCAGCACGAAGCGGTCGCCGACCACACGCACGTCCGTGCGGTTTCCGAGAATCTCACGAAGCTTGCCGAAGAAATCGGAACGGTAGCGCTTCAGCTCGTTGACCCGATTGGCCAGTTCGAGATTGAGGCGCTGGCCGAGCTCGGTGATACGGCTCTGGGATTCCTTGTCTTTTTTCTCGGACGCATCGAGGGTCTGTTCAAGGGCGGCGAGCTGCCGGCGCAATGCAGCGATCTGCTGGTTGAGAACCTCGACCTGAGCCAGCGCGCGCGCGGAGAGTTTCTTCTCGCCTTCGAGTTGGCCGCTGAGTTCCGAAACCCTGCCTTCGGCAGCCACAGCGCCGGCACCTGCGTTTTCAGCAGTGCTCTTCAGGCGGTCCCGCTCGGTTTCGGCGGTGGCGAGTGTCGCGCGCAATTGCGCGAGCTGACTCTCAAGATCAGTCTTGCCCGTTTTCTCCAGCCCGAGCAGTTCAGTGAGTTGTGCTATTTGCACATTCAGGCGGGTGAGGGCGGTGTCCTTTCCCGCTACCTCCTGCTGCAAATAGAATTGCACGACCACAAACACGGTCAGCAGGAAAATGATGCCGAGAATCAACGTCGACAACGCGTCGACGAAGCCTGGCCAGTAATTCATGCCGCTGTCGCCGCGGCGCGTTCGTGCAAGGGCCATGGTTCAACTCAGCGGTTCGCGTGCTCGCGCACCATGATCTCCAGAAGCTTCTTAATCTCGCGTTGCTGTGCAGCCTGCGAGTCAACCCAATCGCGGATCATTTGTTGTTCGGTGCGCATATGATGCACCAGGCCCTGAATCGCTTCGGCGAGATTTGCCATGGCGGCGGACGAAGACTTGCCGGCCTCAACATGATCGACCGCGTCTCGCAGGCGGTCGATGGCCGAGCGAACCTCGCCGGTGACGCCGGCGGCAACTGGTTCTGCGGCCTGATCGTAGACAGTCGTGGAAAGCCAGTCCTCGAGCTCCGTGTAGAAGCGATTCTGCGCCTGGCTTGATTGCAAATCGAGGAAGCCGAGCACCAGAGATCCGGCGAGACCAAACAGCGACGACGAGAACGAAATGCCCATACCCGAAAGCGGCGCGGCGAGGCCATCGCGCAGGGAATCGAACATGGAGCCGGCGTCGCCGCTTGCCTTAAGGCCTTGAATGACGCCACCGACCGAGCTCACGGTTTCGATCAGCCCCCAGAACGTTCCGAGCAGGCCGAGGAAAACAAGCAGTCCAGTCATGTAGCGGGAAATATCGCGCGCCTCGTCGAGGCGTGTCGCGATCGAATCGAGAATCCCGCGCATCAATTGTGATGACATCGCCATGCGGCCGACGCGGCTGCCGAGAATTGCAGCCATCGGGGCCAGAAGCACGGGCGGGCGATCGACTGCGAGGCCTGGATCAGCGAGACGGAAATTGTTGACCCACGCGATTTCCGGATAAAGCCGTAGCACTTGGCGACAAGACAGGATGATGCCGATGGCCTCAACGCCGAGGATCAGCGCGTTCAGGCCCGGGTTCGCCATGAACGCCACCTCGATCTGCTTGTGCAGGACGAAGCCGACCAGACCAACAAGGATGACGAATACCAGCATCCGGATCAGGAAGATCCGAGGAGACGATAGCTTGAGCGGATCAAGTTCCTTGGCCATGAGCTTTCAAGAGGTATGCCGGACGCAGCCCTTGCCGAGCACTATGACACAGACCGGTGACAGGGAAAAAGCAGTTGTGGCGTAACCACACGCCCGCATAAAGCCGCTGATTGAGTTGAAATTGGGGTGGTCGAGGCCGTGGTCTAGGTCTTGCCGGCCCTTTTAAGGACAGCCACCAGCTCTTTCTGGATGGTCTCGTTGCCGGCAACGACGTGCCCTTTGTTGAAAATATCGGTGCCGCCGTCACAATCGGTAACGAAGCCGCCGGCCTCTCGCACAATGATCAGCCCCGCCGCCACGTCCCATGGCTTAAGGTCACGTTCCCAGTAGCCGTCAAGGCGTCCGGCCGCGATCCAGGCAAGATCGAGTGCAGCTGATCCGAAGCGGCGCAGGCCGGCAACCTCGTCCTGCATTGCCCCGGTTTCCTTCCGGGACAGCCCAATGTCGCCACGACCATGGTGCGGCAGGCCGCAAGCAATGACCGCGTCAGCCAACCGCTTCCGGGCTGCAACCCGGATGCGCTGCTCGTTGAGGAATGCGCCTTTGCCGCGCTCGGCAATGAACATTTCCTCGTTCGCCGGATTGTAGATCAAGCCGGCCACGACGGTGGCCTCACGCTCGAGGGCGATCGAGATTGCAAATTGCGGAATGCCGTGGAGAAAATTGGTCGTGCCGTCGAGCGGATCAACGATCCACGTGTGCGTTTTGTCGGCGCCCTCGCGGCGTCCGCCTTCCTCGCCGACAAAGCCATAGCCCGGCCGTGCCTTCATCAGCTCGGCGTGAAGCGTCTCTTCGGCACGTCGATCGGCGGCCGAAACGAAATTGGCCGGCCCCTTGAGCGACACCTGCAGTTTTTCGAGCTCGCCGAAGTCGCGCTTGAGCGCGCGCGCGGCTTTGCGTGCGGCCGCTATCATCACATTGAGCAGAGCGGAATGTTGCATGACGCGTGCGGTCTGCCCGTGAAGGCAGGCGCCGTCAAGGGCGGGCAGACGCCATCGTCGACAGCCATTTCTTGGCAGCCTGGTCTGCAGCGTCACGCACCGCCGGCTGCTGCTTGGCGGCAAAAACATCAAGATCAGGATCGCTGGCGCCGCCGGCCTTCGCGACCATGTGCCATTTGACGGCGCCGGTCGCATCAGCAGGCATGCCGCGGCCGGCCATCAAAATCCGCGCCAGGCGGTTTTGGGCAACCGGGCTGCCTAGATGGGCAGCTTTCAGGAATAGCTGGGCCGCAGCCGCCTCGTCCTTGCCAGTGCCTTCGCCATTGAATTGCGCGATTGCGAATTCGACCATGGCATCGAGATTGCCGCCGACCGAAGCCTGCTGCATGAGCCGCGCGGCTTTGCCTATGTCCTTCGGCGCGCCGCGGCCCTCCTTGTACATCGTAGCGAGTGCGTATTGCGCCTCGGGATTGCCGGCTTCTGCGGCTATCGCAAAAAGTTCGGCCGCACGCTTGAAATCCTGTGTGACCTGCTGACCTTGCATATAAAGCAGGCCAAGGTCATAGGCCGCACTTGGATGGCCGAGCCTGGCGGCGGCATCAAGCAGCCGCGCGGCTTCTGCAAGGTCGCGTGTGCCGGCGCGGCCCTGGAAATTGAACATTGCCAGCGCGAACAAGGCGTCGCGATCACCCTTGTCGGCGGCGAGTTTGTACCATTGCGCGGCCTTTGCGTCGTCGCGGCCAACGCCGAGACCTTGAGCGTAAATTTCCCCGAGCAATGTCATCGCAGCGGGATCGTTCTGCTGGGCGCGCTTGGTCGCCTCGTTGAGCGCAGTGAGATAATGGCCGCGCTGAAATGCGCCGTAGGCGATGTCGATGGTGGATGGGTCAACGGCACCCGTGGCGCTCGGCGCCTGCTGCGGCCATGGCGGCAGCGCCGGTGCATTATTCGTAACTTGTGCCGCGGCCGGCGTGACGGCCGTGCCCACGGCAAGCATTCCAAGTACAACGAATCCCCGCAGCGCCCCGCTCATGCTGTCGGCTCCGGTAGCCTTAGATATCCGCTGACCTCGCTCATCGTCGATGCGATTTTATCGCTATCTCGCCACAGAAAATCACCGAGCGCGATGAAGTCGGCGCCAGCCGCGACCAAAGGCGCAATGTCGCCGAGCGAAGCCGCGTATCCGACGCACGGAATTTCAAAAACTTCGGCCCACCAGGCGACGCGTTCCTCGATCGCCGGCAACGCCGGGCGTTTACCCTCAAGGTCCGGATCTCCGAACATCACATAGTCGGCTCCTTGCTCCGCGGCGAGCATGGCGTCATGCCGTGTGACAAGGCCGCCGGTTCCGGCGATTCGTTCGGGCTTGAGTTGCTCGATTGCCTCCCTGAGTTCGGCGGCGCTGGTCACATGCGCGCCATCGGCGCCGGCGCGTGCGACGAGCTCGACGTGACCGTCGAGCAGAAGGGCCACCCCTTTTCCTTGCACTGGAGTCGAGAGCGCCTTTGCGCAATTGATCCGTGTCCGTTCGTCGGTCCCGGCAAAGCGCAGCAGGACCGCGGCGACATCGCCGGCGTCGAGGGCGGCGGTCAGTTGCGACGAAAACGCGGAAGGATCCACGATCGCTGGCGTGGTGAGGTAGAGGCGAGGAACCGGGCGCGGGGCCGCCTGTTTAGGTCGCGAAGCCATGGTCCCGCATGGTAGCTCAATCAGGCGAAAAATTGACCTCGGCTGTCACTTGGTCGCGGGGCACTTTCGGCGCCCAACCGGATGGTCGGGCGCAAAGGGTCACGGCATCGGAATCGGTCCCATATCCTTGGGCACCTTGTAGCCCCTCTGGACTGCCGGGCGCGCAGCGATGGTTTCATACCAGCGCTTCACATTTGGATATTGCTTCAGGTCGATAGTTTGCCATTCGAAACGGGAGATCCACGGCCAGATCGCGATGTCGGCGATGGAATACTGATCGGCGACGAACTCACGGCCTTCCAGCCGCGTGTTAAGCACCTTGTAAAGCCGGTGCCCTTCTTTCAGGTAGCGCTCCTCCGCATAAGGTGCCTTACCTTTGTTGTACTTCACGAAGTGATGCACCTGGCCAAGCATCGGCCCCGGGCCACCCATTTGCCACATCAGCCACTCGATGACGCGGTAACGGCCTTCACCCGATTTCGGCATCAGCTTGCCGGTCTTGTCGGCGAGATAGATCAGGATGGCGCCCGATTCCATCAGCGCAATATTGGTGTCGCGGTCGACGATCGCGGGGATACGGTTGTTTGGTGCGATCTTGAGAAAGTCCGGTGCGAACTGTTCGTCTTTGGAAATATCGATCGGGTGAACGGTGTAGGGCAGACCGAATTCCTCGAGGGCGATGGAAGCCTTGCGGCCGTTAGGCGTGGTCCAGGTGTAAAGATCAATCACGTTTCGTGTCCTCAGCTTGCGGGGGAACTTTGGGAACGTCCGGGGCGGGGAGGCGTTGACAGGCGAGGCTTATTAGCAGGAGGCGACCATGAAGCTCAATGTCCTTGCGCTTGCGCTAGCTGCCAGCGCGATTGGCGTGTTTGGTGCCAATGCACAGACCGTGATCGAAGAGCGGCGTGATCCCGCCGTCGTCATCGAACATGACCGCCCGGATACATCCGTCACCATCGAAAAGCGTGATGGACTCGTGGGTGAGAAAAAGACAATCACCAAGGAGACCATTGGTACGGGTGATTGTTCTTCCAAGACGGTGCACAAGGAAGATATCACCGGCTCGAAAACGATTCACAAAACCAATTGCGACTGATCCCGCACGCAACGGGATAAAAGAAGGGCCGCGTCGGTACGCGGCCCTTTGCCTATTACTGCTTACTACGCCGCCTTTCTCTCCATATCGGCCTTCCATTGACCGACTGCAGCGAGCCCGTTCATCTTTGCACGATGCGAAAAGGCACGCTGGGCGGCCGCGACATTCTCGCTCTTGCCCTTCCATGTGGTCTGCGGCGCATGTTGAAGCGCGCGGCCGTACGAGAAGGTGAGCGCCCAAGGCAGATTCCCAATCTTGTTCATGGCATCGAGATGGGCGGTTGCCTCCTCGTCGCTCTGTCCGCCAGACAGGAACGCGATACCCGGCACCGCACCAGGCACGCAATTCTTCAATACTTTTACCGTGCGCTCTGCGACTTCCTCGATCCCGGCGCGTTTGCCGTTCTTCTTGCCGGAGATCACCATGTTCGGCTTGAGCACGATGCCTTCGAGCGCAACGCGATTGAAGTAGAGTTCCTCGAACGTCAATTTGAGAACCAGCTCGCTGACTGTCGCGCAGCGCTCGATGTCGTGATCACCATCCATCAGCACTTCGGGCTCTACGATCGGCACGATCTGCGCCGCCTGACACAGCGCGGCGTAGCGTGCGAGTGCGTGCACATTGGCACGGATGCAGGTGTAGGTCGGGATGCCATTGGCACCGATGTCGATAACGGCGCGCCATTTCGCGAAGCGCGCGCCCTGTTCATAGTATTTCGGGAGCCGGTCGGCGAGTTTGTCGAGGCCAATGGTCACAACCTCGCCCGGGCAATTCGGCAATGGCTTGGTGCCTTCATCCACCTTGATGCCGGGAATCGAACCAGCCTTCTTGATGAGCTCAACAAGCGGCGTGCCGTCCTTCGCTTTTTGCCAAATGGTCTCGTCATAAAGAATGACGCCGGAAATGTGTTTCATTCCTTCCGTCGAGCGGAACAACATCTCGCGATAGTCGCGGCGGCTGTCTTCAGTCGACTCCACGCCGATAGTGTCGAAACGTTTCTTGATGGTGCCGGAGGATTCATCGGCCGCCAGGATACCCTTGCCGGGTGCGACCATGGCCTGCGCCACTTTGTTCAATTCATCGAGATTCATCATTCCCTCCATCGCATCGGCTACATTTCCCCAGGATGGCTTTGTTCGTAATCATTTTATCCGCAACACCTCGACCCCAGGCAAGACCTTGCCTTCAAGCCACTCCAGGAAGGCGCCGCCGGCGGTGGAGACATAGGTCAGCCGATCGGTGACGCCCGCGGCATTGAGTGCTGCGACGGTATCACCGCCGCCAGCCACGGAGACAAGCTTTCCGGCTTGCGTCAGTTCCGCCGCGGCTTCTGCGACTTCCACCGTGCCGTTGTCGAACGGTTCCATTTCGAAGGCACCGAAGGGCCCGTTCCACACCAGTGTCTTGCAGCGTGCCAGGACTGAAACGACCTGCTCGACGCTGCGCGGGCCGATGTCCAGAATCATATCCTTTGTGCCGACCTCGTCGGCATCGACGACGCGCCAGGGCGTGTGCGCTTCGAACTTTTCAGCCACCACGAGGTCGACAGGGAGCACGATTTCGCGATTTGCAGTCTTGGCCTTGTCCACGATTTCACGCGCGGTAGCGACAAGGTCGGCTTCTATGAGCGATCTGCCGACTTTCTTGCCTTGCGCGAGCAGGAATGTATTGGCCATGGCGCCGCCGATGATCAGCGCATTCACCTTGTCGAGCAGATTGCCGACCAGGTCGAGCTTGGTGGAAATCTTGGCACCGCCGACAATCGCTGCCAATGGCCGTTCCGGCTGCTCAAGCGCCCTGGCGAGTGCGTCAAGCTCTGCCTGCATGGTGCGCCCTGCATAAGCAGGCAGTTTGTGGCCAAGGCCTTCGGTGGAAGCGTGAGCGCGGTGCGCGGCCGAAAAGGCGTCATTGACCCAGATGTCGCCCAGCTTGGCGAGCGCGGCGACGAACGCCGCATCGTTTTTCTCTTCGCCGGCGTGGAAGCGGGTGTTCTCAAGACAAAGGATGTCGCCGGGCTTCATCGCGGCGACCGCGCGCTCCGCCACTTCGCCGATGCAGTCGTCGGCAAATTTCACCGGCCGCTTGATGATACGAGCAACTTCGGCGACGACGGGCTTCAGCGATTGCTTTGGATCACGCCCCTTCGGCCTGCCGAAATGCGAAAGCAGAATAACCTTGCCACCCTTGTCGGCGATTTCGGCGATCGCAGGTGCGGCGCGCTCAATGCGGGTCGAGTCGGTGACGACACCATTCTCTACCGGCACGTTGAGATCGACGCGTACCAGGACGCGCTTGCCCTTCACATCGACTCGATCGAGAGTGCGGAATTTGTCCATCGGGCGCTCACTCGTCATGGCCGCGCTCGTCCCGGCCATCCACGTCTTTGCGAAACGAACAGTCGTGAGACGTGGATACCCGGCACAACGCCGGATGTGACGAAATCTAGACTCTCGCTAAATCAACTTCCCCATCGCCACGGCGGTGTCCGCCATGCGGTTGGAGAAGCCCCACTCGTTGTCATACCAGGCCATGACCCGCACCAGCGTGCCGTTCATGACCTTGGTCTGATCCATGTGGAACGTGGAGGAGTGCGGGTCGTGGTTGAAATCGATCGAGACGTTGGGGTCGTTTGTGTAGGCGAGAATGCCCTTAAGCTGCTGCTCCGAAGCGCGCTTCATGGCGTCGTTGACTTCTTCTTTTGTGGTTGCCTTTTTCGCAACGATCTTCAGGTCGATCACCGAGACGTTGGGGGTCGGGACGCGGATGGCAACGCCGTCGAGCTTGCCCTTGAGCTCCGGCAGCACCAGGCCGATCGCCTTGGCCGCGCCGGTCGAGGTGGGAATCATCGACAGCGCGGCGGCGCGCCCGCGATAGAGATCCTTGTGCATGGTGTCGAGCGTCGGCTGGTCGCCGGTGTAGGCATGGATCGTGGTCATGAATCCCGTTTCGATACCGACTGCGTCGTTGAGCACCTTGGCGACCGGCGCAAGGCAATTGGTGGTGCACGAGCCGTTGGAAACGACCTTGTGATCCTTCGTGAGCTTGTCGTGGTTGACGCCGAAAACCACGGTGAGATCGGCTCCGTCGGCGGGCGCTGAAATCAGCACGCGCTTGGCGCCGGCGGTCAGATGCGCCGCGGCCTTGTCCTTGGCCGTGAACAAGCCGGTGCACTCGAGCGCAATATCGACGCCGAGATCCTTCCACGGCAACTTCGAGGGATCGCGCTCGGCGGTCACCTTGATGGCGCCGTTGCCGACACTGATACTGTCGCCCTTTACGGTTACTTGACCAGGAAAGCGGCCATGCACGCTGTCATAGCGCAGCAGGTGGGCGTTCGTTTCGACAGGGCCCAGGTCGTTTAAGGCAACGACCTCGATGTCCTTGCGATCGGCTTCAGCGATGGCACGCAGAATGTTGCGCCCGATACGGCCAAATCCGTTGATGGCAACGCGTACTGTCATGGAAACGCTCCCGGCTATTCTAGATAGTAAGATGTGGATGCCCGACACAAGGCCGGACACGGCCCATCTAACCCAGCTTCTTTATCGCCGCTGCGGCAATCGCTTCAGCGGTAATCCCGAATGTCTTGTACAGTTCCTTGTACGGCGCGCTCGCGCCGAACGAATTCATTCCGATGAAGATTCCATCGGAACCGATAATGGCATCCCAGCCCTGACGAACTGCGGCTTCGACTCCGATCCTCACCCGTGCGTCGCCGATGATGGCGCGCCGGTATTCCTCGCTTTGCGCATGGAACAATTCGAAGCAGGGCACCGAAATCACGCGTGCCGCAATACCGTGCTGGGCGAGCAATTTTGCGCCGTCAACCGCAATCGCAACTTCGGAACCAGTGGCGAAGATCGAGATGTCGGAACGGCCATCCGGGCCCGCTATCTCATAAGCGCCATGCGCGCAGATATTCTCGTCGTCGAGCCGGCTGCGCAGCTGTGGAAGATTCTGTCGTGTGAGGGCGAGGATGCTCGGCCTGTCGCTGGACTCGAGCGCCAGCTGCCAGCACTCGGCGGTTTCTACAGCGTCGCAGGGGCGGAACACCAACAGATTTGGAATCGCCCGAAGCGCGGCGAGATGCTCGACCGGCTGATGCGTCGGTCCATCTTCCCCCAGGCCGATGGAGTCGTGGGTCATCACGTGGACAACCCGCCTGCCCATCACCGCGGCGAGTCGAATTGCCGGACGGCAGTAATCGGAAAATACCAGAAACGTGCCGGAGTAAGGAACGACGCCCCCGTGCAACGCCATGCCATTCATGGCCGCGGCCATGCCGTGCTCGCGCACACCATAGTGGATGAAGCGGCCGGAGAAATCGCCGGAGGAAATCGCCTTCATGCCCTTGATGCGCGTGTTGTTCGAACCGGTGAGATCGGCCGAACCGCCGATCATCTCCGGCAGTGCCGGGATCAGGCTCTCCAGCGCGAATTCGCAGGCCGTGCGGGTCGCAATTTCCTTCGGTTGGGCTGCGAGCTTTTCCTTCACTGCGCGTATGGCATCCGCAAGCGCCTGCTTGGGCACGTCGCCTTTCATGCGGCGCTCGAATTCCGCGCGCTTGCCGCTGTCGAGCGCGGCCATCCGCCTTGCCCAGTCTCCGTGCGCGCCTTTTGAACGCGCGCCCGCTGCGCGCCAGGCCTTCAGGATGTCGGCCGGCACTTCGAACGGTGCGGAAGTCCAGCCAAGCGTCTTGCGCGCACCGGCGATTTCCTCCGCGCCGAGCGGAGAGCCGTGCGACTTTTCCGATCCTTGCTTGGTCGGCGCGCCGAATCCGATTTTGGTCTTGCAGGCGATCAACACTGGCTTGTCGGACGTTTGCGCCTTTTCCAACGCCGCATTGATCGCCGCCGGATCGTGCCCGTCAATCCGCGATGCGGTCCAGCCGGCCGCCTCGAAACGCTTCACTTGATCGACGCTGTCGGCAAGAGACAATGCGCCATCGATCGAGATGCCATTGTCGTCGAACAGGACGATCAGTTTATTGAGTTTGAGATGGCCCGCGAGCGCGATTGCTTCCTGGCTGATGCCTTCCATCAGGTCGCCGTCGGAAGCAACGACATAGGTCTTGTGGTTGACGATGCTGTCGCCGAACACCGCGGCGAGATGTTTCTCGGCGATTGCCATGCCGACGGCGTTGGCGAGCCCTTGCCCGAGCGGACCGGTGGTGGTCTCGATGCCGGGCGCGTGGCCAAATTCCGGATGGCCGGCCGTGATTGAACCGAGCTGACGGAAGCGTTTGATCTCCTCGATCGTCATCGCTTCGTAGCCGGTCAGATACAGCAGGGTGTACAGAAGCATCGAGCCGTGGCCAGCTGACAGCACGAAGCGGTCGCGGTCGAGCCAGGCGGCATCCGCCGGGTCGAACTTCAAAAAGCGCGAGAAAAGCACGGTCGCCACGTCGGCCATGCCCATCGGCATGCCCGGATGGCCGGATTTCGCCTGTTCCACGGCGTCCATCGCCAGCGCGCGAATCGCGTTGGCCATGCTCGCGTGAGCAATGACAGGGGCAGCGACCGGTTGCTCGCGACGCTCTTCGGGCGCCGCGGCTGCCGTCGGCGAGGCTTTTGCGCTCATGAATGGGCCTTTTGGGCGGTGGATAGCATGTAAGTCCTTTGAGTCAATGTGACCGCTCCGTCACTGGTCCGTCATGCACAGGCCGCGAAAACAGCTGGGCAAATCATCCGCCAAGCGTTGACTGTGTGGTCGCGCAGCACGTAAAGTTCTTTGCCTAAATATATGCCGCCGCAAGACTTTTTGGTGCGGAGCAAGGCAATGACGGAGCAAAGCGCAATCGATACTGCCGTCAGGCGTCTGGCGCTCGCGCTCGACGCGCTCGATGCCGCTGTTGAACGGCGGAAGCACGCTGACCGCAATGAAGAGGGCCTTGCCGCCCAGGTGCAGGCTCTCGGTGTCGACCGTACGCGATTGGCCGCAGCACTTGATGGCGAAACCGCGCGCTCGCGGCGGCTGGAGTCGACAAATCGCGAAATCGCCGAGCGACTCGATACTGCGATTGCGTCAATCCAGTCGGTGCTGGACTTGAACGAGTAAATTCATGGCCCAGATCGTTGCCACCATCGCCGGCCGCCAATTCCGTCTCGCTTGCGAGGATGGACAGGAAGACCATCTGCAGTCGCTCGCCAAGGATATCGACCAGCGCATCATAGGCCTGCGGCGCAAGTTCGGTGAAATCGGCGACACGCGACTGACGGTGATGGCTGCATTGATGCTGGCCGACGAAATGAACGAGGCGATGCAGACGGTGCGCCGCCTCGAGGAAGATGTCGCTGCCTTGCAGGATGCTCGGCTCGTCGCCGCCGATCGCGCGAAGGCCGCGTCCGACGCCGTGACCGGGGCCTTCAACTCCGCCGCTGAACGCATCGAAGGCATTACAAAGAAACTCAACCAAACGGTCGGCAATGGCAGCGTGCCGATCGGGTGAGGCGGTCTTAACTTCTTCCGACAAACGACGAGAGTCGGCATGGCGTCTGCCTCTCATAAGCACTACATTCGACTCGCGGGGCTGCGGGGCGCGTTAGGAGACAAATTCCCCGGGGCCTTACGATCCTAACGGGAGCTGTCCCTGGCCGGGCTCGTGGGTTCGGTCATATGGCGCCCACCTACTTATGTAGGTTCCCGGGATCGCATCTCCGACGGTTTTCGCGGCTCCGCACTTTATTGCAATGACGAATATCGCCGGAACCGACTCACCAAAGGCGCGGCTTCGCCAACAGGCGCTCGCATTTCGCGATGCGTTGCCTGCGGCTGTGCGCGCTGCCGGCGCCGAGGCGGTTGCGTCCCGGCCGTTCCCGGTAAAATTCGAGCGCGGCACTATCGTCTCCGGCTTCTCGCCGATGCGAAGCGAAATCAATCCCGTTCCGCTCATGCGCAAGCTTGCAGACGCCGGCGCGACGCTCGCTCTGCCGGCAATCGCCGGCCGCGGCAAGCCGCTGATCATGCGTGCATGGACTTTTGGGGAGCCGCTGGCGTCCGGCCAATGGGGCATCCGTGAGCCGGTGCCGGAGGCGCCGGAGGTTGCGCCCGATGTCCTGATTGTTCCGCTGGCCGCCTTCGACCGCGGCGGCCATCGCATCGGGTATGGGGCGGGATATTACGACATGACCATCAATGCATTGCGCGCAAAGAAGAAGGTGACGGCAATTGGCATCGCCTTTGCGGGCCAGGAAATTCCCCAGGTTCCGGCCACCCAGCGCGACGCGCGGCTCGATCTCGTGCTAACGGAGCGCGAGACCATCGATTTCCGCGAGTAGTTGCTGCATGCGCATCCTTTTTATTGGCGATGTTGTCGGGCGTTCCGGGCGCAGCATTGTGCTTGAACGGATGCCGGGTCTGATTTCGGACTGGAAGCTCGATCTGGTCGTGATCAACGGTGAAAATGCGGCCGGTGGTTTCGGGATCACCGAGGTCATCTACAACGAGTTTATCGATGCCGGCGCAGATGCCATCACGCTCGGCAACCATGCCTGGGATCAGCGCGAGGCACTGGTGTTCATCGAGCGGGCGCCACGCCTCATCCGCCCGCTCAACTATCCGAAAGGCACGCCGGGGCGCGGAGCCGCACTGATCGACACCAAGAACGGCAAACGCGCGCTGGTCATCAATGCCATGGGCCGCATTTTCATGGATCCGCTCGATGATCCCTTTGCTGCGGTCGAACACGAACTGTCCGCTTGCGCGCTCAAATCCGGTGCGGACGCAATTGTCATTGATTTCCATTGCGAGGCTACCAGCGAGAAGCAGGCCATGGGCTACTTCGTCGATGGCCGTGTGAGCCTGGTGGTCGGCACGCACACCCATGCACCGACGGCCGACTATCGAATCCTGCCGGGACACACCGCCTTCATTTCGGACGTGGGCATGACCGGGGCATTCGAATCGATCATTGGCATGAACAAGGACGAGCCGCTCAATCGCTTTCTGCGCAAACTGCCGGGCGCGAAATTCGAGCCGGCCAACGGGCCGGCTACGCTGTGCGGGTTGGCGGTCGAAACCGATGACGCGACCGGATTGGCAGTCAAAGTCGGAGCGTTGCGGCTCGGCGGTATCCTGGAAGAAGCGCGGCCGGATTTTTGGGACTAGCGCCGGGCCGCCACCGAGACACCGGCGGCAACCCGGGGATCGCAATCACATTTATTCGCGGCGCGCCGGGTTGACCGCGAATCGCAGCGGTGATTCGTTAGATGAAGTTGATTCGCCGGCATGTGCTGGGTCCGGCATAGCGACCTCGGCACAGGTGGCCATGAATCTGCACGTCAATAGCAATCTGGCTCTGGAACTGCCGCCGGATACCGTCCCATCGCCTGCGCCGAAAAAGAAAATAGATCCCCGCGCCGAGCTTGCCTCGCAGTTCATTCCCGCAGGCGCCCGTGTGCTCGATCTGAGTGGCAGCGCGGCCATGCAACGGCTGTTGCCGGGCAGCTGCAGCTATCGCGGTATCGACCGCGCTGGCAAGAAACGCACGACGTCCGTCTGCGATTTGAACAGCGGCGATTTTCCGACCGAGGCCGCATCACAATGCGATGTCATCGTGATGCTCGGTGCGCTCGAGCGGATCGCCGACGTGGAGAGCCTGTTCACCCATCTGCGTTTCTGCAAGCGCGACATAATACTGAGCTATTGCGCGACCGACCTCGCGAAGGATCTCGACCGCGCGGCGCTCGGCTTCGCCAACCACCTGAGTTTCTGTGATCTGGCGCTGTTATTCGACCGCTACGGCTTCCGTATAGAGTGCACGACTCCGATCGACGACACTCAGGTATTGATGCGGCTCACGCCGACGGTGTGGCTTGTACCGGCCGCATCCTGCAGCGTCGCCGTGATTTCCGACGACGGAGGTGGAAATTTCGCGGCCCGGCTCGGCTGTCACATGGTCAATTCGCTGCTGCCGGGCGAGGCGGAGGTACATCATCTGACCTTCCGCACACTCGATGAGGCGCGCGCCAACTATGATCTGGTCATTCTCGGGGTCGGCAGCGGGCTGTTTCCGCCGCTTTTCGGAGAGGAAGTACTCGATGTCGTTTCCCGCTCCCGGGCGGCGATTGGAATTTTCGGCACGCAGCGCCGGGAATTGATCTCGCGTCCGACCGTCGATCGTTTGATCGACCGGCTCGATACATGGTTCGCGCGCTACGAGGACGACGTGCTGATGTACGGACGCGGGCGCAACAACGTCGTTCACATTGGTGACTGGCTGATCGACCAATTTCCCCTGACGCGGGCAATCAATGACGAGCCGTTGGTCATCAGCAACGAACTCGGCCAGGAGCTCGCGCTGGACCGCGCTATTCATACCATCCAGCAACACAAGCAGGTCTACTCGACCGAACCGACGGCGCTCCTTTGCGCTCTGCCTTCGGCTGAGCTTGCGGCTTACGCGGAAATGCCGGCGCGGCAACCCGATCTCGCGGCCGGCCAATTTCGCAGCATGTTGATTGATGTTTTTGGCCGGTCCTATCCGGAACAGAAATTCTTCCTGGTCGACCGGGACGCCGTGACCCGGTACAAGGCGCGCGTCCATCGCAATGTGGCCAAAGTCGGCGCGCGCATCGGATCGATCCTGCGCAACGTTGCGGTCGCGGCGGCCTGACCTCCACAATCATCCCGGGACGCGTCGAAGGCGCGGGCGCGGAATACAGAGCATGCATGTTTATTTTCCCGCGCAGGCGGCTTATATAGCCGCCGGCATCAACAGATATCGCAAACCTTCCTATGGCCGGTCATTCCCAATTCAAGAACATCATGCACAAGAAGGGGCGTGCGGATAAGGCGCGCTCCAAGCTGTTCGGCAAGCTCGCTCGAGAAATCACGGTCTCGGCCAAGCTCGGCATGCCGGATCCCGCGTTCAATCCGCGCCTGCGCGCGGCGATCCTGGCAGCCCGCGCTGAGAATATGCCGAAGGATAATATCGAGCGCGCGATCAAGAAGTCGCAAGGCACGGACACCGAGAGCTATGATGAGATCCGCTATGAGGGCTATGGCCCCGGCGGGGTGGCGGTGATCGTGGAGGCCTTGACCGACAACCACAATCGCACCGCCGGCGAAGTGCGCGCGATTTTCGCCAAGAACGGCGGCAACCTGGCCACCACCGGTGCGGTGTCGTTCATGTTCAACCATGTCGGTGTCGTTGAATTCGACGCCAAGGCTGCGAGCGCCGATGCCATGCTGGATGCCGCAATCGAAGCTGGCGCAGACGACGTCGCGTCAAACGACGACGGTCACCAGGTCATCACGAGTCCGGATACATTGAACGACGTGGGCAAGGCACTCGAAGCCAAATTCGGTGAGCCGCGCAAATCATCGATGCTGTGGAAACCGCAGAATACCATCGCACTCGATGACGAAGCCGGCGAAAAAATTCTCAGGCTCATCGAGTCGCTCGATGACAGCGACGACGTTCAGAATGTCTATGCCAATTTCGAAGTGTCGGACGCGTTGATGCAGAAGATGAGCGCGTAACGCCTCTTCCGTCATGTCCGGCACAAGGCCGGGCATGACATTGCTTAGCCGCCAAACTCCAGAACATAAAGGCCCGCATTATAGTCGGTCGCGTAGATCAGCCCTTTGGCATCCACGAATACATCGGCTGACTGGATCACGCGCGCGCGGTTCGGTCGTGTGTCGGCGAGAGTCGATGGCTGCGGTGGCACAAGCGCGCCAACTTCTTTCGGAATGAACGCGTTGGACATATCGAACACGCGGATGCCGGCGTTCTGGTAGGTCGCGAAGATCAGCTGCGAGCTGACAAAGGTGCCCGGCCTGTTCTCGTGGATATTGTGCGGACCGAAATGGCCGCCTTTGCTCTTGTAGTCAGCTTCCGCCGGTGTCGGGAATGTCGAGATGCTTACCGGATTCTGCGGCACGCGGTTGTCGAACACCCAGATGACCTTGAGCCCGTCTTCCTGGTGATCGAGCACGGCCTCGTCGAGAACAACGAGAAGATCGCGATCCGGAAGCGGCAGACAATTGTGCGTGCCGCCGCCGAACGGCGGTGACCAGTTTCTGTGTACGATCGGCTTCGGTCTGGCGCGGTCGGCGATGTCGAGTACCACCATGCCGGCATCGCGCCAGGCCGCATAGGCAGTATCGCCATGAATGATCGCGTGATGCAGTCCGTATCGTCGGGCGGGAGCCCATGATGGCTTTTCGCCGGTTGCCAGATTCATGCCGGGAATCCACCAGCGCCCCGCCTCTTGTGGTTGTGCGGGGTCGATCATGTCGACGGTCATGAAGATGTAATCGGTGAATCCATCGAGCAGCACCGACGCAAAGGCCCAGCGTCCGCCGGTGTACCAGACGCGGTGGATACCGCCGCCTTCGACCGGCATAAAGCCGATGCGGCGTGGCGTCTCCGGCTTCGAGATGTCGTAGACGGCAAGACCTGCGTTCCAGTCGCGCTTTCGCCTGGTTTCCGCCGTGCCGACGGTCTTGCCGAGGGCGCCGCTGTAGTAGGCGCGCTCGTCGGCAAATTCGGCAGCCGCGAACATGTCCTTGGCGTGGATTACCAGCAACAGGTCGTCATGCACCTGCAGGTGGATGTTCCAGGTGTTCGGCGGCGCGGCGACATAGTTCACTGCGCGCGGATTTTTGGCGTCGCGCACGTCGATGACGGAAAAGCCCTTCGAGAACATGTGCCCGATATAGGCGAAGCCGCGATGCACCATGACCTGCACGCCGTCGGGCCGGCCGCCCTGATCGGTGTGGCCAACGATGCGCATGTTTCGCGTGTAATCCGGCTTCGGCAGCTCGGTCATCGCAAAATCCGCTCGTCCCCGCGAAAGCGGGAACCCAGCTCTTTGGCCACCCCCTCGGCCGTTCCGGGTCCCCGCTTTCGCGGGGACGAACGGAAGTGAAATGCCCACGTCACCTGTAAGCGTCGAGGAAATTCGGGACGGCGATCCAGTCCAGCATGGCGCCATCGCTCTGGAGCAAACCGTGCATGCGTCGGTCTTCCTCGGTCTTCAGGTTCACGCCGAGATGGGTGCCGAGCTTGCGCCCGTGCAACACGATATTGTTGCCGATCGGCTGACGCTCGGCGTTGTAGGCCTTCAGCGCAGAGTCGATATTGTCATGGTCGCGCAAATGCTTTGCGAGCGCCTGCGCATCGGTGCCGGCCTTGGCCATGCCGAAGCCCATATGCGGCCGTGCATTTGCGGCCGCATCCCCCACCATGGCGACGCGGCCGAATACGATTGCGGGCGCCGTGAAGTCGTAGATCGGCGTGATAAACGGCTGCTTGATCTTCATCAGCGCGTCGAGCAGGGTAGGTGGCAGGGTCTCACGCGCATCCTTGTACATGTCCGCGATGAGATCCTTTCGGATCAGCGGCGGCGGCACGGAGTATTCGTGCTGCACGCCGTTCTCGTCCACGTTCATGTCGCGCAGTTTTGCGGCGTCGGCAACACGATACCAGATGAAATTGAATCGGCGTTTGCCCGGCCGCAGATCGTTGTCGAAGCCGGAGATCGGGTAGGTGATGACCTGCTGCTGTTTGGGCAAATAGAACGTGAACAGCGGATAGATGCTGTTGAGGGTCTCTGGCGCAAGATCGGCTTCGTTCGGTGCGCCACGCCAGATGTAATAGCCGGCATAGACAGGCTGCACGTCCGGCGCCATCTGCGCGCGCACGCTGGAACGGATGCCGTCGCCTCCAACAAGAATGTCGGCATGCTCAACGCGACCGCCAGAAAATTGCACCCTTACACCGCGCTCATCCTGGTCGACGCGCTCGAAATTCCAGCCAAGATGGTAGCGTGCCTCGTCGATGGTCGCGCGCAGGAGCCGTTGCAGGCGATCCCAGGAGGTGAGGATTTGCCGGAGCGGCCGCTCATCGGTAACGCGCCCTTCGCGGTTGACGGCAATGCGTTTCGGTACCTCGATGCCGAGTTCCTTGGTTCCGGCACCGCTCGCTTCCAGCGCTTCCAGCAACTCCGGATGACCGGTGATGCCGGCACCGCGGCCAACCAGTTCGACGCTTGATCGCTCGTAAACATCCACGTCCCAGCCGATCTGGCGCAGGAACGCCGCAGTGAACAGGCCTGACATCGAGCCGCCAATAATGACGGCCCGGCGATTCCGACGATGGGGGGAGGCAGAGGACCCGGGCATTGCACCGCGATTGTAGTGCAATGCCGCAGGGGATTCCGAGTCCCCAACGCTTGTGACAGTCCGCTCTGCAATGGGCAGGGCGGTCAAACCGACCTAGGCGGGCGAGGGCTGCGGGGTTATCAACGAGCCATGGCCCGGCATCCGATTCGCATTCTCGGCATCGATCCGGGGCTCCGCCGCACCGGCTGGGGCCTCATCGAATCCGACGGCAACCGGCTGATCCACATCGCCTGCGGTTCTCTGGAAACCAGCGACCGTGCCGGTCTCGGCACCCGGCTGCTGGCGATCCATGACGGACTGATCGCGGTGATCGAGCGCTACCAGCCGCACGAAGCGGCGGTCGAAGCGACCTTCGTCAATACAAATGCGGCTGCAACGCTCAAGCTCGGCCAGGCGCGCGGCATCGCCATGCTGGTGCCCGCCAGGGCCGGGCTAACCATTGCCGAATACGCGCCCAATGTCGTGAAGAAAACGGTGGTTGGCGCCGGCCATGGCGAGAAGGCGCAGATCCGCATGATGATCGGCGTGCTGTTGCCGAAGGCCGATCCACAAAGTGAAGATGCCGCCGACGCGCTGGCGATCGCGGTCTGCCACGCACATCACCGGACGAGCGCAGTGCTGAAGGTCGCGGCGTCATGATCGGCAAGCTCAAGGGCATCATCGACAGCTACGGCGAGGACTACATCATCCTGGATGTCGGTGGCGTCGGTTATCAGGTGCATTGCTCGGCGCGCACGCTGCAGGCGCTTCCGTCGCCAGGCGAACCCGCCACGTTGTCGATCGAAACCTATGTGCGCGAAGATCAGATCAAGCTCTTCGGCTTCGCGAGCGATATCGAGCGCGAGTGGTTCCGTCTGCTGCAGACTGTGCAGGGTGTTGGCGCCAAGGTCGCAATGTCGGTGCTCGGCACGCTCAAGGCGTCCGAGCTCGCGTCAGCTGTCGCCATGCGCGACAAGGCCATGGTGGCGCGCTCGCCCGGCGTTGGCCAGAAAGTGGCCGAGCGCATCGTCACCGAACTGAAGGACAAGGTGCCGGCCTTCGCCAATATCGATCCGGCGGTGGTGCATCTCGCCGGCGCCCTCGATGAGAACCGCGCGCCAAAGCCGATGGCGGACGCTGTTTCTGCACTGGTCAACCTTGGTTACGGTCATCCACAGGCCGCTGCCGCCATCGTGGCCGCTGCGCGCAACGCGGGTGAAGAAGCCGATACCGCGACGCTGATCCGGCAGGGCCTGAAGGAATTGGCGAAATGAACAACCCGCGCCGACTCGTGGCCGCCGACAAGCGTGACGATGACGTCGACGCATCGTTGCGTCCGCAACGCCTCTCGGAATTCATCGGCCAGGAACAGGCGCGCGCGAACTTGAGCGTGTTCATCGAGGCGGCGAGTGCGCGCAAGGAAGCGCTCGACCACGTGCTGTTCGTTGGCCCGCCCGGTCTTGGCAAGACCACGCTGGCACAGATCGTCGCCCGTGAACTGGGCGTCAACTTCCGCGCTACCTCCGGCCCGGTCATCGCAAAGGCGGGAGATCTTGCGGCGCTGCTCACCAATCTCGAGCCGCGCGATGTGTTGTTCATTGATGAGATTCACCGGCTCAATCCTGCGGTCGAGGAAATCCTCTATCCGGCGATGGAGGATTTCCAGCTCGACCTGATCATTGGCGAGGGCCCGGCGGCGCGTTCGGTGAAGATCGATCTGTCGCCTTTCACACTGGTCGGTGCGACAACGCGCGCGGGCTTGCTGACAAATCCGCTGCGCGACCGCTTCGGCATTCCGGTGCGGCTTAATTTCTATACCGAGAAAGAACTCGAAGAGATCGTCAACCGTGGTGCGCGCGTGCTCGGGATTGGCATTGCGTCCGACGGCGCCAACGAAATTGCGCGCCGCGCACGTGGCACACCGCGCATTGCCGGCCGTCTACTGCGCCGTGTGCGTGACTTCGCCCACGTTGACGGCGCCAAAACCATCGACCGCAAGGCGGCCGACCGCGCGCTCTTCGCGCTTGAGGTCGATGCCGCCGGTCTCGACGCCATGGACCGGCGCTATCTTTCGACCATTGCGTCGAGTTACGCCGGCGGTCCGGTCGGCGTGGATACGCTTGCGGCGGCGCTGTCGGAGCCGCGCGATGCGATCGAGGACATCATCGAGCCCTTCCTGATCCAGAAAGGGTTCCTGCAAAGGACGCCGCGCGGACGTCTGCTCACAGCGCTGGCGTTTCAACATCTCGGCTTGCCCGAGCCCGCGCGCGACCCAAGCCAGTTCGGCCTGTTTTCCGGCGATGAAGAATGAGTGAAAGAATAATCAGTGTTGTCGCCGCGCTGATTCGCGACAATGACGGCCGCGTGCTGCTGGTTCGCAAGCGCGGGACATCGGCTTTCATGCAACCTGGCGGCAAACGAGATGTCGACGAAAGCGATGTGGCGGCGCTCTCGCGTGAGGTTGCTGAAGAGCTGGGCTGCCGGGTTGTTGCGGAGACGGCGCATTCGCTCGGGGTGTTCGATTGCGCGGCGGCGAACGAACCCGGCTATCGCGTGCAGGCCGCCGTATACGCGGTCGATGTCGAGGGGATCGTAGAGCCGAAAGCCGAGATCGACGAGATTGCCTGGGTCGATCCTGTCGCGTTACCCGACCTGCCATTCGCGCCGTTGACGCGGGATCATGTTCTGCCGCTGGCAGCCAGTCATGCGCAGTTCGGATTGTTTGGACAGAGCGAAGGCGGATAGTATTCCGACTATGAATCCCCTCGACGGTGAAATTCGCGAAGGACGGCATCATCAGGCCGTGCGCGTCTATTACGAGGACACGGATTTCTCCGGCATTGTCTATCACGCGAGTTACCTGCGCTTCATGGAACGGGGGCGCACCAACTACCTGCGGCTGATCGGTGCCGATCACCGCGTGCTGTTCGAGCAGGCCGAAAAGGAGGCGCCCGGATTCTCGTTCGTGGTGCGTCATATGGGGATCGATTTCAAGAAACCGGCGTATATGGATGACGTGCTCTCGATCGTCACGACGCCGGAAGAAGTGAAGGGTGCCTCGGTCACCCTCAATCAGAAGGTGATGCGCGGCGAGGATCTTCTGGTGGAGGCACATGTGCAGGTCGCCTTCGTTTCCGGCGGCCGCGCCCGGCCGATCCCAAAGCCGCTGCGGGTGGCCATGAAGGCAGACCAGGAATCGGGCGGCGGTGCCTGACGGCCCGTGGTAACGTTCAAGCCATGACAACCCGCAACTTTTCGATATTCGACACGGCGTTAGGTGCCTGCGGCATCGTCTGGACCGAGCGCGGCGTTGCCGGCGTGCAGGTCCATGACGGGAGCGAACATGCGACCCGCGCACGCTTGTTGCGCCGCTTCCCCGGCGCGCAGGAGGCACCGCCTCCCGTGGACGTGCAACACGCAATCGCTGGCATCGTCGCGTTGCTGCGTGGCGAGCAGCGAGACCTGAACGACGTATCCATCGATGCCGAAGACCTGCCGGCCTTTAATCGCAAGGTCTATGACATCACACGCGCGATCCCGCCCGGTGCCACGCTGACTTACGGCGAAATTGCCGAACGGCTGGGCGACAAACTGCTGGCGCGCGACGTTGGTCAGGCGCTTGGGCAAAACCCGATCCCGTTGATCGTCCCGTGTCATCGCGTGCTGGCGGCCAGCGGAAAGACCGGCGGTTTCTCGGCCCCTGGAGGCGTCGCCAGCAAATTGCGCCTGCTGACGATCGAAGGCGCGCAGCCCAGCGGGCCGACACTCTTCGATCATTTACCTTTGGCCGCGAAACGCCGCCGGCGCTCGTAACGCCCGCATCGACGCCGCTCCCGCCTTAATGTAAAAGCGATTCACATGAGATGGGGCAAGCGTGGCCAATCGGCCCGCGGCTATCACCACGGCAACCTGAAGGAAGCCCTGGTGCGCGCCGCGCTCGAACTGATCGCCGAGAAGGGGCCGGCCGGCTTCACCTTTGCCGACGCCGCGCGCTGGGCGGGCGTGAGTCCGGCCGCGCCCTACCGGCACTACCGCGACCGTGACGCGCTGCTCGCCGATGTGGCGCGGCGTGGCTTCGAGCTCTTTGCGGCCGCGCTGGCGCAAGCCTGGGACGACGGCAGGCCGGATGTGATGACGGCATTCGACCGCCTCGGCAAAACCTATCTCGCCTTTGCCAAGCGCGAGCCGGCTTACTACTCGGCGATGTTCGAGGCGGGCGTGCCGCTCGACACTGATCGCGAGTTGCGCGAGGCGAGCGAAAACGCCTTTGCGGTGTTGCGCGCAGCCGCGGAGAAACTGGTCATGCTGATGCCGCCGCAAGGACGTCCGCCGGCGTTGATGGTTGCGCTGCATGTCTGGGCGATGACGCATGGCATTGCGTCCCTGTTCGGACGCGGCGACGCGGCAAGGCGCACCTTGCCGATGCAGCCGGAGGAATTGCTGGAAGCCGCGGTGCTGATCTACCTGCGTGGGCTCGGGCTCCACATGGCAGCGGCAAAGCGTCGCTGAAACCGACAGAAATTCCGCCGCAGGACTGGCGTGGCGCCAACGACGTCCCAATTTAATCTTCGCGCTTCTTGACAGGGGCCTTGCACCGGCTTAGGTATGTAAATGTTATTTACATTCACGCGAGGCCGACAATGCCTATCACCGCGCAACTCGACGCTTTCGGAAAACCTGCCTGGATCGCGCTGATCGTCCTTGGCTTCATGGTCTGGTGGCCCGTTGGGCTTTCCGTCCTCGCTTTCACGATTGGGAGCGGAAGAATGGGATGCGGACACCAAGGCCACTGGCAGAACAAAATGGATCGCATGCAGCGCAAGATGGACTGGATGCGGTCCCGCGTGAGCGGCGGCCCCTGGAATTATGCGCCGTCCAGCGGCAACCGTGCCTTCGATGAATACCGCACTGAGACGCTAAGCCGTCTCGAACAAGAGCAGCGGGAATTCCGTGAGTTCCTCGACCGCCTGCGCGTCGCCAAAGACAAAACCGAGTTCGACGCGTTTATGGCAGAGCGCCGCAACCGGCCGTCGCCCGACACAGGTCAGACGCACGGCTAAATTCTGGTACGCGTTAAGCCACGCTACCCGCAACGCCACCTGCAAGGCCGCCCGAACAAGGCGGCCTTTGCGTTTGGACGCGGCCCTTTTTTCGGTAACGACTCCTTAACCACAATCACGCTCGTATGGGTCGATAAGCCCGCTTCCGCGCCCAAGTTTGGCCAAGTTTCGCGGGGATTTCGTACGCCACCGTTACGGGACGAACGATTTTCGCGAAACATTCGGTCTTGGCTTGGCGCGTAGGGGGGCATCGTCGCGCGCGCTCGTTGATTTCGGATATTGCGCCGCGCCGGTTCGTCCGACGGAACCGGATTGAGCGGAAAGGACGCCCATGAATCCTGCCGACGTGGCACAGTCGGTGCTGCCGCTGACCTCCTCCGACCTGTCGCTATTCACGCTGTTCTGGAACGCCCATTGGGTCGTCAAAACAGTCATGGTGGGACTATTGGTCTGTTCGGTCTGGGTTTGGGCGATCGCGATCGACAAGACCGTGCTCTATACCCGTACACGTCGCGCAATGGATCGTTTCGAGCAGGCATTCTGGTCGGGCCAGTCGCTGGACGAGCTTTATCGAGCGTTATCGTCGCGTCCGGCACATTCGATGGCGGCATTGTTCGTGGCGGCAATGCGCGAATGGAAGCGCAGTTTCGAAGGCAGCAGCACACGCAGCTTCGCCGGGCTGCAGATGCGCATCGAAAAGGTCATGGAAGTGACGATTGCGCGCGAGGTCGAGCGGCTTGAAAAACGCCTTCTCGTGCTTGCCACGGTTGGTTCGGCGGGGCCATTTGTCGGGTTGTTCGGGACCGTTTGGGGCATCATGACGAGCTTCCAGTCGATCGCCGCCTCCAAGAATACGTCCCTGGCGGTCGTTGCCCCGGGCATCGCGGAGGCGCTCTTTGCGACCGCTCTCGGCCTTGTCGCCGCCATACCAGCGACCATTTTCTATAACAAGTTCGCGGCCGAAGTTAACCGACAGGCTCAGCGGCTGGAGGGGTTCGCCGACGAATTCGCCGCCATCCTGTCGCGCCAGATGGACGAGCGCGGGTAGGGAACCACCTCATGGCTGCCAATGCCGGCACGCCGGTTATCGGGAGACGCAAGCATCACCGCCGCCGGGTGATGAGTGAGATTAACGTCACCCCGATGGTCGACGTCATGCTCGTGCTGCTGATTATCTTTATGGTGTCGGCGCCGCTGCTCACGGTCGGCGTGCCGATTGATCTGCCGCAGAGCCAGGCCAAGAGCATCGAGCAGGACAAGGAACCCCTGACTGTTTCCGTGAACGACAAGGGTCAGATTTTTCTGCAGAATAGCGAGATTACCGTTGAAGACCTGGTCCCCAAGATGCAGGCCGTAGCCCAGGCGCGTGGCGGCACCGAGGCTCGCGTCTACGTGCGTGGGGACAAGAAGGTCGATTACGGGACCATGATGCAGGTGATGGGACGGCTGTCATCGGCCGGGTTCCATCGTGTAGCCTTGGTCACTGAGTTCGAGCAGGGCGCGAAAGCGCGGTGATGAGAAAAGCGACAGCGATCTCGACCGGTCTGCACGCAGCGGTGCTGCTGTGGGCGACGCTGTCGTTTTCCGGAAAGACTTTCGAAGTCACGCCGGCGGAATCGCTGCCGGTCGACATGATCAGCGAAAAGGACTTCTCGCAGCTGACCAAAGGCGCAAAAGACGCGCCCAAGCTCGATATGCCGAAGCCTCTGGCGGAAAAGAAAGCCGAAGAGCCGCCGAAGCCGATCGAAGAATCGAAGCCGAAGGTTACCGAGAAAAAAGAACTGCAGGTGGCCAAGGAAGCGTCGCCGCCGCCCGATCCGACGCCACCCAAGCCCGATCCCATCGCGGAAAAGATCAAGCAGAAGGACGAGCCGAAACAGGAGACCAAAGTCGATCAGCCGCTGCCGCCGAAGAAGCCGCCGCCGCCAAAGCCGCAGCCGAAATTCGACGCGGACAAGATCGCAGCGCTGCTCGACAAGCGTGATGCACAGCGCAATGCGGCGACGGGCATGGAGCTCAACAATGTGGCTTCGCTGGGCGCGCCCGCTGGCATGGCAGCCCAACTGTCGCAGTCTGAAATCGATGCGTTGCGCGCC
The DNA here is from genome assembly GCA_036265125.1 of Pseudolabrys sp. Lineage (GTDB taxonomy): Bacteria > Pseudomonadota > Alphaproteobacteria > Rhizobiales > Xanthobacteraceae > Pseudolabrys. Next base: position 5,878 of record DATAPP010000059.1, on the reverse strand, counting down.
CGGTTAATGGCCCTCTGGAGCCCGCCGGTCGGGGTGCAGGATCCGAACGAGCTGATCGTCAACGTCACCATCAAGCTTCGCCGTGACGGCCGGCTGGCGGCGCCGCCGTTTGCGCGCGTCAATGGCCGGAGCGTTGCCGCGATGGCGTCGCGTGACAGCGCGGTGCGCGCAGTGCTGACCGGCCAGCCGTTCGACATGCTCAAGCCCGAGCACTATGACAACTGGAAAGAAATCGAGTTGACCTTCGACCCCAAAGACATGTTCCGGTCCAATTAAATTAGCTCATTGAAATGATTCACCCCAATAATCGACCTGTCCTCCCGCTATCGCTCTCGCGCCGCCGGCTGATCGCCGGGGCCGGTGCGCTCGCTATGTTCGGCTCCCGCCCCGCGAACGCGGTGCTCAAGCTCGACATCACACAGGGCAACGTGCAGCCGATGCCGATCGCGCTGCCCGACTTCATTTCCGACGCAGATACCGGCCGCAACGTCACCGCCGTTATCACCAACAACCTTCAGCGCAGCGGCCTGTTCGCGCCGGTCAATCAGGCTGCCTTCATTGAAAAGATCACCAACAGCGATAACGTGCCGCGCTTTCCGGATTGGCGCGCGATCAATGCGCAGGCACTGGTCACCGGCCGCATCACGCGCCAGGGCGACGGACGGCTGAAGGCCGAGTTCCGTCTGTGGGATGTGTTTGCCGGCCAGCAGCTCGACGGCAAACAATATTTTACGACACCCGACAACTGGCGGCGCATCGCGCACATTATTTCGGACGCGATCTATGAGCGCCTGACAGGCGAGAGAGGTTACTTCGACAGCCGCATCGTGTTCGTCGACGAGACCGGGCCAAAGGAGCGGCGCGTGAAGCGCCTTGCCATCATGGATCAGGACGGGGCCGGCGTCCGCTATCTGACGCGCGGTGATGATCTTGTGTTGACGCCGCGCTTCAACCCGTCGACGCAAGAGATCACCTACATGTCGTACGGGCAGGGCGATCCGCGTGTCTATCTGCTCAACATCGAGACCGGACAGCGGGAGATCGTCGGCAATTTCCCGGGCATGACATTCGCCCCGCGATTCTCACCCGACGGACAACGCGTCATCATGAGCCTGCAGCAGGGTGGCAATGCCAACTTGTTTGTCATGGACCTGCGGTCGAAGCAGACCACGCGTCTCACCGATACGCCGGCGATTGACACCGCACCGTGTTATTCGCCCGATGGGAGTCGCATCTGCTTCGAGAGCGACCGCGGCGGCTCGCAGCAAGTTTACGTCATGCCGGCGACCGGCGGACCGGCAACACGAATCAGCTTCGGCGAGGGACATCACTCGACGCCGGTCTGGTCGCCACGCGGCGATTACATCGCGTTTACCGGACAGGCGCGCGGTAATTTCGCGATCGGCGTCCTCAAGCCCGACGGCTCTGGGGAGCGCCTGCTCACCGAGGGTTTCCACAACGAGGGACCGACATTCGCGCCGAACGGACGCGTGCTGATGTTTTTCCGTGATGTCGGGCAGGGGCCGGCGCTTTACACGATCGACATCAGTGGCCGCAACGAATTGAAGGTTCCCACACCCAGTTACGCCTCGGATCCGGCCTGGTCGCCGCTTTTGTCGTAATGGTCGTAAACCGGCCTCATTTTCACTCTGTCTTAACCATCAGAAATGGTTTAAGTGGCTCCGATAGATTTATTGGGTCTGCGCAAGGTTCCATCAAGGTTGATGGAACGTTCGTTTAACGAACGACCTGCTAGACCCCACACAAGCTCCGGTCTGTACGCGTGAATCGGTACGCGTGAAATGGAGGCGCCGGAATGATCGATATGAAGAAGATGATGCACATCACTCGGCTCGCTGCAGTTCTCGCCGCAGCTCTGACAATCTCAGCCTGTGCCAACAGGACGGGTGAGGATGCACAGGCAAATGCCGCAGGCCAGGCGACGCCCGGCAGTCAGCAGGATTTCGTCGTCAATGTCGGCGACCGCGTATTTTTCGAGACGGACTCGACCGAGCTTACGCCGCAGTCGCGCGCGACGCTCGACAAGCAGGCGCAGTGGCTTACGACCTACAGCAACTACAGCCAGTTCACGATCGAGGGCCACGCGGACGAACGCGGCACGCGCGAGTACAATATCGCGCTCGGCGCACGGCGCGCGCAGGCTGTCCGTGACTATCTGACGTCACGCGGAATCCAGGGGCAGCGCATGCGGACCATTTCGTACGGCAAGGAGCGCCCGGTGGCAGTCTGTAATGACATTTCGTGCTGGTCGCAGAACCGCCGCGCGGTCACCGTACTGGGCGTGAGCTCGTAAGGGATCTGGTTCAAGCCGCAAGGCCGTCGCAAGGCCGTCGCCGGGGTGTGGCGCGGCCGTCTACGCCGTGTTTACGCGGAGGCGCGTGAACGATAGTGCCGGCAGGGCATGCCAGTCACAATTTCGACGCAGGGCGCCGTATGTTACCCATGGTGGGCAAACGGCTGTTGCCGGTTTCAACTGACATGACGCGTTTACAATCAACATCCAAAACCGCGGGACTTGCCGCCGCTTTTTCCCTGGTGCTGCTGGCCGGCTCTGCGCTGGCGCAGGAGGAGCGCGGGTCCGGCAATTTTCTCGACAACCTGTTCAGCCGCGGTGAGCCATCGGCGCAATCGCGCCAGTCAGCGCAGCCGGCTCCGTCGGGCAGAGTGGCGCAATCCGACCCGGGCGATCTTGCCGTCCGGCTTGATCGGATGGAAAACGCACTGCGTCAGCTCACCGGCACCATCGAGCAGCTTCAGTATCGCAACCAGCAGCTCGAAATGCAGATCCAGCAATTGGGGGCGAGGGGTGGAGGCGTGCAACCGCAGGCCGCGCCCGCCGGTCCTGGGAATGCGCCGTCGGCATCAAATCCCGGCCGGCGATCCGATGTTTTCGATCCGTCGCAAAATCCCGGTGCGCCAGGTGCGCCGCGAACGCTGGGCAATCAGGCGGTGATTGCCGCGCCCGAACGCATACAGGACAACGCACCACCGGTCGGTGCCCCCGGCGGACGCGCAGCTGGTGCGCCGCTTGATCTGTCGACGATGGCCGATAACGATTCACCGCCGCAGCAGGCGGCCGTGCCGCCCCGGGCGGTCGCTTCGGCCAGCGGCGCGCCGGTGCCTGTACCACCGCCGATGCCAGCGCCGATGCCGCCGCCGCAAGTCCGGAATGTGGCCCCGGCCCCAGCCGGCGCGCAGCTTGCAACCTTGCCGCCGTCGGCCTCGGCGCAGGACGAATACGACATGGCGTACGGCTACGTGCTGCATAAGGATTATTCGCTCGCGGAACAGTCTTTCCGCGATTTCCTCAAGAAATATCCGAATGAGCGTCTGGTGCCGGAGGCGCAATATTGGCTCGGCGAGAGCCTGTTCCAGCAACAGCGCTACCGCGACGCTGCGGAATCGTTCCTGGGGGTTTCGACCAAGTTCGAGCGCACCGGCAAGGCGCCTGACGCACTGCTGCGCCTCGGGCAGTCGCTTGCCGCGATGAACCAGAAGGAAGCCGCCTGCGCCACGCTGACGGAAGTCGGACGCAAATATCCGCGCGCGTCGGCCGGCGTGAAGCGCGGCGTTGAGCAGGAACTGAAGCGTGCGCACTGCTGAGGCGGGGGTAGTCTCGGCATCGGAAGCAAAAACTCTTTTTTCCTGTCTGCAGACTTTTCCGGCACTCGTGCTGGCGGTATCCGGCGGTCCGGATTCGACCGCGCTCATGTTGCTCGCCGCGCGCTGGCGGGACTCACTCGACACCAAACCGAAGCTGGTCGCCGTCACGGTTGATCACGGCCTGCGCAAGGAATCCAGACGGGAAGCTGCAGCCGTCGCGCGGCTTGCGCGCAAACTCAAAATCTCGCATCGCACGCTGCGCTGGAACGGACGCAAGCCTGCGACGGGCTTGCAGGAGGCGGCGCGCGCCGCGCGTTACCGTTTGCTCGGGGACGCCGCGTGCAAGGCGGGAGCGGCGCACATCGTCACGGCGCACACGCTCGACGATCAGGCCGAAACCGTGCTGATCCGCATGACGCGCGGCAGCGGGGTCACCGGTCTGGGGGCGATGGCGCGATTGGCACCGCTGCCTTCAGGTGCGGATGGCGCGATCACGCTCGTGCGTCCGCTCCTCGATATTCCGAAGTCCCGGCTGATCGCGACGCTGCGCGCAGCGAAAATTCCTTATGCCGACGACCCCTCCAATCGCGACCCGCGTTTCACGCGCGTGCGATTGCGCGCGCTGATGGGCGCGCTCGCACAGGAAGGCCTCGACGCACGCCGGCTTGCGCAGCTCGCGCGGCGGCTCAAGCGGGCGGAGGCCGCGATCGAGGCGGCAGTCGACCGTGCCATGGCCGAGTTGGCGGCGGATTTACCGTCCGGGGCGGTTGCGCTTGAGGCGCGCCGTTTTGACGAACTGCCCGCCGAAATTGCGCTCCGGCTGCTCGGCCGCGCAGTGGCCAGGGCGGGCGACGAGGGCCCCGTGGAGCTGGGAAAGCTCGAGGCCCTCAAATCCGCCCTTGAAGCGGCCCAAAACACCGGTGATAGGCGCTTTCGCAGGACACTGGCCGGTGCGGCCGTAACAATGAGGGGCCATCAACTCGTTGTCGAACGGGCGCCGCCGCGCCGTCGCAGCCTCTTAACCAAAGGCCGACCGCGTCAAGCGAGGCCTGCGAAAACACGCTAGAATATTAAGATTCGAGGCCTTTTCTTGCGGACCTGCGCTGCCTACATTGGCGGCTGGGTCCGACGTGAAGTCGCCACGAAATGATGCATAAACACATTGCCGCGGGGCTCGTGCGCGGCGGGGTCAGGACGCCTGATGAACGCTAATCTCCGAAATTTCGCCCTCTGGGTGATCATCGTCCTGCTGCTGCTGGCGTTGTTCACGCTTTTCCAGAATCCGGGCCAGCGCACCACCGCGCAGGACATCTCGTTCTCGCAGCTGCTGACCGAAGTCGATCAGGGACGCGTGCGCGACGTGGTCATCCAGGGGCCGGAAATCCACGGCACTTTCTCCAATGGCACCAGCTTCCAGACCTACTCGCCCAGTGATCCCGGTCTGGTGCAGAAGCTCTATTCCAAAGGCGTAACGATCACCGCGCGGCCGCAGCAGGACAATGTCCCATGGTTCGTGTCGCTGCTGGTGTCGTGGTTGCCGTTTATTGCGCTCATCGGCGTGTGGATCTTCCTGTCGCGTCAGATGCAAGGCGCCGGCGGCAAAGCGCTCGGTTTCGGCAAGTCGCGCGCAAAGCTTCTGGCCGAAGCGCATGGCCGCGTCACCTTCGAAGACGTTGCGGGAGTCGATGAGGCCAAACAGGATCTGCAGGAGATCGTTGAATTCCTGCGCGACCCCGGCAAATTCCAGCGCCTGGGCGGACGCATTCCGCGTGGCGTCCTGCTGGTCGGCCCGCCCGGCACCGGCAAGACCCTGATCGCGCGCGCCGTCGCCGGCGAAGCCAACGTGCCGTTCTTCACTATTTCCGGCTCCGACTTCGTCGAGATGTTCGTCGGCGTCGGTGCGAGCCGCGTGCGCGACATGTTCGAGCAGGCCAAGAAGAACGCGCCTTGCATCGTGTTCATCGACGAAATCGACGCCGTCGGCCGCCATCGCGGCGCGGGCCTGGGCGGCGGCAATGACGAGCGCGAGCAGACGCTGAACCAGCTGCTGGTCGAGATGGACGGTTTCGAGTCGAACGAAGGCGTGATCCTGATCGCCGCCACCAACCGCCCCGACGTGCTCGATCCCGCGCTGCTGCGGCCCGGCCGCTTCGACCGCCAGGTCGTGGTGCCCAACCCGGACGTCGTCGGGCGCGAGCAGATTCTGAAGGTCCACGTGCGCAAGGTGCCCTTGGCGCCCGATATCAACCTGAAG
>DATAPP010000058.1:0-1646 GCA_036265125.1 Pseudolabrys sp. | reverse complement strand
CTGGTCGATCAGGATGACCGCCGGATCGCGGTAGGGCGGAATGTTGCGCGTGGAGACGGTGAGTTTCAGCCGTTTGTCCGGCCCGTAGCCGAGCTTCTCCATGATGCTCCGGGCCTCGGCGCGGTTCTTCGGGACATCTGGATTGTAGCCGGGCAGGCTCTTCAGCATGTCGGCGGGCATGCCCCAGACTCCCTCCGGCGGCGGCAGCATCGCGCCCCCGAAGTCACCTCTGCCTTCCGTCAAGGTGTCGACAAAGGCCTTCCGGTCCACCGTCAATGCCACCGCACGGCGCATCTCGGGCTTATCGAAGGGCGCCGCCTCACGGTTCATCATCACGTTGCGATTGACGTTCGACGGCACGAGCGCACAGGTCGCTTCCGGGTCCTGCTTCTTGGCGTCCTTCAAGAGCGGCACCTGCAGAAAGAACGGCGAGGTCATATCGACCTTGCCGGCGACGAAGGCGAGGATGCCGGTCGACGGGTTCCTGATGATCGTATATTCGATGCCGTCCAGATATGGTCGACCCGGCTTCCAGTAGTCCGGGTTTCTGGTGACCCGGATCACCTCGTTGGGCTTGAACTCGACAAATTTGAACGGGCCCGTGCCGATCGGATGCGAGCGCATATCGCGCGGCGACACGCGGCACGGGTAGACCGGCGTAAACCCCGAAGCGAGCAGTGCGATAAAGGAGGGTTGCGGCCGTTTCAGCCGAAAGGTCACCTCGCTGTCGCCGTTCGGCACCACCTCTTCTAGGTTGCGGTACCACGCCTTGCGGGGGTTGATGCGCAGCTTTTCGGTCGACTTGCCGGTCAGCAGATCCCAGGTGCACACAACGTCCTTTGCGGTGAACGGTTTGCCGTCGTGCCACTTCACCCCTTCGCGAAGTCGAAACGTCAGCTGTGTCTTATCCTCGTCCCACGACCAGTCGGTCGCGAGATCGGGCACGATCGACTGGAACCCGCTTTGCGGCACGTCCTGCTTGTACATGACAAGGTTGTTGAAGACGCCCATTATCGGGCCCTCGGCTGCGATGGTCGCCTCCTCGTGGATCGACATGCTCGCCGGGCTGTCGAAGAAATAGACTTTGAGAATACCGCCCGATTTCTGAGCCAGCGCTGCGTCACTCGGCCATAGCGCGGCGCAGAACGCACCGGCCACTGCCAGCGCGTGCAGATTTCGTTCCATCTCCCTGTTCCTCCATAAAGCGCCGCACCCGGCTTTCTCCGGGGGGCGGCAGCTTGCGTCTATCTTAGCACGACTTTGCGTTGAGCCGACGAGATCAGTTGGCCAGCCAAATGTTCTCGAAGCGCGAGCCGTTGTATATGCTGTTCACCATGCTGATCAGATTCTTGACGTAGGGCCGCCGACAGGTGATGCCGCGCACGTATAGGATGTCCGGACGCGCATCTTCTTCGATCAGCTTCCGCTCGATTTGCCAGACCAGCTGCCGCCGCTCGTCGGCATTGGTTTCCTGCGATTGCCGGTCGATCAGCTCGTCTACAGACCTGTTGCAATATCCGGTGTAATTGCGCAGCGCGCCGCAGCTGTAGTTTTCGTAGAATTGCGCATCGGGATCGTCGACCTCGCTTTCGGTAACATTGAGCCCGACTTGGAACTCCTTGCGCATCAGCCGCGGATACCATTGC
>DATAPP010000057.1:0-1658 GCA_036265125.1 Pseudolabrys sp. | reverse complement strand
CGCCGTCTGCCAACCGATCCGCCCCGAAGCGGGTCTCGAACACGCTACGAACCGCGGGGAATGAACGAGCTGCCGCCGGTCAGGAAAACGCTATCAATCTCGTCGACTGACACGCTTTCCCGTTGCAGTAGCTGGTCGACGGTCTGCTCAATCCGGGCGATGTCATCGGCAACCCAGCGCTCAAAATCCTGACGGGAGATCTCCTGTTCGATACGAAGCTCACCGAGCCTGAGAACGAAATTCGTGGTCAGCACAGAAGAGAGCCGCACCTTCGCGTCCGAGACGGCACGATATATGTTGAAACCCCAATCATTGCGGATGATCTCGACAAACTTCGCGATTTTGTCGGGAGATAGAGAGGTCCGCTGTAAGCTCTCCAACTCGCGGATGTGGCCCGGGGTCTTAAGCATTGCCAGTTGATGCCATCGTGCGAAACTGGCGTGGTAATGTTGGGGGATCGGTAGAATCTTATCAAACGATTTGAATTGGGTTCCTTTCCCGAGCAGCGGTGAGACCACCGCGTCGATTATTCGGTAATCGAAATTGTCGCCCGCCACCGCCACTCCGGCGTGGCCGATCGGGGTGGCACTTACTGTGGTGCCGCGCCGCTCGAAGCGGATCAGCGAGAAATCACTTGTGCCGCCGCCAAAATCACAAACCAGCACCAGCGCATCAGATTTAAGGCGCTGCGCATAGTAATAGGCGGCACCGACCGGTTCGTACGCGTATACCGGGTCGCGAACACCGATCCGCCGGTAAGCCTCTCCATAGCGATGGCCGGCGAGCGCCTCGTCCGGCGCGGCACCGGCAAAGGCAACCGGCCGGCCCGAGACGATGCGGCCGCCGAGATCGGCGAGTTGGCCATTCGCGTCGCGGACCAAGAGGCGAAAAAATGTCGACAACAGATCTTCGAATTTGTAACCGCGGCCAAAGATGCGAGTTTCATCGAAAATGGCGCTTGCAACGTGGCTCTTAAACGACTGAATGAAGCGCGTTTCGTAGGCGGCGGTTAGATAGGCCCTAATCGCCTTCATGCCGGCGGAAGCTTCGACGTCGAACCGACTTGCTGCCAATTGCTCGAAGCACAACGCGGACCGGTAGATATCTGACTGTTCCCGGTCCTCCTGGAAAGTTACCGCGCGCACCGGCTCGCCAAGCTTGGCAACGGCAACCACAGTGTTTGTCGTGCCGAAATCGATGCCGATCGACGTCCGGCTCCGCATAAGTGATCTCGCCACGGTGGTAGTTCCTAGCGGCGACATTTATGGCCTCACCCTGAACACCGCTAGTCTACGATCATGCGGTACCGGCGAATTCGGTGGACTGCGCGCTGTTCGGCAACGGCCGCTCTCGGCACCGTGCATCGATTTCCGCAGGGATTACGGGTGAGGTCGAACCCGACCTGTGTCTGGCGAGGCTAATGCCCGAAGTTGCCCGCAAACTGGGCGCTTTTGCTGCCACGCCGGTCTTCATCATCCCGGACGAGATCGTGCCTGGCGCCGTTAACGTGAAGGATTTCCCCAACCTGATCAAGGCCGCGCGGAAAAAAAACGCGAGGGGCCGCGACGGGCAAGCTGCTTGGTTTGGTCTAGCCGTTGAAGTGGGCATGACGGTAAGACAAAGGCATTGTAGACAGGTGAGCAAAACAATAATCCAGG
>DATAPP010000056.1:0-1865 GCA_036265125.1 Pseudolabrys sp. | reverse complement strand
ACAAGCCAAAGCTTTCTCGCCTTAGGAACGAAGCCCCGACAGAACAAACTCCCGGCCTATGTTTGACGATGGCGCGTTCCTTCCAGACTGAGACCCGCCGTGCCTAGTGTGCCAGGCCGGACTGGGGCCGCGCATGTAGTGCCGTTCAGGATGATAACGGGCGAACAGGTTTTTCAGGCTCGCCGACCGATCGGCGGACTCGCTAATCTTACTGTGTCACAAAATCCGCCGTTTTTCCTGTCGTTTCATGGGCGTGTAGGTGCTGCGCGTGCACCACGGGCATCGCGGCAGAGTTCGAGCGATCGCGACAACCAACAAGCGATGGATTGTGGCAATCGAATTGGGAATGTGACGTTGCGGTCTGATCGGAGGCGCCGCGGGGTCGGTAACTGTTGGGAATGGCAGGTTTTTCGAGCATCCATTTGCAACGAGGTCCTGAGGGGGGAATCGCTTCCCTTGCGGTGATCAGGAATCCGTAGGCTGCGATGCAAAGCGTGCCGTGGTGATGGAAGCCTGGCCAGCCACGGCCCTCGTAGTGCCCGAGCCCGATTTCCTGCTTGAGGTCCTGGTAATCGCGCTCGATCCGCCAGCGCATTTTGGCGAGGTCGACCAGTTGCCGGAGTTCCATCTTTTCATCAACCGTTGCGAGCCAATATTTGGTGGGCTCTTTTGCATCAAGCGGCCATTCGATCAGCAGTGTCTCTTCCGGACGTCCGCGACGGCCTCGGGTCGGGGAGGCATGCACCCGCACCTTCGCAAAGCGCGAGCGCAGTCGCTCATTGGTACCTTCTCGCCAGGTGCTCGTGCGCCAAGCATATTTCGGCAATCCGATCGCCAACTCCTTGACGCTCTCGCGCCGCGGATCGTGATCTTTCGCCTTGCATACTTTCACCGTAGAGGTAATGGCGGCCACATAAGTCAGCCCCAGCGCGGCGATTTCAGTGCGCAATGGGAGGTTGCAACCATAGCTCGCATCCATGAGCACAACACCGGGCGACACCCCAGCCTTCAAGGCCGATCGGATTTGTTTGAGCGCGATCTGCGGCTTGGTTTCGAACCTCACTGCTTTCGGGACGCGTGCTTTCTTGCGGCGGGCTGCGTCTTCTGCCCATTTCTGCGGTAGATACAGCCGATAGGCGATCGGCAGGCTGGCATGGTGATTGGCGATCGAAAGCGTCACCGTCACTTGGCAATTCGCCTGTTTGCCGAGTTGGCCACAATATTGATGATGTACGCCGACCGAGTGACTGCCCTGCTTGGGGAAGGACGTATCGTCGATAATCCAGACCTCGATCGGGCCGTGGCGCTCGATCGCCGGCAGCACGCTTTCGCGTACCTTCGTCAACACCTGCTCGTCAGACCACGGCGCATTGGCCACAAAGTGGATCAACCTTTGATGCTGGGCCGAAACCTCGGCCGGCGCCGTCACCGCCGCCAACGGCTCGACACTCTTGCGACCTTCCGCCACCAAAAGCCCGGCGCAGTAGTCCCGCAGCGGTTGCACCCGATCGGCGTGCCCAATCACACCAGTCAGTTCTTCGACATATTTTGCAAATCGAGCCGCACCATCCGATAGTGTTGTGAGATCCATCTCAGCCCTCCGTCTGATTGAATCTCGCCAAATGGTTGATTCGCCATAACAAATGGTTACTGCTTGTGACTCAGTAAGACTAGTTCGTCATGCGTCGCAACAGACGATCGCGGCTCGAAACGCACAGTGATCCGTCCGGAACTCCACGGAGGCCGAAAATGGAACGGCGGCAATTTCTTCAATCGACTGTGCTCGCCGCCGCCGCGACAATGCTCGGCATCGCGCCGACGGCCGCAGCCGCAACTCACCTTCGGTCTATGCAGGAGAATGTCAT
>DATAPP010000055.1:0-2875 GCA_036265125.1 Pseudolabrys sp. | reverse complement strand
CTCGGCAGCCGCTATTGCGAAACCGACCGCCTGTCCAACACGGCATGGTCCATTTTCGAGCACATTCCCAAGGGTTGGCCATTGGTCCAAGCCATTTGTGATTATGTACACAATCGCATCACGTTCGGATATCAGCACGCGAACGCAACCAAAACAGCCTGGGACGTGCATAACCAGCAAAGTGGCGTCTGCCGCGACTTTGCCCATCTCGCGGTCACCTTTTGCCGCTGCATGAACATTCCGGCGCGTTACTGTACTGGCTATCTGGGTGATATCGGCGTGCCGATCGACGACGCTCCGATGGATTTCAGCGCCTGGTTTGAAGTCTACTTGGGCGGCCGCTGGTACACGTTTGATGCACGTCACAATAAACCTCGCATCGGGCGCATTTTGATGGCGCGTGGACGGGATGCGACAGATGTCGCAATCCTGACTTCTTTTGGCCAGTGTACCCTCCACAGCTTTAAAGTGATCACCGAAGAAGTTGGTTCGAACGATCTACACACGTGACAAGTTTTTGAGAGAATAGCTAGTCGCCATAATTGAGGATCCCATGCGGCTTTTCGAGTGCCAGGCGTGCGGCCAGCCGCTCTATTTCGAAAATGTCATATGTGATAGCTGCGGGCGTCGTCTCGGCTTTTTGCCGGAGAAGACGACTATGACGGCGCTGGAGCCGGACGGCGAGTGCTATAGGGCATTAGCTTATCCAAACATCGGCTATATCTCTTGCGCTAATCTAATTTACGAAAGTTGCAATTGGCTGATCCCCGCGGATAGCGGAGAAACGTTCTGCGCCACCTGTCGCCACAATCGAACTGTTCCGGACTTGTCGGACCAGCGCAACCTAACTTTATGGCGTCGCATCGAAGTGGCAAAACATAGATTGTTTTACAGTCTTCTTCGTTTACGATTGCCTCTCATCAGCAAAATGACGGATCCGGCGAGATTGGCCTTTGATTTTCTTGCGCCGAGCGATCAAAACATAATGACGGGTCACCTCGGTGGCGTCATCACTATCAGTTTGGCCGAAGCGGATGACTCCGAGCGCGAAAAGCAGCGCGGCGCAATGGGAGAACCTTATCGAACGCTGCTTGGGCATTTTCGGCATGAGATCGCGCACTATTACTGGGATCGTATTGTACGGGATCATGCGACGATCGGAAGCTTTCGTGACGTGTTCGGCGATGAGCGCGTTGATTATTGTGAGGCGCTGAGGCGTCACTACTCACAAGGGGCGCCGGCAGATTGGCCAAACAACTTTGTTACAGCCTATGCAAGTTCTCATCCGTGGGAAGATTTTGCGGAGACTTGGGCGCATTACTTTCATATTGTTGACACGCTAGAGACAGCGCGAGCGTTTAGGGTGCAGACCAGGCCGCGAGTGTCAAATAGTACACCCCTAGAAGGCTCGGTGGATTTTGATCCCTACCGAGCCACCATTGACCGGCTGATTGATGCCTGGCTGCCGCTCACCTTCGCTTTCAACTCCATCAATCGAAGTATGGGCCTCAATGACCTCTATCCGTTTTTGTTAAGTCCCTCGATCATCGTGAAGCTCACATACATCTGCAATTTAGTTCAGCATCATTCGACAAGTGACAAATTGAACGATAAGGACGCCTTAAAGGCGATAGTGGCAGGGCTGAAGAAAGGCGTTACGGCGCCGACTTAGACATGTCACTGAACGATTTCCAGAAAAAGAATTAGCTGTGCAGGTCCGTTGTTGGGCTAAAGCGGACATCACTCGGCCGCTTTGACTGGCCCACTAGGTCAGTTAGTCGGCGCACCGTTGGCAAGCCAGGCTTCCAGGATCTGACGATCCTCTGAGCTGATCTCCGTAATGTTTCCAGGCGGCATTGCGTGCGACCGCACCGCGTAAATTTCGATAAGCCGCGCGTGCAGTTTAATCTGCTCAGCATCATCCAGCTGTACGCCGCCAGGCGCGGCCGCAATGCCAGCCCACACCGGTTCGGCAGCGTGGCACATACTGCAACGCGATATGACGATGTCCTGAACCTCAGCGAATTTTGGCGTGGCAGTTGACCCACTCATCTTTGCGCCAGACGGGCCCGCAGCCGATAGCCAGGCGATCCCCAGCATCCCCGCAGCCGCAACGGCCCACGTCCACCACGGACTGCCATTGCTTTCGTGGCGTGAGTTGAAAAAATGTCTAATCAGCGGTCCGATCAACAGTACAATTGCGACGATGAGCCAGTTGAATCGGGTGCCGAAAAAGAGCGGATAATGATTGCTCAACATCAGGAAAATGACAGGCAAAGTAAGGTAATTGTTGTGTATTGAACGTTGTTTACCGATTGCACCCCAAAATGGATCGGGCTCTTTACCGGCGATCATCGCGGCCACAATTTTCCTTTGATATGGAATGACAACAACGAAAACGTTCGCGACCATAATCGTACCGATCAGTGCACCGATCTGCGTGAAGGCTCCACGTCCACTGAATACGTGTGTAAAGGCGTATGTAAGCGCGACCAAAAACCCGTATCCGACAATTGCCAAAGCGACCTCATGTTTTCCGAGCGGCGACCGGCACAATCCCTCGTAAGCGGTCCAGGCAGCGGCCAGGCTGAAGAAAGCGACCGCAGCTGCCTGGCGCGCGCTCAGCGCGAGAACTGATTTGTCGACCAGGAAGAGCTCGGCGTTGAGGTAGTAGACAAGCACAAGCAACGCAAAGCCGGACAACCAGGTTGTGTAGGCTTCCCATTTGAACCAGGTCAGTTCATCAGGCAGCTTCGCCGGTGCCACCAGAAATTTAATCATCTGGTAGAAGCCACCACCATGCACCTGCCAGGCGTCGCCTTTGACGCCCTTCGGCAAGCCGTCACGCTTCTTCAAGCTGAGGTCGAGGTGGATG
>DATAPP010000054.1:0-1909 GCA_036265125.1 Pseudolabrys sp. | reverse complement strand
CATCAGGGCGTCGAAATGCGACATTGTCCTTGTGCACAACTTTCTTCAATTTGCGTCCATTATCAAGCTGTTCAATCCATCGGCGAATATCTGCCTAAGCATGCATTGCGAATGGCTTACGCAGTTCGCCTCTCCGGCCAGCGAGCGCCGACTGCGCAAAATCGATTTGATTATCGCTTGCAGTGACTACATCACTGAGGGGATCATCACCCGGTTCCCGGCGATCGCGGCCCGGTGTCATACCGTATACGACGGGGTCGACACCGACCGCTTCTGTCCGATGCAGGGTTTTACTCCGCAAAGCGACGGGACCGAGCGTCTCTTATATGTTGGACGACTTTCGCCGGAAAAGGGGGTTCACGTTCTCATCCAAGCATTTAAAATCCTGGCCGAGAGCCGTCCTCAGCTTCGCTTGGACCTCGTCGGCGCTTCAAATGCGCTGCACTATCTTTATCTTTCCCTCGACCCGCAGGACAAAGCGAACGCAAGTTTGGAGCCGTTTTTCGGAGCTGGGCTGTGGGACATGATCTGGCGGCAACTCGTCCTAAGAGACCGGAGCTATCCGGCCGACCTCGCCGCAGAGACGGCTGGCGATGATCGAATCGTTGCACACGGTGGGGTTTTGCAGAGCGGCACGATCGATTTCTATCGCCGTGCGGCGGCACTGGTGTTTCCATCGGTCTGGAATGAGCCATCGGGGCTGCCGACGTTTGAAGCGCAGGCGTGCGGAACTCCGGTCGTGTCGACGTACAGCGGCGGCATTCCGGAATACGTATTGCATGGGCAAACTGGGATATTAGTGGCACGGGGCGATGCCGTGGCATTGGCGAAGGCCATCGGCCGGGTGCTCGATAATCCCGCGCTCGCGCGTGCTATGGGCGAGGCGGGCCGACAACTGTCAGTCGAGCGTTTCTCGTGGGATGTGGTATCGCGATGCCTTGCGGATTTGATCGAGACCGTGCCTCGGCGCCGGGCAGCCGTGATGGTAAGTTAAAAACGAACTGCTCAGGTCGCAGCGTCCGGCGAGTGAGCAGCTTCTCTATCGAGAGGACGACAGGGTCCTCATTGCGTGGATTACCGCGGCCGATAGGGAATCGGACCGACCAGGTTCGGCTTAGGCAATCGACAGAGTACATTGCGACATTCATTCCACTCCATCCGTTACTGCAGCGAGGATGGTGCCATCTCCTTGCCGCCGGCCCCAAACCGTCTCGCTGATGGCTTAGCGCGACTACGCCAGTGCAGAAAATCGCACCCGCCCAGTGGAGGAGTGCGATTTTCCGCACCGAGAGTTCGCGGCTGCGCCGCCGCCAACCTATTGAAATCGCGCCGTCTGACTGTGGCATCGACGTGGCATGACGCTTGCATCAACCTTGTTGCCCCCAGAGCGCGCAGAAAGAGTGACACGACCAGGGGGGATGATTCTGCCGAAGAGCTATAAAGGCACGGGCGGCGGGGTTTATGGAAATTCTTTCTAGGTCAGCACGACTGCTCTATTGTGCAGGTGAGGCTTATAGGCGTGGCGTATTGGGAAAAGCCTTTCGGGAATGAACTCCACATCCTCGGGCACGGGCAAATGAGCGCTTACGAGACCCTGTTCAGCGACATGCGCCAGAAGTGGCCTTGATGCGTGCCGGCCAAAGCAGCTCGGTGTCTTACCAGCGCACGGCCGTTACTGGATGGTCGAGACGCTACGGGGCTGATGTAGGTCAAGGCGTCTGGCACGATCCCCCTTCGCGCGGCGGCCGGCCTCGATCTCCGCGAGCGCGAATTCTCGGCGCGGAGGATCACGGCGCGGATTTCATCATAGGATCGGCTGTCGTCGTTAAAATCTTCGATCCGTTGTCGCGGATCGGCATGGCCAAGTGAAGATCATATCCCGTGGGGTCGCCGTGGAAATCCATCACCA
>DATAPP010000053.1:0-3380 GCA_036265125.1 Pseudolabrys sp. | reverse complement strand
GGAGCTGCCGCTGGGCGTTGCCGACGTGGGCATCGGCCCGACCTATAAAGCCATAGCAACCTAGCGTTAGCGCTAATAAGAGAATGCCCGACCAATGTGAACGCCACCCTGAATTCTGGTGCCGTTTGCTAGAGAATACCGTGATTATGGGCATTGATTCAACGTGGTAGCTCCGGTCGCGAGGGGGTCCCGGTTCGGTGCTGATTCACACTCTCCGAAACGGCGAGCGGCGCCGTCATGAAATCTTCATACTTTTGGTTGCCAATCCACCTTCTTCGGGTGTTGATACTGGTCGTACTCTGCCTATTTAGGGGTCCATGCGCCGAGAGGCACAACGTATAGCTCCGATCGAGCGTCAGTAACAGCGCGATGCCGATCCCGATCCTCGCGCCGAGCAGGATATGACTTCGGCACCACCTCTCCGCGTTCTGAGCCTTGATGGCGGCGGCATGCGGGGCACCTATACCGCAACCTATCTCGACAGGGTTGCGGCGACCTTTGCGAGACGTAGAGAGGTCGAGGCACTCGACATCGGCGCGGCGTTCGATCTGATCGCCGGAACCAGCACAGGCGGTATCATCGCGGCCGCTCTTGCCACAGGGGTTCCGCTTACAGACATCGTTACTCTTTATGCCAAGCACGGGCCGGTGATATTTTCCCGGCCTTTGCCAACCGGCGCGGTCGGAGCCGTCTTCGATATCCGCAAACGTCCTCCTGCTCTGCGAGCCGGGACGGCCGCCTTACGTGCCGCGTTAATCGATAAACTCGGCATAACGACCCTCGGCCAGGTCTACGCCGAGCGCGGCATTGCGTTGGCAATTCCCGCTGTTGAGATGAGCCAGCATCGCGGTTGGATATTTAAGACTCCACACCTGAAGGACACCAATCACCGAGACGACGACTACACGCTTGTCGATGTATGCCTGGCGACGACCGCAGCGCCGGTCTATCGCTCTCTTGCGGCGATCGATCACCCCGAAAATGAGGCGATCGGGTTCAACGTGTTTGTCGATGGCGGCCTCTGGGCGAACAACCCGGTTCTCGTTGGTTTAATCGACGCCCTTGATATGGCTGAACCGAATCAGGAAATACACATTTTCTCTCTTGGTACCTGCCCACTCCCTGCTGGCGAACAAATAGCAAGGAATGCGGTAAATCGCGGTTTGCCGGATTGGAAATTCGGAGGCGAAGCCGCCGGGCTTGCTGTCGATGCCCAGCAATTTGCCTTCGATCACATGGCAAAGAAACTCGCTCGCCATGTCGATCGGAAATGCACCGTGCTTCGTTTCCCAAGTGAGAAGGTGCCGGCGGCGCTAATTCAGTATCTCTCCCTCGATGAAACACGGCCTGAAGCTATCGACGCCCTTATCAACCAGGCTCGCACCGATGCCGACATGACGAACAGCAGGTGCAGCTATTCGGATAGCGATCCCGAGGCAGCCTTAATCTGCGATCTATTTAATTCGGCTCCGGCTCACACCGATCCACCCGCTGCTCGCGGGCAAATCCGGAGAGGAACCGCATATCCTCAGAACACAGGCAGAGGCTAACGTGTTTAACTGCTCAAACGATGTTCTCGCACATCATGACCAAAAAGTAACGTTGCCACAGAGCGAACGTGACGAGATGAGGGAACGCCGGAATGCTAATCGCGACCGGCTCAAAAGGGGCCTCGCAAAATGCGGAAACCCTGGTCCCCGCGAATTCGTAAGCCAGGGCAGCTACGGGATGAAAACGATGACCCAGCATCCCGAAAAAGATTACGATATCGACGACGGCGTTTATTTTGACCGAGATGCGCTCGTGGGCGCCCGTGGCGCGGAAATGACCGCGTTGCAAGCGCGCCAATTCGTCCGAGATGCCGTCGATGATGGTTCCTTCGCCCGCCCCCCGGAGGTCCGAAACAACTGCGTTCGCGTATATTATGCCAAAGGATACCATGTCGACATGCCGGTCTACCGACGCATCGTGTACAGAGATGCGCGAGGTGATCTCTACTACTATTACGAGCTCGCCAGCACCGAGTGGAAACGCTCCGATGCCAGAGATGTGACCGCGTGGTTCGAGGAGGAAAACAACACCCAAAGCCCCGAAAAAGACAATGGTCGGCAACTCCGTCGCATCGTTCGGCAAATTAAAAAATTCGCGCGCAGCCGCGAGAGCTGGAAAGGTCAAATCCTGAGCGGTTTCGGGATCACGAAGCTGGTCGCGGAGTGCTACCTCGGCAATGCGAACCGGGAGGACGTAGCGCTTTACGATACCATGAAAGCGATACGCGACAGGCTTGATTGGGAGCTTGAAATCAGCCATCCCGTCACGCCAAATGAAACCATTACCAAAAACGCAGACGATGCGCGGGCTCGCTATCTACGGGACCGTCTTACCGAAGCGGTCAATACGCTTACACCGCTTTTGGAAGTCGGCTGCACCCGGGCGACGGCCTTAAAATGCTGGGACCGGGTCTTCGCAACGACTTTCTTCAGCGATCACGTGGATATTGCCGCCAAAGCCACGCCAAGCCTCCTGAGAGCGCCGTCGGTAGGCGTCCCGACAAGTCCTTTCACATTTCCGAATGCACCGCGGATTGACGACAAGCCTCGCGGGTTCGGTTCATGTGGTGGATAAAGGCCCCTGATCGGCTAAAGAGCGAAGTCGCGGCTGTAGATGCGCTTCGGGAACAAGAGCCATGGCTATCAATGGCCACACCGCGTTTAACCGATAAACTGCTACTCACGTTCGACTTTGATCTCGTTCTGCACGGCGAGACCTTTCCTTTCACACTCACATATCCAGCGTTTTTTCCGGAGACGCCGCCATTGGTCATTCCGCGCGATGGCCGACATCTGTCAGGTCATCAGTACGGTGTCGGCGGTGAACTTTGTCTGGAATTTCGATCAGACAACTGGGACCCTTCGGTGACCGGTTCGATGTTGATCCAGAGCGCGCACCGCCTCTTATCGGCGGAGCGGCCCACGCCTGATGAGCGAGCCGTCGTGCCATCGGCTCACTCCATCTCGCTTGGCCAGGATTTGCGACCGTGGAGTTTCCGGTTTCTTATTACAAGCGCGGTCATGGAGTATATTGCGCGTGTACCGGTTGGCGCCTATCGCAGCGCGACGATAACCGATATGGTTGTGCCTCAGAAAAATTTTGCCGCCTACATAAAAGCCCTGGGCCCGGCGGATGCTCCGGATTGGCGAGAAACCGAAATTCCCGAACGAGCCGAAATGGACGTGCAGGGTGCTCTAATTCGGGTCGCCTCATTAGTCTTACTGAGTCACAAAATTCGAGATCATGTATTTCTGTAGTAAACAACTGCAAGATGTGGTATTTGGGCCATCCTTATCCGGATCGGGGGACCGGGGTGGACGGCGCATCGA
>DATAPP010000052.1:0-5313 GCA_036265125.1 Pseudolabrys sp. | reverse complement strand
CTCAACCACAGGGTGAGTCAATGCGTCGCAGCCCTCAGCCAGCCGCCGCTGGACGCCATGTGCGAACGGGGTTCCTCCAATCGATCCCGTCGAGCATATAGGCCAATTGCGCCGCACTGATCGCGACGATCCCGTCGGCGGGCGACGGCCACAGAAACCGGCCGCGCTCCAGCCGCTTGGCATAAAGCGACATGCCAATTCCGTCATGCCAAAGAATCTTGATCAGATGACCGCGTTTGCCACGGAAAACATAAAGATCGCCGGCATGCGGATCGCGCTTCAGCCCCTCTTGGACTTGCAGCGCCAGGCTATTCATGCCGCGCCGCATGTCGGTGTGGCCGACCGCCAGCCACACCCGCACCCCCGAGGGAACTGGGATCATCGCCCCGACAGCGCTTTGACCACGGCCGCCGCCAACCCGGTCGGGATCGACGCCGGGATGCGCACGCGAGCCTTGCCGGCGAACTCGATCTCAATCGCCGGCGTCGCAGGACACCCGGCGCCATCCCGTACCGGGGCGATCAGGACCTGGGCGAAACCGTTGCCGACCCCGATCTCCCGCCGCCAGCGATAGATCTGTCCGGGGCAAATCTCCGCCCGCCGCGCGATCTCCGTGACCACCGCTCCCGGCGCCAGGCTCTCGGCAACAATCGCCCGCTTCTGATCGGCGCTCCAACGACGCCGTCGTTCCGGCCCGGTGATGACTTCAACCCTCGCCATCGCACCGTCTCTAGCACTCGTGCAAACACCGTTGCTTGCCTCAGTGCTTACCAGCCCCGACACACCTTCGCTACGCAAGGCGGCCATCACCGGACGGTTACGAAAGACCGGCGACCTCGCACGCGGCGATGCCGCAAATCACGCCTTGGTCGAATAATGACGACGCCAGGGACGGAATGCGGTGCGGTCCGAAGAGTGTCTATGTGACCGATCCGTGCAACAAGGCCGCAACGCTGGGCACGAAGAGCGCGCGGCTGTTACCTTTCGATCTCGATCGTGATTTCAGGGGCGATTTGGGTGCGAATGGGTTCGTAGAGGTCCACAGCGACGGCTGTGCGCAAAGACACGATTAGGCTGTACCGGACTTTGGTATGCCTCGTCGATGCGAGGGATTCTCTCGCCACCATCCGCCGACCGGAAAAACGGCGATGGCATGACGTTCGGCCAATTCGACGGCACTGCCCGTCCAAATGTCGGTATGAAGCGAGCCTCGATGCCGAAGACGAGGGCCGATCGTCCACCCTGGATCAGTAGGCTGGCGTGATGGTCGAATTCCAGCCTCCGCATTAATCCGTCGGCAGAATGCATCGAGAAGTTCGTCGCCGCGTTTGACGGCGAAACGAAGTCCGTGCGAGGCGTAGCTATGTCGCTTGGTGTAGCCGCGCTCCCCGGGATTAGGCTCGATGAAATAACTAAGCGTCACCCGCGTCTCGACTTGGGTTTCGCCAAGAGATGCCAGCTGCTCCTTGGGCCACGGCAGGTCGTGCAGGATCATGTCTTTTGTGTTGACTTTGCTGCCGTCCACCTCGAAGGGCTGAATGGTCCGCTCGAGAACCAGTGTCACATCGTTGTCGAGGCTGCGAAGCGCTCGTTGGAGCGCCGGCACGCCGAGGCCGTATCGACGTAGCAGATCTTTCTTTTCGATCGTACGAAAGTGCGCTTTCATTGGCGACGTCCATTCGGCCGAATGGACGATCAGGCCTCGGACGGTCTCCGGCCAAAGCTGCGGCCGTTCCGCAAGAATCTGCGCTGCCATCCGGGCGGCAAGGGCAGTCGCTGCGCTAGTATCGCCGGTCGTCGTGAATGGGCGGTCTTCAGGCCGTCGATGGGTTGTCAGCAGGGCCAGGTCGTCAACGTCATCGCCCTGACCCGTCATGGGGTCGACACCGAGGTTGCCACCCTCGAAGACAACGTCAGGCTTCAATGGCCAATCATGGTTCCAGCTCACGGATGTGCGGCTACGCGGCATGAGGTCGCCGGCTGGCGCGAACGGTTTCCAATCCCGGTAATCGGAATCAACGATGGTGATGTTCTCGGTGAAGGCGCCGATCGTTAGCGCGTTCCAGGCCTGCGCGGGACTCTCAATGGGAGACACATCATTCCTGTCCGGATAGTCCTTCGGGAGTACATCTTCCCTAATGTTTCCGGCAGACACTATGATCAATCGCTGTACATCCTCGCCGAAGGCCAGACGGTCCAACGCTGCTGACCAGGATGAGGGACGGCCACTCCAGTGATCGCCCGGGCTAGTTACGGCGAGGCAGACGGCACGGGGTCGCCGGGGTGCGACGATCTCTGCGCGTGCAATCGCCTGAGCGGTAATGGCGCCATAAAGATCTGGTTCGTTGACGCCTCGATCGGGAAGAATCTTCACCGATTCCAGGTGATGTGTCAGCGCTATGGACGTGTTGCTTGTCAGAACCGGTACCAAGTCCCCGTACAAGGAAAGGCCGGACATCTGAGTGCCATGCCCACCATGATCGCCGCGGCTTTCGTCCTCAACCGACCAGCTTTTGTCATACGCTTGTTGATCAGTCGGAGCGAGCCCCCGTTGGATGAGTGGATGACGATAGGTGGTGCCTGAATCGAGCAGGCAAACCGCCGGCGCATCCTCTGGCGGCTGCACGACACGCCGCGCCAGATCGTCGGACCAAAGCCGCTGTTCAGCACCGTCCATGGTCATGAAACTGCCCGGGATGTCCCGCGCAAGCCGCAGCTCGGCAACGCTATCCGTATTGGCGACGATCCGGCCCAAAGTTTCTGGCGTACTGCACACCAGCACAACGTCTCGGTCAGGAAAGGTGAGAACATGATCGCGCATGGGCAGCTCCAGCCGGTGAGCCGCCGAATCGAAGGTAGCGCGTGTACCCCTACGCAGCCAAGCCTCCCACCAGATCGTCTGTGACGCATTGGGGAAGAGATCTGGGTCGTCGGTATAGAGCGATCGCGCAACCGCGAGTCTCGCAGTGTCGATCGAGGCCACAAGCGCTTCATTCTTGGGCCCGGTCTCACCCTTCTTGTTTGGTTTCCGATCTTCGCTACGGAAGGCTTCAACCTTCTTCAGATAAAAATCGCGGCGTGATTCCGGTACAAACACTGTCGCAGCGATCTTCGTTTCCTGCTCACCGATGAGCGGCCGTACGCTGAGCAATTCGATCGGGAAACGTCCTTGCTGGTTCTCTAGCTTCTCGACGCTACCGGCTTGGCTCTCCGGTAGCTCGAATTCGAGATAGAAGCCCGGGGTGCCGCCGGCCAATCTGGAGTCACGCTGCGCGAGCAAGCTTTCTCCCGCCCTGACCGCGTCCGCTAGGGCTTCTGTGAGTTGGTCGGCATGGGCTATACGATCCCGTGCCGGGAGCTCGCCGCTAGCGCCACCCCCAGCTTGATGAGCGGTGTAACTTTGCGCTTGGCCGTGGCCTGCTAGGTAGATGTGCGGGAGTGACCGCAGAGGTTCTTCGGCCATCTAGGAATAGGTCTCAGTGTTGCGCGGCGGCCCTACGTTCTGCAATGGCGCTGGTCAGATCTTCATTGGTGATGACCTCACGGTCGGCAAGAATGGCTTGTTTGGCAGCATTCTCCGCCGCGCGTGATAGTTCCGCTTGGCTGAGCCCAGAGCCGGCTGAGACAGACGCCGCCCAGTCGATGCCATCCGTCCTAAAGGAAGAGAGCCTGTTTTTAAGGATGCGACGCGCGACAGCCGGGTCAGGCAACGTATATTCAATCACGTCATCAAAGCGACGATGAAGCGCCGGGTCGAGCAATTCGGGATGGTTGGTGGCAGCAATGATTAGGCTGTCGCTCTCGTCCTGTTCGAGAAATTGCAGGAAGGAATTCAGAATTCGGCGGATTTCCCCTACGTCATTGCGTTCACTGCGTCGTGTACCAATGGCATCGAACTCATCGAAGAAATACACTCCTTTGGTCTCGTCCATGGCCGAGAACACAAGACGCAACTTGGCCGCCGTTTCGCCCATGAATTTCGTCATGAGCCCGTCGAGCAGCACAGTGAAAAGCGGCATGTGCAGCTCACCGGCAAGCGCCGCGGCGGTCATGGTTTTGCCGGTGCCGGGCGGTCCGAGGAGGAGAATTTTGCGACGCGGATGCAGGCCGTGCCTGCGCAGCCGGTGCCGCTGACGCAATTCGGTGAGGATGCGTTTGAGTCCGACGTCCAGCTCCGGCGATAGTACCATGCTGGACAGGCGGGTATCCGTGTAGCGAACAGCAACGAGGTTGGCGAGGTCGCCCTTGGGCTGGACCATCGGCACCGCGCCCCGCGCGCGCTTTCCTGTGCTGTCGCGCCGTGCGCGTGCGGCATCCACAAGGTCCCGAAGCTGCTGCGCAAGTTTGCCGTGCCCCTGGCGAGCTTCGGCGGCTGCGGCTTGCATAGCTATCGTGAGAAAATGCTCGTCGTCGCCGTCTATGTGGCTTTTTAGCAAGGCGACAAGGTGCCGAGCCGCGGTCACCGGCACCCCCGCCAGCACCCGGAGCAGCCTCCCTCAACCTTCCTGTCGTTTTGCGATGTCATGATGTCCTCCCGAAAACGGTCATTTATGAGGGTATCGGAAGACAGCGCGCTGGACGTACATATTCTACCATAGGTTACCACAATTTGCCGCGCAACTCACGCACCTGTTCGCTCGCGATCAATGCAGCATCTTACAGGATTCGGCTGTCGCATATTCGGTTTCGATTGCGGCGACGGGGTCGCGGTCTACGCGCCTCGGCGCACCGAAAGCTGAGCGTCGGATGAGGGGAAATAATTCACAACCTAATCCTCTCCACCTCGTCCTGCGTGAGCCGCTCCTTGGTGCGGTCGTAAAGCTTGGTCGTGCGCGGGGTTTCGTGGGCGGCCATCTCCTACGCGTGTTCGAGCGCGCCGCCGTCGGCCAGGTAGGCGGTGATCCCGGTGGCGCGGAGTGTGTGGCAGCCGATCGGCGCCGCGATGCCGGCCGATCCCGGCGTCCGGTTGGCTCATCGGCTGGTCCGAGAGCATGCCCGCGCGCCGTGCGGAATAGCCAGCCTTGCGGTCCTCGGCGATGCCGGCCGCATCGGCCTTGTCACAGGAATCGGGATCGAGCGAGGGCGATGTGCAGGTTAACATGAGCCATGGTTCAGCTTTCGTATCGCCGCCATCGCTTTCCGGCCGAGATCATTCAGCAGGCGATCTGGCTTTATCTCCGATTCACCTTGAGCTACCGAGACGTGGTCAGCTATGCCCGCGCACGATAGCCGCGCATCGGGCGAACGAGCCCCAGGCTCGCAGGATGCGAATAGTGCGGAGGGCTTTGAATGCTCGTTGTCGTGGAAGGGATC
>DATAPP010000051.1:0-2007 GCA_036265125.1 Pseudolabrys sp. | reverse complement strand
CCAGTGCACCGCGGTGACGTGGTAGCCGTCGGCGCCGTTTTCGGTCTGCAATTTCCAGTTGCCGTCATAGACATAGGTCGAGGCGCCGCGCAGCACTTCGAGACCCTCCGGCGCTTGGTCGACGATCAGGTCGATGATCTTAATGGTTTCGCCGAGATGGGTGGCGAGTGATGGTACGTCAGGGTTCAGGCTGCCGAACAGAAACCCACGGTAGGACTCAAACCGCGCCACTTTCGTCAGATCGTGCGAGCCCTCCGTATTGAAGCGGTCCGGATATGCGGCGCCGTCCGGGTCCTTCACCTTCAAGAGCTTGCCGGAATTGTTAAAGGTCCAGCCGTGGAAGGGGCAGGTGTAGGTGGCTTTATTGCCGCGCTTGAAGCGGCAGAGCATGGCGCCGCGATGCGCACACGCATTGATAAACGCGTTCAACTCACCGTCACGATTGCGCGCGATGAAGATCGGCTGACGGCCCATATAGGTCGTGAAATAGTCGTTCTTGTTCGGGATCTGGCTCTCGTGCGCCAGATAAATCCAGTTGCCCTCGAAGATGTGCTTCATCTCGAGTTCGAAAATTTCCGGATCGGTGAAGATGTCGCGACCGACGCGGTAGACGCCGCGCGCCGGGTCGTCCTCCACCGCCGTGTCGAGTGTTGTCCGTATCGCATCGAGCATCGATTTCTTCCGTTCTGGCTGCGAGCCTCCCTCAAGCATCGTAGTCGTCATCGTAGCTCCTTTGGGTTTGCTAGCGCCGCGCACTGACGTCATCTGGGTCGACGAGGTCCGGCACAGGCCGTCGGTACAAGGAAGTGGGCGGGCGGCGCTACCGGATGATTTCAGTGTGGGAATATTGCGTTACGACCGTAACGACACGCTCAGCATCCGCCCGCCATTGAAGTCGCCGGCCCGCACAAGCAAGCCTGCCGCTCGAATCCCAGATGGGAAATGACCGATCGGCGCGGCAGATAAATCGAAAGCCATTGGGCGCCGTTCTCAGATCGCGGCGCGTCCGCTCGAATCGGTGTTGCCGCCATGATCCACGGCCGCAAGCCCGCATTGGATCTTGATCGCGGCTGCCGCGATCCGTAACCTTTAGTCGGCCGATCCAAACAGCAAAAGCATTGGGGTCGATCAACTTTGTGGGCGCCCCCGCACGTCAAGCGGAGCAAAGCCGCCCCTCCTCGAGGTGCAATCGCGGAGTGCCGACGAAATCGCAGCTTTGTTGCACCATCGTCTCCATGTTCACAGCATATCCAGAGACCAGTGCCGTTCGCCCCGCAATTAGCTCACGCTTTCTCGCTCAGCCAAGCGAAGCCGAAAAAAAGAACGGTAACGACGCTCGCGCAGATCACACCGGCCACGAAAGGGTTTCCCGAACTCAGCAAGTCCGGCCTGTCCCTTTCGATCAGCGACACCAACGCAGAGAGAGCCACAAATAAAATTGCCCAAATGCCGAGTATGCCGCGAAAAATTTCCCTGTCCGATTTCTTTGAGGTTCGCGGCTTTCTTGCCGCTCTTTTCTCCGCTGCGGGCAACGGCGGCGGCTCGCCCGCAACCCGCAGGGCCGCGCCGCCTTCGTGGCGCCCTGCCCTTTGCCCAATGCGGCGGTATTGCGCGAATCCTTCCGAGCGCGTCCAGGACGCCCGCCGCCAAGAGCCGGAAGCGGCGGGTGGCTTTCGGTTATCGCGTTCTCCCTCTGAGCTCATATAGCTCTCCTGATTAGGTCGAGCGGTCTCAGCTCGACGCGAAGAGAGTGATTGGGCTGCGTTACGGCGTGGTTTCAGAGTTGGGGAATCGTGTTGCCCTGGTAACCTTCTGGCCGATCGCTTCGTTCAGGCTTGCATCTGCACACGCCCGGTCAATTGTTCGAATAGCGCCTCGCTATCGGCCTTTGCTGACGCACCGGCCTTACGGTAGCGGAATGGCGGAGGCGAACACGCCGTCCGGATCGAAACGACGCTTCGAGGATCTCAACCGAGCGCCGTTGCTGCCGTAAGCATTCCTGGCCTG
>DATAPP010000050.1:0-26493 GCA_036265125.1 Pseudolabrys sp. | reverse complement strand
GCGTTCGGCTCCCTTTGACCCTTCGCGACGGCAAGGATCCGGTTGAGCCAATCGACCGCGGGGGCCGCGGTCTCGAACCGCATCACGGTGCGGAAATAGTAGTGGCGGGGATCGACAATGTCGCCTCGCGCCAGTTTTTCCATCACGTCGGGTGGGCCGTGGCGCAGGCCCTCGCTGGTGACCATGATCAGCGCTCCGGCCCCGGTCTCGATCGTATACCGCGCCTTGATATCGGCAGCGCCGTCGCTGCGGATGATCTGCCAATCGGCGCCGCCCGGAAGGACGCGACCATTGAGCTTCAGCCCGCTCACGGTTCCGCCGATGATCCCGATCATTCGGCGTTCGCCATAGGGCGTGCGCCCGAGACTGGTGGTAGCCTCGAGTTCAGCGCGAATTGAAAAGATCGGCTCGCTACCCGGCATAAAAGGCGATCCGTTGGGCTCCCAACTTATCCTCACGCTCGCCATTTGACCCTGCCGATGGCCAGCCGTAAATACGGAGCCGCAACCGGGATTTGTCCACGGGATTTGTTTACGGGATTTGTTCACATGGCGCGTATTTCTTCGCTCGCCGAAGCCGTTAAATCAGCTGTCCGCGATGGTGACACGGTCGCGCTTGAGGGCTTCACTCACCTCATTCCCCATGCCGCGGGCCACGAGATCATCCGGCAGGGCCGCAAAGGGCTCACGTTGATCCGCATGACCCCCGATCTCGTCTATGACCAGCTCATAGGCATGGGCTGCGTCAGCAAACTGGTTTTTTCGTGGGGCGGCAATCCGGGCGTAGGCTCGCTGCATCGCCTGAGGGATGCCATCGAAAACGGCTGGCCGAACAAGCTCGAACTGGAAGAGCATTCTCACGCTGCCATGGCCAATGCCTACGAGGCCGGCGCGGCCGGGCTGCCCTGCGCCATTTTCCGCGGCTACATCGGCGGCGACTTGCCGAAGGTGAATTCCAGGATCAAGCGCGTGACGTGCCCGTTCACCGGCGAAGAGCTTGCCGCCATCCCGGCGCACCGGCCCGACGTGGCGGTGATCCATGCCCAGCGCGCCGACAAGGCGGGCAACGTCATGATTGAAGGCGTGCTCGGCGTACAGAAAGAGGCGGTGCTCGCCTCCAAGCGCTCGGTGGTGACGGTCGAGGAAATTGTCGACGAGCTTCCGGAGCGCAGTCTGAACGCAGTCGTATTGCCGCACTGGACCGTCGGTCACGTCGTCGAGGTACCCGGCGGTGCATTCCCGTCCTATGCGCAGGGCTATTACCCGCGTAACAACAACTTCTACAAGGAATGGGATGTCGTTTCGCGCGAGCGCGACTCTTTCCAGGCATGGATGAAAGAAAATGTGCTGGCGAAAGGCCCCGAAGCCTTCGCCAAGTATGCGCGCAAGCATCGAATCGCGGCGGAGTAAAAACATGGCCGACTACAAGCCCAACGAGATGATGACGGTTGCCGCAGCCCGCGCGCTGAAAAATGACGATGTCTGTTTCGTCGGCATCGGCCAGCCGTCGGCCGCCTGCAATCTGGCCCGGCTGACGCACGCGCCGAATATCACGCTCATTTACGAATCCGGCACGCTTGCCACCAAGCCGAATATATTGCCGCTGTCGATCGGCGACGGCGAGCTGTGCGAGACCGCACTGACGACAGTGTCGGTGCCTGAAATGTTTCGGTACTGGCTGCAGGGCGGCCGTATCAAGGTCGGCTTCCTCGGCGGCGCACAAATCGACAAATACGCCAATCTCAATACAACGGTCGTCGGTCCCTACGACAAACCGAAAGTTCGCCTGCCCGGCGGCGGCGGTGCCCCGGAGATTGCCACCTCCTGTGGCGAGATCTTCATCATCATGGCGCAGGGCAAGCGCAGCTTCGTCGACAAGCTCGATTTCGTGACGTCGATCGGTCATGTTTCGGGGGGCGATTCACGCGGCAGGCTCGGTGTAAAAACCAAGGGTCCGACCAAGCTCATTACCGATCTGGCCTTGTTCGAGCCCGATCCGGAAACGAAAGAAATGACCGTCGTTTCCATTCACCCAGGCGTTACCCGCGAGCAGATCCAGGAAAATTCCGGCTGGCCGATCAAATTCGCCGCCAGGGTTGCGGAAACGCCGGCGCCGACCCAGCGCGAGCTCGAGGTCCTGCGCGAACTCCATGCACGCACCAACCGCGCTCATGCGGAGGCCGCGTAATGGCCGGGCGCGATGTCTTCCTTTGCGATGCGGTGCGCACGCCGATCGGGCGCTATGGCGGCGCGCTTGCCAAGGTAAGAGCCGACGATCTCGCCGCGGTCCCGATCAGGGCGCTGATGGCGCGCAACCCGAAGGTCGATTGGCAAAAACTCGACGAGGTCTATTACGGCTGCGCCAATCATGCCGGCGAGGACAATCGCAACGTTGCACGCATGGCGCTGCTGCTCGCGGGCCTTCCAGACAGTGTGCCCGGCGTAACCCTGAACCGGCTCTGCGCGTCAGGTCTGGAAGCGGTCGGCACAGCCGCGCGCGCGATCCGCGCCGGTGAAATGGAGTTTGCGATTGCCGGCGGCGTGGAATCGATGACGCGCGCGCCGTTTGTGCAGGGCAAGGCGCAGGAAGCCTTTTCGCGTAACGCCGAGATTTACGATACGACCATCGGCTGGCGCTTCGTCAATCCACTGATGAAGCAGCAATATGGCGTCGATTCCATGCCGGAAACCGGCGAAAACGTTGCCGAGGAGTTCCAGGTCACGCGCGCCGACCAGGATGCCTTTGCGCTGCGCTCGCAACAGCGCGCCGGCAAGGCAATCGCTTCGGGCTATTTTGCGAGCGAGATCGTTGCGGTCGATGTGCCGGGAGGCAAGGCGGGACCGGTCAAGGTTGACAAGGACGAGCACCCTCGCCCGGACACGACGCTCGAACAGCTGGCCAAACTCAGGACGCCATTCCGCAACCCCGGCACCGTGACGGCCGGCAATGCCTCCGGCGTCAACGATGGCGCCGCAGCCATCATTGTCGCGTCGGAAGCGGCGGTGAAGACGCACGGCCTCAAGCCCCGCGCCCGCATTCTCGGGATGGCGTCGGCGGCAGTGCCACCGCGGATCATGGGCATCGGTCCGGTGCCGGCGACGCAAAAGCTGATGGCGCGCCTCCAGCACAAAATCGGTGATTACAACCTGATCGAGATCAACGAAGCCTTCGCCTCGCAGTCGCTGGCGTGTTTGCGGCAGCTGGGGCTTGCCGATGATGCCGCGCACGTCAATCCTCATGGCGGTGCCATCGCGCTCGGTCATCCGCTCGGGATGTCGGGCGCTCGCCTGGCGCTGACGGCGGCTCATGGCCTGGAAGAGAGCGGCGGCAAGCTGGCGCTTGCCACCATGTGCGTTGGAGTCGGTCAGGGTGTATCGCTCGCGCTCGAACGAGTAACCTGAGATCGCCAACAACAAAGGAATAAGAATGACGCTGGTTTTCCCGAAAGAGAGCTTGAGTGCTTTTCCCAAGCATCTCACGCCTGGCTATCGCAGCACGGTCAAGCGGTCACCGTCGAAGCCGCTGATCGTGGTGCCGCACACGCTTTCCGAGCTGACGGGGCCGGTTTACGGCCACGATGCCGTGCAGGAAGGCGATGCCGATCTCACCAAACAGCACAAGGGCGAGCCGCTCGGCGAACGCATCATCGTGCATGGCCACGTGCTCGATGAAGACAAGCGCCCGGTTGCCGATACGCTGGTGGAAATCTGGCAGGCCAATGCTTGCGGCCGCTATGTCCACAATATCGACCAGCATCCTGCGCCGCTCGACCCGAACTTCACCGGGGCAGGGCGGACCATCACCGACAAGAAAGGTTATTACCGCTTCATCACCGTGAAGCCGGGCGCCTATCCCTGGGGCAATCATCACAATGCATGGCGTCCGAACCACATCCATTTCTCGGTGTTCGGGCACTCGTTTCTGTCGCGCCTCGTGACGCAGATGTATTTTCCGGGCGACTACCTGTTTCCGTTCGATCCAATCTTTAATTCGGTGACCGAAGAAAAGGCTCGCCAGCGCATGGTGTCGAGTTTCGATCTGGAAAACACCATTCCCGATTGGGCGCTTTGCTTCCGCTTTGATATCGTGTTGCGCGGACGCGAAGCCACGCCGCAAGATACGGACAAGCACTAGCGCTCTTCAAACCTGGTGGAATAAGTCTCCATGTCGGACATCACTCCCTCACAAACCGTCGGCCCATTCTTTGCCTACGGTCTGGCCCCGCATAGCCGCTCCGAATGGCGGCCCGAGCAGGGCAAAGACATCTACGACTGGAAGGAAACGGCGGGTGCCAATCTGGTGACGCCGGATGCCTCCGGCACCAAGATTCAAATTGAAGGCCGTGTGCTCGACGGCGACGGCATGCCGATCAATGACGCCATGCTGGAGATCTGGCAGGCGGATGCGCAGGGGCGTTATGCGCACCAGGGCGACAGCCGGACGCGGCCGAACACGAAATTCATGGGGTTTGGCCGTTCGGCGACCGACAAGTTCGGCGTTTTCAGCTTCGACACCATCAAGCCCGGATCGGTGGCGGGACCCAACGGCAAGGCACAGGCCCCGCATATTGTGTTCTGTATCTTTTCGCGGGGCATGCTGCGGCAGGTCTATACGCGGCTCTATTTCGCCGACGAGCCAGCCAACGACAGTGATCCCATCCTGTCGCTGGTGCCGGCTGACCGACGCGGGACTCTCGTTGCCCACAAAGAGATGCAGGGCGAGCTGCCGGTCTATCGCTTCGACATCCGGGTCCAGGGCGAGAACGAGACCGTTTTCTTCGATATCTGATCAAACGGCGGCCGATTCAGCGGATATCGCGCCAAAAAGCCGGCGCAGAAGTGCCCACAGTGGCCCACCGTACCCCTCTTTGTGGGTAGGATCCGTCCCATAAAATAGCCTGCTGACAACCTTGCAGTCCAATAAATTCGCTATTATGTCAATATTCGCATGATTTTACTGTTGGGCAGTCAGCCCACCCACTCCGCCCACCTTTTCATATCGTGTTTTGTGAGTTGACGAGAACGAGGGGAGTTGGTTCGCTTCGAACTGCAACGGCCTTTGAGAGCCGGTCAGGAAACGCCGCGATGAACGAACAGATTCTCCAGGAGATCAGTGAATTTTGCCGCGTTCGCGGCCTTGCCGAATCGACTTTCGGCCGCCGTGCGGTCAACGACGGCAAACTGGCGAGCCGGCTACGCAACGGCGGTCGCATCACCACCGACACGCTCGAGCGCATTCGCGCCTTCATGGCGCGCAACGCGGATGGCGCGCCCGCGCGGCGTCGCGTGCTGTTTGAACCGACCTCACCCGGGGTGTTGCCTGTCGTGAAACCGGCGGCGCCGCCGGTTGCCTCCGGGCTCGCCACCGACGACCCGCAGCGGAATTTCCGTTTCTTCGACAACCGGCAGAAATATCTGCTGTTCGTAAACACCTGCTCGGAGAAGTGGGAAATCGCGTCGCGCGTCGGACTTGAACTCGGCAATATTCATCCGCGGCCGCCGGCAGTGCGCGTGTTCGATGCCGG
The DNA here is from genome assembly GCA_036265125.1 of Pseudolabrys sp. GTDB lineage: Bacteria > Pseudomonadota > Alphaproteobacteria > Rhizobiales > Xanthobacteraceae > Pseudolabrys. The sequence goes on along the minus strand of DATAPP010000050.1, from coordinate 20,969 downwards.
TGTCGGTGACGGCACCGTGCTCGCGCGCGTCATGCGCTCGATGCACGATCGTTTCCCGACCACGCCATTCTATATTGTCGGCAAGGAGATCAGCCTCGAAGACATCCGCCTGACGCTGCACAAGATGGCCGATCGCTTTATCGAGCATCCTTCCACGGTGCTGGTGCTGACCAATCTTGCTTACGCCGAGGCACCCTGGCTGGCCGCGAAATCATTGAGCGCGGCCACCAGCCTGGTCTGGAAAGAGCTGGCGATGGAAGGCAACACCGCGCACAGCTTCGAGACGCAGATCACCGATCTCGAACCGTTCCTGGCCGAGAACTGGAAGGCGCGGGTGAGCGCGAAAAGCGGCAACCCGGTCTATGAACGTCCGGTGATTCTGGTGATCTATCGCAACGATCACCGCTTTCTTCTCGATCAGATCGTGCCCAAGCCGGGTGGCACCGTCGCCGACTATGACCTCGTAATAGCGTCGCAGCCCTATCGCGCACGCGCGTCGCTCGAATTCAAGGCAAAGCGCGTGCTGGCTCCGCTCGCCAGAGCGCTGGGATCGGGGGGCCGCATGATCGCGATCCATTCCTACGGCCACGATCCGGGGATGGAAATCATCAGCAAAGTCTGGCCGAACGACAATCCGTTCGTGCACAGTCGCCATGATCTGCTCAAGGAAGTGAAGCACGAGCTGGGCGCCGGTGGCCGCGATCTCAACTTCAATGCCTATTCCGATCAGCGCTCGCTGTTCCGCTATGAGATGCACACTCTGCCATCGGAGATATCGTCCTCGATCGGCACATCGACACTGCTCGCTGCGTGGAACGCGGCGATCTACGTTGCGCAGGTGGAAGACGATCGCCTTTCCGATGTGAACAGCGATCGCCGTTACATCGACGCGACGCGCGATGTGCTCCAGACGCACGGCGGCTTGTGGTTCTACGACGAGTCTTTCGTGATCTCACGCCGGCGCGAATAGTCGTGCCGGTTATGTCCGCCGCCAGTTCTGCGCCCGATTCTGCCGGCTTTGCGCGGCATTTCTCGCTCGAGGCAACGCGCCCGGGCGCAGCGGAAATTGCGGCACTGGCCGACATTCTTCCGCGCGGCACGCCGCTTTATCTGACTGCGGTGCCGACACAAGACGGGCACGAGCTCGTGACGGCGGCGGCGAGCGTGCGCAAGGCCGGCCTTGAACCGGTTGCTCACATCGCGGCACGCTGGATTGCGGGCGCCAGTCTGCTGCAGGAATTGCTCACGCGCCTTCGCGGCGAAGCCGACATGCGGCGGCTGCTCCTGATCGGCGGTGACGTCGATACACCCGGTGCATTCTCCGATGCGCTCGCCGTTCTCCAAAGGGGCGGCCTGCGTGAAGCCGGCATTGAAGAAATCGGCATTGGCGCCTATCCGGAAGGCCATCCGCGCATTCCGGCCGGGCGCCTTGAATCCGCACTCGATGAAAAGATCGCAGCCGCCACGGCACAGGGCCTGCGGGCCCACATCGTCAGCCAGTTCTCGTTTTCTCCCGAACGCATCCTGGCGTGGCTCAAGACATTGCGCGCCTGCGGTATCGGCAAGCCGGTGAAGATAGGCATGGCCGGGCCGACCAGCGTCCCGGCGCTCCTGCGGTATGCGAAGCGCTGCGGCGTCGCCACTTCGTTGCGCGGGCTGGCGTCGGGCATCGTCAGCGGTCTGGTTGGCAATGTCGGCCCTGATCTCATTATCGAGACGCTTTCGACGGCGGGCGGCCTGGGCGATGTGGCGCCGCATTATTTTTCCTTCGGCGGGACGCTTGAAACTGCACGCTACGCATGCGAAGCCGCCACAGGACGGCACGGCGCCGGCCGTGCTATGGCTCGAAACAATTAAGACCCGCCTGGCAAACGCGGGCCTCGCGGAGGAAAACATGCAGAGAACAAAGCCACCATTTCGTGCCGATCATGTCGGCAGCATCCTGCGCACCGCGCCGGTCAAGGACGCACGCGCGAAGCGCGAGCAGGGCGCGATCAGTGCGGCCGAACTCAAGGAGATCGAGGACCGCGAAATCGAGAAGATCATCAGGAAGCAGGAAGAAATCGGCCTCAAGCTCGCCACCGACGGCGAGTTCCGCCGGTCCTGGTGGCATTTCGATTTCTTCGGCATGCTCGATGGCGTCGCGATCTACGAACTCGACCACGGGATCCAGTTTCAGGGCGTGCAGACCAAGCCCCGCAGCATCAAGGTCACCGGCAAGATCGGTTTTTCAAACCATCCGATGCTGGAGCATTTCAAGTTCCTGAAAGCGCATTGCAGGGTCACGCCGAAGATGACGATTCCGGCACCGACCGTGATGCATTTCCGCCTCGAGCCCGGCGCGGTTGCCAAGGACGCCTACGCCAATCGCGATGCGATCTTCGACGATCTCGCCGTGGCCTATCAGAACGCGATCAAGGCGTTTTATGCGGCCGGCTGCCGCTATCTGCAATTCGATGACACCGCGTGGGCCTATTTGTGCTCTCAGGAAGAATTGAAAAAGGCCAGGGAGCGCGGTCTCGACGTTGATCATCTGCAGGAAACCTACACGCGCTGCATCAACAAGGCGCTGGAGGCAAAACCCGCCGACATGACAATCACCACCCATGTCTGCCGCGGCAACTTCCGCTCGACTTTCATCTCTTCCGGCGGCTACGAGCCGGTGGCGCAGAATCTCCTCGGCAAGTGCAACTACGACGGCTACTTCCTCGAATACGACACCGATCGCGCCGGCGGATTCGAGCCGCTGCGGTTTTTGCCGAAGGGCAACAAGGTCGTGGTGCTTGGTCTGGTCACGTCAAAGTCGGGTCGCCTGGAGCCGCGCGCGGACATCAAGAAACGCATCGAAGAAGCCACGAAGTTTGTCGCGCTCGATCAGCTCGGGCTGTCGCCGCAATGCGGCTTCGCCTCGACCGAAGAAGGCAACGTGCTGGCCGAGGATGAGCAATGGGCCAAGCTGCGCATGATTGTCGAGCTGGCGGACGAGGTCTGGGGAAAGTAATTGATGCGGTCGTCGCTGCGAAAGCGGGGACTCGCACGCCGTGCCCTCTCTAAGACTGCAGAGTATGATCCCGGGTCTCGCTGACGCTCGCCCGGGACGACGGACGGACGAAAATCACATCGAGATAAAGATGACCCAACGCACAACGCCTCCCTTTCGCGCTGATCACGTCGGCAGTCTCCTGCGCACCGGGCCTTTGAAAGAGGCGCGAACCAAGCATCTCAGAGGCGAGATTGACGCCGGCGCGCTCAAGGCGGTCGAAGACCGCGAAATCGAGACAATCATCAGGAAGCAGGAGGAGATCGGCCTCAAACTCGCCACCGACGGCGAATTCCGACGTTCGTGGTGGCATTTCGATTTCTACAAGGGGCTCGACGGAGTCGAACTGTACCAGTCCGGCGAAGGGATTCATTTCGCCGGCGTCGACACCAAGGCGGAAAGCGTGCGCGTGAACGGCAAGGTGGGTTTCTCCAACCATCCGCACGTCGAGCACTTCAGGTTTCTCAAGGCGCACACCAAGGTCGTTCCGAAGATGACCATCCCGGCGCCGTCGACATTTCATTTCCGGCAAGGCCGGCAATCTATCAGCAAGACGGCCTATCCCGATCTTGATGCTTACTTCGACGACGTTGCCATCGCGTATCAGAAAGCGATCCGCGCCTTCTATGACGCCGGGTGCCGCTATCTGCAACTGGACGACACCGCCTGGTCGATGATCTGCGATCCGAAGCAGCGTGAGGATTCACGTAAGCGCGGTGATGATCCCGACAGGCTGCCGCCCCGCTACACCCGGATGACCAACAAGGCTCTGGAGGCCAAGCCCGCGGACATGGTGATCACCATGCACTCCTGCCGCGGCAACTTCCGCTCGACCTTCATCGCGTCCGGCGGCTACGAATTCGTAGCCGAGGAATTGTTCGGCAAGGTCAATATCGACGGGTATTTCCTGGAATTCGATACCGATCGTGCCGGCGGTTTCGAACCTCTGCGCCATCTCAAGGGCGACAAACGCGTTGTGCTGGGGCTCGTCACGTCGAAAAGCGGACGCCTTGAGCCAAAGGACGACATTAAGCGGCGCATCGATGAAGCCACAAAATATGTCGCGCTCGATCAACTCTGCCTGTCGCCGCAATGCGGATTTGCCTCCACTGAGGAAGGCAATGTGCTGGCTGAAGAAGAACAATGGGCAAAGCTGCGGATGATCGTGGAATTGACGGAGGAAGTGTGGGGGAAGTGATTGATGCGGTCGTCCCCGCGAAAGCGGGGGACCCATACGCCGTGCCCTCTCTAAGACTGCGAAGTATGGGTCCCAGGTCTCGCTGACGCTCGCCCGGGACGACGGACGAAGATCACATCGGGATAAAGATGACCGAACGCATAACTCCCCCCTTCCGCGCCGATCATGTGGGAAGTCTCCTGCGCCCGGCGCCTCTGAAAGAAGCGCGTGCGAAGCGTGAGAAAAACGAGATCTCGGCGGTTGAACTGAAAGAGGTTGAAGACCGCGCGATCTCGGCAATCATCAGCAGGCAGGAAGATATCGGCCTTCGAGTGGTCACCGACGGTGAATTCCGCCGCGCCTTCTGGAACTACGATTTTCTCGGGGGACTTCCGGGGGTCGAAGCCTATCTCGGCGAACGCAAGATCAAATTTCAGGGCGTCAATCCGAAACCAATGATGCTGCGTGTCACGGGCAAGCTTGGCACTTTCTCCGGCCACCCGATGCTCGAACATTTCAAGTATGTGAAAGCGCACACGCGGGCGGCGCCGAAGATGACAATCCCGTCGCCGTCATCGCTGCATTTTCGCTATGGCCGCGACGCGGTGCCGGAATCGATCTATCCGGACATGCACGAGTTTTACGGCGATCTCGGCCAGACATATCGAAAGGCCGTGCGCGCTTTTGCGGACGCCGGCTGCCGATACCTGCAACTCGACGAGGTCAACTTCGCCTATCTCTGCGATCCGAAGCTGCGTGCCCAGGTCGCCAACCGTGGCGACGATCCGGCCACACTGCCCGCGATATACGCCGCGATGATCAATGCCGCGATGTCGGATATTCCGTCCGATATGACCATCGCGATGCATTTGTGCCGCGGCAATTTCCAGTCGACCTTCGTCGCCTCGGGCGGGTACGAGCCGGTGGCAGAGATTCTTTTCAACACCATCAACGTGCACGGCTATTTCATGGAATACGACAGCGACCGCGCCGGCGGTTTCGAGCCGCTGCGGTTCGTACCGAAGGGCAAGACAGTTGTGCTTGGTCTTGTCACGTCCAAGTCCGGCCGGCTTGAATCAAAGGATGACATCAAGCGGCGCATCGACGAGGCTGCAAAATTCGTATCCCTGGAGCAACTTTGCCTGTCGCCACAATGCGGCTTCGCCTCCACCGAAGAAGGCAATATCCTCGCCGAAGATGAGCAGTGGACGAAACTGCGGATGATTGTGGAAGTTGCGGAGGAAGTCTGGGGCTGATTTTTTTCTGCCGACGTAAACTTGCGGAGAGTCGATAAATGCAACGTACCAAGCCGCCGTTCCGCGCCGACCATGTCGGCAGCCTGTTGCGCCCCGCCGCGTTGAAAAAGGCAAGGGAGCAACGCGCCAAAGGTGAAATGACACCCGCGCAGCTGAAGGAAATTGAAGATCGCGAGATCGAACGGGTGATCAGGAAGCAGGAGGACGTCGGCCTGCAATCGATCACTGACGGAGAATTTCGCCGCTCCTGGTGGCATCTCGATTTTCTTTGGGGCCTCGATGGCATTGAAAAGCATGTGATGGATACCGGCATCGCCTTTGCGGCTGTGACCACGCGCAACGAGGGCCTCAAAGTCACCGGCAAAATCGGCTTTTCCGGGCATCCGATGATCGAGCATTTCAAGTTCGTCGCGGCGCACACCAGGCGCACGCCGAAGATCACGATTCCCTCGCCGTCGGCGGCGTATGGGCGGCCGGTACCGACGCCGATCGACAGGAAGGTCTATCCGAAGCTCGATTCCTTCTTCGACGATCTTGGTCAGGCCTACAAGAAAGCCGTTCACGCCTTTGCCGACGCCGGCTGCCGCTATTTGCAGCTCGACGAGGTCTTTATCGCCATGCTGTGCGATCCGAAATATCGCCAGACGATGAAAGACCGCGGCGACGATCCGGAACAGCTCGGCGAGCTTTACGGCGATCTCATCAATACGGCGATGTCGGATATTCCTTCCGACATGACTATCACCATGCACATGTGCCGCGGCAACTATAAGTCGACCTTTATGGGAAGCGGGGGCTACGAAGCGGTGCAGGAGATTTTGTTCAACAGAATCAAGGTGCACGGCTTCTTCATGGAATATGACAGCGACCGTGCCGGCGGATTCGAACCGTTGCGCATGCTGCCAAAAGACAGATCGGTCGTGCTTGGTCTCGTCACGACGAAGACCGGCCGCCTCGAAGTCAAGGATGACCTCAAGCGCCGCATCGACGAGGCCGCCAAATTCGTTTCGTTGGATCAGCTGTGTCTGTCGCCGCAATGCGGCTTTGCCTCGACCGAGGAAGGCAATGTGCTGGCGGAGGACGAACAATGGGCCAAGTTGCGTATGATCGTTGAGTTTGCAAAGGAAGTGTGGGGCTAGAACAGCCGTCATGGCCCGGGGCGGAGGCAAAACAGAATGGCGGCAATAGTCGCGGGCAAAACCGCCATCGTCACTGGCGCGGGGCGCGGTATCGGGCGCGGCATTGCCATGCTGCTTGCGAAGGAAGGTGCACAGGTCGTCGTTTGCGACATCGGTGCCAGCCTGCAGGGCGAAGGCAGCGACGCCGGTCCGGCGCAGGAGACAGTCAACGCCATCAAAAAAGCCGGCGGCGCCGCGATTGCGTCGACCCTCTCGATCACCGACCCGAAAAACGCGGAGGCGATCGTCAAATCCGCGCTTGATGTTTTTGGCCGCGTTGACATTCTCGTCAACAACGCCGGCATATTGCGCGATGTCATTTTCCACAAAATGAGCTGGTCAGACTGGTCCGACGTGATCGCCGTCCACCTCAATGGCTCGTTCAACATGAGCCGCGCGGTTGCGCCGCATTTTCGTGAACAGAATGCCGGTGCATTCGTCCATATGACGTCGACCTCCGGGCTGGTCGGTAATTTTGGCCAGGCCAACTATATGGCTGCGAAGCTTGGCATCATGGGCCTGTCGCGTGGCATCGCACTGGACATGGCGCGTTTCAATGTGCGCTCGAATTGCATCGCGCCCTTTGCGTTCACGCGCATGATCGAGTCGATTCCGGCGCAATCGGAACAGGATAGACGCCGCATTGAAGCCTTCCAGCAGATGACCCCCGAGAAGATCGCACCGCTTGCGGTCTACCTCAGTTCCGAGGCGGCTACCGGCATCACCGGGCAGATTTTCTCGGTCCGCAACAACGAGATCTATCTGTTCAACCAGCCACGGCCGACCAAGACCATCCACCGCGCCAAGGGGTGGACGCCGGAAGACCTCGCAGCCGAGCTCAAAACCGCCTTCGCGCCTTCGTTCACGCCGCTGGAGCGTTCCGAGGACGTGTTCAATTGGGACCCGATCTAGCGCTACTTGTCATGCGGCGGCCCACGCTGCATAGAATGGGCCAATGAAAAAGCGCGCCGCAGAGCACGATGAATTTGCCGAAGTTCGGGACGGCGTACGCGCGCTGTGCTCGAAGTTTCCAGGAGAATATTGGCGCACCCTGGATCGCGACCGCGCGTACCCGACTGAATTCGTCACAGCGCTTACGAGGGCGGGCTATCTCGCGGCGCTGATCCCTGAGGAATACGGCGGCAGTGGACTCAATCTCGGCGCCGCTGCCGCGATTCTGGAGGAGGTGCACGCTTCCGGTGGCAACGGCGCTGCCTGTCACGCGCAGATGTACACCATGGGTACAATCCTGCGCCACGGCAGCAAGACTCAGAAAGAGCGCTATTTGCCGCTGATCGCCAGCGGCGAACTCCGCCTGCAGGCGTTCGGCGTGACCGAGCCCACATCGGGCACCGATACGCTGTCTTTGCGTACCGCGGCCCGGCGCGAGGGCAATGATCATTACATCATCAACGGCCAGAAGATCTGGACCTCGCGCGCGGAACATTCGGATCTGATGCTTTTGCTGGCGCGGACGACGCCGAAGGAGCAGACGAAGAAGCGTACCGACGGTTTGTCGGTATTTCTGGTGGACATGCGGCTCGCCCAGGGCGCCAACATCGCCATCAATCCAATCCGGACCATGATGAATCACGCCACCACGCAGATTTTCTTCGACGATCTGCGCGTGCCGGCCGAAAACCTGATTGGCGAGGAAGGGCAGGGATTTCGCTACATTCTTGCCGGCATGAATGCCGAGCGCATCCTGATCGCGGCCGAATGCATCGGTGATGCCAAATGGTTCATCGCCAAGGCCACGCAATATGCCAAGGATCGCGAGCTGTTCGGACGGCCGATCGGACAAAATCAGGGCGTGCAATTTCCGATCGCCCGCGCCTATGCGCAAATGCGTGCCGCGGAGCTGATGGTGCATGAGGCCGCGCGAAAGTACGATGCAGGCGAAGATATCGGCGCGGAAGCCAACATGGCCAAGTTGCTCGCCGCCGATGCCTCCTGGGCAGCCGCCGACATGTGCGTGCAGACGCACGGCGGCTTTGGCTTTGCCGAGGAGTATGACGTCGAGCGCAAATTCCGCGAGACCCGGCTCTACCAGGTTGCGCCGATCTCCACCAACATGATCCTCTCGTATCTGGCCGAGCACGTGCTGGGATTGCCGCGATCGTATTGAGTGTTGGCTATGTTTTTATGAAGGCTGGGTCCTCGCCTTCGCGGGGACGAGCAGAAGAGAGTGGTACACGCAGACACAGCCGCTCATTCCCGCGTAAGCGGAATCCAGCTCCCAAATCAAGGACGCGCTCCGACTATCATGACGCTCCCTCTCTCAGGTCTCCTCGTTGTGTCTGTCGAGCAAGCGGTGGCGGCGCCGCAATGCACCTGCCGTCTCGCCGACGCCGGCGCACGTGTGATCAAGGTCGAACGCCCGGAAGGCGACTTTGCCCGCGAGTACGACCATGTCGTGCACGGCGAGAGCGCCAACTTCGTCTGGCTCAATCGCGGGAAACAGTCCGTCGTGCTCGATCTCGGCAGTTCCGGCGACAAGACCCTGCTCGAAGCGATGCTCGCGGAGGCCGACGTCTTCGTACAGAACCTCAAGCCCGGCGCCATCGCCAAGCTCGGTTTCGCCATGGCGCGGCTGCGCAAGGATTACCCGCGGCTGATCTGTTGCTCGATCTCCGGCTACGGAGAGGCCGGGCCCTATGCGCAGCGCAAAGCCTACGACCTGTTGATCCAGGCTGAATCGGGCGTGTCGTCGGTGACGGGCGGTCCCGAAGGGCCCGCCCGCGTCGGCGTGTCGATCGTCGATGTTGCGGCCGGCCTCAATGCCTACGAAGCCATTCTCGAGGCGTTGATTGCGCGTGGCAGGACAAACGAAGGCGCCGAAATCTCCGTCTCCATGTTCGACGCTATGGCGGAATGGATGACGGTGCCGCTGCTGCACGGCGAAGGCGGCGCGCCGTTCAAGCGCATCGGTCTCGCACACGCGGCGATCGCGCCTTACGGCGTTTTCAAGAGCCATGATGGCGCCGACATCCTGATTGCCATTCAGAATGATCGCGAGTGGCGTGCCCTGGCGGAGAAGGTGCTGGGCGATGCCGCATTGGGGTCGGATCCAAGGTTCGCCACCAATCCGAAGCGCGTCGAGAACCGGATAGAAACCGACGCCAGGGTCGCTGCCAATTTCGCCGGCCACGATGTCGATGTGCTGATGAAGAAGCTGGAAGCCGCCGACATTGCGTTCGCGCGCGTCAATGACTGGGAGTTGTTGTCAAAGCATGCGCATTTGCGGCGGATCACGGTCGGCGCGCCGAGCGGGCCCGTGACGATGCCGGCGCCGGCGCCGCTACGCGCGGGGCAGGAACGCACTTATGGTCCGATCCCCGCGCTCGGCGAACATACCGAGATGGTGCGGCAGGAGTTCTCCGGCAAAGGCTAGTCGATTGCCGCTGTTTCGACCTTCGCGCCCGGTGTCGGGCGGGAATTGCCGATGATCAGGATCATCGGAATGACGGCCAGCGTCAAAATCATCAGCAGCTTGAAGTCGTTGATATAGGCAAGCATCGCCGCCTGCTGCGTGACGATCGCATCGAGCAGCGCGCGGCCCATGTCCGTGTGCACGTTCAGATTTCCGGCCACATCGGGCATCTGCAGCGCGTCGTTGAATGGCGTCACCTGCTCGGTCAGCCGCGCGTGCATTTCAGTGGTCTTGCTGGTCAGATTGGCAATCACCATCGAAATGCCGATCGATGATCCGATATTGCGCGTGAGCGTGGTGATGGCGGTCGCGCCGGTGCGCAGGTGCCCGGGCAGAGTGGCAAATGCCACCGTCGAGATCGGCACGAACAAAAGGCCGAGCCCGACGCCCTGAATGATGCTGGTGACGACGATCGTCGTTTTCGTCACGTCGAGCGAAAAACCGGTCATGTAATAGAGCGTGCCGCCGGCGAGGAGCAGGCCACACAAAATCAGATAGCGCGGATGCACCATCTTCATCAGCCGGGGCGCCGCCATCATGGTGATCAGCGTGCCGACCCCGCGCGACCCGAGCAGGTAGCCGGCCGTCTGGATCGGATAACCGAGCAGGTTCTGCATGAACGGGGTGACCAGGGCCATCGTGCCGAACAGCACCACACCGATCACAACCATGAAAATGCAGCCGCTGACGAAGTTGCGGTCCTTGAACATCTCGAACCGGACAAACGGCTCATCTGTGGTCAGCGAATGCGCGAAGAAGTAGTAGAAGCCGGCCACCGAGATGATCGCCTCGATCCAGATTTCGTTTGAGTCGAACCAGCCGACCTGCTCTCCGCGGTCGAGCAGCAATTGCAGAGAGCCGATGCCGATCGCGAGCGCGATAAATCCGAACCAGTCAAAGCGCATATGCTCCTGTTTCTGTGTCTCTTCCATGAACATCATCATGCCGATCACGGTGATGACACCGATCGGGAGGTTGATCAGGAACACCCAGTGCCAGGAATAATTATCAGTGAGCCATGCACCCAATGTCGGGCCCATGATTGGCCCCAACATCACTCCGACGCCCCAGATCGCCATCGCCTGGCCGCGCTCTTCCGCCGAGTAGATGTCGAGCAAAACCGACTGCGACAGTGGCACTAGCGCCGCGCCGGCCATGCCCTGCAGCAGCCGGAACAGCACCATCTGCTCGATGTTCTGGGCCAGCGCGCAAAGGAACGATGCGACGGTAAATCCGGCGACGCAGATGATGAACAGCTTCTTGCGGCCGAAACGGTCGGAGAGCCAGGCCATCGGGGCCGTCATGATCGCGGCAGCTACAATGTACGAGGTCAGTACCCAGTTGATCTGGTCCAGGGATGCCGAAAGCGAACCCTGCATATAGGGCAGTGCGACATTCGCGATGGTCGTATCGAGCGCCTGCATGACCGTAGCGGTCATGGTGCAGACCGTTATCAGGACGCGCCGAAGCTTCGGATCCATCGAAGCGAAGTGCGCGGTCATTTTTTTGATTCTTTCGCCTGCGTCGTCATGAACGGCAGCCGGCTATGGCCGGTGTCGATCTCGACGTTCACGCTCATGCCGGAGCGCAGCAGGTGCGTGTCTTCGCTCTTGTCGAAGGCGACCCGAACCGGCACGCGCTGCACGACCTTCACCCAGTTCCCGGTCGCATTCTGCGGCGGCAGGATCGAGAATTGCGCACCGGTGCCCGGGCTCACTGCGATGACAGTGCCGGTGAAAGTGTGGTCGGGGAAACTGTCGACGTCGAGCATCGCCTTCTGTCCGACGCGCAGGTAGGTAAGGTCCGTCTCTTTCGGATTGGCGTCGACCCAGGGTGCCTGGTCGTCAATGACGCTCAACACCGGCGTGCCGGCGGCCACAAAGCGGCCAAGCTGGATGTTGTCGACCTGCGTGGCGGTGCCCGGCATGGGCGCGCGCACGATCGTATGGTCGAAATCGCGCTGCGCGCTGTCGAGGAAGGCCTTGGCCTGGGCGTATTCTGGAAACTTTTCGAGCGGCAAATCAGGATCGCCAAGCAGCTGGCTCAGTGTGGAGTCGCGCTGTTGCACGGCAAGCTCCGCCTGCAATTGCGCAGAGACAACTGCCGCCATTGAGGTGTCAAGATCGGCCTGTGATCCCGCCTGCGAGCTCACCAGTCGTGCTTTACGATCGGTATCGCGCTTCTTGAGATCGACATTCTTGTTGGCGAGATCGGCAAGCGTTTCGAGCGACTTGAAATTGGCCTTAAGCTTGTTGAAATTGCTGCGTGCTGCATCGAGCTTGGCCTTCGCCTGTTGCAATGCCAGCGCAAAAGGCTCGCGGTCGAGCGTGAACAATTCATCGCCGGAATTGACGTGCTGACCTTCAACGATGGCGACGTGCATGATCTTGCCGGAGATGTCCGGCGTGATCAAAACCTTCTGCGCGCCGACATAAGCGTTGTCGGTCGAGATGTACCGCCCGCCGGAAAGGTAGATGCCGAGGCCGATCACAACAGCGAGCGCCGGCAGGCCGACGAGCAGAATCATGCGCAGCCGCTTGCGGCCGATGCGCGCGAGCAGTCTGGCAGATGTCGGCGTCCCGGTTTTAGCCTCCGGCGATGTCTTGGCTTCCGGTACCGGCACGATCTTCAGGGCTTTTTCACTCATGACTTATCCAGCGATTGCCTGGTCTTGGTTCGTATTGCGGGCGATGGCGGAGCGCAGGTTGTCTTTCACCGCGCCGAGTTCTTTGAGCATGCGTTCGATCGACGCCGCGGAAATTCCGTCGAGGACGGTTTCCATCATGTCGTCGCCGATGTGCGCCAACTGGTCGAGCAAGGGCTTCGCGGCGGGCTTCAGATACAACCGGTTGGCGCGCCGGTCGTTCGGATCGGCGCGGCGCTCGATCAGACCGTTTTCTGCCAGCCGATCGAGCAATCGCGTGAGGCTGATCGGCTGAAGGTCGAGGATGTCGGCGAGTTCCGTCTGCTTGAGGCCCTCATTGCGGCCGATCCGTACGAGTACCGCCCATTGCGCCCGGGAGATGCCAAATTGGCGCGCCCGCTGATCGGCATAGGTTTTCAACAGACGTGCTACGTCCATGATAGTAAAAGCAAATTCTCGCTTTACGGGCTGTTGGGGCATGAGCCTGCTCTGTGCTGAATAGGGCAATAATAAGCAAGCTTATAATAAGCGCAATATGCCATTTAGGCAGGGCTGCCGCGCGTGGTCCGCGTGGATGACGGGCGCTTTGGCGTCGGGCAAAGTCGCGGCCCCCGCCTTGCGCGTAACAGGAACTCAGCACATGGACATCGGCTTCATCGGGTTAGGCAATATGGGACAGCCGATGGCGCGCCGGCTGATCGAGGCCGGCCACAGGCTCGTCATCTACGACACGCGGAATGATGCAGTCGCGCCGCTGGTGGCGCTTGGTGCGCAGCTTGCATCGTCGCCGGCGGACGTTGCCGACCGCGTCGAAACGGTGATGGCAAGCCTGCCGTCGTTGCAAATCTCTGAAAAGGTGGCGACCGGCGAGGGTGGTGTCATTCACGGCAAGCGCGTCAAGCGCTTCGTCGACCTGTCGACCACCGGGTCGAGCGTTGCCGCAAAAATCGCAGCGGCATTGGCGAAGAAGAATATTGTGCAGATCGATTCCCCGGTGAGCGGCGGGGTCGGCGGCGCGAACAAGGGCACGCTGGCGGTGATGGTCTCAGGACCGAAGTCCGAAATCGAACATGTGAAGGACGCGCTCGCAGTGTTCGGTAGAGTCTTCATCATTGGCGAAAAGCCGGGTATGGCGCAGACCATGAAGCTCGCGAACAATTTTCTCTCGGCCACGGCGATGGCCGCGACCTCCGAAGCGGTCGCAATGGGGGTGAAAGCGGGCCTCGATCCTGCGGTGATGATCGACGTCATCAATGCCGGCTCCGGCCGTACCACTGCATCGGACGGAAAATTTCCGCAGGCCATTCTCCCGCGCACATTCAACTACGGCTTTGCCACTGCGCTGATGCTCAAGGACGTACGGCTATGTACCGAAGAAGCCCGGGGCCTGGATGTTCCGCACTCCGTGATGAGTGCTGTCCTCGACCAATGGGAAATGACCAATACGGAATTCGGCGGAGATAGCGATTTCACCGTCATTGTTAAAATGATCGAGAAACGTGCAGGCGTCACTGTAGGCAAGAAAACATGAGCAACGATATCCACGAAGTCTATGCGGTCTGTTACGCGACCCACGCACGCAGACGCTCCGAGAACTACATCTTCGGCGACCCCCATGACGAGATGACGTCGATTGCCTATTACGTCTGGGTGATCAAAGGGCCGCACGGCACTTTCGTATGCGACACCGGCTTTGACGAAGTCGCCGCCAGGGAACGCGCACGCACAATCATTCATCCGGTCGCTGAAGGCCTGCAAGCACTCGGTGTGCAGCCGGACAAGGTCGATCACGTGATCGCCACGCACATGCACTGGGACCATGCCGGCAACTACGATCTGTTCCCCAATGCGCGCTATCACATCCAGGACACCGAGATGGCTTACGCAACCGGCCGCTGCATGTGCCATCAGATGCTGCGCATTCCGTTCAGCGAAAGCGACGTGCTGGCGATGGTGCGAAAGGTTTTTGCCTATCGCGTCGAGTTCCACGATGGTGTCGAGGAACTGGCGCCGGGCATCACGGTGCACAAGATCGGCGGCCACTCGAAAGGCCTGCAATGCGTTCGCGTCAAGACCAAACGGGGCACGGTGGTGATCGCATCGGATTGCTGTCACCTCTACTCGCACATTGACGAGGGTCGCGTGTTCCCGATCACCTACAGCGTCGGCGACACACTCGAGGGTTACAGGACGCTGCAGAAACTGGCGAGCTCCCGCCACCATATCGTGCCGGGTCACGATCCGGAGGTCCTGAAAATTTATCCCGCCGTGAAGTCCGGACTCGAAAACTGGATCGTGCGGCTGGATGTCGAGCCGAAGGTTTAGCCGTCTCCCAGCACGCGGGAAAGGCGCTACACCAGCCCCAACTCTCCAAACGCGTCCTTGTGGTACTCCGCGCTCTCCGGCGAGAAGCAGCAAAAAGTAACACGCGCAATGCCACGCGGATGCGCCGCAATTTCCGCGGCAACGGTGCCCACGGCTATGCGAGCGGCAAGGTCGGCCGGAAAATGGTAGACGCCGGTCGAAATCGCCGGGTAGGCGAGCGAGGCGAGCGTGTTGGCGGCAGCAAGATCGAGCGCGGTACGATAACAGCTCGCCAAAAGCGCCTCCTCGTTCTTGTCGCCGCCACCCCATACCGGGCCGACCGCGTGGATCACG
Source organism: Pseudolabrys sp. (assembly GCA_036265125.1). Lineage (GTDB taxonomy): Bacteria > Pseudomonadota > Alphaproteobacteria > Rhizobiales > Xanthobacteraceae > Pseudolabrys. Next base: position 5,583 of record DATAPP010000050.1, on the reverse strand, counting down.
TGCCTGGCCTTGAGGCGATAACCGTGCGTGATCTTGGCGCCGCCGGTGTCGCAACCGCCCAGCGTACGGCATTCGGCCAGCAATTCCGGCCCAGCCGCGCGGTGAATGGCGCCATCTACGCCGCCGCCGCCGAGCAGCGAGCGGTTGGCGGCATTCACGATTGCATCGACATCGAGCGTGGTGATGTCGGCGACGATGATGTCAAGGATTGTCTGGCCGACCTCGGCGGTGAGCCCCGTCATGGGGCGATCATATCACGCGCTTGCGGTTTCGGGTGCCGCCTCGAACTCGACCGTCGAGCGCACACCGATGTCGTCGTAATGTGCGTCGAGGAACCTGCGCGCGGCACGTCGGCCGTTGGTACGCAGCATCTCGAAGAAATCGTAGTCGGTGTGGAGCCGGCTGGCGGCATCGAGCGTTTGAGCCGGTCCGGTCAGCGCAACGCGATGGACATTGATACGCCGGTATTGCCCTGTGCCGGTGCCGCGCGGCAGCTTGCCCTCGTCAATCAGCTTTCCGACAAAGGTGATGCCGCGCAGTTCCGACATCAGTGAAGAATTGAACGTGATCTCGTTTATCCGCGCCAAAATCTCGTCTTGCGTCTTGGGAATTTTCTTGCGTTGCAGTGGATTGATCTGAACCAGCAGCAGGTTTTCGGTCTGCGTCGCGCCGACCAGCGGATAAAGGGCCGGGTTGCCCACGTAGCCGCCGTCCCAATAAGCCTCACCGTTGATCTCGACGGCACGGAATAGATGCGGCAGGCACGCCGAGGCGACGATCATGTCCGACGTCATTTCCTCGCGTCGGAACACGTGCAGCTCTCCGCTCTTCACGTTGGTCGCGGATACGAACAGTTGCAGATTCTTGCAGCCACGAACCGCGTCAAAATCAACGAAGCGCTCGATGAGATCCTTCAGCGGATTGATGTTGAGCGGATTGAAATCGTAGGGCGACAGATATCGCGTCAGCGCCTGCATCCACAGGCCGACCGGTGTATCCTCGATCGGCCAGAATGAAAACAGCCGATCAACGGCGCGCCGCTGGACGTCGGGCAGGTTACCGCCGAGGCTCGCCGCGCGCCAGAATTCGGCGAGGCGCTTGCGTGCCTCCTCCGGTCCGCCGCGCGCAAGCCCATCCGCCAGCATGACGGCATTGACCGCGCCGGCAGACGCGCCGGAAATGCCTTCGATCGTCAGCCGGCCGTCTTCCAGCAGATGGTCGAGCACGCCCCAGGTGAATGCGCCAAGCGCGCCACCGCCCTGCAGTGCGAGATTGATGCGTTTGTCTGTTTTCGGTTTTTGCGACTTGTCGCCGCCAAACGCACGCGAGAGAAATTCGATCATAGCCTGCGTGTCACTGCGCGACCCAGCCACCGTCGATCGAATAGGCCGAGCCGGTCATCGTCTCCGCCGCATCGCTGCACAGAAACACCGTCAGCGCGCCGATGCTCTCCGGCTTGGTGAATTCGTGCATCGGCTGCTTCTCGGACAAAAGCTTGACAGCCTCCTCTTTTACGCTGTCACCGGTAGCCTTGGCGCGCGCGTCTATCTGTTGCTGCACAAGCGGCGTAAGCACCCAGCCCGGGCAGATGGCATTGCACGTCACACCATCGTTCGCCGTTTCCATCGCGACCACTTTGGTGAGGCCGACGAGACCATGCTTGGCGGAGACGTAGGCAACCTTCTGCGTGCTGGCGACCAGTCCGTGCGCGGAAGCAATATTGATGATGCGGCCCCATTTGCGTTTCTTCATGCCGGGCAATGCGGTGCGGATCGTGTGGAACGAGGAGGACAAGTTGATCGCAATGATCGCGTCCCATTTCTCGATCGGGAAGTCCTCGATGTTCGCGACGTGCTGGATGCCGGCGTTGTTGACCAGCACGTCGAGCGTGCCGAACTCCTTTTCGGCTGTACGGATCATGTCGGCGATCTCGGCAGGTTTGGTCATGTCGGCCGCCGAATAGCGTGCCTTGACCCCGAAATCCTTCTCGGTACCCGCGCGGATTTTTTCGATCTCGGCTTTGTCGCCGAAACCGTTGAGCATGACATTGGCGCCCTCACGCGCGAGCGCGTGCGCAATGGCGAGACCAATTCCGGAGGTCGAACCGGTGACTAATGCAGCCTTGCCTTTAAGCATTGCGGGTCCTCGTTTTGCAGGCGACGCCCCCGGGCGAGAAATTGCAGGCGAAAACTGCCCCTATTCTTGTTGCAGTGCAATATATATGTTCGTGACTTAGGAATTCGAGGGGTTTGACTGTTAGACTTGCGGTGATAGGCGGAGCTTTCCTTGCCCAGAAAATCGTCCGCGCACGCGGTATTTCCGAGACCCGATCACGACCACGGGCGCTGCGCGAGCGATGCCATCGCGCACGCCGAAGCGTTATGCGCCGCGCGCAAGGAGCGGTTGACGCCGATGCGCCGCCGCGTGCTGGAAGCATTGCTGGCGAGCCATCAGCCGCTCGGCGCCTACGAATTGATCGACCGGCTGGCGGTCCGCGGGCAGCGTCCGGCTCCCATTACGGTCTATCGCGCGCTCGATTTTTTACGCGAGCAGGAACTGGTCCATCGCATCGAGAGCCGCAACTCCTTCATCGCCTGCGTCCATGATCACGAGAGCAGCGATCCGGTCGTATTCCTGATCTGCGAGAAATGCGGCGCCGTCGGCGAGGCGGCGTCGGCCGCGGTGGCCGATACGATCAAAAACGCTTCGCGCGCCGTGGGCTTTGTACCGAAGACGCCGGTGATCGAAATCTCCGGCATCTGCGCGCATTGCAAAGCGGCGTAGGCGGCCACTCATATTGTCCAGTCCCGCCTACACATCGACCACGCGTCCGCTTGACGCGCTCGCGGCAGGCATCGTTGTGGTGCTGTGCCTGTCCTGGGGCTTCAACCAGGTTGCGACCAAGCTCGCGATCCATGACATCCCGCCGCTGACGCAGGCTGCTGTCCGCTCGGTCGTTGCCGCACTGTTGATCGCCGCATGGTGCAGGTTGCGTGGAATTGGGCTGCTCAAGCGCGATGGCACGCTGTGGTTCGGGCTTGCGGCCGGCTTTCTCTTCGCAGTCGAGTTCATCCTGATCTATCAGGGCCTGCTCTACACGACCGCGACGCGTGCGGTGCTGTTCATCTACCTCGCACCATTCTTCGTAGTCCTCGGTGCACGTATCGTTCTGCCGGCTGATCGCTTCGGTGCGGCGCAGTGGCTGGGGTTGGGCTTATCGTTCGCGGGCATGTTGATTGCGTTCGGCGTGCCGACGCCTGCGATGGATCCGCGCCAGTTGACCGGCGATGTGATGATGGTCGGTGCGGCCCTGTTCTGGGCAGCGACGACATTGATCATCAAGGCGAGCCCGCTGACGCGCGCGTCGGCGGAGAAGGTCATGCTCTACCAGCTCGTCGTATCGGCGCCGATCATGGCGGCGGCAGCGTTCGTTATGGGGGAGCGAATATCGCATATGCCGTCGGCGCTGGCGCTTGGTTCGCTTGCCTACCAAACCGTCTGGGTTGTCAGCGTAACCTTCGTGGTCTGGTTTGCACTCATCGCGCGGTATTCGGCGAGCCGTCTGTCGGCTTTCACGTTTCTGACGCCATTGTTCGGTGTTGCCGCTGGCCATCTGGTGCTAAATGAACCGCTGACAACGGCTTTTGCGGCCGCAGTGATGCTGGTTGCTGCCGGTCTGGTGTTGGTGAACAGGGCGAGTTGATGGGGCCTGCTGTCGAAGAAACGCTGCAGCGCGCGATGTCCGCGATCCAGAGTCAGCGACCCGACGAGGCTCTGCGGCTGACGCTGGACATTCTCAAAAAAAATCCAAGTCAGCCCAACGCATTGCATCTTTACGGGTATGCCTTGCTGATGCAGGAGCGCGCCGACGAGGCGGTCGCGCCGCTGGAAAAAGCATTCCGGTCACTTCGCGACCCCGCGATCGAAACGCAGCTCGCAATTGCCTTGCGAAAAGCCGGCCGTACCGACGACGCGCTCAGCCGGCTCGCCCGTGCAGTCAAGCGCAAGCCATCATTTCCGGCTGCCTTTCACGAATACGGCTATCTCCTCCATTCGCTGGATCGGACCGATGAAGCGATCGATGTGATCAAGGCCGGTATGGAAGCGGCGCCGTGGATGCCTGATTTGCCGCTGTTGCTCGGCTGGATTTTTCATGCCCGCAACGACGGCGTCAGCGCCAGGGCAGCGTTCGCTCGCGCCCTCGGCGTCGCGCCAAATCAAGGCGACGCACTGTACGGCATGGGGCTGGTGCTAATGGATGCAGGCGAATTTGCGCCGGCGTCCGAGTTCTTTCAGCGCGCATTGCTCAATGACCCCTCTGACCAGCAATCAAGACTCTATCTTGGTGCCTGCCTGCTCGAGTTGGGCCAAACTGGCGCGGCGTCGGTTTGCCTGCGTCAGGTAACGCGCGGCGGCCCAAGTTTCTACGGCAAGGCGCTGAAGATCCTGAGTTCGTCCAGCCGTGGACGTTTCTGGCTGCGGCCGAGCGGCCTCGCCAGATTTTTCCGGGGTGAGCAAAGCTAGCGTTTGGCTAGCGTTTGGCTAGCGTTTGGGCGCGCGAAATTCCCTGCGGTAAATGCCGGTCTCCTCCGCGATGGCGCCGGCGGTTGCGAGCAGACGCCGGGCGGCGTCCTCGGAGAGGACGTCGAACTGCTCATTCCAGTTTTCCCGTTTGATCGCGAGGCACTGCGCGACCGGTGTTCCTTTTGGAAGGACACCGCTGAATTCAGGATCGTTCCAGCGCGCCGGAAAATGGATCAGGCTGTCGGCGTAAAGATCGGAATCCACCAGGCCGGTCAGCGTCGTGAATGGCAGATCCGCTCGGTTGACCGGGTGCGTGACAAAAAGCGAATAGCCCGGCGGCAGTTCGATCGTCCAGAAATTGTTGAATTTAATGATGAAACGATCATCGTCGAAAAATGGCGTTCCCTTGACCTGGACGCTATCGTGGTAATCAATCGGAGACCGCGTGAGGTTTCGGAGCTTCCCGGCCACCGGAATGTTGCTCACCCAGCTGAACTCGCCGTTCTCCACCTTGAGGTCAGCGGTCAGGGGCATCAGAAAGCCGAACGTCATCGCATCAATAAACGGCGGGCATTTCTTGACGGTCATCATTTCCATGTTCGAGACCGAACTGAAGCCATGCTGTGGCAAGGCCTTGAACCAGTCAGGCAGCCCCCGAACGGCGGGGATCGGCCGCGGCAGGACCTGCTCCATCTCGGGCGGGCATGAAAATTTTACGATCAGCTGATTTGCCTGATCCATCGGCGTATTCTGGCGTCTGTTTTTGGGTTAATGAGGCTCATTGTCATGAGACTTGGTCATGAGATTTGGCAATTTAACTGATGCCGGTGCGCACGAATAGGTGTGTCGCTGTTGCGCATCAGGCGTACTATATAGGGTTGGCAGTTCTGAGCCCGGAGCGATCGTGAATATGGCATTGTCTGAGCGTCATAGATCTGTAGCGGTGGATGTCGGCGGCGTGATGGTCGGCGGCGGTGCGCCGATCGTGGTGCAGTCGATGACCAATACCGACACGGCGGATGTGGAGGCCACCACCCGGCAGGTGGCGGCGCTGGCGGC
>DATAPP010000049.1:0-1867 GCA_036265125.1 Pseudolabrys sp. | reverse complement strand
AATACGCAATGCGGCCTCGTCGATTTCGCTCGATATCGTGACGCGCCCCCCTGCCGGCGTGAACTTTACCGCGTTGCCGATCAAATTGACGAACACCTGCTTCAATTTAACCGGGTCGCCTTCGAGCACCGGCCAGTTTGACGGATCACCGTCGACAATGATCAGGACCGCGGCCGCCGCAGCAGTCGACTGCAGCATCATCAGGCTTTCGGCAAAAAGCTTGCCGGGTTCGGTCGGAACACGTTCGATCTGCAGCTTTCCCGCTTCCACCTTGGCGAGATCGAGCATTTCCTCGACGAGGGAGAGCAAATGCAGACCGCTCTCGTGGATGTGTTGCGCGTATTCCTTATAGGCCGGAACGCCGATCGGCCCCATGATTTCGCGATGCATCATTTCCCCAAAACCGATGATCGCATTGAGCGGGGTGCGCAGTTCGTGGCTCATATTGGCGAGGAACATCGATTTTGCCCGATTGGCATTGGCCAACTCGACCGTCCTTTGCTCGACGCGGCTCTCCAGGGTCGCGTTCAGCTCGCGCAGCTCGGCTTCTGCCCGCTTCTGTGCGGCGTAGCGGGCAGCCAGGGCATCGGCCATGGCATTGAAGGTCGCTCCCAAATGGCCAATTTCCGATCCGGGGTGGCGGACTTCTACCCGCGAATCATAGTTGCCGTGGCGCCACTCCGTCGCGAAAGCCACGAGACCGCTTATCGGCTCCTGCAAGAACCTGCGCCCGCCGAGAACCGCCGCAAAAGTTGCTGCGAGCAGACCGAAAACGATCAGCGCGACACCGCGGGCCGTCGCGCTGTCGATTGCCGCGAAGGCTTCCGCTTTCGACTGTCCGGCGCTGAGAAAGAAATCCCGCGGCGGCAGCGCTGCCGGTAGATAGCCGAATATTCGGGTGGCGCCGTCCACACCGACCGATTCCTCCCAGCCCGTCGTATTGCCGTCCATGATCTCTGCATGGCCTTTTCTCATATTCTTGCCGACCAAAGCCTCGGGGTTCGGCAATCGCGCAATTATATTGCCCTCGCGATCGGCGATCAGGATGGAGGATGTCGGGGACAGCCCCCTTTCCTTCAGATGTTCCGACAGCCAGCGCAGATCGAGCCCGGCGAAAACGACGCCGGCCGTGTGCCCGTCGCCGCCGTCGAATTTCAGTGCAAAGTGGATCATCCGGGCGCCGCTCGCCGGATCGGCCCAGAAATTGCCGACGGCGAGCCCGTCCTGCGCCATTGCGCGCTTGAAGAATGGCCTGTCCGCAACCGAGTAATAGGTCAGCGGACTGCTCGAACAAAATATCCTGCCGTCCGTGTCCGCGGCTGCCAATAGATTATAATTCGCGTATTGCGAGGCCAGTGACCCGAAAAGTACGTTACAGTCGTTGCTCTCCCGTAACTTTACGGGCGTCAGTTGGGAAAGCGCGAGCAGCAGCTGGCGAGCCCCTTCGCGCAGTTCGCCGATTTCCTCGCCGAATTGCTTTGTAATCTGTACCACTTGTTGGCGGATGTCGGCTTCGCTCGCTTTGCGCAATTCATATTCGTTGTAAGCTTGAATGATTATTGCCGGGCAAACAGCGATCAAGACCAGTATAATCAGACGAACTGTCAAACTGATGTGCGGTACGCGCAGCCAAGCAGGTCGCCGTTTAACCGCTATCGTCTGGCCGAGCGCTGGGCTTGCTCCATGCGTGATCATTTTGCCCTATCTCCGAAACCCCGGGCACCGCTCGGAATCGGGGTCGTCGCCCCGGACATCGCGGACAGGGGCTCCCTCGCTAGCCCACAACTTGGCTACAATTGGTTAACAAATGCTTAACGGACTATACGGCAGATTGGATTTTTCGTCATATAAATCTGCGTGTGCCCGG
>DATAPP010000048.1:0-51131 GCA_036265125.1 Pseudolabrys sp. | reverse complement strand
AATTCAATTCCGACCATTTCGATCACAGCGGTCTCGGCTTCATCGGTGGGTCGCAGATCTTTGCGGGTGGCACTGGCGGGCGGCCAATTGATCAGATGATGCTCCCGCCCGACGTGCCGCACTGGGGAGCGGGCTGGAAGGCCGGCATCCGCAAGCACTATCGCCATTCCGCACCGCTCGGCACCCAGGGGACCGTGATGTCGTACCGGGACCGCTATCTGTCTCTCGACCCGACCTACAAGGATGCGCACGGCCTGCCGCTCCTGCGCATCACGTTCGACTGGCACGACAACGAATACAAAATGGCCGCGTACTCTGCTTCGAAGATGGAAGAGATTGTTCGCGTGATGAAGCCAGAGAAGCATGCGACGCTCATCTTCCGACCAGGCATGCCTTACGACGTGCGCATCTATCAGTCGACGCACACCACCGGCGGTGCGATCATCGGAACCAACCCCACGAACAGTGTGATCAACCGGTATTCCCAAAGCTGGGATGTTTCCAATCTCTTTATTTACGGCGCTTCGGCCTTTCCTCAGAACATCGGATACAACCCGACCGGACTGCTTGCTGGTCTCGCCTATTTTTCGGCGGCGAAGATCCGGGATAGCTACCTCAAATCACCCGGCCCTTTGGTACCGGCATGAGGTGGAAGACCGGCATTCTCACCGTCGGCATTGCCGGGGTGGTGGGTCTCCTGGCGGCGATGGGGACATCCTATGTCGGGGACCGGTACGCAGGGGAGGGGCAACTGACCGGGCTGCCCGCGACGCCGGAATTGGTCGCGCGGGGCGCGTACCTTGCCAGGCTTGGCGACTGCGCCGCCTGCCACAGTATCCCCGGTAAACCGCCTTATTCCGGCGGTCTTCGCATGGTCACGCCGATCGGCGCGATCTACACGACAAACATCACGCCCGACCCCACATACGGGATCGGACGCTTCCGCCTGGTTGACTTCGATCGCGCGCTTCGGTTTGGCGTCGCCAAGGGACATACGCTCTACCCGGCGATGCCCTTCACCTCCTACTACAACACCACGCCCAAGGACGTCGCCGCGCTTTATGCCTATTTCCAGCAAGGCGTTCCTGCTGCCGCCGTTTCAAACCGCCCGACTGACATCCCTTTCCCACTCTCGATGCGCTGGCCGCTGACCTATTGGCGCTGGCTTTTCGCACCGAAGCCTTTGCCGTTTCAGCCTCTGGCTGCGGCGGATGCGGAGGTCGCCAGAGGTGCTTATTTTGTGGAGGGCTTAGGCCATTGTGGCGAATGTCACACTCCGCGAGCAGTCACCATGCAGCTCAAGGCGACCACGCCGAAGGATGCCTCAGCATATCTTTCAGGTGCGGTGATTGAGAACTATTTCGCACCTAGTCTTCGAAACGGCGGGACCGGAACGCTAGGAGATTGGAGCGTGGAAGAGCTGGTCCAATTCCTCAAGAGCGGGGCAAGCTCCAGGGGCATCGCCTTCGGCTCCATGAGCGACGTCATCATTCATAGCACGCAATATATGAGTGACGCGGACGCGCTCGCGACCGCGAAGTATCTCAAATCCATTCGCAGCGACGACGCGGGTAAGGCAGGTCCTTTCGTGTACGATCCCGCTGTTCACACCGCCCTCAAGAACGGCGATGCGAGTAAACCGGGAGCCATGGCCTATCTCGACAACTGCGCGGCCTGCCATCGCCCGGATGGGTTGGGATATGAACGAGTCTTTCCGCGCCTAGCGGGCAATGGCGTCGTCCAAGCGGGAGATCCGATCTCTCTGATCTCGATCATCCTGAACGGTGCGAGCACGCCGCGAACCAAGGGTGCGCCGGCGCAGTTTGCGATGCCAAGCTTCGCCACGCGCCTGTCGGATCAGGACGTGACTGACGTGGTAAACTTCATTCGCTCGAGTTGGGGCAACCACGGTTCTTCGACAACGGCTCGCGATGTTGCCCGAGTGCGAGAAGCGGCCCCGGCCAAATGAATAAGGAGTTTTTGGTGACATGAAAGTTGTCGGCTTCGACACGAAGGAAGGGCCGCATCTCAAGTGTCGGCTCAATGGCATGGTTATGCCGAAATGGAGTCACTCCCATGCTATATTCTGATTATAAATGTTTCCGATTCAGATTTGATTCTGGAGTCGCATTCGTCAGCATCGATCATCCCCCGATAAATCTTCTTGATGAAGTTCTGTCGCAGGAATTCGACAAACTCGGCAGGGAACTCGAGGCCGATGAGAGCGTCCGGGTTGTGGTCTTGCAGAGCGCGCTTACTGATTTCTTTATAGCCCACTCTGGTTTGGGCCGGGTCGGAGCCGCTTCCAAGATGGTGTCCCATACGCGCAGTTTTCGTCTCACGCAGACGATCGGCGAGCGGTTCAGGAACATGCCTAAGGTAACCATTGCCAAAATCGAAGGACGGGCCCGGGGAGGAGGGAGTGAGATCGCGCTGGCCGTGGACATGTGTTTTGCTGCAGTTGGCAAAGCGATCTTCGGCCAACCAGAGGTAGCGGTTGGGCTTGTTCCGGGCGGCGGCTCTACACAAAGATTGCCACGGCTCATCGGGCGGGGACGCGCCTTGGAGGTGCTCCTCGGTTGCAATGATTTCTCGGCGGAGCTGGCAGAACGTTACGGCTATATCAATCGAGCGTTGCCAGCAGACGAACTGACGCCTTTTGTCGAGAAACTGGCTCACCGCATCGCCTCCTTCCCTGCGCACGCCGTCGCCCACGCCAAGGCGGCCGTGGATACTGGAGCATTTAGTTCCATGGCAGAGGGGCTTCTGGCGGAAGCCCATGAGTCCGATTTGAGTGTCGCTAGCGAGGTGACGCAAGCGCGCGTGACGGAAGCATTGAAGGTCGGCGCCGAAACCTACGAAGGCGAGCTGGAGATGGACTATTTATCGAGACTCTCCCCGGTGTGATAAAGGCGAGCACCTAGCTGAACCGCTGCATCTCGTGAGGCTGAAATGACGAAGATGGCGGCGGCGACAAGTCCGAGTGGTGTCCGCTAAGTGCCAAAGCGGACATTCAGGTGTCGTCGATCAATGTTCGCCTTGTGCCTGTAGCGGACTCATGCAGCGCAGCAAAAGGGATCGTTATTCGATCACCTCGTCGGCGCGGTTGAGCAGCGTTGGCGGAACGGCTAGGCCGAGGGCCTTCGCGGTCTTGAGGTTGATCACCAGCTCGATCTTCGTCGGCTGCTCGACCGGCAGGTCCGCGGGATTGGCTCCTTTCAGAATCTTGTCCACGTACGCTGCCGAGCGGCGATAATTCTCCACCACGTTGGGCCCGTAACTCAGCAGGCCACCGCTTTCGACCGCCCGGCGGTCGCCATAGATCGCCGGCAGGCGCGTCTTGGCCGCCAGTTCAGCGATGTGCACCCGATTGGTAGAGAAGGTCGTGTCCGGGGGTACCAGAAGTGCCTCGGCCTTCGCGCGCACGAATTCGTCGAAGGCTCGCTCCAGATCAGCCGGGACGCGGAATTCGAAATGCACCAATGCGAGTGACGCCTTGGCCGCAGCGGCCTGCGTCTCTCGCAATTGTGGCACGTGCAGCGGGTTCTCGACATTGATGAGAGCGGCGACGCGTGCAAGGCGCGGCAGCAATTCGCGGATCACGTCGATCTGCTTCGACGCCAGCTCCTCAGCGAAGTTCGCGAGTCCCGTGACGTTGCCGCCGGGGCGGGACAGATTTTGTACCAGGCCGAAGCCGACCGGGTCCGCGCCGGTCGCCATCACGATCGGGATCGCAGCGGTAGCCTTGCGAACCGCTAGGTTGGCGGGCAAGGGCCCCGACACAATGACTCGCGGATTGAGCCGGACCAGCTCCTCGGCTAAGGCCGGAAGGCGATCGAGGAAGCCGTCTGCGTAACGGTATTCGAAGCGAATGTTGCGGCCCTCGACGTAACCGAGCTGACGCAGTGCGGCGCGAAACGCCTCGTAGCTCGATGCATTGGACTCGGCAGACGCAGCATTCAGGACACCAATCAGCGGAGGCTGCGATTGTTGAGCCCACGCGGAGAGGGGAATAAACGTAGCCGCACCGCCGAGAAGGCTGATGAACTCGCGCCGTTGCATGCGCCCCCTCAGAACACGCCTTATGGAATGCGCAAAGCCTAGCACTTTGTCACTGGGCGGCGAGTGAGAAATGGCACGCAACCAGGCACCCGGTCATCGTTAAGTCCAATGTCCGCTTTGGATCATTGAGCGCGGACATTCCCGCGATGTCCGCGCCACGTCCGCTTTACCCCCGAAAGCGGACAATGATCGGCGGCTCCGGAATGCCCGCTATGTGCCAGATACAGAACTCTGACCTGATACAATATACCTACACACTAGAAGGCTTTGCCGGGGCGGTGGGCATTGGGGCCCGCTGGATCTCGCGCATGTCTCCGTGGTGCACGGTGGCCACCTGACCATTGTCCCAGGCGATCATGACTGCATCCCAACTCATTTCAGTGATAATGCCACTGTCAGTGGCATCACCTCGCCAATAAACGCGGTTGCCCTTCTTGAGGCCTTTAGATTCGGCTGCGTTCATTGACCTCTCCTCATTTTGCCTTGTTCAGTCCGCGCGATGTCCGTTCTACTCCAATAGCGGACAAACGCGAGTGCAATCGAGTTGTCCGCTTTGTGCCATAGCGGCATTCGCACCCGATCAGAAAATTCAAATGCGCCTGGCCTGAAATGGCGCTAGCCTCTCAACTATGGAGGAACCCACGCTGAATCTTGAAGGTGTTACGCTGTCGCCGCAGAAGGAGACTGTCCGCGTGTTTTACAAGGAATTGTGGGACCTCGCCGACAAAAGCCTCATACCAAGAATCTTCCATGCTGATTTTACATTTCGCGGTTCGCTGGGGCCGACGCTCGTCGGCCACGAGCAGTTCGCGGACTACGTCGACTGGGTAACCGGTGTGCTCGGCCACTACACTACCGACATCATTGCGATGATCGAGGAAGGGAACCGCGTCAGCGGCAAGATGCGGTTCCACGGCATTCATCGCAAAGAGATGTTCGGAGTGCCGCCGAGCGGAAAGCATGTGTGGTGGACGGGAATGCCGATCTTCACGTTCGAGGGCGCCAAGGTTCGCGACCTGTTCGTGCTCGGCGATATCCACGGACTAATAAGTCGGCTCAGAGGCGAGGCTTGAGTATTTAACGAGCACCAAGCAACGGCAATACTGAGCGCTGTCGTGCGGTTCCAATGTCCGCTTTGGCTCACCAGCAGACATTCGGCAATTCGGATCCAAGGTCTAACGCCGAATAGAGACGGACTAGCACAAAAAATCCCGACACGATGTTGTAAATTACGAAATTGGGCGTCACGATGGTGGTTTGCGGGAGGGGGCGATGCTTACCATTCCCGATCTGGCAGCGGACGCCTTAGGGTCATACCTTGCCGAGCACATGGGTCGCCGGTTCGGCTCGACGGACGCGGATTTAATAGAACGCGTTCAGTCGGCTGCCAGACTTGCGATCGAGTGTATCGGCAACAGTGACGCCCTCTATCACAACGTCGAGCATACGCTGCTGGTGACGCTCGTCGGTTACGATATTTTGAGGGGACGAAGACTCTTTACTGAGACAAATGCCAGCGATTTCGCACACTTTATCATCGCTTGTCTGTTTCACGACATTGGTTACGTTCGTGGTATTCTTAACGGCGATAACGTCGATGGCTACATTGTCGATGCCAAAGGCAACAAGGCCGAACTGCCGCGCGGCTCGTCCGACGCTGCGCTAATGCCGTATCGCGTCGACCGGTCAAAGCTGTTCGTGATAGATCGCTTTGCCAAGGTCAAATCGCTCGACGCCACCCGTATCGCTAGTGCCATCGAGTTCACGCGCTTTCCGTCAATCCATGGCGCCGACGACAGCGTTGGCGAGGAGGGCATGCTGGTCCGCGCCGCCAATCTCATCGGTCAGCTCGGCGATCCGCATTACCTGCGCAAAGTCAATGCACTTTATTACGAATTCGAAGAAGCCGGGATGAACAAGCAACTTGGTTACACTTCGCCGGCCGATCTCACTGATCTGTATCCGAAGTTTTATTGGAGCAGCGTATCGACGCATATCCAGGGCGCGATCCGCTATCTCAACATCACGTCGAACGGACGGCAGTGGATCGCCAATCTCCACAGCAATATCTTTCGCGCCGAACGCGAGCTAAGCATGTCCGGTCCACAACGGTGAGACCGGGTTCACGAGGGCCACCTGGCCAGTCTTCCCCCTAAGGCCCTGATCGCTTCACCCTCCCTGACGACCAGGGCGCTTTTTTTGGTGACCGACGCTACTGGCGTGGACCGCTATCCTGGGGAAGGGGTCTCGACGTTTTGGCGAACCGGAAAACGTTGGCGTTGGCAGCTCAGTTGCCCTCAGACAAGCGCTTGTATTCGGCTTCAAGAACATCCTTGCCGTAAGCTCTTTCGAGCCGCCGTACAGTGAAGTGGCCGCGAGCCACTCCCTGAAAATGCGCGATGAATGCGTAGTTTATGACCGCGCCGCTAACGGCGCCGATGATAGGAATAGCCTGCGCCGCCGCCTTTTCTGTGACTACAAATCCGAAACGTGAAGCCACTTGTGCTGTGAAGCGGACGAGCGCTGGTCCCCCTTCTTTGGTAACACCATGATCCGTAACGAAGCGTGCGGCGCTCGTCACACTCTTCGCCAGCGCACCCCGCACGGCTAAATATCCACTTTCGGACGCGTCGTCCGAACTGGCGCGACCCCCCATTGCAAAAACCTGCATGCATGACAGCATTGCTTCAGGATCGCTTAGATCTTCGCCCTCACTCTTCGCAATATCCATAATCGACCTCAGTATGATGATCGTTGAAACGGGAAGCTCAATGGGCAGTGTCGCCAGACCGAACGCGCCGCCAGCAGCTCCCGAGGCCGTCGCCAAGATTTTATGCATGACCTGCGAGCCGGCGGAGGGATCACGTTGCAACGTCCGCAATGCGACCTGCATCGCCGCCTCAAGTCCTTTCTTGGCGGCCGTTGCAATAGCGCCCGCCGCAAACGGCGGCAGTGCGTGCTCAATAAGTTCGATAGGCTTGCCAACCATATTGGCAAGCCGTGCAGCAAAGCTCGGATGCTCAAGAGCTTGAACGGCTCGTTTCAGGGCGGCCAGATCTTCGGGCGTCATTCCTTGCTTTCGGGTATGTAACGGCCTTCGATTTCAGCCTGTGCGACATTGTGGATGCCATAACAGAAGGCCATATATATGTCGGGATGGCGAATTTCGCCCCAGGAGAGTGAATGAGCAGCTTCAGAAGCCCCGACCTTCTAGAGCGTCGGAAAAACGCCGCCACTGTCAAAAAAGTGATGCTGGAAAAGTTCCGCGCCACTCACCAAGACCCCGCTTTCGAACAGCAGCGCCTTAAAAGGGTCGCCGTGAATGAGGCTCGCGCGGCCCGCGCTGCTGAGCGCGAAGCCACAAAGAAGGTGCGTAAGGCCGAACTGGCCGCGCAAGCGGCGCGCGCTGCCGAACTCGCCGCGCAGGCGCACGACAAGGCCGAGAAAGCCGAGGCGCTTGCTAAGGCTGAAGCGGCCGAACGCAATGCAGCGCTGGCTACGGAGCAAAAAGCCCAGCGTGATGCCCGGTACGCAGCACGCAAGGCCGCAAAAAAGATCCGGCGGCGCGGTTACTAGCGGCGCAATCCAATGTCCGCTTTTGGCCAATAGCGGACATTCGCGTTTCAAAAGCAGTGTCTGCTTTTGCGATGGGGAATGTCTCTACAAGCCTTCGACAATGAACGACCGCGACTTCGTCGCTTTTATGCGCATTGCGGTGGTCTGTTTCATATTGTCATAATAGGCTTTTGCTTTCTCAACGCTATCGAACGCGATGATGGCAAAGGCCTTCGGTGCAGTTCCATCGAGAGCGGTTACGTTTTCAGTGCGGGCGAGGTAGCGACCATCTGCGTATTTAACTTCCACAATGCTCGACGGACCCATTTTTTCGAGGGCCTTGAAGCCATCCGCGTCGGTTATCTCGTTGACATCAATCACAACGTAAACGGGCTTCTTGTCTTGAGCGGCTAGACCCCGACTTGCAATGGCCCCAAGTCCCAATCCGATGGCAATCACCAATGCTACTGCGTATTGGATTCTCACAGTTTCCTCCTATTCGCCCATGATGTGCCGATAGATCATATCGCTGCCAACGTCGAAAAGCTTGATGTCCCAACGAAAGCGGACATTCGTTTGACTAATCGATCACCTCGTCCGCGAACATGTGGAGCTGCTGCGGCAAGGTAATTCCAAGTGCTTCGGCGGTCTTTCGGTTGATCACGAGCTTGAACAATGTCGGCTGCTCGATCGGCAAGTCGGCCGGTTTAGCGCCCTTGAATATCTTGTCCACGTAAGTCGCGGCGCGTCGGAAAAACTCGGCGAGACTTTCACCATAGCTCATCAGGCCCCCCGATTGTACGTATTCGCGCTGGGCGAACATGGTTGGTAGCCGACTGCTGAGCGCTAGTTCCACGATCCGCTGCCGTTGCGAATTGAAAAAACCATCGGACGTCGCGATAAGTGCTCCCACGCGCTTGCTCGTCAGCGTGGCGAATGCACTCTCAAGTTCTTCTGGATTTCTCGCCTCCACCGACACGAAAGCGAAACCTGACTTTTGGGCAGTGGTCCGCGCGCTCTTCAGGATGGGGGCAGAGTTAGGGTTGCCGGGATTGGAGAGAAGCCCAAGGGCGGACAGATTTGGCACGGCCGTCACAAGTAGCTCTACCTGTTTTGGGATGACGTCTTCGGTCGAGCTTGCCAATCCGGTGATGTTACCTCCTGGGCGCGCCAGGCTCGCAACGAATCCGCTGCCGACAAGATCGGTTGAGTAACCCATGACGATGGGTATTGTGGCGGTCGCCTGCCGAGCCGCACGAACCGCAGCCGGAGTTCCCAACACAAAGACATCGGCTTTTAGTCGCACAAGTTCAGCGGCAATGTCGGGGAAGCGGTCATAGTCTCCTTCCGCAAAGCGCCACTCGATTATGAAATCCTTTCCCTCAACATATCCAAGCTCCCGCATGCCCTGGGGAAATCCAGCTAGAATTTCGCCAATGGAGCTGCGCGACGCACCAGAAATAAATCCAACGCGCCAGACCTTACCGGTCTGGGCCGCGCTCGCCGGCAGCAGCCAGGAAAACATAGACGTGGCCGTCATGCCGCCAAGAAGGCTGATTAAATCGCGTCGTCTCATTGCCTCCCCGAGGCTTAAGGACATGACCGAACCGGGTTAGGCTAGCACACTCGAAGAGGTCTGAGATGGGCTCGTCGGGCGGCTACCCAGTGTCCGCTTTGCGTCATTAGCGGACACAAGCGCAAACGAAAGAACTGGACCGAAGGCCAACTAGGCTTTCCAATGCACCTCCCGCATTTTGGGCGGCCGGCTTCACAACCATGCCGCATGCCATATGAGCCGCAAGGAGAATTCAATGAGCAGAACAGCTTGTGCGATCACGGGCCCATGTTGCAATCGACTTGCATTGCTAACGCCAATTGTTCGCGCCGTGAAACGCATGTGGCATTCGTCGCTGCTATCGGCTGCTCTGTTAACCGGGCTTTGTCAGGCGAGTTTGGGACAAGACTACATCCTGGAAGCGCCGGGTTCCGTACCTCCTGCCGCCGCGGCCAGCGGCGGAGGAACCCTGTTTCAGAACGTTCGCATTTTCGATGGCAAGAGCGCCGCGCTGTCGGCGCCCTCCAATGTTCTGGTCAGAGGGAGCACTATTGAACGCATTTCTACGAGCCCGATTACCGTCGATGCTAATTCCGATGTCCGGGTCATTGCAGGAAACGGGCGAGTGCTGATGCCGGGTCTGATTGACGCGCATTGGCATTCATTTATGGCGGCGACAGCCATGCCACTGTTGATGACAGCCAATCCCTCGTACCTCCATATATTGGCCACGCGGCAGGCTGAAGCGACTTTGATGCGGGGTTTCACAACGGTGCGCGACCTGGGCGGCCCTGTGTTCGGACTCAAGCGCGCGATTGATGAGGGCACCATTAAAGGTCCGCGCATCTATCCCTCAGGCGCGATGATATCGCAGACATCAGGCCACGGAGACTTTCGTTTTCCCTTCGAGCTGCCACGCGCGACGGGTGGTCCGTTGAGTCAATCTGAGACTATGGGCGCCGCAGCGATTGCTGACAGCCCCGATGAGGTCCGCGTCCGGGCGAGAGAGCAGTTGCGACTGGGAGCAAGCCAGATCAAGCTCATGGCGGGCGGGGGCGTCAGCTCACAGTACAATCCAATTGAATCGACCCAGTTCACTGAAGCGGAGATCCATGCGGCGGTAGAGGCGGCCGAAAACTGGGGAACCTATGTCACCGTGCACGCATACACGCCGCGTGCAATCCGCCAAGCGGTCGCCGCGGGCGTCAAGTGCATTGAACACGGTCAACTCATCGACGAGCCCACCGCAAAATTGCTGGCGGAAAAAGGCATTTGGTGGAGCTTGCAGCCTTTGACTTACGACGCAGAGGTATTTGCGCGAATGACCCCTGTGTCGCAAAAAAAGGCAATGGAAGTGTTCGCTGGGACGGAGAACGCTTACAAATTGGCGAAGAAATACAACATCAAGACAGCCTTCGGGACCGATATTCTGTTCAATGCGGGCGCTACAGCGCGGCAAGGCACATATCTCGCCCAGATGGTCCGCTGGTACACGCCCGCCGAAGCACTCAAGATGGCCACGGCGGACAATGGCGAGTTGATGGCGCTTTCCGGATTTATCAATCCCTATCCCGGCAAGCTTGGTGTTGTGGAAGTTGGTGCACTGGCAGATCTGCTGCTGGTCGATGGCAGCCCGTTGGAAAACATTCGACTCGTCGAAGACCCCGACAAAAACTTTCTGATCATTATGAAGAATGGCGTGATCTACAAGAATACTCTGCGCCCATGAGTTTCCTGGCCCGGCTCTGGCCGCTAGTCGGTTTGGAGCTTGGACGAACGACGTTGATCGACATGGCTTCATTGACTGAACTCAGCGGCAATCAGCGAGCATGATCTAAGTCTGGCGGGGGCGGCGAACAGATCGGCGGCGCAATAATGAGATCGGTCTGTTCTTTTCGAAACTGATATTCGTACCTGCCGGCGAAGCAGACTTGCCTTTCCGGCGCAGCGCATCGTCGGCACTCGCGGAGCCGACGTAAATCGCCGTCATTAACGCAGCGCTTGTCAACGTTGGTGCTTTAGGCAAAGCTAAACGCTCTCGGGCACAATAACTTCTGTTGTCACAAGCCAAAGAAAATAAGTGAGGAGATACGAAGAAAAACCGAACCACTGGGAGGCAAAGATGGCCGGTATCAAAAATAGAAACGTGACCCGACGCACGCTGTTGAAAATTGGAGGCGCGATCACTGCGGTACCACTCGTTGGATTTGCGGCGCCCGGCGTTCTGGCGCAGGGACAGACGAAGTCCCCAACCAAGGTACTCGACTTCATGACGAATGCCGATGTGGCAAAGGCCGAGCAGGAAGGCCAGCTCGTGTTTTATTGTCACGAGAATGAGCCAGGCACCGCCGGAATCGTCGAAGGTTTTCACAAAGATTTCCCGAAGATAAACACGAGCTACGTCAGGGCGCAGACGGGAGCGCTCTACAACAAGATACTATCTGAACGGTCTGCCGGCCGTTTTGACGTTGACGTCATTCAACTGTCCGACCTGGCGCCAGCCGTCGATTTCCAGAAAAAAGGCGGTTACGAACAATACGTGTCGCCGGAATCTCCAGCCTACAAGGCGGAGCATCTGAGTTCACCCGTTGGCTCATTTTTCTGGACTGGAGTCGATCCCGCCGGGATCGCATACAACAAGGCCAAGGTCACTCCGTCCGAGGCGCCGAAGACCTGGCAGGATATTCTCGATCCACGCTGGAAAGGCGTAATCAGCTGCAAGATTTCCGCGTCCGGATTGCAGTTCGTGCAGTGGTACGCGCTGCGCAAGCTTTATGGGCCCGGCTTCTGGAAAGAGTTTGCAAAGCAAAATCCGCACGCGTTTGATTCTCGCGTGCAATTGTTCGACCGGCTGGCCAAAGGCGATGACAAAATTACTGCGATCGGTGAATACCCTGCCTACATCCTCTTCAAGGACAAGGGTGCCAACGTCGAATTCGTCGCTCCGCCTGACGGATTAGTCGCAACCCCGCTCATCGTGGGTGCGGTTAGTAAGGCGCCGCATCCCGAAGCGGCCAAGCTGTTCGTCGATTGGGCAATGTCGAAACGTGGCCAGGCCTGGTACCAGACCAACCCGAACCTTTATTACGGCTCGGTGCGCACCGATGCGCCGCCGATGCCGACAGGGGTCCGGCTGAGTGAATTCAAACTTCTCTACCCCGCCGACTGGGACGACTACGCCAGTCAACGCGACGTGTTTTCCAAAGAATGGAACGGAATGCTCGGCCTGTGACGGTGCCGACGGTGGAATCGGCAAGAACCTGGTTCTCCGCACAGAAAATAGCCGGGTATGGGGCCGCGGCGTTCGCTGCTGTATTCGTCCTCTACCCGGTCTATTTTCTGCTGCAGGCTGCGTTCGACGTCGGTGACCCACAGGTCCGACCTCCAACGTCCTACGGGCTGGACAATTTCAGCGGCCTGTTCCAGTTCCCGCAGATATTGCTCAATACCGTCAACGTATCGCTCGCCGCCACGGTCATGGCACTGGTGTTCGGGTTCGTTATGGCGTGGATCCTCGCGCGAACCAACGTGCCGGGGCGACGGCTTTTCGAGCAGCTAATGGCGGTACCTTATTATCTGACGCCTCTGCTCGGCGCGCTGGCCTGGAGCCTGTTGGGCTCGCCCGAGAGCGGTTTCATCAACCAGATTTGGCGCGCGCTCGGCGGTCATGACCATCTGATCGATATCAATACCGGATATGGAATCGCCTGGGTCATGGCGCTGTTCGAAGGGTCGGTCGCTTTCGTCATGATCGCGGCAGTGATGAAATCAATGGATCCCTCGCTTGAGGAGGCATCCCAGGTCATTGGGGCGAGCCGACTTCGCACCATGCTGCGCATCACACTGCCACTGGTCGTGCCCGGCGTCCTCGGCGCGGCCATCTTCGTTTTCGCAGAGATGCTCGGCTCGTTCGCCGTTGCACTCGTGCTCGGCCTGCCCAGCCGCTACTACGTCGTCACCACGGCAATCTACCAACTCGTGCAGCAATACCCGCCGAAGATTCAGACGGCGGCTGCGATGGGCGTATCGCTGTTCGCCGTGATGTTCATCATGCTGTTCCTGTACCGTCGGATCGTGATGGCTGGCAGCTATGTGACGATCACCGGAAAGGCGTTCCGTCCGCGCGTCGCCGATGTTGGTTCCCTGCGCTACGTCCTGCTCGGCGTCTGCGTCCTCTACGTCTTTGTTGCGGTTGCCTTGCCGCTGGCGACTCTGCTTTACGCGTCGGTGCAGAAGATCGCCGTCGCTTTCCCCGTCGCCGGGAACTGGACGCTCGACAATTTTCGCACCGCCATGTCGATGAACGCAGTGCGCTCGGCGCTCGGCAACAGCCTGCTGCTCGGATTTGGCACGGCGACAATCGGCGTCGTGTTGATGGGATTGCTCGCCTGGCTCATTTACCGATCGAGACTGCCAGCCAGTGGCTTGATGGAGTACATTGTGATGTTTCCGCAGGCGGTGCCCCGGCTCGTTTTCGCGTTTGGCATGATGTGGGCGTGGGTGGTGTTTCCCATTCCGATCTATGGGACTCTGTGGCTCCTTTTGATCGCATACATCACGGTGTTTCTGCCGCTCGGAGTCCGCACCATCGCCGGCGTTATGCTGCAGATCGACAAGAGCCTGGAGGAATGTGCGCAGATGTGCGGCGCCTCCTGGGCATTCCGAGTGCGCACCGTGACCGTGCCGCTGCTTGTGCCGGGCCTCGTGGCCGCCTGGCTGTTGCTGTTTATCGCCAGCGTCAGAGAGCTCGGCGCCTCCATCTTGCTGATGGGCCCGCATTCTAAAGTCATCACACCGTCGATTGTCGAATCGTGGTTCGGCACAAGTTCAGAACTCACCGCAACTTTGGCGCTGATCCAAACGCTCGTGGTCGCAATCGCCATGATCGTACTCGTGGCCGTGACGCGACGCGTCGGCGCCCAACCGGTCGACTAGGCGCGCAAGGGATTGCCCTCATGCAGGTTTCGCACCCAGCAGGCCCGGTATCGGCAGCGCCGACCCCGCACATCGAGGTCCATGGCCTCGAACTGTATTACGGGAGTGTGCCGGCCGTGCGCGGTGTCAGCTTCAATGTCCTGCCGGGCGAACAGTTGACGCTACTTGGACCATCGGGTTGCGGAAAGTCCACAACCTTGCGCGCGATTGCCGGGCTTGAAAAACCGACATCGGGAGAGATTCGCATCGATGGCGTCCCTGTGTACTCGTCTACTCACCAGATCAACGTTCCGGCCGAGAAACGCAGGCTGTCCATGGTTTTTCAGTCCTACGCGATCTGGCCGCACATGACCGTCTTCGACAATGTGGCTTATGGGTTGCGCGTGCGTCGAGCCAGCGCGCCGGAGGTTATAGACAAGGTGGGTCACGCGCTGAGCCTTGTTCAGATGAGCGAATTTGCGGGGCGGCGTGCGTCGCAACTTTCCGGCGGACAGCAGCAACGGGTAGCGCTTGCCCGCGCCTTCGTTTTTTCACCCTCAGTTCTCTTATTCGATGAGCCGTTATCGAATCTCGACGCGAAATTACGCGCCGACATGCGTATCGAGCTGCGCGACCTCCAGCACAGACTCGGAATCACTTCAGTCTATGTCACCCACGATCTGGAAGAAGCGTTGGCGATGTCTGATCGAATCGCGGTGATGCGCGACGGACTTATCGAACAGACCGGCACGCCGGACGAGATTTACCGTCTTCCACGCAGTGCCTTCGTAGCGGACTTTGTCGGGTCCGCGAATTTAATTCGCGGACGCCTCCGGGCGGATCTTGCCGTAAACGACCTCATTGCGTTGGAGACATCTGCAGGACACGTTGTCTACTGTATGGCGTATGGACGACCCGTACGCGCCGAACTTGTCGTGTCTGTACGCACCGTGCACCTCACGATCTCGTCGGATCGGCCGGCCGCGACGCAAAACGTTTGGTCCGCGCGAATTGGAAAAACCGTCTTTCAAGGCGACTTCACCCAGGTTCATGTCGACTGGGGCGATCAACATCTCATTGCTCGTGGCGCCGCCATGGAGCCAATTGCTGTGGGTCAAGAAGTCTACATTACAGTAGACCCCAAGCGGGTCGTGCTGCTGGACGCGTAAGACCGCGGCCAATTTTTGTTCGGCAATGTGTCGCTATACGAACAATGTCCGCTTTGGGTCATGAGCGGACATGGCGGCAATTCGGAGCGGTGTCCGCTTTGCTTCCGAAAGCGGACACCTCAGTCGCGCTTAATAATGTCCTCTAATGGCCAAAAGGGGACATTGTGCGGGCCACGTTTCGGCCTCGCTGGTCCAGTTCAGGAAGTGCCTTTTCCTTCGCCGCATCGGACACTTTGTATGTAAAGAGGTCTTCTACGGGTTGGTTGAGTACCGCCTGGACGTGTTGGTCGAGTACCGTTGTCATTTCATTCATGTCATTCATGGCGTTGATCCCTCGTTGATGGACACTCTTCGCGATCATTGATGGTTGATACGCCCACGCTCGCCATTCGCGTGTGACCACAGTCACAAAATTTGCGTTTGGTATTACGCTACAGGCGGATGGAACCCGGGCCAGGGGGGCCCTTGAGTCCGCTTCGCCCCCAAAAGCCGAGTAAAAAGACCGAAAGGGGTTTGGCTCGTTTGCAAATTGGCTCGCCCAGGGTCCATTGACCCTGCTCATTGGTGACCACAGACTGACGCGGAGGCCAGATGACGATAGGTTTGCTGCTAAAAATCGGTTTTGGCGTCATCTGCTTCGGGATCGGCGCGGCGTGCCTGATTGGGGCGATCTGCATGTTGCCCTTTGTTTCAATGCCTGAGGCCGCTATCCCCGGAATGTTCGGGGCGCTCGCGGCCACATTTCTATTGATTGCCTTTTTGTTGTTACGACGGGTGCGCTGGCACAACGACTAATGCAAGTGGCGGGATGCTGCGCCGCGATGTCCGCTTTACTTCGAAATTCATAAAAAGAGCCGCAAACCCGTAATGGGCCGCGGCTCTTTTGTCGTCACGACTATTTCTGCTGTTGCTGTCCGGGCTTCTGGTCCTGGTCGCCCTGCTGGCCACCTTGTCCCGGCGTTTGTTGCTGCTGCTGACCAGGCTTCCGATCGTCTTGGCCGCCCTGGTTTTGCTGGCCGCCTTGGTCTGGATTACTCATGTGTGTGGTCGCCTTCCTTGGGGTTATAGAATCAACGCACAAGCCAATCGCCGGCTGACGGCGCGGGTTCCATTTGGTGCGGACTATATTTGGGGAAGCGACGTCTAGCTCAGCCACTGCGCCTTGAAATCCACCATCGCCCTCGGTCGCTTGTCACGAAGTATTTCGCGAAGGGTGTCCTCAGGGGTCCGGGCTCGGGTTGTGTCATTCGATTCACCACCCAACGGGATCGTATTTCCCCTCACGTCACCCTTTATTTGCTGGTCGATGGTTTGCGTCGGGGTGCTCGGACTTTCGGAAGCAGCCGCGTTTGCCGGAGGTGCCTTTCCATCATCGCCATCTGCCGCGCGGGCAATGTGGCATGCTCCAAGTACGGTAATTGCCGACAACACGATAACAACTTGTTTCATCGGGCCACTCTCTTACGAGAGCTCGGCGCAACGTCGCTTTCATCAATACCAGTGACGGTGATGCCAATACCGGTAGTGACGACGATGCTGGTTCGGGACATACGCGTAAGCCCGATGCCCGTAGCGCGACACGCCTGGCGGCTTGGCACCGCTTGGCGGTTGGCCAAAGCTGTCGACATTCTGGGGCGGGTTAGGACCGTAATTTGGCAGGCTTTGCGCCATTGAGACCGAGCCGGCGCTCACGAATAAAGCGAGACCAAAACAAACTGGCTTTAGTGACATTGGCAAACCTCATTTTTCACAGAGATAACCTTTGATCAACGGCATAGTTCCCGGCAGCCATCCAGCACGGGCTTGCCAACCACTTGGGCAATCGCAATTTGGTGGTCGATTTACGTTGTGCTCGCAGGGAGGAGACGCGTACAAGCATTTAGGGGCGCTAGCAGGGGCAGAACCAATGTGGATTTTGATCGTCTATGTTTTGATTGTCGTGGTTGGTGAATCCATTGTGGTTGCAACCGGTCTGGTCTTGGATCGAGTTCTTCCGTTGGCTAGTTTGCCGGTTTCCTTGTCGTTATTCTTCGCCGTGCTCGCATTTGGATGGCCTCTTGCAGTGCGTTGGACCGAGCCTAAGCACGCAAAAAACGTAAAACTTGCAAGCTGAATTTGCTCGCCGTCGATTGGATACTCGGTGACCGATGTGGAGCCTTGACCGAAAACCGCGCTGGCCGGCGTGAATTACGTGACATTGACAACCCATCTCGGTCGTCAGCTTCCCGCCTAGTTTGGCTGATGTCGGCTTTCGGGGCAAAGTGGACATCGGCTGGAGACAGGCAAATGTCCGCTAATGACCCAAAGCGGACATCGACGGCACCCGGACCTTAGTTATTGGCCGGCCCGTTTCAAATGATGTGGTTGGAGACCGATAGAGACATCCTTACGACGTTTGGGGATGTCTGGCGGGACTATGAGTGCTCGGAAAAACCGGCGCCATGCCTGAATAAATTTGGTCAGAACCCATAATGTTCCTGCAATGACACTTGCAAAAAATGCAAGCACCGACCCAAAGGACACGAGAAACAACAAAAGCTTCATTGCTTTGCAGTTGGCTCCCTACCGTCCTCGCGGCTTAGGCTTTGCTCGCGGGGCAGCAATTTCCTCAGAGTTGGCCGAGGTTTCTTAGCACTTTCCAAAGCCGGATAGGCGACCGAACAGATATTTGGACTCGAGCGTTTCTGGCGGCGGACGCGTGATGTCCGCTACTGGCACATAGCGGACATCCCCCTTTTTTTCTAGCGGTTCGGCAATGTACGATGCCTCCATTAATCTTCGGGGGGCACATGCAGCGGCGCGAATTCATCAGTCTTGCGAGTGGTGCCACCCTTGCATGCTCGCTCGGCGTGCACGCACAGGAGGCAGGCCGCCTCTATCGTATCGCGCTAGTGCAGCCCGTGGGACGAGACGAACCGCCGGTCCGCGCATTTCTCGATGAACTGCGCGCGCAGGGTTTTATTGAAGGCAAAAATCTGGCGATCGTTGGCGGCCTGGCGACAAGTAACGAGCAGGTTCCCACCGTGGTGCCGTTGATCCTCTAGGCTGCACCGGATGCCATCGTGACGGGTGGCGACGTTATCGCGCGCGCCTTCCAGAAGGCCACACAATCCATTCCGATTATTGTCATGACCGAGGATATGGTTGCAGGCGGATATGCAGCCTCACTAGCCCGCCCCGGGGGCAACGCCACCGGCATTAGCCTGATGTCCCCTGATCTTGACGGCAAGCGACAGGACATCTTGATCGAAGCGGTTCCGGGCGCGCGGCGCATTGCTGCGCTTGTGGACTCCAATGTCGCAAATCTGGAACACCTCAAGGCCCTGGAGGCGTCAGCGCGAAATCACGGAAAAGAATTGGTGGTCGTTCGTGCCGCGAGCGCCGGCGATCTTGCGCCGGCAATAAACGAAGCCGGCAAGCAGGGGGCAACCGCGCTCAATGTCTTGTCGTCACCAATGTTACATCTCAATCGCCGGCTCATCATGGCTCGTGCGGCGGAAACGAGATTGCCTGCGATTTATCAGTGGCCGGAAACGGCGGAAGAAGGGGGTCTGCTCGCTTATGGCCCGAGCTTTGTCGATATTTTCCGGCAACGCGCAGGAATTCTCGTCAAAGTGCTACGTGGCGCCAAACCCAGTGAGTTGCCGATCGAACAACCGACCAAGTTTAAATTCGTGGTCAATCTAAAAACGGCCAAGGCTATCAACCATGCCGTCCCCACTGGTCTCGTCCTGCGCGCCGATACGGTGATCGAATAGCGCCATGGCGAGAAAGAGTGGTGAGCGCGGATGGGATCGAACCATCGACCACTTGATTAACGTACCGCTACGACTTTCGCCGCCTCTTGCGAGTTTGCAGTCTGGACTTTCCCTTCACCGTGGCTTTCGCTTTAGGTGGGCGCCGTCAAGTCTCTACACCTTCCCATCGCTGGGCTTGGCTCGGGGTTGTCGTCACCATGACGTGGACGAGTTCTCCGACTTTGACGCCATCCCATCGGCGGTTTCCCTTCCGATGGCTCCTGCAGAAGTCAAGTGCTCTACCACTGAGCTACGCGCCCTTAGTTCTCCTGTTTTCTTCACTCCCTGTGCGACCAGTCTGCGATCGGTAACGTTTGGCAACAAAGTTTTTAGAGTCGCATCAGTCACTTAGCAGAATTTTCCCTCTGACGCATGAGCGTATCCGAAGTGGAATTGCCCTTAGGATGAAGCCGGGGACGAAATTTTCGGAGTCATGCGCTGGCCGCTGTGTAGGGGCCCCGACCAGCCCGGTCAATAGGCGCAGGCCACCTTCTTGAACTCGCGCAAGGCCCGGGATTTGCTAGACTAATGCCGGGGCCTATGCCGTCTGGAGATTGCCATGCCGATCGTCAACCGTGTCGCGGACCTGCATCGCGAAATCACCGATTGGCGGCGCGATCTGCATGCCCACCCCGAGCTGCTGTTCGACGTGCACCGTACCGCGGGTTCTGTTGCCGAGAAGCTCAAGGCTTTCGGTTGCGATGAGGTTGTGACCGGCCTCGGACGCATCGGGGTGGTCGGTGTCATCCGCGGCCGCAAAGGTTCCTCGGACAAGACAATCGGGTTGCGCGCCGACATGGATGCGCTGCCAATCGAGGAGGCGAATGATGTTCCGTACAAATCTACCGTCGCCGGGAAAATGCATGCGTGTGGTCACGACGGGCACACGGCCATGCTGCTCGGCGCAGCGCGCTATCTCACCGAGACGCGTAACTTTGCCGGCACCGCGGTGGTGATTTTCCAGCCGGCGGAAGAGGGTGGGGGTGGCGGAAAAGAAATGGTCAACGACGGGCTGATGGATCGCTTCGGCATCGGTGAGGTCTACGGCATGCACAATTACCCGGGCATGCCGGTGGGCACCTTTGGCGTCCGGCCCGGGCCGATGATGGCATCGGCCGATGCCCTGACAATCGATATTGAAGGTATCGGGGGGCATGCCGCGCGCCCGCATTTTGCCATCGATACGGTTCTGGTCGGGGCGCAGATCATCAACGCAATCCAGTCAGTCGTCTCGCGCAATGTTGATCCGCTCAAGTCGGCGGTCGTTTCGATTTGCATGTTCCGCGCGGGCAATACCGACAATGTCATTCCGCAAACAGTCCAGTTGCGCGGTACCGCACGCAGCCTGTTGCCGGATGTGCGTGATCTCCTGGAGAAGCGCCTGGCGATTGTCGTCGAAAGCACCGCGGCGGCCTATGGTGCGAAAGCGAAGCTCACTTATCGACGCGGTTATCCGGTGCTGGTCAATCATGAACGGCAAGCCGAGTTCGCAGCCTCGGTCGCGAGCCAGGTTGCCGGCCAGGACAAAGTCGATACATCACTGGCGCCGATGATGGGTGCGGAGGATTTTTCATACATGCTGAATGCGCGGCCGGGCGCATTCATCTGGATCGGCAATGGCGACAGCGCAGGGCTGCATCACCCGGCCTACAACTTCAATGACGATGTGATCCCGTTCGGGACGTCGTATTGGGTGAAGTTGGTCGAGACGGCGCTGACCGCCTAACCAGCCGCTATTGCACCAGTTCACCCGGCTTCGGCGCCGGGGCAGTGCGCGTGGCTTCCGCCATCGTGGTGCTTCGCCGCGTGAGGGGCAGCAACACTTTGGCCTCGAGGCTGCGCCAATAGGCAAAATCGTTGAGGCGCGTCCGCTCGATTACCGCGAGGCCGACTGCGGCGATGAAGGGCAAGCTCTGCACGACGAGCACCACGGCGAAAATATTGATCTCGCGGATTTCCTTGTAATTGGTCAGGACGAGTACGGCCGCGCTGAGGATCAGCAGGCCCGCCAGCAACGCCTCCCAGAAGGCGTGGAAGTCAGTCGAGCGCCTCATGCCGCCCTTCGATGTGCGAACGAATGGCAGGTGATCCTTGAGCAAACCGAGGCTGACCGCTCGCGCGACCGTCCACTGCACCGACATCGCCGCAAAAACCGACCCAAGCAGCTGGCCCAAACGGGGGCGTACGCGCAGCTGATAGAGCGTTGCGAAGTGTGCGACCGATACGATGAAACTCACAAGGATCGGCGCGGTAAGGATGCGGTCTGGCACTGCAATATCGAGAAATGCGATCACCGGCACCCAGATAATATTGAGGATAGCGACCCCAACTCCGATACTTTCGGCGCCGAGCCAGTTGAGCCAGCCCAGTGCAAATTCGCGCTTCTGCTCGCGCGTGAGGCGGCTGGCGCCCGGTAGAAATCGCCGCCAGTGTTTTTTGAGAATCTGGAAGCCGCCATAGGCCCAGCGGTGACGCTGCTTCTTGTAAGCCTCGAAGCTGTCAGGCAACAGGCCATGGCCGTAGCGTTTATTGGTGTAGTGGGTCTGCCAGCCGAGCTCGAGCAGGGTAAGACCAAGGTCGGTGTCTTCACAGATTGTGTCGCTCGACCATCCGCCGGCGGCCTCGATTGCGGCGCGCCGAACGAGACACATCGTGCCGTGCGCGATGATCGCGTTGAACTCGTTTCGCTGCACCATGCCGATGTCGAAGAAGCCTGCATACTCGCCGTTCATGGCGTGATGCATGACGCTACGTTCGCCGTCGCGGTGATCCTGCGGCGCTTGTACCAGCCCCACACTCGGATCGTGAAAAACCGGCACGAGATCCTTTAACCAATCGGGTTGTACGACATAATCGGCATCGATGATCCCGATCACGTCCGCGTCGGCGGCGGTGTGCACAAGCGCAAGCCGCAATGCGCCCGCCTTGAAGCCGACGATGTTGTCGGCGCGCACGAACTTGAAGCGCTCACCGAGCGTGCGGCAATGTTCCTCGATGGGCAGCCAGAGTCCAGGATCCGACGTATTGTTGATCACCACGACGCATTCGAAATTCGGGTAGTCAAGCCGGGCGACCGCATCGAGCGTCTGTTTGAGCATTTCCGGCGGCTCGTTGTGGGCCGGAAGGTGAATTGAAACCTTGGGCAAGAGCGCGTCAGGAGCGAGTGGTGGACTCGCAATCAACCGGAGCGGCTTCCGGCCAAATGCGACGGCTGCAATTTCTTCGATACGCGCAAGCGCGATCACGATGAGAGGAATCAGCAGCAGCATGCCAAGGCCAAGCGCGAAGGCTGCGCCCGGAACGAAATAGTGTCCGTTCCAGTAACCGAACACGGCCGCGAACCAGGCGCCCACGACGTTTGCAGCGCCTGCAAGCATCGCGGCCTGCAGCACTGTCACGCTCATGGCCAACAGGGGGAGCGACAACAGCACGCTCACCAGAATGGCGATTGTGCCAAGCCGCCAATGATCGGGGTCGGTGATCGGGCCGGTCCAATCAAATTTTGGATGACGCGCGGCGTCGAAGAGTCCCCAATACGGGCCGACGCCACCTTCGAAGATCTTCCAGGGCTGATCGATTGCTTCGACAATGTTGTAGTCGATGCCGTAAGCCTCGGCGCGGCTGACGAAGTCGCGTAAGGCGACCGCCTGCTCGATGCGCCCCGGATTGGCGCTCTTCATATTGTAGCCGGCGCTTGGCCAGCCGAACTCGGCGATGACGATGCGCTTGCCGGGATAGGCCTGGCGAAGTTTGTCATAGATCAACACGGCCTGATCGACAGCTTGCGCGTCCGAGAATCCTTCCCAATAGGGCAATATGTGCGCAGCGATGTAGTCGACCGCCGACACAAGCTCGGGATGCTCGATCCATACGTGCCAGATTTCGCCTGTTGTCACCGGAATGTTGGTTGAACGCTTCACGCGCTGAATCATCTTGATCAGGTCGCCGACCTTCTGCTCGCCGCGGAAGATGGTTTCGTTGCCGACGATGATTCCGTTGATGTTGCTGTGGCGCTTTGCGAGATCGACCACCGAATGGATTTCGCGCTCGTTACGATCCTGATTCTTGTCGATCCAGGCGCCCGCCGTGACACGCAATCCGAATTCGGACGCGATGCCGGGCACGAGCTCCACGCCGCCCGTAGAGGAATACGTACGAATGGCGCGCGTGAGAGGCGCCAGCATCTTGAGATCGGCGCGAATTTGCGCAACGCGCGCCGTGCCTCCGGAATCCGGATGCGCCGAACCTTCAAAAGGCGCGTAGGAAACGCTCGCGAGCTGGCCGTCGAAGTTGGGCGCGCGAACGTTGTCGCGCATCAGGACCCACAATCCGGCATGCACGCACGCCACAAGGGCGACGACGGCAGCGACGGTGCGCATACTACTCAAAACCAAGTGGGGCAGGATGGCAGACCCTCGAGCCCGTCCCCTGGGCTCAGCCGAAACTCCGTCTGCAAGGGTACAGCGTAGCTCGGCGTAAGGTGGATATTCAAGTAACTAGGCGACATGGCAAATCCTTGGCACTGGCATGGCGCCCTAATGAATTTCGTTAACGGGGAAACGCGGTCTACCGCTGGGTTGTTCCGCCTGAAGTAGTGGCTGGTGGCTGAACGGCGGCCTCGGCAGGAGCCGGCTCAAGCCCGGGATTTAACCAACAGGCGTGAACCCTGCCGTTAAGGGTTTCCTGAACCTTGGGATCGATGTTTCCCTGGCGGACCAGGCAGCGAAAGGTGGCCTGAATATGGGCGCTGGGGCAGCCGAAACGGTCGTAGAGATCGAGGTGGCGGAAGGCCGTATCCAGGTCGTCGCGCCAAAGGAGGCTAACCACGCGGCGGCCAAGCCAGACGCATTCCGGATTGCCGGCCGGGCCGACCAAAACACGGGTAGCCTCGGCTATTTCGTCGATCTTTTTCTGGGTCTCTTTGGCGGCGTCAGCGGGCGGCTTTTGCGGCTCGGGTGGTTTACCGTTGCCGCCGCTTTGCGCGAAAACCGGGATAGTGAACCCGAAAGCCGCCACGCAAGACAGCACGGTTAAGAACTGACGCAACTTGAGAGAAATCCGCATTGGCCCCGTCGGATGCTTGCTCTTGGACGCCCTAGATTGCGTGTGTGCGACCGGATTGGGACGCTAATACGGCGGTTGCAAACCCGCACCGTCGGGCGGCTACCTTAACTATAGTTTGCAGAACAAGCTTGGCCTCAAACCGCGAATTTTGTCCAGCGTAACCACGTTCCTTGCTTAAGACGGGCCAGCTTGGCAGGGGCGATAACGCACGATAAGCCGTCGCCACAACGATTTGCCTTTTCCGATTGGGTTGCCGCCGATGCGCCATGCCTTCGCCTGCCTTGCCCTCACGGCAGTGGCTATAGCCGGTGTCTGGACCTGGCTTGGGGCTCCGGTGCTTTTGATGCCATCCCAGTACGGCCGCGCTGAAAAGCTCTATTGCGTTTCCTACACGCCTTTCCGCGGCAGCCAGACGCCGCTCGACGCGTCCATCGTCATTCCGGTGGCTCAGATCGAGGATGATCTTACGCGCCTGGCTCAGGTTACGAACTGCATACGCACGTACTCGGTCGATTTCGGGCTGGACCAGATTGCCGGGATTGCGGCCAGGCATGGCCTGAAAGTGATGCAGGGGCTGTGGCTGTCGAGCAGTCCGCTAAAGAGCCAGTACCAGATCGAAACCGCCGTTGCCCTCGCGAACAAATACCCCGGCACGATCCTTTCGGTTGTCGTGGGCAATGAGGTGTTGTTGCGCGGCGATATGACCCCAACAGATCTCGCCAACACGATCCGCGCAGTCAAGGCGCGCGTGCACGTCCCCGTGACCTACGCCGACGTGTGGGAGTTCTGGCTGCGTAACACCGACGTGGCCAACGCCGTCGACTTTATCACGATCCATATTCTGCCTTACTGGGAGGATTTTCCAATTCCCGCCCGCAATGCGGTCGCCCATGTTGAGGCGATCCGCCGTCAGGTGGTGAACGCATTTCCGGGCAAGGAAGTCTTGATTGGCGAGGTTGGCTGGCCAAGCGCCGGCCGCATGCGCGAAGGCGCGCTCCCGTCGCGGGCGAACCAGGCGCGCGTCATCCAGGAAGTGCTTGCACTGAGCAAGCGTGAGAATTTCAACGTGAACATCATCGAAGCCTTCGACCAACCCTGGAAGCGCGCTCTTGAGGGGACGGTTGGCGGTCATTGGGGGCTCTTTGATGCCGCGACCCGCGCACCAAAATTCACCGGAGCGCAAGCAGTGTCCAATCATCCTCTCTGGCTTTGGCAGGGCGGTGGCGGAATTTTATTCGCACTGATCGTTTTCGCCGCGGCGCTGATCGTGCGTACAAAAGACACGCCGATATCATTCTGGGTCGCAGTTAGCGCGAACGCATTCGTTGGCGGCGCACTGATTGGCTGGACAATTGAAAACGTCCCGGTTGAAAGCCTCGGGGCGGGCGGCTGGTCACGTTCGCTCGCACTTACCGCGGTGGCCATCGGGGGGCCGGTGCTGCTGAGCGTAGCGATCATGTGCAGCACACCCATGCCGGCATTTTTTCGGATATTCGGGCCGAAAGAGTACCGGATGCAAAACCCGCTCGCTCAATCTGTCGGCGTCATACTCGCCATCACGATGCTATTGGCTTTCGTCATTGCGCTCGGCCTGGTGTTCGATCCGCGTTACCGGGATTTCCCCTTCGCACCGCTCACGGCCGCGATTGTGCCGTTTCTCGTCCATGGCACCATGGTGGCGCGATCGAAGGGCATCCGGCCCATCGCAGAAACGGCCGGAGCCGGCGCGCTCGCGCTATCGGTGTTGTACATTTTGTTCAACGAAGGCTTCGCCAATTGGCAGTCACTTTGGCTATGTGCGGTGCTGGCGGCGCTCGCTATCACTCTGGCTCGGGCGCGCGACGTGCCAGGCTGAGGACCAGCAGGCCAACGGCAAGCGACGACAGGCCTACGTTGTAAAGGACCACGCCAAAGCACGCGGCGGCGAGCGCGACCGCAAAGAGCACCAGTGTCGGGCGCAGAAGGTTGAGTGTGGCGACGATCAACGCGAACCATCCAAAGACCGAATACGTAAAAAGCATGATGGTGATCTGCCGCGCAAAGCACAGCCACGTGTTCAGTCCTGCCTGGCAGGCAAGTCCTACGGCCGGCTGCTCGACCGCGAGATAGCGCATGTACAGGGCGTAGCCGATTGATGAAAAGGCCACGATCAATAGCCAGTTCGTCGCGCGCGCGCTTGGCAGAAACAATTTCATGAGATCAGTATGCCGCTGCACCACCACAGCGACAATCATTGCTGTGCGATTGGCTCGCCGTCGAATTTGACCGCCCGGCAGGCCGTACGGGCTGCACTGAAGTGCGCACAGAGGCCCGAGGCCGCGACGCTGTTTGGCAGGGGCCCCACCACCAGGCGATAGCCTGGAACACCCGGACGCTGGTCATGCGCAGCCAGCGGGTGCATCCCGCTCAGCAGTGGTCCAAAATTGGCCTTCACCGTATTCCAACGCTGGCGGACCGCATCGATTGTGGCACCACCACCAAGATCCAGTCCGAAGTCATCTTGTTTTGCCACGGGTGGATCGGGTCCGGTAATTGACACGGTCGCAACGCGCGCCGGGGGCAGGGGGACGGCTTGTGGGGGCGCCCGGTCGCCCTTGGGTGCGAGGGGCGCGGCGGAAGCCAGCGTCTCCGTCGCGGCAATGCTGACATTCGCCCCTGGCGGATTTGGCGGTGCGGTGGCCGGTGCGCCCGGCGTCGGTGGAGGTACCTTGGCCGCAAGGGCGGCTGCAGTCGCGGTGGCTTGCTTTTTGATGGCCCCCGTCATGTCGTCGATACTGCTTTCGAGTAGCGCGATGCGGCCTGCCAACCGCTCGCGGTCGGTGGTGAGCGCGCGCACCTGCGCAGCCAGACGCTGCGTTTCGGTCTCCAGCTGTGCGACACGCGGAGGCATTCGCGCGATCGCTGAGGATTCGTTCATGGCGAAGATATGCCGAAACCGCTCGCCGGCGGCTTCGGTCTGGCTCGCGATCGCGAGGGCCGTCAGGGCGACCGCGGTGAAACCACCCCAACCGCATAGCCACAGGAGCGAGTTGAGTTCGCGGCGGCGTCTGCGAGGGGCACGCAAATCGGGTTCCGTCGGCGTCTGTTCGATCGCCATGGGCTCCTCGAAGGACGAATCATTGAAAACATTAGCAGAATCCGGCAAATCCTGCTTTCACCTTGGTTCAAAGGAATTTGGCGCCGGTCTTTTGCCCTTGGGCCGGCTGAGTTATGGAATGGGCCAAATCTCCAGCAAGCTTGGGCCCAAAGCAGATGCCTCGTCGAACTTGCCTTGCGATTGTGCTCGCGGCCGGCGAAGGCACGCGCATGCGATCGCATACGCCGAAGGCATTGCACCCGCTCGGTGGGCGTTCGTTGCTCGCCCACGTGATGAAGGCGGCAAGCTCCGTGGGAACCGACCGTCTGGCGATCGTCGTCGGTCCAGATCATGAGGCAGTCGCGACGGCGGCGCGCAAAGGCGTATCCAAGGTAGAGATCTTTGAACAGCGCGAGCGCTTGGGGACCGCCCACGCTGTCCTGTCAGCACGCAAGGCCATCGCCCGCGGTGCGGACGATATTCTGGTGATGTTCGCGGACACTCCATTGGTACGGGCCGAGACCCTTTCGAAGCTGCGCGCTGCATTGGCCGAAGGTGCGGCTGTGGCGGTGCTCGGGTTCAAGCCGGCCAATCCCGCAGGGTACGGGCGGCTGGTCATGCAAGGCCACGAACTTGCCGCGATCCGGGAGGAACGCGACGCCACCCTCGAAGAGCGCCAGATTGGGCTCTGCAATGGCGGCCTCATGGCGCTCGCCGGCAAACAAGCCCTCGCCATCCTCGCGCGCATAGGGAATGCGAATGCCAAGAGCGAATATTATCTCACTGACGCCGTTGCCATCGCCCGCGATATGGGATTGAAGGCAGTGGCGATCGAAACCTCGGAGGATGACGTGCGCGGCATCAACACCAAGATGCAGCTCGCTGAAGCGGAAGCGGTGCTGCAACAGCGCCTGCGGCTGGCGGCCCTCGACGCCGGCGTCACCATGACAGCGCCGCAGACCGTATATTTGTCTGCAGATACTAAATTCGGAAAAGACGTAACCATCGAGCCGAACGTCGTGTTTGGCCCGGGCGTCACCGTTGAGGACGGCGCAACGATCCGCGCGTTCTCGCACCTGGAAGGCGCCCATGTCGGCAAAGGCGCGCGCGTTGGACCTTTCGCGCGGCTGCGCCCGGGCGCTGACCTTGGCAAGGATGTGCACATCGGAAATTTCGTTGAGGTGAAGGAGGCCAGGTTCGAGGCCGGTGCCAAGGCCAATCATCTCGCCTATATCGGCGATGCGCGTGTGGGCGAGGGAGCCAATATTGGCGCCGGCACCATCACCTGCAACTATGATGGCGTCGCCAAGCACCGCACCGATATCGGCAAAGGTGCCTTCATCGGCTCGAATTCCGCGTTGGTTGCGCCGGTCAAGGTCGGCGATGGCGCCTATATTGGCACGGGAACGGTCGTTACCAAGGATGTTCCCGCCGGTGCGCTGGCGATCGCGCGCGCCAAACAGACGGTTAAGGAAGGCTGGGCAAAACGCTTGCGGCAGGTGAAAGCTTTGGGCAAGACCCTGTCCGGAAAGAAAAAGCCGTGATTGCCGGTCAATAACGCCTCGCCGCCTGTCACACGGCGAAATGCGTTGTGATTTCCATCGACTTGCCGGCGAAGGCTAAACCACACGGGTTGGGCAAAGGGGCCATCCAGGCGGATGTGCGGAATCGTCGGAATTTTGGGAACGAAGCCGGTTGCGGGGCAACTGGTCGATGCCCTCAAGCGCCTCGAATACAGAGGATACGACTCCGCGGGTGTGGCGACCCTTGATCACGGCGCACTCGGCCGTCGCCGCGCGGAAGGCAAGCTTCGTGCATTGGAGACGCGGCTCGAGCGGGAGCCGCTTGGCGGGACGATCGGCATCGGTCACACGCGTTGGGCCACCCATGGCCGGCCGAGCGAGGACAATGCTCATCCACATGCCACCGACCTGGTTGCCGTGGTCCATAACGGCATCATCGAGAACTTCCGCGAGTTGCGTGAGCGGCTGCGGAAACAAGGCTGCGAATTCGTCAGTGAAACGGATACCGAGGCCGTTGCACATCTTGTTACGCAGGAAATGAAGAGCGGCAAGTCGCCGGCCGACGCGGTAGCGGCTGCGCTCAAACAACTGCGCGGCGCATTTGCGCTCGCATTCCTGTTTACCGGCCAAGATGATCTGTTGATTGGCGCGCGCAAGGGCTCGCCGCTGGCCATCGGTTACGGCAAGGGCGAGATGTATCTCGGGTCTGACGCCATCGCGCTGGCGCCCTTCACGAATACCATCAGTTACCTGGAGGACGGCGATTGGGTGGTCCTCACGCGCAAGGGTGCCGAGATCCACAACGAGCTGGACCGCAAAGTGGATCGGCCGATCGTGAAATCGACAGCCTCGGCACAACTGGTCGACAAGGGCAATCACAAGCACTTCATGGCCAAGGAAATTCACGAGCAGCCTGAAGTGGTCGGCCACACGCTGGCTCATTACATTGACATGGTGAACGAACGGGTAGCCTTGCCGCGTGAGTTGCCGTTCGACTGGAAAAAACTCAAACGTCTGTCGATCTCGGCGTGCGGCACCGCCTTTTACGCAGGGCTCGTCGCGAAGTACTGGTTCGAGCGCTTTGCCAAGTTGCCGGTCGAAATCGATATCGCATCGGAATTCCGCTATCGCGGCGCGCCTCTCGAGCCGGGTGATCTGGCCATCTTCATCTCGCAATCGGGCGAGACTGCCGACACGCTTGCGACGTTGCGCTATGCGAAAGAGAACAAGCAGCATATCCTTTCCGTGGTCAATGTGCCGACATCAACGATCGCGCGTGAAAGCGATGTAGTGATGCCGACGCTCGCCGGCCCCGAGATCGGTGTTGCTTCCACCAAGGCCTTCACCTGCCAGCTCGCGGTGCTTGCCTGTCTTGCGCTTGCCGCCGGACGCGCCAGAGGCGAGCTGAAGGATGTCGACGAACAGAATCTCGTGCGCGCGCTGATCGAAACGCCGAGGTTGATGGCGGCGGCCCTCACGCTCGAGCCGCAGGTTGAAAAGCTCGCGCAAAATCTGGCCAAGGCACGTGACGTGCTCTATCTCGGCCGCGGGACGAGCTTCCCGATCGCACTTGAGGGCGCGCTCAAGCTCAAGGAAATCTCATACATTCACGCCGAAGGCTATGCGGCCGGTGAGCTCAAACACGGGCCCATCGCGCTGATCGACGAGATCATGCCGGTGATCGTCATCGCCCCTTACGACCGCGTATTCGACAAAACGGTCTCGAACATGCAGGAGGTGGCTGCGCGCGGCGGAAAGATCATCCTGGTCACCGATTCAAAGGGAGCCAAAGAGGCAACCATCAACTCCCTGGAGACGTTGGTGCTGCCGGACATGGCATCAGCCGTCACGCCACTGGTATACGCTATTCCGGTACAGTTGATTGCCTACCATACCGCCTCTGCCATCGGGACCGACGTCGATCAGCCGCGCAATCTCGCGAAATCCGTGACAGTGGAATAGACTTCGTCCATGTCTGAAATCGAGCAGAACTCAGGCGATGCGCTGGCGGCCGATACAACGAAGATATCGGCCCCACAAGCGAGCGTCGCCAGCCGACTGCGAAATTATTTTCTGACTGGCCTTGTGGTCGCCGGGCCGCTGGCCATAACAGCCTGGCTGATCTGGTCGATCGTCACCTGGGTCGACGACTCCGTGCGGCCCCTCATACCACCCGCGTATCGGCCTGAGAGCTATTTGCCGTGGCCGATTCCGGGAACGGGACTCATCGTTGCCATCGTCGTGCTCACGTTGCTCGGCTTCCTCACGGCCAACCTGGTGGGACGCAAACTGGTCGAGCTCGGTGAGAGCCTGCTCAGTCGCATGCCGATCGTGCGACCGATCTACAAGACGATGAAGCAGATTTTCGAATCCCTGTTTTCAAAAAGCGGCTCAAGTTTCCGGAAGGTGGCGCTGGTGGAATTTCCGGCGCCCGGCATGTGGTCGATCGTGTTTCTGTCGCAGCCGCCGAGCGCCGACCTCATCAAGAGCTTGCCGCAGGGTGAGCACGTTTCCGCATTCATGCCGTGTACGCCAAACCCGACCACAGGATTTTTCTTTTATGTAAAGCGCAGTGACCTGATCGAGCTCGATATCACGGTCGAGAACGCAATGACTCTGCTGATTTCCGCCGGAATGGTGCAGCCGGATGCCGAGGCACAAAAAAAGCTGGCCTCGCTTGCGGAGACCGCAAAAGCCGTACGGGCGCGCGTGGCCCGGAAAACAGAGGCGGCAGAATAAAGCTATCCCGCGCGGATCAACTTGATCGCCTCGTCCTTGCCGAACAAGTAGAGCAACTGGCGCAGCGCGTCGCCGCGCGGCGCGGATAGTGTTGCATCGCGTGAAAGGATCAAGGCTGCGTCGTCGCGCGCTGCGCTGAGATATTTTCCATGCACCTCCGGCCGCGCGATCTGGAAGCCGGGCAGCCCGCTCTGTCGCGTGCCGAGCAAATCGCCTTCGCCGCGCAAGCGAAGATCTTCCTCGGCAATGCGGAAGCCATCTTCCGTCTCGCGCATGACGGCCAATCGCGCTTTGGCGGTTTGCCCAAGCGGAGCTTTGTAGAGCAGCAGACACGTGGAGGCGCCAGGACCGCGGCCAACGCGCCCACGCAATTGATGCAGCTGCGCCAGGCCGAAGCGTTCCGCGTGCTCAATCACCATGATCGTCGCCTCGGGCACATCGACACCGACTTCGATCACGGTCGTGGCAACGAGCACTTGCGTCTTGCCCGCAGCGAACCGGGCCATGGCTGCGTCTTTATCCGCACCCTTCATGCGGCCATGAACCAGGTCGACGCGCTTTCCGAATTTCTTTCGCAGATCCTCGAAACGCGCCTCGGCGGCAGCGAGGTCGATCTTTTCGGATTCATCCACTAGAGGGCAGACCCAGTAGGCGCGCTTGCCCTCCTCAATCGCACGGCCGACTGCGTCTTCAACGTCCTGGACACGCGAGAGGGGAATGGTGCGCGTGTCTATCGGCTGGCGGCCGGGCGGTTTTTCGCGCAATTCCGAAATGTCCATATCGCCGAAATAGGTGAGAACGAGCGTGCGCGGGATCGGCGTGGCGGTAAGCACGAGCACGTCGACGGCTTCGCCCTTTTGCGCGAGCGCGAGGCGTTGGTGGACGCCGAACCGATGCTGTTCGTCGACAACCGCCAGGGCAAGGTCATGGAAGGCAACGTCCTCCTGAAAGAGGGCGTGCGTCCCGATCAGGAGATCGATGTCGCCAAGCGTAAGGCGATCGACGATCTCCCTGCGGGCTGGCCCGCGTTCCCGGCCAGTGAGAATCGCGACGCGGATGCCGGCCGCTTCGGCGAGCGGCGTGATGGTTGCGAGATGCTGGCGGGCGAGAATTTCAGTCGGCGCCATGAAAGCAGCCTGTCGGCCAGCCTCAATGACGGCAGCGGCGGCGCTCAGTGCCACGACGGTCTTGCCGGAGCCAACATCTCCCTGCAGGAGGCGCAACATTCTTTGCGGCCGCGCGAGATCGGTAGTGATGTCGTCAACCGCTTTTTGCTGCGAATGCGTGAGCGCATAGGGCAGAGCCTGCAGAATTCGTGCACGCAAGCGGCCCTCGCTGGCGCTGCCTCGTCCTGATTGCCGGCGCATATGTGCACGGACCAGGGCAAGAGCGAGCTGGCCGGCGAGCAACTCATCATAGGCAAGTCGTGTCCATGCTGGGTGCTCCGGAAGAATATCGTGTGGCTCCGCTGGCCGGTGCAGTTGACGCAGTGCCGTTGCAAAGGCGGGAAACCGTTCGCGCGCGACCCAGGCTTCGTCCTGCCATTCCGCCAGATCAGGCAGACGGCCAAGAGCGCTGTCCATTGCGCGCCGTATGTTGCCGGCCGCGAGTCCTTCTGTGAGGGGGTAAACCGGATCGACCAACGGCAACGATGCAAAGCCAGCTTCGTCCACCACGCGTTCGGGATGAACCATCTGCAACATACCGTCGTAGAATTCGGCTGTGCCGGAGATGTAGCGCACTTCGCCTTCGGGCAGCAGCTTTTCCAGGTAATCGCGGTTCGGATTGAAATAGGTCAGTGTGATGTCGCCGGTGTCATCGCTCGCGTAGACGCGATAGGGCGCACGCGAGCGACGCGGGGGCCCGGGCCGGTGCTTGCCGACTGTCACCGCGACGGTAACCACCTGACCCGGCTGCACGTCGCACAGTTTTGGCCGCGCCCGCCGGTCGGTCGTGCCCGATGGCAGGTGAAACAAGAGGTCGACAATGCGCGGCGCTTCGCGATCGAGCAGCCGCGCATAAAGCTTCTCGAGCTTCGGTCCGACGCCGGAAAGGCTGGTGAGCGAGGCAAACAGGGGATTGAGAACGGGTGGTCGCATTCGATCATCATTGCAAAGATTTCGGCGTCATGCCCGGCCTTGTCCCGGGCATCCACGTCTTCTTGAGATCCAAGGCTCGGATGGCGGTACAAGGCCGGCCAAGTTCGGCCAAGTTCGGCCAAGTTCGGTCAAGCTCGGCCATTCCCGGTCATGACAAATGAGAGGACGCCCTCTATATAAACCCCGCCCGGCCCCGTCCGGGTTTTTGGCGTTGGAGAAGTCAGGTGACTACCGGCACGAACCTGTCGAGCGAAGGCCTAGATGCGCGGCGGCGGCGTTTGCTGTTCCGCTGCTGGCACCGCGGCATCCGCGAAATGGATCTGGTGCTGGGCCGCTTCGCCGATGCCCAACTGGCTACGCTGACCGACGCCGACCTGACCGAGCTCGAGCGCTGGCTTGACGTTCCGGATCAGCAAATTTTCGCGTGGGTGAACGGAATGGAACCAGTGCCGGCACAATTCGACACCGCGTTATTCCGCCGACTGCGCGATATCCATGGCAAGGGCACTGCGTGAAAGCGAATACAAAATCACCTGCTGAATTGCTCAAGGCAGGCAAGGCACTGACTTTGTCCCAGGTGGCGGACGGTGCCGAAGGACTGGTGCTCGCCGATCTCGCCCGCTCCATTGCCGCAGGCAAGGATGCTCCGGCAATATCGCTTGCCGTAATCTGCCGTGATGGCCAGCGGATGGCGGCTCTGTCGCGGTCGCTGGCATTTTTCGGCCCAGACCTTCAGGTGATGGAATTCCCGGCATGGGATTGCCTGCCTTACGACCGGGTATCGCCAAATGCGGCGGTGGTGGCCCAGCGCATGACGGCATTATCGCGTCTCGCGCGCGTGAAAGGCCGCGATAAACCGTCGCTCGTACTGACGACCGTGAACGCCGCGCTCCAGCGCGTACCTTCGCGAAATTTCGTGGCCACTCATGCTCTTTCCGTCGCGCCCGGCAATGTCATTGGCATGCAGGGAGTGATTGAATGGCTTGAGCTCAATGGTTTCGTCCGAGCCTCGACCGTGCGCGAGCCGGGCGACTATGCCGTGCGCGGCGGTATCCTCGATCTTTTTCCACCCGGCCTGGACATGCCGGTGCGGTTCGATTTCTTCGGTGACGCGCTTGAAACAATTCGTGCGTTCGATGCCCAGACGCAGCGCAGCGAGGAACAATTGCGTGGGCTCGATCTCGTGCCGGTCGCGGAGTTTCAGCTCATTACCGAAACAATCCGGCGTTTCCGCACCGGCTACGTGGCTGAATTCGGCGCGGCCGCCCCCGACGATCTCCTTTACGAGGCGGTGAGCGAAGGCCGCCGTTACCCCGGCATGGAGCATTGGCTGCCGCTTTTCCATGACAAGCTTGAAACGATCTTTGACTATCTGCCGGGCACGGCGGTAGCGCTGGAGCACCTTGCCGAAGACGCCGCCCATGAACGTTTCACGCAAATTGCCGACTATTACGACGCGCGTCGTGACGCGCTGAAACAGGGGGTGACGCCGCCTTACAAACCACTGCCGGCGGAAAGGCTTTATCTCGGCGAGGGCGAATGGAAGGAGCGGCTCAGCGCCGAGGCGCTCGTTCGCCTGACACCGTTTGCAGTGCCGGAGGCGAGCGCGTTCGATGTCGGTGCGCGGCAAGGGCACAATTTCGCCGCCGAACGCGCTGAGCCGAATGCAAACGTTTTCGAGGCGCTGACTGCGCATGTGCTCGCGCTGCAGGCCGCGGGCAAGCGCGTAACAATTGCGCTGTGGAGCGAAGGCGCGCGTGAGCGCATGAGCCACGTCCTCGCGGATCACAAGCTGCACAATCTGACACCGGTGGCCGACTGGTCCCAGGCGATGGCTATGCCCAAGCCGACCGTCGCGCTGGGTGTGCTCGGAATTGAATCCGGCTTCGAGACCGATGACGCCGCAATCGTCAGCGAGCAGGACATCCTCGGCGATCGCCTCGTGCGGCCACGTCGTGCCGCGCGGCGAGCGGATAATTTCATCGCCGAAGCCACCAGTCTCGCTCCTGGCGATCTGGTGGTCCATGTGGACCACGGTATTGGCCGTTTCGAGGGACTGCAGCCAATCGAGGCGGCTGGCGCGCCCCATGACTGCCTTGAAATTCATTACGCCGAAGGCGCCAAGCTCTATCTGCCGGTCGAGAACGTCGATCTTCTGTCGCGCTACGGCGCCGAGGAGACGAAGGTCGATCTCGATCGTCTTGGTGGCGGCAACTGGCAGGCGCGCAAGGCGCGCATGAAGAGCCGAATCCGCGAAATTGCGGGCGAGTTGATCAAGATTGCGGCCGAACGGCAGCTGCGCGAGGCGCCTCGATTGGCCGTTGGGCCGGGTGCTTATGACGAATTCTGCGCGGGTTTTCCGTACGAGGAAACCGACGACCAGCTCGCGGCCATCGAAGCGACTATCAGGGATCTGGGTTCCGGCCGTCCGATGGACCGGTTGATCTGCGGCGATGTCGGTTTCGGGAAGACCGAAGTGGCATTGCGTGCGGCCTTCATCGCGGCAATCGGCGGCAAACAGGTCGCGGTGGTGGTGCCTACGACATTGCTGGCACGCCAGCATTTTAAAACATTTTCAGAGCGTTTCCGGGGCTTTCCCGTAAACGTGGCGCAAGCGTCGCGGCTGGTGCCGGCAGCAGAGCTG
This sequence comes from Pseudolabrys sp., assembly GCA_036265125.1. Classification (GTDB taxonomy): domain Bacteria; phylum Pseudomonadota; class Alphaproteobacteria; order Rhizobiales; family Xanthobacteraceae; genus Pseudolabrys. The sequence goes on along the minus strand of DATAPP010000048.1, from coordinate 14,934 downwards.
GGCAAGGTCAGGACAGGCCTCGCCGACGGCAGCATCGATATCGTGATCGGTACGCACGCCCTGCTTGGTAAAAACATCAAATTCAAGGATCTGGCACTGCTGGTTGTTGACGAGGAGCAGCACTTCGGGGTCGCTCACAAGGAGAAGCTCAAGACACTGCGCTCGGAAGTGCATGTTCTTACGCTGACCGCGACGCCGATCCCGCGCACCTTACAGCTGGCGCTTACAGGCGTGCGCGATCTTTCCATCATTGCCTCGCCGCCTGTCGATCGTCTGGCGGTGCGCACGTTCGTATCGCCGTTCGATCCGGTCACCGTTCGTGAAGCGCTCCTGCGCGAGAAGTACCGGGGCGGGCAGGCCTTCTACGTGTGCCCGCGCATCGAGGATTTGGCCGGCGCCAGGGATTTCCTCACAAAGAATATCCCGGAAGTCCGTGTGGCCGCCGCGCACGGACAAATGCCTCCGACGGTACTCGACGACATCATGTCTGCCTTTTATGACGGCAAATACGATGTCCTGCTTTCGACGACCATCGTCGAATCCGGGCTCGATATCCCGACGGCCAATACGCTGATTGTGCATCGAGCCGACAGGTTCGGCCTGGCGCAACTCTATCAGCTGCGCGGGCGCGTCGGACGCGCGAAGCTGCGAGCCTATGCGCTGCTTACGTTGCCGGCACAGAAGCCGATCACGCCGCAGGCCGAACGTCGGCTTAAAGTGTTGCAATCCCTGGACACCCTCGGTGCCGGCTTCCAGCTTGCTTCGCACGACCTCGATATTCGCGGTGCCGGCAATTTGCTCGGCGAAGAGCAGTCGGGTCACATCAAGGAAGTCGGCTTCGAGCTCTATCAGCAGATGCTGGAAGAGGCTGTGATGAGTCTGAAGGCGGGCATTACGGCGCCGGCCGCCGACCGCTGGTCGCCGCAGATCACCATCGGCACGGCGTTGCTCATCCCCGAGGATTACGTCGCAGACCTGTCGGTGCGGCTCGCGCTCTACCGACGCCTGGCCGAAATAGAGGACGAGCGCGATATCGATGCATTTGCTGCTGAGTTGGTCGACCGTTTCGGCAAGTTGCCGGAGGAGGTCGAGCATCTATTGCAGGTCGTAGCGATCAAGGCGCTGAGCCGGCGTGCCAACGTCGAAAAAGTAGAGGCCGGTCCAAAAGGCGTCGTGCTGGCTTTCCGCGACAATATTTTTGCCAATCCCGAAGGGCTGATTGCTTATATCCACGAGCAGGGAACCGGCGTGCGCATTCGTCCAGACCAAAAGGTTGTTTTCTTTGACGATTGGGGAAGTCCGGAGGATCGTCTCAGGGGAACCACGGCGGTTCTCCGCAAGCTCGCGTTGATTGCCGAGCGGGCCAAGGCTGCGTAGCACGGGCAAATGCTTGTGGGCGTGCAAGGGACAGGATATTTGTTGATCCCGGATAGCCGCCAAGGGGCACAATCGTGAAAGTCGATTATCATATCTTCAAGTCGATGCTGAACAGCTATATTGGTCTCCACATGGACCGGGCACGGCGTCCGACATACTTCAATATCTCGGAATCCTATCCAGCGCTCGACGCCGTCACTGATGCCTATCCGGCGATTCGAAAAGAGTTTGAACAAATAGTCGCGGAAGGGCTCTCGCTGCCGCAGTATCACGAGGTTGACTCAGGCGAGCGCGCCATTTCGAGCACGACACCAAAACGCTGGAATGTGTTTTTGCTCGAGTGTCTGGGCTGCAAGGTCGAAGCAAACAGGATGCGCTGTCCCGAGACCTGCCGGGCGCTAGCGAGTGTCCCCAACATGATCCAGGCGTTCTTTTCCATTCTTGATCCGGGCAAATCCGTGCCGGAGCATGAAGGCCCTTACCTCGGTTATCTGCGTTATCACCTCGGGCTGCGCGTACCCAAACAGAATCCCCCGAAAATTGTCGTCAATTCGCAGGACTATGTATGGAAGGAGGGGGAAGCCGTTTTATTTGACGACAGCTGGCCTCACTCGGTCGTCAACCACAGCGACGAAATGCGTGCAGTCCTGATTGTCGATGTGCGCCGTCCGCTTCCATTCAGCGCGGATATCGTGAATCGTTTTGTGACGGACGTTGTTGGCCGCTATGCCTACGGCCGGCCGGTTGTCCGTAAAGCCACACAATTTGCTAAAGAAGAAGCGGGCCGCGTCGCCGCCTGAGGCTTGCCTGTTTACACGTCCTTGGTTCAGTGCGGCATGCGCAGGACCGGTTTGATGGTTTTTCCGGCGCTTGATTCCGCCGCCGCGCGGTTGATTTCGGCGAGCGGATAGAACGTGATCATTCTGTCGACGGGGAAGCGGCCGGCCATGATGTGATCGACCAGCAACGGTATGAATTGTTTCGGCACGCTGTCGCCCTGGATCACGCCACGCACCATCCGCCCGTTTTGCAGAAATGGTATCTCAAAAGAGGTTTCGGTGCCTTTGCGTGCGCTGCCGAGCAGCACACAGGTGCCGCCCGGGATCAGACAATCGACTGCCTCGCGAAATACGGATGGGAGCGCGGACGTCTCGACCGTATAGCGGGCGCCGAGGCCAGTGACCTTTCTGATTTCCCCAACCACGTCGCTGTGCTCATTGTGGTTGACCGTGTGAGTTGCGCCGAGCTCGCGCGCCAGAGCCAGCCGGTGTTCGTGCACGTCAACCGCGATAATCGGTTCGCAGCCGGAGATCTTCGCCGCCATCATCGCGGACAGTCCGACCGAGCCCACGCCGAACACCGCAAAGCTGTCGCCTGCGCGCGGTCTCATGACATTGAGCACCGCGCCGGCTCCGGTTTGTCCGCCGCAGGCGAGCGCGCAGACCTGATCAATCGGCGCGTCGTTGCGGATTTTCACGGCGAAGCGCTCGTTGGCGATGGCGAAATTGCCGAATGATGACTGCTGAAAGAAGGCGCTGTAGACCGGTTTGCCGTCCTTGGAATGCAGCGTCGATCCGTCCGAACGAGTGCCGTTCATCTTCAAGTCGAAGGCATGAAGGCAATAGCTTTGGCGCCCGGTCTCGCAGTTCGGGCATTCGCCGCACCAGGGATAGGCCATCACAACGTGATCGCCGGGCTTGAAGTCCGACACGGCATTGCCGACCGCGCGCACGACACCGGCGCCCTCATGACCGAAGACTTTCGGAAATTTTGTCGGATAATAGGCGTCACGACCGTGCAGGTCGGTTGCGCACATGCCGCTGGCTGCAACCTCGACCAGCAATTCGTCGGCTCGAGGATCGCAGAGATCGATCTGTTCAATGGTGAACGGGCCAGAACGCTCGTACACCACTGCAGCCGTGATCTTCATCGTGGTGCGCGACCTATTCGGCGGCGTCAGCGGTCTGAGCCATGCGCTCGATCGCTTCAGCGAGATCTTCCGGCGCCTGCGCGCCGGAAATCGCAAACTTGCCGCCAAAAATAAAGCAGGGCACACCGTCGATGCCGGCTTCCTTTGCGGAAAGCGCCTCACGTTCGATTTCCGCAACGTCCTTGTCGCTTGCCAGGGCCTTGCGCGTAGTTTCAGCATCGAGACCAATGTCAGCCGCGGCCTGCGTCAGCACGGCGTGGCTGGTAAGGTCGGCGCCCTGGGTGAAATAAAGATCCATCAGCCTCTGTTTCATCTCGGCCGCTTTGCCGATCTCATCGGCCCATCGGATCAGGCGGTGCGCGTCAAGCGTATTGGGCTGGCGACTGATCTTGTCCATGGCATAGGTCAGGCCTTCGGCGGCAGCTGCAGCCGACACACGTTGCGCAATGCCTTTGTAGCGCTCGGCCGAACCGAACTTCGTCGTCAGATATTGCTCGCGCGAAATACCCTCGCGCGGAATCCAGTCATTGAGAAAATAGGGGCGCCAGTGCACCTCGACTGGAATGTCCGGGTTTAGCGCGATTGCCTTTTCGAGCCGGTGCTTGCCGATGAAGCACCATGGACAAACAATGTCCGATACAACGTCGATACGAACGGGCTGGTGATTGGACATGGCTGGCTCCTTTTGGCGGCCAGCCTAGGCCGCTGCCTATTCGGCCGCAACCATGCGGCTGCCCATGACCCGCATCATCAAGGTTTCGAGACTATCGCCAGCTTTCAGAGTTGCCAGGGTGACATTGGCGGTCAGCGGCTCGTCCCTTCGCTGCGGCGTGAGCATATTGGTCTTGAGCGTGCCTGCGATCCGGCGGGCAATCACGTGGGCGCTGCGCAGATCGGTTTGAGTAAAGGCAGCCAAAATGCCGCCCTGTTCGTCGCGAGTGGCAAAGTCGATATTGCGGATCAAGCGAGTCATAAGCCGTGCGGCGTCGAGGCTCGCGCGCTCATCGACGGCATTGTCAAAGGAAAAGCGCGCGACTGACAGCGGCAGGCTGCGGTCGGCAGCATCGGCGGTCACTTTGCCCAGCTCGTGCCAAAATGATTGGCGGGTCAAAAGGCCGCTCTCGGGATCGAACATGCCCTCCGTGTCGAGTGCCTTGAGCATGCGCTTGAGACGGGCTTCGAAGGCGCGCATGCGCACCAGCGGCACCATGCGTCCAACCAGCCGCACCGGGTCGGCGGCGACTTGATCGATGTTGGGAAGGGCCTCGGCAAATTCCGGCGGGGCTTCGCCGATGACTGCAACCGGGATGTCGCGGAAGCGCGGTTCTTGCGCCAGTACGGTGAGGAACGCTTCGACCATGCGCGGGGAGAAGCCATCACCGACCACGATGCCGTCAATGTCCCGTTCACTAAGATGCCTGGCGGCAGCTTCCACACTGAGTGCGCCGGTCATTTTGACGCGCTCACCCACCGCAACACTGAGCGCCGGGTAAAGCGGTCCACGGCCGGCGATCAGGACGGTCGCATCATCGAGCGCGTCGCCGACCGGCAACATCGGCAACTGACCCCCATGAGACGAAAACATTTCGATGCGGCGCAGCACCATGGCGTGCAGGGCACGAATGCGCATGGCCGACTGCAGGCGCACGAGCAGCCGCTCGATCGGCAATGCGGCGTCCGCCGGCAATGCGATAGGGACTGCAGCATTTTCATCGGCGCGGACGCGCGCGATCACCGGGACGATAGGTCCGTTCGCCGTTGCGATCTGGAGGCAGAACATTCGCGCCGAAGCCTCGTTTGCCGGCGGCCCAGGCTCGGCAATCACCACGGCGGATGGCTTGACCGTCAGAAATGCGGCCGGCGCGTCAGCCCATTTGGCCTCGACGATAGGAAAGGCCCCGGCCGCGCTCAGCGCCTCGACCAGGCCGACCGCCGGAAGCTCGGCGACCACGATCAGCGGACCTTGAAGCGACATCTGTGCGCCGCCGCGGCTACGGGATGGGCGCGAGCCTAAACGCGCGCTGTTAATATGCCGTTAAGTCTGGACGCTCTCACTCTGTTCGCCGGACTTCTGGCAGGCCTCCATCGCACCCCTAGTTTACAGCGCCGGCACCCCCCGTGCTGTAGATGGAGCCTTTTAGCTGTCGAATGATGACGCTGTAGTTCGGAACTAATGGTCCGAGTTCCGGGAGCGCGGTGCGGTGACATTTATCTACCGTGCACTGATGGTTGGGAGTATCATTTCCTGGATATCTGAGGTGCGTGATTAGGCGGAGCGCGATGATGCGATTCGTCTTTCCGGCGGTGTTCGCGGTGTTCATCGCGTTGCTGTTCTATGAGGTTTATTCTCTGTCGCATTCGCTGAGCGAATTTGATCTGCCGAATCCCTCGCGTCCCAATCCATTACAAGTCCTCACGCCTACACCGGCACCTGCGCCCGACGTGACACCTGAGCCCAAACTCGATGCCGTTGCCGCTACACCGGCGCCTGCGCCCGACGTGACACCCGAGCCCAAACTCGATGCCGTTGCCGCTACACCGGCACCTGCGCCCGACGTGGCAGCTGAACCCAAACTCGGTGCGGCGCCGAAGGCCCAGTCGGCGCCTAAAGTTCTGCGGAAGGTCGAGCCCGCGGCGGGTCGGGAGAGGGCTGAGGCGCCGCCCAAGAGAAAGCGCGTCACCGCAACCGGACCAACCGGTGCTGCTGGCGCGATCACCGGTAGGGAGCGGGCCCGGCCACCAGAGCGAGATTTCGGGCAGTCTACCGGGGAATTGCCACCATAATGATGCGCCATAGTGTTAGCTGCGCTGGAGCTCTTTTTTATCGCGCGCGCATGCCCATGCCGTGCTCGACCGAGCCCAGAAGGAAGATCGTCCAATCGGAAAAGGCGCTCCGGAGTTTTTAGAGCATGCGCTTGGAGTGGCCGTCCTTGGAGGATTAAATAACCGTCCTACGCCACCTTCGGCAGTTGCGGGCACGCGCCCGAGGATGCGCGTAGCGGCCGGAGCTTTGGCTTTCTGGTTTTGCGCCAGGATCGGGCAGGGCTGGAGCGTCAATCCGTTTTGACACGATGGGTCACCAATTCGCGAAATAGTGTACTATGCGCCTCACAACGCGGGCGCCCTTGGCATGACAAAAGGGGTCTTGATAACTCTGCTTCTGGTGGGCCTCTCCGCGCCTGCCGCAGCCGCTCCGCGCTACCCAGGCGACCGAGGGCCCGGCGGCATTTGGAACGACGGACCGCATGCCTGCCGTTTAGGTCAAAGTTGCAACTGCCATCCGGATGCGTACGTCGCCATTCGGTGCGAAGGGACTCCTTACGGTCCGCAATGTTGGTGGAATAATAACTGCTATTGTGAGCCGCCGATGGCCAACCAATACTGCGGCTCACGCTCAGGAAGTTGGCCGAGCTTTCGAAAACGCCCGAGCCATTAATGCGGTTGTTAGAGCTGAGTGCTTAAAGCAATCGCGGTAATTGCGGGCATTGCGCCCGGCATGGACGGCTACTTAGTCGGCTTCCACTCGCTTGCGAGCTTCTGCGCTTCGGCTATCTGCCCGGGAGTCAGAAGCCGGGCGATGAGGTCTCGGAAGGCTGCTGCTCTTTCTCTGCCCTGCATAGCAGCCAAGCTGAGCCACATGTACGCCCTGACGCGGTCTTGCGGAACGCCCAAGCCGTTGTCGTAAAATACTCCGAGATTGTACTGGGCGTTGGCGTCGCCTTGCTCGGCTAGAGGACGAATAAATCGCAGGGCAGCCTTGTAGTCGTGTCTCTTCATCGCAGCGTCAGCATCCGCTGACGGGTCTGCCGCGCCTGACGCAGGAAAGCTTAGCATCAGAATTATAACAGCGATGATACGCATCTGAGACCATTTGAGACCGTGAGACTAACGGGGATCGGGAGCGCATTTTGAAAGCGCTCTACGATCTGACTGAAGGTTCTAGCCGCCTGACTCACCCGCGGCCCGCTGCTGCCGCGCCTGCGCCACCTTGCGGGCCGAGGGTGCGCGCGGGTTTCCCTGGATTGTAGAATTGATTGGGCTCGCAAAAGCCGCCGATGCCGCTCACGTTTGCCCGGCATTGCTCGATGGTGAGGAATCCGCAGTTTGAAGCGCCACCGGCGTCACCGCCATAGACCGCGCACCATCGATAAGGATCATGTGGAAACGCAAGCGTGCTTTGTGCCAACGCCTCGGTCGCTAACACGAGTGTCACGAGCACGATGATTGTGGTGCGCATCGCAATGCTCCTTGGTTGCCCAGCCGGTCACTAACCACACGATATATTAGCTCACCCGACGCAAGCTAAGGCGCTTGGAGGTTTCAAAAGCGCGTGAACCCGATGCAAGGAAATCTGCGATGTTCTAACCCGAAGTTGTCACCGGTCGAAAACCTACCCGACGCCACATCTGCCTGCCGCATGAACGGACCAGTCGCGATGGAAATGGCTAGCAGCATAATCACGTCACCAAAAAGCAAATGGACCGACCGTGTGAGTCACGGCCTGAGATCGAAAATCGAGAAAATGCATATGCGGGTCATTTTGCTCGCCCGCTCTTGATATGCCGTCAACGACAGACCGTAATTACGCGGCTTCCGAAGTGCCGCGCGGCTGAAATGCTGCGGATATCAGCGGGTTCACGCCCTGCTTTGCCAATTTCGAGAGCAGATCGGTCCGGTCTGCGGCTCTGCCCGCGAAACGCTGACCGAGATCGGCGTCCGGCAAAGCGACGATGGTCGCATCCCGGTCGATTTCGGCAATCAACTCGTCGACCCGGTTGAGATGGAACGCATAGCCACCAATGACCGTAACGCCCGGCGGCGGCGCCGTAACAACAAGCCCCCGGGCATCGACACGACAGGCGAAGCCGGTATCGACATATCCCGCATTGTTCGCAGAAAGGCGCAATGCGTGACCGTGCCCGGCACCCTGCCGAAAGGAGGGGACCATGCGCCCCCGCAGCGCCAGCGTGCCCGTGCCGCCGCGCGTGGTCTCGATCAGTACAGGCGCGTCCGCGGCGCGGTGCGATGGATCGACGACTCCGTAAGGGATCGCGGTAGGCAATCCGTTTGCGCCACGGTGCGCGGCGAGGACACCGATTTCACCAAAGCTTGCCACATCCACCAGGACCGCTGGGCTTTCCCATGGCTTGGCCCCCGTCATGCGCTCCGGTGCGCGCCATAGTGCAACAGCGGTCTGTTTCGCGTTGGTCAAAAGCCCCGCTTCGGAGATTGGGGCAACTGCGGCAGCGGGCAACATCACCCGGCCATTGCCGAGCGCGGCGCACTGTACGGCGAATGCATCAGGGTCAAAGCCATGATGCAAATGCTGCGTGCCGCCGGACAATAGCCAAGGCAACAGGCTAAGTGCGACGCCGGCAAACGAGCCGATCGGAATTGTCGATAGCTGCGGCGTGTCGACCACAATGTCAGCTGCCAAAAATATCTCCAGGCCGCCTGCGACCAACTCAATGTGATTTCGTGCGACAGGTGTAATGCCCCTGGATTCGAGTCCAAACGTTATGGCCGCGACATGGAGGGCGGCAGGGCTCGGCCGGGTAAAGGCTGGCGGAATATCGGCGAAGCCGGAGCCAAATACGTCATCGAGCGGCACGACGCCGTCGGGTAAATCGGGGCCAAATCCGCAGACATGCCGGATCGAAAACAGCTCGGCGGCAGCTTGTCTGGCTCTTTCGGCATAGGCAACCGCGCCTATATGCGAGCACGTTATGATGGCCTTCGCGCCAATTTGACCGAGCGCCGCCACGATATCCTGATGTCCCCAGAGGAGCGGCATTGGCGCAGCGATCATGCCGGCACGCAGGACGCCAAGAAACGCGACGATGCTTTCCACGGTGTTGGGAAGCTGGATCGCCACGATGGAATCGGTCTGCAACCCAAAGCCGCGCAGCTTTGCAGCCAACACAGAGATTGCGCGGTCAGCCTGCGCGAAACTTAGCGTTCGCGGTGCGCCACCGGTAAAGCTTTCGCGGTTGGGCGGATCGACAAGCGCGATTGCGTCCGGATGCCGCACACCGGCGCGGCGGAATAAATCGTCGAGCGTAGCGGCTGTGCCGGCCGGTTGGCTGGATTCGCCGAGAATCATGAATGGAGCCTCAAGGCATCGTATCCTTCTGCCACCAAGTCTCCGGCAAATAACCGAAAAGCGACGTACGCGAGGGATGCTCGATTCGGGTCCAGCGCGCTACCCATTGCACAGGCGGGAAATAAAGCGGCACCACGTAGAAGCCGGATAACAGAACGCGATCGAGCGCTCGCGTGGCGGCCACAAAATCGGTCCGGCTTGTGGCGGCGAGCATGGCCGCAATCATGGCGTCGACGGCCTTAGATTTCACGCCCATGTAATTGCGCGTGCCTTGCTCATCTGCAGCTGCCGAGCCCCAATAGAACATCTGCTCATTGCCGGGGGAGAGCGACTGCTCCCAGCGATATTCCATCATGTCGAAATCGAATGCGATGCGCCGCCGTTCGAACTGCGTCGGATCGACGGTCCGCACCCGCGCCTCGATGCCGGCGCGCTTCAGGTTGCGCACGAAAAACAATGCAAGACGTTCCTGGTCGCGCGTCGTCGTCAGGATTTCAAATGACAGAGGTCGGCCACTGGCGACATGAACCAATTGCGTGCCTTTGAGTTCGTAGCCGGCGTCCTTAAACAGCGCGAATGCGCGTCGCAAAGTCGTCCGGTCATGCCCGGAGCCGTCGGTCACCGGTGGCGACCAGTTGCCATTCATGATGTCAGCGCGCACGACTCCCGGGAATGGCGCAAGCAATTCGCGCTCCCGCTCATCCGCCGGAACGCCGTGTGCCGACAGGTCACAACCGTCGAAATAGCTTGCCGTCCGCTTGTAGAGATCGAAAAAATAATTGTGGTTGATCCACTCAAAATCGAACAATTGCAGGATCGCGTCACGCACGCGCACATCGGCAAACATCGGCCGCCGCGTGTTGAAGACAAGCCCCTGCATTCCCTTTGGAAGTCCGTAGGGCATGTCCTCCTTCTTCACGCGGCCCTCCCGCATCGCCGGGAAGTCGTAAGCCATCTGCCACCGGCCAGGATCGGTCTCCACGCGGAGGTCGTAGAGACCTTTCTTGAATGCCTCGAAGTGAGTGTTGCCGTCGCGGTAATAGTCGAAACGAATGGCGTCGAAATTCCACAGCCCGCGATTGATCGGCAGATCTCGGCCCCAATAGTTTTTGTCGCGCTTGAAGGTGACGCTTTCACCGGGCTTTACGGCGCTGACTGTGTAAGGGCCGCTGCCAAGCAGAGGATCGAAGCTCGTGTCCTCGAAGGTGGCAGGATTGATCGCATGCTTTGCCAGGACCGGCATCAAACCGATGATCAGCGGGAGCTCGCGGTCGTCGGCACCGGTCAGATCAAAACGCACCGTGCGAGCGCCCGTTGTTTCCGCTTTGACGACCTTGATGTAGTAGGTGCGAAAATTTGGCCGGCCTTTGTCGCGCAGCAGTTCCCACGAGAAGATCACGTCGTCCGTCGTGACGGGTTTCCCATCCGAAAATCGTGCGGCCGGATTGATGGTGAAGGTCACGAAACTCCGCGCGGCATCGGTGGTCACACTCTCGGCGAGCAGGCCGTAGAGCGTGAACGGCTCGTCATAGCCGCGCGCAAGCAGGCTCTCGATTACATAGCCGCGCATATTTGCCGCGGGCAGTCCTTTGACAATGAACGGGTTCAGGCAGTCGAAAGTGCCCTGGACCCCTTGCACCAATTGTCCGCCTTTTGGTGCGGCCGGGTTCGCATAGGTTGGATGGGTAAAGGCGGCCCCCCACGCTGGCTCGCCGTGCATGGCAAGCGCGTGGGACGCGGCATGGGACCCGGTATGGGACCCGGTATCCGCGGCCGCGCGCCGTAGGCAGAGGCCTGACGCCCCAAGCAGTGCGCCGAGCATTACTGTACGCCGCGACGCTTGCCACTGCGTAACGGCGGGGCAACCAAAAATGGGCGAGTGTGAGGGGCGAATGCGATTCGTTCCGGTTTTGCCCGAATTTAACAGGCTTGGGATACGGCCGGGACCGCATATTCCGGGCCATCGTGGCTTTATTGCAGAGCGGAATTCAGCTATCAGGCAGCCGTTGGTGTCACGCTCCCGCCGTATTTCGCACGGAGAGAGCCGACTGAGAGGCGTCGTTTGAGGGCCGTGGGCCGCGAACGGGAAAAAAGGACAATCGTAATGACTCATCGGATCGCAACGGCCTGGCCGCGGGGCCGGGTCCTGACCGCCACTTTGGCCGGCATTCTGGCGGCGGCGTTTGTGGTGCCCGCGCTGGCCCAGCAACCGCAGCCCAAGGCAGCGCCGGCACAGAAACAGGCGCCCGCTCAGAAACAGGCGCCCGTCGCTCAGCCGGCCCAACCGGCGCAGCCTGGACAGCCAGGCCAGCCAGGCCAGCCAGGCCAGCCAGGACAGCCGGGACAACAGCAGGCCGCCGGCGAACAGCCGCAGCTGATGTATTCGCCCTGGATGAAGGTTTGCGGCAAGGGACCAGACACCAACAACAAGCAGGTCTGCGTCATCACCAAGGACGGCCGTTTGGAAAACGGCATGCCGGTCGCCATTGTCCAGCTCTTTGAGCCGGAAGGCGGCCAGAAGGTGCTGCGTGTGACCGTTCCGCTGGGCATGCAGCTCGCGCACGGTACGCGTCTGCTCATCGATCAAGGCCAGCCCACGCAATCGCCCTACAGCATCTGCTTCCCGGTTGGCTGTATGGCGGACTACCAGGTGCCCGATGACATGATCCCCAAGATGAAGAAGGGGCAGAACATCGTCATCCAGGCGATCAACATGCAGGGCACGCCAATCAGTCTGCCGCTGCCGCTGAACGATTTTGCCAAGGCGTACGACGGCCCGCCGACCGATCCGAAGGCATTCGAGGAGCAGCAGCGCAAGCTGCAGGAAGAGCTCCAGAAAAAAGCCGAAGAGGCACGCAAGAAGCTGGAGGGCCAGCAGAGCCAGGCGCCAGCAGCGGCGCAGCCAGGCGCTCTCGCTCCGGCTCAGAAGAAATAAGAGTTTCCATCTTCCTGACAATGCAAAGGGCGCGGCCGCAGGCCGCGCCCTTTTATTTTCAGCAAGCGCTGGACGGACCTAATGCATCTGGCTGCTCCGTGGCCGGTAGCCGCCGCTTTCGTCCTGCTCGAACACATCGGCGACTTCGGGATGACGGATCGGTGTACCCGACGTATCCGGCAACAAATTCTGCTCGGACACATAGGCGATGTACTCGGTTTCGGCATTCTCGGCGAACAGGTGATAGAATGGCTGATCCTTGTGAGGACGGAGTTCGGCCGGTATCGCCTGCCACCATTCTTCGGTGTTGTTGAATACCGGATCAATGTCAAAGACGACTCCGCGAAAAGGATAGAGTCGATGTTTCACCACCTGACCGATCGTAAATTTGGCGCTGCGAATTTCATTCCGTTTCAAACGATTAGGCTCTCTTTTTGGCTTGGCCTGTTCTTCGGTTTCGGCCATCTGGCAACGGTTCTGGCAACAATCTGCAAAACTCGTGAAACCTGCGCAAAACCGGCCCTGCAAGGTCGGATGTAGTCCAGCCTGCCAGCGTGCGCAAATCTGAGCATGCTCCCAATCCCGCTGCCAAGGCAGCAGTTAGTCGGTGAAGTCACCCGCTGGCTTGTTGAATAGCGCACCCAACAGGCCGCCGGGCAGCGCAGGGGGCGGCTTCGCCAAGTGAACAGCGGCCCGTAGGAACGAAGCCACGTTGTGGAACATGATGGGCCGAAGGAAGGCGGCGACGATCGGGCCGATTTCCTTCGACTGGTCCAGTCCTGTCAGCTTGTTCAGCAAATGCTTATCGCCTCCCTCGGCGGAGATCTTCTCGCAGATCTCCTTCACCGAGAGGTGCGCGTTGGCGATATGGTGGGCGTATCGGTGCCGAACCAGAAACAAGGCTTTGACAAAGTTGCTGATCGTCGCGTCGATGGCGCCGAACTCCACGAGTATCTTCCTCAGCTCGGCGGGTGATAGATCACCGATCGACTTGAGCAGCGTCTCTGACTCGGCCGTCATCACTCTTGCAAATTTCAGCACGCGCCGGACGTGCTCGCGCACAGCCTCCCTGAGCAGCGGTTCGATGACCGCGCACATCTTCACGACGAACAGAAAGTCGCTCTCTAGCCCGGTGTTACTGATTGTACCTGGCGCAAGGTCCATGTGCGCCTCCGCATCCTGCACGTACTTCTGGATGCGCGCGTTGAAGTCGTCGGGGGTAGGGTCGTCGGAAGACATGGAGCCGCCTATCCCGTCAGACCGAGGTAGTGCACCCCGCACGCGTCGTGCATCTTCCCCGCACTGGGCAAAGATAAACTCTCGCGAGCTCATGGCCGCCCACGAGGTTATTGCGTCTTTGCCGTATTCGGAACGGACGCAACACTCGGAGAGGACGCACCCTTGCACTTTACGATCATCATGCGGTTGTTTGTCGTGGACACAAATCCTCCGCCTTGAGACCCTTGTCCATAGACGCCACCTTCGCCGACTTGCTGGACGATGTCGTACCCCCGGGCACCACAAAGCTCGCCTGCCTTCTGGTAGCATTGGCCCCATGAGGTCGACGCATTCGCCACCGCACCCACGATGCCGCCAGTCCAGCCCGGTGTGCAGGTGATCACATGGCCCTGTTGCCCGTCCGCGGTGTATGTCGGTTGACTGGCCACGCATCCCGCGAGCGGAATCGCGACAGCCAGCACTAAAACGATACGCATGATTTCCCCCGATCCCCGGGGTATCATCGTACAACCTGTGGTAGGAACGCAAGGCAGGAGTGAGCATGGCGCAAAGATCGAAGACATCTAAGACGAAGCGGCGTACCTCGGCGCGCAAGAAAAAGGGAGCCAAGGCGAAGAAGAGAAAAAAAACGAGTGGTGTTCGTCGAAACTACGAATACGATCACCATTACGGCCTGCCGCTCAATGAGCATTCCTCAAAATAGCGCCTGCCAAAAAATAACTAGAACGACTAGTCAGCGTTATGCAGGGTCAATGATGCGATACGTGACTTGGTAAGTTTCAGTATCGAGAAATTCAATTGTTCGGCCCGCTGGCGGTGTCAGCGTTTTTCCCTTAGGTACCGCCTTCCACCCATAAGTAGCTCGCCGCGGGGAAAGCTGCCGTTATTGTGCCATCCGGCCCCGAAAATATCAGAGTGCCGGCATCCGTAACCACTAAGTTGAATGCAGTTACAGTCCTCGAATTGGGCACGATTTCTCCTGCCATCGCGACATTCCAGGACTTGAGCGCCGGACCATGCCCACCATGCCCACCACCAAACAGAGGCTGCTGCTTGGGTTGCTTGGTCATTTGACTGTCCACGCCTTCAAGTTAGTTACGGACAGATCGCGTTGAGCAACTCGACCTGAGCAGCCTTCATTGAGTGGTCCAGGTGGAATGTTAGTTGAGAGCTGGTTGCGATGCCAGCGTGGCCGGTGGCTCCGGTGGAGGTAGGGTAGGCGGCCACGCGGTGAGGGCTGCCGCAAAAACGGCCCGGAAGCACGGCTTGTGTCCGCTTTGGGCCATAAGCGGACATGTGCAAGCCTATGTCTGCTTTGGGCCAATAGCGGACATGGCTTTATTCAATCAC
>DATAPP010000047.1:0-6799 GCA_036265125.1 Pseudolabrys sp. | reverse complement strand
CATACAGAAAAATAGCTTGGAGTTAACGCGAGCGGATCTGTATGCAGACGGCAAAGGTGGAATACGCCTTTTTAGTGTTGATGGCTCTCATACCGCGGAACATAACTTTTCAGATTTAAGAGTTTCGTCGAAACTTCTTTGCAAAAAAGGACTGATTATTCTTGATGACTTCTATAATCCCGATTGGCCTGGCGTTCAGGAAGGATTTCACCGTTTTTTACGCGAGTCCGACGAGGAAATCGCGCCAATCACCTACGGTAACAACAAACTATTCTTATCTCATAAAACTTTCTACAACGACTACCTTGCGTTTGTAGAAAATGATCTTCGACCGTACCTTACGCACTATAAGCAAGTACAGATAGGAAATTTTCGGGTTGCTCACATCCGTCTCCAGGACCCGGAATTGGTGTTTAGCCGGGATTTGAGCCTCGCTCAAAACGTCTTTTCGCTTCGTCGGCCGGCGTTTTCGGCTCGCGCTAGGCTTGAAACTGGCTGGAGCACGCCAACGCCTGGCGGTATTTGGACCGTTGGACCGTCCGCCGAGTTGAGGCTGGAGTTGAGGGAGATTCCCGCGGATGAGGCTAGGTTGGTCATAAGGCTTGAGCCATTTCTGCATGCGCGACGCGCTTCCCGAGAATTGTCGGTCAACGTGAATGGTCGGTACCTGGGAAAATTTTTATTCGAGAAAAGCGGGCCGGGCAGGCTGGAGGTTCCACTTCCCCCAGGATTGCTGGCGGCCACCTGTCGCATCCGGTTCGGAATAGAAGAACCGGAGCGTCCCTCTGAAACGCTGGGAACGACTGACAAACGTCCTTTAGGTTTCTTGCTACATGAGATTCGCATTGTGTAGTTTGAAGCAACCGAACACGCGATGTCGACCCCTGCTAACTAAATCGGACATGAGGGGCATCAACACTTGGCCCAGCGTTCGGTATACCGAAGAATGCGAAGTGTTAGTCGAGGCATGGTCACGATCGAGCCCAGGCAAAGGTGCGCTCGACAACCGACCCGCGAGGCGACACCGGAGCGCTTGACCTCGATCGTCCGCCGGCCTATTTTTTCGGGCGCAATACCGACTTTAGCCGTCAAAATCTCGCCCCAAAAACATAGGTATTGGTTCTAAGTTCGCAAACATCGGCAGCTGCCGAATAGGTGGTTGAATCTGATTTTAGACTATCCTGCTTCACAATCCTTAGAATCTCTGATACTTAACAATCCGGAAAAAGTAAAAGCCAGTTTGCGGATCTTGATCATGAATACCGATGAGGAATCCATCGAGCCAAAACGCGGTCAAGATCTAGGGCGCCTTACCTCGGTAATGGGGAGTATTCGTCCGACATTTGAACGGAGACGGCGACTGCGCCAATGTTTAATAAGAGCGGGAGCAGAAAACCTCCCCGACTACGAATTGCTCCAAGTTATGCTGTTCACCAGCAATCCGCATGCCGACGTGGAATCCCTCGTCGGAGAGCTGCTGGACCGTTTTGGCAGCCTCGCCGAAGTCATGAGTGCCGATACCGATGCGCTCGCAGCTGCTGGACTGAGCTTGCCCGCAATAGCAGGGGTGAAATTTGTCCGTGAAGTCGCTCTGCGATTCATGAGGGCGGAATTGCATGAGCGTCCTGTGGTCGGTTCATGGGACAAATTGATCGAGTACTGCACCGCGCAGATCGCTTACAGCAACGTTGAGGAGTTTCACATTTTATTTCTCGACAGAAAGAATGCATTGATTAAAGACGAGCGGCAACAGCGAGGCACGGTAGATCATTCCCCGGTTTACACCCGCGAGGTGATCAAACGCGCCCTTGAGCTGGGAGCCACTGCTCTAATCCTCGTACACAATCATCCCTCCGGTGATCCGAGTCCTTCCACTGCAGACATTACTGTAACTCAGGACATCATTAAGGCGGCCGCGTCGCTGCACATACTCGTGCACGACCATCTGATCATCGGTCGGGGTGGGCACGTCAGCCTACGAGACCGTGGACTGATCTTATCTGAGGTAAAGGATGCAGGCTCGAGTACAACCGCGTTACGGCGTCATATTGCCCTCAACGAGCATACCGCCATTGATTAAATCTGCGCTTGCCAGTCTCGGTCACCGGGCTTTCCATTACACGTGTGTTATTCATCCTCACTGGCCAATGGTAGGTGTTATGCGGGATCGCATCGTTAGAACTTTCTGGAAAATTGTTGACTACTTCTGTTACGCGATAACCTCCATACACCTGACGTTTGTCGATGGGATCTACGGTTCGGAATCGTCTTCGGCATTTGATCGACGGCGCCAAACCGGGCAGGTGCTGCAACCATTGGGCGAGAGTTTGCTGCAGATTTGCTGCAGTTGCAGCAGAGAGGAATTGCCGATACAATTTCTGATTGTGGCTGCCTCAGGTCCTCCAAGGCAGCTGGTTTCTATGGGGCGCTGGGCAGCCACTTCATCGCAAGCGCTCGCTCCGCGTGATGATCCGGCCAGTACCAGCGTTCGCCGAACCGTTGGCGGCCCAGGATTCCACAGAGAACGCGAGGTCGATGGCTGATAATTTGCTGCAAAAACAGCGAGAACTGCCATGCGCCGCGTGACATCGCCCGCTGCCTTTGTACATCTTATCAATGCGTCTCAGCGCTAGGGATTCGTACGTACACCTTTCACACATCGATACAGATCATCTGGGATCCCACAAAAATCTCTGCTCGAAGGCGGCCGCCATGATGTTGATGGCCGCATCCTCCTGGGTCTGCTCCATTGCATACGCTGGTTCCCACGGCGTGTTACTGGAGCGGAACAACACGCCGGAATCGGCTCCCCCATCGGCAATCGACAGCCACCATGGCGTAATCTCGCGCGCTTCCAGGTAACCGGTGATCTGTTCCTCGGACTGCGGCACCGCTGCCACGATGACCGTCGCAATCACGTTGTAATTCGCGAATACGTCATCGAGCAGGGCCGCCAGTGAATCGTCCAACTCCGGAACTCTGATGTAAATGGCCTCGGCGTGCGCTTGCTCGGCCGAATGGCTTGCTCCGATATGCAGCAGACGATCGGGGGCATGAGTTGCGCAAGAAATTCGATCGACTTTGCTGCGAGTTCGTCGAGGGAGTTGGCACGGCACCAGAATGGCCGATCGACGATCACCAAGAGGCGGCGCGAGGCCGCGACCAGGTGGCCGCGAAGGGTCGAGAAAGCCTGCTGTTGCGCCCGGGCGGCGGCAGTAGCCGCCTTGCGCGTCGCGATCACGAGCTCTTCCGGCGGCACCTCGCCGTAGGCGACCTGCACGATCGTCTCGCACACCGCGGCGACCGACGGCAGATCCTGCGTCCAATGGTATGGGCGGAACCCGTCGAAGGCGTTGCGCGTCGCCAAAACGGGAAGCTGCCTTGCCAAGGCTTCGCCGGTCTTGATCTTGATCCCGGTCGAAAACTCGAGCGGGGCAACTATGGCATCGACGCTCGCGTAAAAATCGGCAACCTCTTCGATAAACCCGACCTTGCGCACAAAAGGATAATCTTCGTCGATTCCTTGGCATACATTGCCGGCGATCAGCACTTCCAGGGGCAAATTGTAGAGGCTTACGTAGCGGGCGAGGATTGCCAGGAACCCCCGTATGTTGACGATGTTGACCGAATTGTACGCGCCGATGAAGCCCAGGCGCAGCGGCCGTGCGTGGCTGAAACCTTGCGTTTCTGCCGTCTGGCTCCGCCCGTCGACCGCCCGATCGTCCCAGTATGGAAGGCAGATTACGGGTTTGTCGGTCATCGTCTCGATGATCTGCTTCTCGCACTGCTTGATGGCGATCACGATATCGCTGCGATCAAAGCCGATTTTTTCCTGGTCCCGATTTGTGTAGAAGAATTCTGCGGGTACCCCGTGTTTTTCGAATAATTCTCGTCGATCGGAAAGTAAGTCGTGCGTGTCGAGCACTTTGACGGTATTAGGCGGCGCGAATTCGAACGCCTTGGACAGATACGTGTAATTTACCAGAAACGCGTCGAATCGGCGATGCGCGAAGAGCCAGGAGAGATGCTGGCCGATATTGTCATCCCACCATTCATCGATCTCGTGATGGTAGCTGCGTGCCGGCTGATGCAACAGCCTGCTGTTCGGGACCACTGCGAAATAATCGAAGCTGGCGGCCAGGTCCCCATAACATGGCGGAACCGCTGTTGCCCAATCCCTGTCGAGGGGATAGAGCAGGAAAGAGACCGCAAAATTCATCCTTCTGAAATACGCCAAAGTCTGGAAGACCCGGTTTCGGTGGCCGTAGTCTCGCGGGATCGGCGGCGTTGGCGACAGGATGACAATGGAACGGCGGGGGAGCATTCCTCCGCTCATGAGCCGGCGCCTCCAAGGACACAGCGCCAGTCCCCCGCATGGCCGGCGAGGAACCGGGCGAGCGCGCCGATCGCCTCGGTCTGCGCCCGGAACAACTCGGGGTCATCGAGGTCGAGGAACAGGCCCATCGTCCCGCGGTTCTCGGGCGCCAGCTGCATCAAGAAGTCGAGGATGCAACCGATCTCCCGATCCGGTTGGGTTTCGGCCCGGAGCAATGTGGGCTCGGCGAACAGATCGGATATTGCTTGCCAAAAAACCCGCCGGCGCAACCACGCCTGGCTCGTTCGCTCGGCATGTACCGAATGATGGACGACGATCTCGGGGTCATAGACCACCTCGTATCCCAATTGCCGGATCTTTTGGGAGATGACCAGCTCCTCGTTGGACAAGAGCAGCCGGCCGCTGCGGCCCATGTTTTCCGAAAAGAAGCCAGCTTCCTCGAGCGCATTCTTGCGAAAGGCGATATTGGTGCCGGCAAGCCATTCCTCGGGTCGCAGAGCTCTAACGGCGCTGCCGCGATCGACGATCGTCAAGTATCCTTCGAGCTCGGGGTGCAGCCACGGCGGCCGCGGCGCTTTCCAGATCGGACGGACCGGACCCCCGACTATTCCGGTGCCTTCGGACTCCCCGAAATTGCCGAGGATGCGGGCCAGCCAGTTGGGCGAGGCCTTTGCGTCGTCGTCCATGAAGGCGACGATGTCTGCGGCGGCGGCGGTGATGCCGATGTTGCGTGCGCGGGAAAGGCCGGGGCGCGCCTCGGTGATGTAGCGGTAGTGGCACACGACCTCGAGCCCACTGAGAAACCGCTCTCGCGCTGCCGGCTCGCCGGAGTTGTCGACGATGATCAGCTCGTAGTCGTCGCGCGGGAGGTTTTGCAATTCGATCGAGGCGATCGCCTCGGGTAATAAATCATAACGATTGAAAGTACAGACAACGACTGAAACCCGCGGCTTCATCAATCGGCTCGAGCCTAGCGACGCCCGACGCGCAAATGCAAATGAGGCAAACGCCTTGTCTGTGAATATCGTCTCATGCTTGAGCGGCGCACAATAGATTTTGTTCTTGAACCTATGGTATTTGGCAGGAATTGGACCGGGCTAACCGGCACCCTTGGAAAGAAAAGATTGCCGGCTCGTCGTTTTGCTCGATCCAATGGCTGCTATTGTCCGATCACTCGCTTACACACCCTAGTTCAGGGGTATTAAGAGGACGTTGAGGGTCACCGAGCCACGTGGGCAGGATGGTCCTGGCCGCTATCGGCCTGCGGCTGTCTAACGAGGTTGCGAATGCGGAGCAGGTGCCGGCAGATAACCCCGGATGATTGCCATCACCCAATCAGAACATGCTGAAGAGGAGTGCGGCGGCGAGAGCAAGGCTGGCGAGCAATATCATGGCCCCCCAATACTTCTTCTGCGCAACTCCTGCCTGCTCGCGGCCCTGTAAGGGCGCCGGCTTACCTGCCGGCAAAAGCTCTACCAACCGGCGGCTGATGGCCAAATCGTCCAATGATTGCGTTCGACGGATCGGCAACCGAGCAATTAGCGTCGCAAGCGCCTCGGCCGCAGACGCCTTCGGCAAAGGGGTGAGCCGGGCAGCCTCTTCCCAGGGGTCTACGCCGAGTCGCGTCAACGCTGAAACAACGCTCAGCGTCACTCCATTTTGTTCTTCGCCAACGGAGGCGAAGAGAAAATCGTTCAGATCGGAATGAAGCAGCGAAAATCGAGCGGGTAGCGCCATGATCGTCTTGCCGCCGCGGATCGCGGCCCTGAGAGAGAATTTCGTCCACTACCCGATGGGGCACCAGGATTTCATCGGATTAGCTACACGCGGTTACGCGGTACAAAACTTTGCGCGGCAGACGAATCTTCGGCTTTTATATCGTATCATTTTTTCGTCAGCGCAAGGGGTCTCGAATATGTCCTCCAAAATCTATCGTTAGGCGTCTCATTTAATTTCAGTACCAACTGAGGTTGGTCGGCGCAGGCTTCGTCACTTGATCGGGACATCAGCTGCTCGTACGGGGTCCCGGGCCACATCACGTACGGCTTCGACGCATCAGGATCCGCAGCCTTTGGGTAGCCCGGCATCGTTTTCACGGCCGGTCTCTGGAAAAGTATCGGTGCATCGTCGCCTCCCCTGCTTACTACTTGCCATGCTGATCAAGGCGATGTTCCGTACGCCAATCCAGACAGCGCGGCGACATGATCTTCGCCATGCCGACCCGAAGAACCCTAAGGGAAATTTTGGGATGCCGACAATGAGCAACTGCGAAGCGACATTGACACAGAAAACCCAGTGCGATCCGAGCGCGGCCAACAGGACCCGGGCTGACTCCGACGGCCTGGGCCGCCGAGGATGGATCCCACAGGGTCACGAGAGGTACAGATGACCGAGCTGCCGCCGCTGCAAGATGATGTTCTTCCATCCGGCATACGATCCCGGTTTGTGCGCGACATCAACGGG
>DATAPP010000046.1:0-6745 GCA_036265125.1 Pseudolabrys sp. | reverse complement strand
TGTACGTGGGACCTTCGGGTGGGAAGGGACATTGAAAATCAGTTCGCCAATGTTCAACGGCGCAGAAGGACCGATGGCGCAATTCAAAGATGATTCAGTTTCTCTGCCAAACCACAGCCTTCATGTCCGCCGTCGAAATGGTATCTCAGTGTGGCTCATTTTGCTTTCCAAAGTGAAACGTCGGAACTCGTTGCTCTAAGCAAGAAGCCAACGTACGCTTTTTTTGCTATCTAAACGCAAATCGCGTGCGAAAACACCTAGGGAGAGAATCCATGCGCCACAAAAATATGGCCGCGCTGTCGACCGCTTTACTGCTTTCCGTGCCGTTCGCATCGTCGGCCTCGGCTACGGTAGGTTGTGCGTTTCTCGCCACCAATCCCGCGTACGGTCTGGCAGGTAACCCGGCAATCAAGTCGCCCAGTTCGGTGCTCGTTCCGGCATCGGTGTCGCCAACGCACAAGGCCTATTGCAACGTGCAATTCACCTATTCGGCGCTGGCCGGTCCTGCCGATGGCTACGACATCAACCAAGTACAACATATTCGCATCGGCATCGGCTTGCCGTTGAATGCGGCCGACCTCGGCTCCGGCGGCATTCAGGGCGCTTGGAACGGGAAGCTTCAAAACTTGGGTGGCGGTGGACTAATCGGCAATGTCGGGGCAACAACAAGTGCTACCGATGCTGGTTACGTCGGATCGTCCACCGACGGCGGCCACACGAGCGCCGAAATTGGCCCGGTGGGGAATTTCGGAGTCATCCAGAGCACGCACCAGCTCAATCTCGGGATGATCGATGATTACATTTACGAGGCGCAGCATCAGCAGGTCGAATGGGCAAAGAAGCTCGCCACGACCTATTATGAAATGGCTCCTCTGCGCAATTACTGGAATGGCTGTTCGACCGGCGGCCGCCAAGGCCTAGGGCTGGCTCAGCTCTACGGTGACGAGTTTGACGGCTTTATCATCGGTGCCCCGGCCCTCTATCACGAAGCCTTCCGCCTGTCGGATCTATGGCCTGAGCTCGTCGTGCGCGACCTATTGACCGCGAAAGGCAAGGCTCTCTCGACCGGCCAGATTGCCGCCGTAAACACTTCGGCGACGGCCGCTTGCGACGTTCAAGGCTACGACACCGTGCCCGACGGCATGGTCGACGATCCGCGTGCCTGCACCTTTAGCGCCACAGCGAACATCTGCGGCAAGGCAGGCGCGCCGGCCGCGCCCAACTGTCTCGATGCGGATCAGGCGGCCGCCGTCGATATGATTTGGGACGGTCCGCGCAACTCGTTCCATAAGCGCATCTGGCACCCCGTTGATCGCGGTGTGACGCTTTGGACCGTGGCAACGGCGCTCGGCAGTGCACCCCAGGTCGTGGCCTGGACCCACCGTGACGTTAATTTCAGCACGGCGAAAGTATTTCTCAACAAGCAGACCCTGGCCGCTTCTGGAAATCCGAACGGCATCACCTACGAAGACGAAGCTACGCTCGGTTCCCGCAATACGGGGGACTACACAGAGACGCAGAGCGCCGACTTGCGAAAAGTCAAAAACCGAGGCGGCAAGATCATCATGTGGCAAGGCGCACAGGATCAACTGATTCGATGGCGCGATTCGATTGATTATTATCGTCGCGTAGCGACGTTCATGGGCGATGGTGAAGCCAACTTCGGTGCCCTGCAGTCGTGGTTCCGTTACTATCACGCGCCGGGCGTCCAACACTGCGGAGGCGGCGTCGGACCAAGCCCGACCACGCTCTTGCCGAATGGTCACACGCAGCTCTTCGATGATCTGGTGAAATGGGTTGAACAAGGCATTCCGCCTAGTTCAGCGGGGCCAGCATCCAACGGCGGAATTCTTGCAACTGGGGGGACCGGCAATCCGACGCGAACGCGACCCATCTGTCCGTGGCCGATGACAGCAATCTACAATGGTTCGGGAAGCACTGACGTTGCCGCGAGCTTCCATTGCGGTGGCAACCTCGACGCGAACCCCGTCGCGGTCTGCAAAATGCTACGTGCGCCCTACAAGCACGAGAATGAAAATCAGCTTGATATAGCAGACAAAGATCTGAGCCCCGACGACGCCCACTGCGTTGCGAAATCGCAGGAGCCAAACGACCACTACGTCTTCCCGCGTGCCTATGGGACTAGCAAAGCTGACTAACGGTGAGTAAGGCCCGCTGACCTTCAGCGGGCCTTACAATCTCGGGACGAACCTTACGACACGACTTGTCGCGAATGTCCGCTTTGGGTCAAAAGCAGACATTTGCAGTGCAAAACCGCATGTCCGCTTTGCCCCCAAGAGCGGACATGTGCGGTGCAGCGAGCGATGTCTGCTAAGGGCCAAAAGCGGACATCGCCGGTTTATTCGATCACATCGTCGGCGAAAGAAATTAGGCCAGGCGGTATCGTCAGCCCAAGGGCTTTGGCCGTTTTAAGATTGATCACGAAATCGAAATTTGTCGGTTGAAGAACAGGCAAATCTCTCGGCTTGGCACCATTGAGAATCCGGCCCACGTAAGCGCCGGCTTGCCGGTAGGATTCCGTGATGCGCGGGCCGTAGCTGATTAGGCCGCCGTCAACCGCGTATTCACGAAATTGGTAGATGGCCGGGATCTTATTTTCTGCGGCGAACTCGATAATTCGGGCTCGTCGGGTGTCAAAGTAAGGGGCAGCCGTCACGAGCAGTGCGCTGACGCGATGATTGCGAAGGGAGTGCAAGCCAGTGTTCAAATCATTGTCGTTACCTGCTCTGAGCACATCGACTCGTAGCGCGATTGTCTTTGCGGCCTTCTCGATGGCCGCCAACTGATCTACGGCTGGTCGAAAATTCGGATCAAAGAGAACTCCGACTACATCGGCTTTCGGCAAAAGGTCGTGCAACAAGCCTAGTCGCTTCGGTTCCAGGTCATTCGTTAGTAAAGTGAAGCCTGTGGCATTGGCTTCAGGCTTGCTCAGGCTCTTGACTAGCCCGGCTTTGACTACATCGCTGCCGGCACCAAATACGATCGGAATGACTGACGTTGCCTGTTCTGCTGCTCGTGCGGAAACGTCACCTCCAACTGCCGCTATCACTGACACATTCCGCTTTACAAGGTCGGCTGCCAGTGCGGGCAGTTTTTCATATTCACCGAGGGCCCATCGATATTCGACTACGACATTCGTTCCCTCAACGAACCCCCCTTCGTTAAGACCCTTATGAAAGGCGGCCAGTACATGCTTCGATTCATCTGGCGAGCGGCTGCTGAGGAACCCAATCACAGGCGCTGCAGGCTGCTGGGCGTGTGCGACAAGCGGCCACGCACCGACAAGGCCAACTACTTTGAAGAAATCCCGTCGTTTCATCGTGGCCGCCCTTTTTTGAAACTCCGCCATCGTAGCAACCTGTGTTGGCGCACTGGAAGGGGCTAAGGAAGGTCGGATGTCCGCTTTGGGTCAAAAGCAGACATTTGCAGTGCACTAGGCGATGTCCGCTTTGGGTCACAAGCGGACATTAACGACACGTCCGGCGCGGCTGCTACTGCGGGCGAGCGCGGCGTTTCGCTGAGCGCGGGTGTTCTGCAGCGTTGGCGACATAGTACGGGCTCGCATTGCAGAAGCCCCGATTGCCTGCCAAAATATTGCCTCTGCGGTAGCAGTCTTCGAACGACTGATACTGGCAGTCCCAATAGTCACTACCTGAGCCTAGTTGGATCACCGCGCACCAGGGGGCCTGGTAAGCCTGGGCCGGCTGTAGCCCGAAAAACGCACCGGCAAGACCAGCGACGGCAACTAAATTCATGCGGGTCATCGTCAACCTCCGTGCTCCCGAGCCCGCCGATTTTCACCTTAACGCGGCGCGAAATAAATTACCCTTTGGGGCTCCTTGAGGAAACTGAAGGACGCTGGTGTCCGCTTTGGGTCAAAAGCCGACATTCGCACCGCAAGAAGGCATGTCCGCTCTTACCCCGAAAGCAGACATTGGATGACGGATTTGGAATGTCCGCTAAGGGCCAATAGCGGACATAGCAGCCATGTTCCGCAGAGCCTCAAATTGGTCATCGTGCGGCGCTATTTTGTTGTGGGCATAAGGGGACTCAATTGCTTTCACCGCGAAAAACCGTATTCGCCGCTATCGTGTTCTTCGGCGCATTTTTCGCCGGACACGCGATAGCGCAAGAAAAATCAATTGTCGTCGCTTCGACGACCTCAACTCAAGATAGCGGCCTATACGACTACTTGCTGCCACTCTTCACGCAAAAAACCGGCATCGCTGTAAAGGTACTCGCCCAAGGCACCGGTCAGGCGCTCGATACGGGCAGACGCGGCGAGGCCGATGTCGTGTTAGTGCACAACAAATCGGCGGAAAATAGGTTCATCGACGAAGGAGACGGTGTGAAGCGCGTTCCCGTCATGTACAACGACTTCGTGCTGATCGGGCCAAAGAGCGATCCCGCGGGCATCAGGGATACGAAGGACGTTGCAAAGGCGTTCGAAGCGATCAAGGCCAAATCGGCGACCTTCATATCGCGGGGCGATCGCTCTGGCACCCATCTCGCCGAACTCAGGATCTGGCACAAGGACGTTGGCATCGATATCGAGAATGACCGGGGCTCTTGGTACACATCGATCGGCCAAGGTATGGACGCTGGGCTCCAGATGGCGGTCGCCGACAACGCCTATGTGCTGTCCGACCGCGCCACGTGGATACACTTCAAGAACAGGGGTGACTTGCAAATTCTCGTTGAAGGCGACAAGCGCATGTTCAACCAGTATGGCGTCATACTGGTGAACCCCGCCAAACATCCGACCGTGAAGCACGAATTCGGTCAGCAGTTCATCAATTGGCTGGTATCGCGGGAAGGCCAGAAAGCCATCGCCAACTACAAGACCGAAGGCGAGCAGTTATTCGTTCCAAACGCAACGGATCCCAGCGCGTGATATGATACCGCGCGGAGTTAGCCGTTGTCCGCTTTGTGCCAACAGCGGACATGACGCGCACGCAGGGACTTATCTTGCTGAGAATAAATTTGACGACTGCGGTGGCGTTGGTCTCAACGACTGGTAGTCAGTGGAATAGAGAAACGCGCCTGCGCAAAGAATAACTGACAACGCGATGAACAGGTAACGTGTCGACATGTTGTAAATGATACACGGGCTGCGGCCGCAGTCATTGGCCAGCACCGAAGGCGACTGAGTTTTTGGTGGAGTGTGTGCTGGTCGCAACAATTGATCGTTTATGTTTTCACCCAGCCAAAATTGAAATGGTCAAACGGTGGCGCGGTAGGGGTGGTCGTCATCGCCCGTCGTTTGACGAACCGCGCTAGTGTAATGACAAGTCAGACCTGCTGACCAAAATGTCCGCTTTGGGTCATAAGCGGACATTTGCAGTGCACCAACCCATGTCCGCTTTACCCTCGAAAGCGGACATTGATCAGTGCGATTGGCATGTCTGCTTTGGGCCAATAGCGGACATTCCGCTTGTTCACTCGATTATCTCGTCGGCGCGGGCCAGCAGCGTCGGCGGCACCTGAAGGCCGAGGGCTTTGGCGGTCTTAAGGTTGATGATCAGTTCGAACGTTGTGGGTTGCTCGACCGGAAGATCGGCAGGCTTGGCGCCTTTGAGGAGCTTGTCGACGTAACCAGCGGCGCGCCGAACCAAGTCAGCGATATTTGCCCCGTAAGACATCAGTCCGCCAGCTATCGCAAATTCTCTAAATCCATAAAGCGACGGCAATCGGTTGGCGACTGCAAAGTCCGCAATGCGCTTTCGATAGTCGACGGTGAGCGGATCTTCGACCGTGATCAATGCATCTGGACGCTGAGTTCTCGCTGCCTCGAATGCACCATCGAAGTCGTTCGCGCTTCGCACCTCCAGGGATTGAACCTCGATCCCCAATGTCCGACCCGCCGCCTGCGTCTCCTTGAAGACCCTCGCCGGATACGGATTGGCCGCATTCCAGAGCACCGCCACGCGGGCGAGCCCGGGCGACAGCTCCTTGAGCAATTCAAGGCGCTTGCCACCGAGGTCGGGCGCCATCAGACTCATGCCCGTGACGTTGCCGCCGGGCCGCGCCAGGCTAGCGACGAGCCCACTTCCCAATGGGTCGCCGGCGGATGTCATGACGATTGGAATGGTTGAGGTGGCTCGCTTGGCGGCGAGCGGCGCGAGTGTTCCGAGTGCCACGATGACGTCGACGTTAAGGTGAACCAGCTCCGCTGCGAGTTCGGGCAGCCGTTCGAGCCGATTCTCCGCAAAGCGGAGCTCGAAGGCGACATTTTTTCCTTCAATCCATCCCAATGCCCTCAAAGCATCCGGCAAAACAGTGACTGTCGTCCCATTGGTGGGCGCACCGGCGCTGAAAATGCCTATCGTGTAAACCTTTCCGACCTGTTCAGCGCGCGCCGTAACCGGCCACGCAACTAAACCTCCAAGAAGTGTAATGAACTCGCGTCGACGCATCGCCGCACTCGCGATCATCCTCGTAAAAAATCTTACCACTCTTGGGATAGGTGACCCATAAATTTAACCTCAATAACAACTCTGCGAATGTCCGCTATGGGCCAAAAGCGGACATTGGATCTTCCTTGCAGCAGCTTTTTGAGACACCCGTCAACCGGGGCAGACAAGTGCAAGAGCTTCGGGCTGCAACACTGGGGGCGCAAGGCCCGAATGGCCTGCAATCAAGCCGGACCAATAATCTCGGACGGACTGCCCGATCGGAGAGACAACGCCCAATCCAGTGACGACGACCCTATTCAAGCCACGCC
>DATAPP010000045.1:0-4648 GCA_036265125.1 Pseudolabrys sp. | reverse complement strand
GCCCAGCAATCTGATGAACTCGCGCCGTTTCATGGTCGGCCCCGAAGTTCTGAGGACAGTCTCATCGTATCAACTCAAAGTAGCACTCTGGAAGGGGACAATTGCAGGTGCGAACAATGTCCGCTTTGGGTCTAAGCGGACATGTGCGCTGCAATAGGCCATGTCCGCTTTACCCCCAAGAGCGGACATTCGGAGACCTGATTGGGATGTCTGCTTCGGGCGAATAGCGGACATTCGCGAAGCCTAGGCGAACGCGGTAACGGCGGCTTCCGCGATCTCCTTGCCCCACTCCTGAATGAAGTGGCCACCGTCCGGAATCTCGAGCGGGGACGGACACCCGCGTATTTGCTGACGCAGTGCTGCCATCACCGTCGGTCCCAGTACGGGGTCTTTCATCCCGACGGCCATGAACGTCTGCCCACTCCATTCATGCGACCACCATTTAGCGGCGCGCCGCGAGATGTCGACGCCCTCCATCTCGGGTGACACCATCACCAGCTCGGGAAAGCGTCGTACGCCCGCCTTGTAGCGCACGTCGGGAAACGGCGCGGAGTAAGCTTCGACTTCCGCTTCGCTCAAGACCGGCGTGGTGCGCCGCATCAGGCGCGCGACGTCGAAGTCCGGGTTGGCTTTGACATAGGCTTTCCAATTGTCGAAGCCGGTGCTTGGACTTGCGCCCACCGCAATCGTGGCGTTCATCACCAACAACCGCTTGAACCGCTCCGGC
This sequence comes from Pseudolabrys sp., assembly GCA_036265125.1. Taxonomy (GTDB): domain Bacteria; phylum Pseudomonadota; class Alphaproteobacteria; order Rhizobiales; family Xanthobacteraceae; genus Pseudolabrys. Next base: position 3,921 of record DATAPP010000045.1, on the reverse strand, counting down.
ATTTCCATCGGCAGGGTGAGACCCAAGAGTCCACCCCAGTCTTGCACGACCATCGTGACGTTTCGAAGATCGAGCCGCTCGATCAACCGCAGCAACATGTCGCGGTGGAAGACAAACGTGTAGACCGCATCCTTGACTGGCTTGTCAGATCGTCCAAACCCCAGAAAGTCCGGCGCCACGACGCGATGGCCGGCGGCCAGAAACACCGGGATCATCTTGCGATAGAGATAGGCCCACGTCGGCTCGCCATGCAGGCAGAGATAAGTCTGCATGTCGGTCGCGGGCTTCGCCGGCCGCTCGTCGACGGTGTGGACGCGCAAGCCCTCGTATCCTTTCAAATCGTCGAGGTAATGCGGCCGGAAGGTATAGCCCGGCAACTGCGCAAACCGCTCTTCCGACGTGCGCAACGCTTCGATGAGCGCAGTCATGTCCGCATGTCTCTCCGCCCCTGAAGCAGCCTAGCGTGTAGCAGTGAGACGACAAGGGCAATCCAGGCTTATGTCCACTTTACCCGCCAAAAGCGGACATTCCGGTCGCGCTTGTGAATGTCCGCTATTGGCCCTCAGCGGACATTCACTTGCGCCGATGAATGTCTGCAGCGGACGTCACAAATTTACGCCATGATGTCCACTAATGACCCGAAGCGGACATTGGCCCACCCCTTCCAAGTGTCGCTGAAGATCTTTAGGGATTTATCATCCCTCAAACCTCATCTCCCCCGCTTCGGCTTGATGTAAAATCAAACCTTCGAGGGGATCGAAATCATGTGTCCAAGGCGCCTGCCTGAGCACACGCGTTGTATCGGTGTTTCCTGCATTCCAACGGTACGTGATGCCGCTCGGGCTGAAATCGATATCCTTGGAATGGTCCTCACCTGTTAGCGCTGGGGCCATGAGACGGACGACATGCATACGAGTAACGCAACCGTATGACGCAAGCTCGCGGGTTGCCGGCAAATCCGCCACGTGCTGCGGAAGCTTCGCGGCAAGCTCCATGATTACACGCCGTAACTTATGAAGTTGCTTCTGACGAGCGACGTGACTGGCTGCACGGCTCGAATATTGCAGATCCTTTTGACGGGCCAACACCCGCCAAATGCTGTCAGGTTCAGGCCCGTTCGGGCCCCACAAATGTACTGTGAAGACAACGCCACTGCGTCTTGGGTTATCGTCAAAAACGGCTTCGACCGGGGTGTTGGAAAGCACGCCTCCATCCCAATAAAGCTGATCGCCAATGCGGACGGCAGGAAAGGCCGGCGGCAAAGCTCCAGAGGCGATGATGTGTTGGATCGTTAGCTGTGTTTCGCGACTGTCAAAATAATGCATCTCGCCGGTCTGCACATTTGCCGCCCCGACCGTAAGTCGAGGCCTGCCAGCATTCAGGAGACTTGGATCGATCAAGTCCCGAAGGGTGCGCTCGAGAGGCTTCGTGGAATAGTAGCCGGCGAACTCGGGTCCCAGCCGAACGTGAACTCCAAGGAAAGCCTGGGGGTTTGGTTCGAAAAAGCCGGGCACGCCCGATCCTAAAGCCAATGTATTTGCCGCCCACTGTCCAAACATGGATGCGGCACTAACTAGCTGGGTGAGCGGTCCGTGTTGGACACGCGTCCAGAATTCTCGTAGCCGTCCTATCCGTATCTCGGGTGGATTGCCGGCGATAATCGCCGCATTAATTGCGCCGATGGACGTTCCAATGACCCAGTCCGGCTCGATGCCGGCTTCGCTCAGCGCTTGATAGACGCCCGCCTGATAGGCGCCAAGTGCGCCGCCGCCCTGCAGCACGAGAACAATTTGTCCCAGGGCCGACCGATCAAATTTGAGTACGGATTCCGTGTCTGCCATGGCTTTACACGCAGCGACGAAGGACGGTCGAATTGCACTCTTGAAACATAGCGTAGCACGGGCATAGGAACGTCGCATTCAAGTCCAAGAGACATGGAGACGGAGACAACATCCAGGCTTCACTCTGAATTTAGTGTTGAGGGTTGATCCTATAGTCAGCCGTTTTCGCTAAGGAGTCGCTGGATCGTGTGCTCGATCTCGCCATAGGCGCCTTCGCCGGCATGCTCGAACGCGATCTTGCCGCTCTTGTCCACGATGTATTGCGCCGGCCAGAAACGGTTGTGATACGCGTTCCAGGTCGCGAAATCGTTGTCCTGCGCTACCGGATAGGTGATGCCGTGCCGCTTGATAGCGGCGGCAACATTTGCGGTCGATTTTTCGAATGCAAATTCGGGCGAATGCACGCCAATAATAACCAGACCCTTGTCTTTATACTTTTCCTGCAATTTGGTGACGTAAGGCAGCGTATTCACACAATTGACGCAGCCATGCGTCCAGAAATCTATGAGCACGACCTTGCCACGTAGGTCGGCAAGCTTAAGCGGCACCGAGTTGAGCCAATGCGTGATGCCGGTGATCTCTGGTGCGGTGCGCTCGGCGCTCGCGAGCTTGACCGCAACCTCACCGGATTCGCCAGCGCTCGCGGCCGGAGCAAATCCGGACAATAACGCGATTGCCAACGCAACTGCGGATAATTTGCGAACTGTCATGGTCTTAACCTTTCTTCAGAGGCCGATCTGGCCGGCGGGGTAGAGATTGGAGAGCCAGGCTGTGATGAGCGTGTCGTATTGGAAATACATCGCGACGGCGAAACCAACGACCAGAACGCCAAAACCCTGCTGTAACCGTTGCGTGTAGGGAGCGATGCGTCGGACGCGTTGCGCAACATATTGTCCACCGTAACCGATCGCCAGCATCGGGATGGCGGCGCCGATGGCATAGAACACAAGCAGTAACGCCGCCCATTTCAGGTCGGTCTGTGTGGCGAGCAACGTTAGGATCGAGCCCAGCACCGGGCCGGCACAGGGTGTCCACACCAGACCGAGGGTGGTGCCAAGTAGAAAGCCGCCAGCGGCGCCCTGATCGAACTGGCCGCTTGCCACTCGCTCGTATCCGACAAAAGGCGCGATCGCGGTCGACAGTTGCTCGTAAAGCCGTGGCCACAACAGCAACACGCCAAAGATTGCAAACAGAGCGATTGCCACGGTTCGTAAGTGTTCTGGGTCGAGGCCGAAGATTTGCGTCACCACGCTGAAACCAAGTGTGATTGCGGCAAAGGAAAGGGTGAAACCCAGTGCCACAAAAAGCGCCCGCGATTTGCCGCGGCTGGCGAGAGACGTCCCGAGCAGAATCGGCAGAATTGGGAGCGTGCACGGCGCAGCAATGGTGGCGATGCCAGCGAGCAAGGCGAACAAGATACTGATCATCGTAGCGATCCAGGTTCATCGCGCAATGGAACGCGCGCCGTAGATGAGGGTTTGGTCGGGCGCGCGGGTGCACGAGCCCGACCGCGTCGCAAACTTACTTCTTCATAGTGTCCTTAGATATTCCGTTGTCTTTCTTCATCGAGTCCTTGGACACTGTCCTTCGACATGGCGTCCACTCCTAGTTCGAGCGAGACCCGGCGCGGGTTACGTCGTTGCGTAAGAAATTAGTGGCAAGTAAGCGGCCGCTAAGGCCGCAATTTGCCGAGCTGACTATCGCCACCGCGAATACGTGCTTAGAGGACGGCCCCGGACGGAATAAGTTAAGAGAGCCGCAGCGCTGGACATGCTGCGGCTCTTTTAATTTGCGACTTATTTTCCATATGGAACCGTGTCGTCCTTGATCACACCGGCACCGGGAGTTGAGGCATTCCCCCAGCCGAACGTCTGCGAACTAGAGCGGCTGGCACGTTCCCTGGTGGTATAAGAGACGTGGTCATTCTTTACCGTTGTGGTTCTGAGGCTCTGGTCGTCCTTTAGCACGCTGGCACCGGGAGTTGAGGCATTGCCCCAGCCCATGTTCTGAGCGAAAGCGGCCGGGGCAGCCGCAAACAGGGTTATGGCTGAAGCAAAGATGATCTTGGTGACTGTCTTAT